>JAEZZM010000049.1 GCA_023418575.1 Actinomycetes bacterium | reverse complement strand
CAATTATTTAAGGTAAACGGGTGAAAGGATGTCTTAACTTTTTGTTTAAAAATGTGATAATATATAAAATTTTATTCTTGATCGTCTATCTTATTGTTTTCTTGGAATTTAGCACTTTCTATGATCTGTCAGACCTTATTTCTGCCACACACACAAGCTAAGAGGAAGCTAAAATCAAAGACTTGTGTTAAAAAATTTAACTTAGTTTCCCTGATCTAATTAAGCACTAAAAATCACGTTTTATACAGATTTTGTTCTTATGTATAAAAAATCGAACAGCTAGATGAAAAATGCTCCGCATAATAGCTTAGACTTTTCTGAGTGCTTATAGACAGCTTGTAAGGTAAAAAAGTAAAGCTCCTTCTAGCTTGGGGCTAAAAGGAGCTTATATACAGCAATAGACTTACGGCTAGGCTAAGCTAGATATTAGTCCAAGTCATCCACATCAACAGATGCATTAAGAGCTGGAGCCAAAACGGTCTTATCGGCATCCTGTGCTACTGGAGCAGGTGCTGGGCTTTGTGCTACAGCGCTCTGAGCAGGAACGGCCGCAGCAGGAGCAGCCTTTTTGGGCTCTGAGCCATTGGGGGTACTACTGCTTAACATGGCCTTGGGAAATACTGCATTAGCATCATCTTTAAAGTGCTGAATAAGCTTTAAGTAGCTTGCACGGAATTCTTCACGAGAAGCTTTGAGGCGCTCAATCTCATCAAGTTCTGCTTGCTTTTCTGCAAGTGCCTGACGAATAACCTCACGTGCCTTATTATCTGCCTCTTCTCTAATGCGGCTTGCCTCTGCTTTTGCCTCTCCAACAATTCTATCTGCGCTTTGCTGAGCAGTGATAAGAGCTGCTGAGATTTGCTGCTCAGTTGCGCCTGTGCTAGATACAGGAGCAGCCTGCACTGGAGCAGGACGAGAAGCTAGCTGTGACTGAGTTTGTGCAAGCTGTTGCTCTGCATTGGTGAGGCGACCCTTAAGATCTGCAATCTTTCTAAGCATAGCGTCAACCTCAGCTGCGCAGGTCTCTAGAAATACGTCAACCTCACTTGGGTTGTAGCCTCTCTTAGCTTCTGAAAAACGCATCTGCTGGATATCTGCAGGTGTAATACTCATGGGTCTTATCCTTCCATTGAAAGACAGTGAATACGTCCTTTATAGTCCTTCATTATAACTAAACTTTATAAAAGCTTACAAATATACACGCACTAAATATGATAAGAATTCCAAAAATAAGATGGCAAAAATAGGAGAAATGTCAACCATGCCGCCAATTGCAGGAATAAAGCGTCTAAAAATACTTAGATAGGGCTCAGTAATTCGACTCAGCACCATTCTTAGGTCGTGAACCACTCCCTCACCTGAATCTGGTATCCAGCTCATAAGCACCGACACTATAATTGCTAGGCTATAAAACTGAATCAAACCCAATAATATGCCTTTTATCATCATCTACGCCATTCTCCTTTATCTGCCAAAGCTTCCAGCTCCTGTAGTGGCCAGCTTCTATAGCGGCTAGCTGCTGTCCCTGCGCTGTACTGTTCTTGCGCCTTGTTGTTGTGAGCAGCTGGTGTCACGCTTTGCTGTTCTTGCGACCAGCTGCAGCTTTGCACTTCACATAGATCTTAAAGTCTGGAAAGCTTAGTTTTATCATCCTGACTTAATCTTTGATTGTTGGGCGAGAAAACAAAGACCTTATCGCCCACCTTTTCTACCCTACCATCTAAGGCAAAAATAGCGCCAAAACAAAAGTCTAAAATGCGCTTTGCCACATCTACTCGTGTACCTTTTAATGACACAGCTACCTGCTGTCCCTGTTTTAGGCGCTTGACGATAAGCTCTGCCTGGTTATAAGACTCAACCTCAAAGAGGTAAAAACCCTTTGAGAGCTGTCTTCCAAAATCCTCTTGCTTTCTTACACTGGGTTCAGAAGTTGAAGGTACTTTGGACTCATATGCGCTGGTATATGAACTGTCATAAATATGCTCTGAGCTACGTCTAGCTGCTGGAACTGGGCCTCGGGGAAGCTGAGCAAAGCTTTCTTCTGCCTCAAGTACACCATCACGAGCAGCATACGAATAGGCTGAACTTTCACGCTGAGATCGTGGCAGAACCGTTACACTTTCTGCAGCTGAGGGCTGAGCGTAGGTATCACGAGCATAATCCGTAGAGTAGGCAGCAGATGAAGCTCTGTGACTTGTTCCATAGCCATCTTCATAAGCGTCTGAATAAGAATCTGCATAAGTAGCATAGCTATTATAGGCATCATCATAAGTGCCTTCATATGCATCATCATAGTTTTCATCATAATTGTCATAGCGCTGCTCACCAGTAAAGCGCGCTTTAAGATCATCTAAAAACTTCATCTTATGGCCTACTCTCGTTGTATAGTTCTCTTGTTGTGCAGTTCTCTTGTTGTGCAGTTCTCTGTTGTGCAGTTCTCTAGCTTCGTTTAGATCCCTACGGGGGGATGAAATATAGATCTCCCTAATCTGATGATTGTAGCCCCTTGTTCTATAGCAGGGACAAAATCTCCGCTCATTCCCATAGAAAGCTCATCAAGCTGTATTTTTTGCAGAATTTTACCAGCAGCCTGCTGCTCATCAAGCTCACACTGAAGCTCATCTCTAAGTTCACGCAAGTGAGTAAAAATCTTGCTAAGCTGCCTGCTACGCTCTTCCTCATTAAGATCAATATATTGGGGTGCCATACACATAAGACCACGCAGTCTTAGATGCTTGAGCCTGCAAAGCTCAGGTAGCTGCTCTTTGAGCTCTAAGGGGCTAAAACCTGATTTGCTTTCTTCACCACTAATATTGATTTCCAACAAGACATCTTGCACCCCTGGCGCTTGCTGTGCCTCTGCTGCGCCACACTCCTCTGACACTTGCTGTGTCTCTGCTGCACCCCGCCCCTCTGGCGCTTGCTGTGCCTCGCGCAGCTTTTGAGCTTCTTTTTCCAGCCGATCAGACAAAGCGCTTGCCAGATGCAAACTGTCAATAGAATGAATAAGCTTTGCATGCTGGGTAGCAATTTTAAGCTTATTAGTTTGAAGATGTCCAATAAGATGTAGCTCTACCTTATCGGATAAACCCATTTCCTTGAGAAGCTGGGATTTTCTTTGCAGCTCTTGCGGCCTATTCTCAGCAAACAGTCTAAGACCAAGCGCATAGGCTGTTAACAGTTCAGGCATGTCTACTGTTTTTGAAACTGCCAAAAGTCGCGGCCAAGCTGAGCTCTTTGAGCCCTGCCTTAACTCATACGCCTGTTTGGGCTGTTGATGCTGTTGATGCCGTTGATGCTCTATGCGTCTTTTTACAGCTAAGGCTATCTCTTGCTCTAGATTCAAAAGGCTTTTGCGCATTGCCTCAAGGTAGCGCATGTCTATAGAATCAAAACCTATGTTCTGAAGTTTAGCATTGAGCTCTTCGAGCTCTTTGGCACTAGGCTCGCACAGGAGTTTCATGAGCTCTCTCCTTTAAGCCTCTTGTTCTTCTTGCAAAGGCTCTGCGTGTTGACTTAAAGAAGCTGCTGGATCAAAGCTTGCCACCGTGGCGTACAAACTTTTAAGCTCTTCAGGGCTCAAATCAGTAAGCTTTCCCAAAGGCAGGCGCTTGCCCGTATACATAAATACTAGGCGATTGCCAATTTCTACGGCATTATCGCTAATACGCTCAAGATAACGACTTGTCATTACAAAACGCGTGGTAATAAGATCATCGTCCTCTTGCTCTTTACTGCGTCCAAACTCCCTAAAGAATTGCTTATACAGGGAATCAACAGGCTCATCTAAAGCAGGGAGTGCCACTGCCGTTTGAAGATCTTTGTTTGCATAAGCCTGGCGCATCTCCCCTAAGACCCTAAAGACCAAGGAGGCCTCAGCGTTAATGAGCGAAAGCAGAGAATTTGCAATATGGTGTTCACCCAAGCGGCGCACTGCCTTAGCAATAGAACGCGTATGAGAACTCATGCGCTCCAAGTTAAATGAAATATATACCAGGGACTGTAAAAATCTTAAATCAGAAGCCACCGGAGCTTGCATGGCGATAAGCTCATACACGCGCTGCTCAATACCAGCACAGCGCTCATCAATAAGGCGGGTGCGCTTGCGAACCGCCTGAGCTTCATCTACATCCGCCTGAACAAGAGCATCAATAGCCTGATGTAGCTCGTCTGTAATTGCATCCATGATCTGCAAGGTGTCAAGCGCCAATGCCGCCATATCCTCATCAAGCTGTCGTCTCATCATGACTATCTCCTCTTCTTAGCTATCTCTAAATCCAGCTATCGCAGCTATGCGACCACAGAGGCCATCTTGCAGACGATAACTAAAATAAGCCTTACTATCTTTAGAAGTATATTCCCCACAAAAACAAATGCGCTTGGGACTAAAACCTAAGTTTAGCGCCTCAAAACGCAAAGCCTCTAGCAGATTCAAATAATACTGTCTGCCCGTATTGCCCAGTTCTTTATTGGTAGTGCCCTTATCGGCAGCACTGCTCTCACTGGCAGCAGCCTCAAGGCTTAAAGACTCATGTAGAGCAATAAGCTTATCTGCGCCCTCAAAGGCCTTAAAAGCCTCACAAAACTCTTGGTATCTGCTAAAACTTACTGGATAATCCTGCCAATAAATGTGCGGTCCAATATACAAATTCATCTCTGAAATCTCACAAGAGCTGCGCTGTGCCAAGGCCTTTGCGCCTTCAGATAAAATATGAGCAGCACTTCCCTTCCAGCCAGAATGAAGCAAGCTAAGCTCCTTGTTGGGACTCACAATGATAAGCGGGACGCAGTCTGCATAACACAAAATTCCAGCAAGTTTATCTTTGGGCGATAAAACAAGGCCGTCAGCTTGAGCAAAATTTGCAAGCCCCAGTCCTTGATCTAAACGGCGGGCTATCTCTTCTCGATGATCAGCCACACAGACAAGCACTTTACCATGCACCTGCTCTAAACTCATGCACGCAAGATGAGCATCTAAGCCCAAAGCTTCAAGCACCAAGGATCTATTAGTAAGATAAGCATCCTTATCTGCGGCATAAATTCTGCTCAGCTCCTCTTGTTTGTCTAGAGGAAGGGCTCTCAAACAAGTACTAAGAGGTGCCATATTAAGTCCTGAAAAGGGCTTATCGGCCTCTAAAGAAGGCTCTTGATCCTGAAGCGAGCGCGTAGTAAAGGCAAGGGCGACCCCTTCTGACTCCAGCAAAGCTTTGTCAGTAAAGTAGATCGCCCCCATATACTCTTGTTTACTTAAGCAAGGAAGACTTAAGCTCATATAAATTCAGAACTCAAAAGGATAAGCCGACTTTAGAAATTACCACGCTTTAAGAAATCAGGAATGTTAAATTCTTTATCTCCAAAGGGGGTAAAACCACTTGCATTAGCCTGGCTTTGGCTGGAACGGTTTTGACTTGAACGGCCATACATTGCACTGTCTTTTCCCGAATAGTCAAAGCTTGACTGGCTTGCCTGCTGACCCTTAAAACCGGTAGCAATAACGGTAACGCGTACCTGATCACCCAGGCTATCATCAATAACAGAACCAAAGATGATATTTGCCTCAGGATCTACAGCATTGCTTACAACCTCTGCTGCCTCAGTAACCTCAAGAAGACCCAGATCAGAACCACCAGTTACAGAAAGCAAGACGCGGTCTGCACCGTCAATGGAAGACTCAAGCAGACGAGAAGAAATGGCCTCTTGTGCAGCTTCTACGGCCCTGTTTTCACCAGATGCAACACCAATACCCATCATGGCGCTACCTGCATCCTTCATAATGGCGCGTACATCAGCAAAGTCAAGGTTGATAAGACCAGGAACAGTGATAAGGTCTGTGATACCCTGAGTACCTTGACGCAGCACGTCATCTGCAATCTTGAAAGCTTCAAGCATTGAAGTTTTCTTTTCAGCAATCTCTAAAAGACGATCATTTGGAATAACAATGAGGGTATCTACGCATTCAGCAAGACGAGCTACGCCCTCTTCTGCACTGCGTTTGCGCTGACGCCCCTCAAAAGTAAAGGGCTTGGTAACAACACCAACGGTTAGCGCACCAACCTCATTATTGGCAATCTCTGCAACAACAGGAGCAGCACCTGTACCGGTTCCGCCACCCTCACCAGCAGTTACAAAAACCATATCAGCGCCAGCAAGAGCTGCCTTAATTTCATTTCTTGATTCTTCTGCTGCCTGGGCACCAACCTCTGGGTTAGCGCCAGCACCCAAGCCCTTGGTTAGATCAGTACCAATATGTACTTTTACGTCAGCATCTGACATAAGGAGTGCCTGAGCATCAGTGTTTACAGCGATAAATTCAACGCCGCGTACACCCGCCTCAATCATGCGGTTAACCGCGTTAGTGCCGCCACCGCCAACTCCTACAACCTTAATGACTGCCAAATAGTTGGTCTCAGCGTTTTGCTCTAGCATTGCTTCCTCCGTTTGGGTACAACCAGCCTGATTATTATTACTGGTAGCTTCAAGTTTAAGCTTACATTAATGACTACACAGGACCTAAAGTCTCTAGTTTTACTTGAGCTTTAGGGTAAAAGTCTGACGCATCATAATTGCATAAAAGCGCAGGTCTGGTCAACATATAAGGGAAAATTTTTTAGAAAGCTTCATAGTTCTTCACAGTTCACGCAAAACTTGAGGCTATACACCCTGTTCTATTTCTCTTTTGTCCCGCTTGCTTTAATCGGCTGTGATAGCAGGCAGCAGGTGCTTGTCGTGAAGCTTGCAGCTCGCGGCTTGCAACTTACAGCTTGCAGTTTGCAGCTTAAAGCATGCAGATGAAAACTGCGGCATGCAGTTTATTGCAGCTAGCAACTTAGCACAGTCTGAATCTTAGCTTAGTTAGAAGCTCCAGCCTGATTGCCACCCGTCTGTTCGGCTGAATTTTGCTTAGTGTTCTCAGTTTCTTGTTTGACATTGGCTGCACCTGTAGATCCCAAACCTCTCCAAGCAGGCTGGTTGGGAACGCGAACATTAATATAGGTGATCTCATGCTCATGTTCTTTAAGTAAGGCCAAAATCACACTCTCTTTAAGGCTAATATCTGAGGCATCTTTAGGAGCACCCAAAGAAAGGCTTACGCCATTTCTTAAACGCGCTCCCACAGAACTTTTATTGGGACAGGTCATCTCTTTAATAAGGGGAACAAGATTTTGGCTAAAACCTGTAATGTAATCTATACAGGCAGAAAGAGCTCCATCTGGGAGGTGCTCGCCCGCCTTGGGAACTAAGCTTTCTTCAACATTAAAGATAAAGATACGCCCTTCTTGCTCAGCCTGCTTTTGAGCCTGCCCCAAAAGACTGCTAGCCTGCATTTGCTGTGTCTGTTCAGGAGTTGCTAGCGATACTCCCTCAGAGCGCTTTCCTTGTTCTTCTTGATCAGAGGCCTGCTTAGAAGAATCCTTGTTGTTGCCGCTATTATTACTGTTCTTATTGCTATTGTTTTTATTGTTATTGGCATTATTAGAGCTATTGCCCTGCTTGTTACCCTGTTTATTGCCCTGCTTGCTGTCCTGCTTATTATTCTGCTGCTCATTCTTTGAGTCAGTCGCATCGGAGCCCGACTTCTCCTGCGCGCTTGCCTGAGCTTCTGCGCTTGCCTGTGCAGATGCCAGCTTTGCCTGCTCAAGAGGATCAATCTTTAGAGCCAAAGGCTGAATCCAGGTACCATCAATACCAATATACCAAGCCTCTTGACCCCCCTTAACCACCGCAATAACTGGCACTTGGCGCTCTGTTACCGCAATATTAAGGGTATGAGGAAAATGCCTAGATACCTCAACTTTTTCAACCCAGGGATTCTCTTTAATACGTGCAGAAATATCGCGCGTAGAGATACGCAAGATATTCTCGGAATCCCCAATTTGTGCCAAACGCAAGATCTCATCTTGGCTAAGATGTTCGGTTGGTTGGGCTTGAACTTCTGTTACACGCAAAAAGGGTGCATACATAAGTCCCGTATAAGCTGCGCCACAAACTATCACGCAAATAAGTATGCCGATAATAGCTAAGCGACTAAAACCAAGCTGAGCAAAAAGCTTGCTTGCGGGCCTTTCTTGGGAGCGGCGTTCTTGATTACGACGTCTTGGCCTGGATGCGCGATCTTGCTGCGTGCCCGTCCGTGTGCTCGCCCGCGCGCCAAGACTCGTCCGCGCACCAAGGTCCGCCTGAGTGCTCACCTGCGAGTCCACCTGCCGGGCTAGCTGTGAAGCTCCCAAGCCTCCTTGTGATGTTTTCTGTGGGGTTTTGCCAATAGCTTCTCGCCTAAACCCGCTATCTTGCTTCTTTTTATCTCTCTTAAAGTTTTTTAAGCCTGATAAAACAGAATGTAATTGCAGTTTAGAGGCCATGCTCTGCTTATTCTTATGGGTATGGGGCATGGCCTTATCAGATGCGCTCGCTAAGCCCCTTCCTGTCAAAGCTGTCTGAGTACCCGTTTTGGGTTTGAGCTTTGCCTTAAACTGAGCTGTAGCCTGAGCATTATTATTGGGATTTATGCGCACGCTGCGCGCTGTCCCCCTTGAACTCTTAGCTTTTTGAGTGCCCATTTTGGGAGATGCTGACTTAGAAGCCAAGGAATTTGACTTCGGTCGAAAGTTCAATGCCATAGCTCTCCCCCACCTTTTGTTTAATTAATGCTATCAAGGCCAGCACATCTTGGGCGCTTGCCTTGCCCTTGTTAACAATAAAATTACCATGACGCTCAGAGATCTGAGCCCCACCATGGCTTGTCCCCTTAAGCCCCAAGTCTTCAACCAGTCTACCCACTGATCTGCCTTCGGGGTTTACAAATACAGATCCACAACTTGGATACTTAAGGTCCTGAGTTCTCTTGCGCCTGTTAAGCAAGCTCTCCATTTTAGCTCTGAGCTCTTCTTTTACACAGGGCTTAAGCTGTAAAACCGCCTCCAAAATAATTGCATTTCTTGGAAGGTTTGAACAGCGATAATACCAGTCTATTTCATATCCCTGAATTCGGCGCAGGCCTTTACCTGGAATATAGACTACCAGGCTTTGGACAAGAGAACCAATCCATTCATCTTTTGTACCCGCATTCATAGCAAGTGCCCCACCTAAGGTGCCAGGGACTCCCGCTAAAACCTCAAGACCTCCAAAACCTTTTGTATAAGCAGCTTGCACCAAACGTGAGCTTAAGACAGCAGCTCCTGCTACCAGCTCTCCCTCATCAGAAATGCTAAACTGCTTAAACTCCAAGCCCAAGACAAGAACTGCACCTCTATAACCAAGATCTGATACTAAAAGATTAGTACCTTTACCCAAGATAACCCACGAAATCTCATGCTGCTCCAAGAGCTCAAGAGCGCGCGAAATATCAGAGAGGCAATCAAGATGAATATAGAAATCAGCTTTACCCCCTATGCGATAGGAGTTATGACGCCACAAGGGTTCATCGGCAAGCACCTGACCTTGTAGCTGAGCTGAGAGCGCTTCAAAAGCTCCAAGATTACTCTCTAAACTGTTCTCCACATTGCCCTCAAGACTATTCATGGGTATCGCGTGCCTTTTCATAGTGCTCAAGAAGCGCAGGTCCTATAGAGGTCACATCTCCTGCACCCATGGTTAATAAGAGGTCTCCAGGCTCACACTTTACTAAGAGATAGTCGATAAGCTCGGGGCGAGAAGGGAAATATGCTAAATCCTTATGCGGCAAGCGCGCCTGGATTTCTCTGATAAGAGTTTTGCCCGTAATTCCTGGTATGGGGCTTTCTCCCGCTGCATACACATCCATAAAAATGGCGCTGTCTGCCTCATCAAAGGCGCGCCCAAAGTCTTTAGCAAAAGCCTGTGTTCTGGTATAACGATGCGGCTGAAATACTACCCGCAGGTGCTTGTAATTAAGGCTAGCAGCTGCCTTTAGAGTAGCTGCAATCTCTGTAGGATGATGGCCATAATCATCAACTATGGTCACACCATTAAAACTTCCTACATAATCAAAGCGTCTGCGCACGCCACTAAAAGATGAAAGCGCCTCTGCAGCTTTTTGCATGTCAAGACCACAGGCATAAGCAGCACACATAACCGAACTAGCATTTAAGACATTATGTATTCCAGGATTTCTATCAATATGAAGCTCTACACTGCTTGCATCAGGAAAGCTTAAGCTAAAACAAGATTGCATAAGATTGGCTTCATCTATGCGCGGTCTTAAGCTGCAAACCACGTCATTATGCTGGGCAAAGCCATAGCTTAATACCTTGGGTCCCACATTCTGCAAGGCAACATTATCTTGAGAACTTGTTCCTTGTTGTAAACGAGTCTGCTGAAAATGCGCCTGCTGTAAAGACTCCTCTTCTTGAGCTTTGTGCTCCTGAGCGCACAAGGCATATTGAAAGGCAGCCTGCCTTGCTAAACTGAGCAGCTCTTCATCATCGCCACAAACTATAATGGTTCCATCCGGGCCTACAGAAGCCATGAACTTTTTAAAGATCTCCTTAATTTCATCAAGCCCTGAATAATGATCAAGATGGTCTGCTTCAATATTGCTTACCACTACAATGCTGGGGTCAAGATAAAGAAAGGAACCATCAGACTCATCTGCCTCACAAATAAAAAATTCGCCCGCACCGTTATTTCCGTTAGTGTCATAGCCATCAATAGAGCCGCCTATAAGAAAGGTGGGCTCAAGCCCCATCCTATCAAAGCTTGAGGCTGCCATAGATGAAGAGGTGGTCTTTCCGTGAGTACCAGCAAAGGCTATAGTTTTTCTGCCGCGCGCCAGCTCTGCCAGCATCTGAGCACGCCTGTACACAGGAATGCCCGCCTCATGAGCAGCCTTAAGCTCTGGATTAGATTCTGGAATTGCGCTTGAGATGACGATAATATCGGGGCGGCTATCCTCTAGATTAGCAGGGCTGTGACCAATATAGATCTCAAGTCCTTCTTCTTGCAACTTGCGCGTATACTTAGAAGCTTTAAGATCTGAACCGCTTACCTCAAAGCCTCTTTGGTGGAGCACGCGTGCTATACCGCTCATACCCACGCCGCCAACACCAATAAAGTGTACGCGTTTAAATCCCTGCACCATTCATTCCTTCCGCCACTAACTCTGCAGCATTTGCTAACTTGTAGCTTGCCCCTTCACCGCTTAGTTCTAAAGCCTTAAGGCGCATATTCTGCGCTGCGTCCTTATCGCCCAAAAAAGACCTAAGACAAGACCACAGCAGCTCTTTGTTATCAAGATCAGCATCTGCAATAAGCTGAGCTGCCCCGCTTTTAAGTAAGTGCTGAGCATTTTTAAACTGATGGTTAGCTCGGGCATAGGGGTAAGGAACCAAAAGCGCAGGTAGCGCCAGGGCAGAAATTTCTGCCAAAGAACTGGCTCCAGCCCTAGAGATAACCAAATCAGCTGCTCTCATATATACACCCATATCATTAATATACTCATGAATCTGCCAGCGCTGCCTGTCAGACTCTTTAAGCTTACCTTGGGAGAGCAGGCGATCAAACTCAGCATTAAAAAGCATGCAAGCATTTTCATAATCTTGTGCGCCGCTGGCGTGGATTACCTTGAGATCCTTTTGAGCCAAAATAATCTCTAGAGCAGCTATGAGGCTCTCATTAAGATGGCGCGCCCCTAATGAGCCGCCAAAGATGAGCAAGAGGCGCTCATCTTCTTTAATACCTAAGGCTTCTCGCGCCAAAAGGGGCTCATGCATAAGCAGCGAGCGACGCACGGGGTTTCCCGTAGTAATAAATCTTGTCTTTGGCATTTTACCACGCCAAGCAAAATAAGGCTTAGCTTCTGGATAACTAAGTGCAACAAGATGTGCATGACGGCTGCAGTAACGATTTGCAAGGCCGGGAACAGAGTTTTGCTCATGCAGCATATAAGGAATCTTGAGTTTACGCGCTGCCAAAGTAGCAGCAACCTCAACATAGGCACCAAAGCCAACTAAAGCATCTACCTGTTCTTCTTTAAAACGGCGCTTGAGTATTTGTTTGCCTTTTTGCACTCGTCTGATAAAACCAACCGCACTAGATAGATGTGCTCTATCAAAACCTGAACTCGCAATACCAATAAAGGGTAGACCCGCTTCTTGCACCAGCCTAGCCTCTAAACCCAAGGGGTTTCCCAGCATCATAACCTCATGGCCTCTGTCACACAGCTCCTCTGCCAGAGCTAAAGCTGGATTTATATGCCCTGCAGTACCTCCTGCAGCAAGAACAAACTTCATGAATGCTCCTAAAAGAACGAGCGTCTAAGAGCTAAGCAAACCACCTAAAACAGTGAGCTTACAGCCCTTAAAACTTAAGTGAGCCTATTACAGATACCTAGTCTACAATGGTAAAGGAGGCTCTCCTGCGCTGGGCACGCTCTGATTTGCGCTGCTCTTTTCTTGTTCTTCCTAAGTGAGCAGTTTTGCCCGTCATTATCGACACATTAAGCAAAAGGCCCACAAAGATCAGCGAAGTAATGATAGAAGATCCACCATAGCTTAAAAAGGGCAAGGGCTTACCAGTAACCGGAAAGAAACCCACTACGCAAAAAAGGTTGATACCTGCTTGAATAGCTATGCATGAGGTGGCCCCACAGGCAATTAACTTGCCCATCATATCAGGTGCCTTGCGTGCAATTTGCAGACCACCAAATATAAGCGCAACAAATAAAATGATAATGATTAAGGCGCCGATAAGACCCAGCTCTTCACCAATGATGGCAAAGATAAAATCTGTATGGGCCTCTGGAAGATAAGAAAACTTTTGTCTGGAGTTGCCTAAGCCTAGACCAAATATGCCTCCCGAAGCGAGAGCATAAATACCTTGTACCTGCTGGTAACCTGCTCCTTGGGCATCAAGCCAGGGATTAAATGTTGCAATTAAACGGTTGCGTCTAAATTCTGAAGTGAGCACAAAAATGCTCACCACAAGAGCAACAGTGCCAAAGGTATACAGCAGATAGCGTAGCGGTAGACCCATAAGCCAGATAAGACAGATAAGCGTAACCACAATAATAATGCAGCTTCCCAAATCTGGCTGCGTAATGATTAGGCCAAGAGGCAAGGCTACACCCACCAGCGTTATGATAATCAAAGTTCTTGAATCAATGCGCCTTTCATGAAAAGATGCAAGCGCAGAAGACATAAGCAAAAGTATGGTAATTTTTGCAAACTCAGTAGGCTGAAAGGTAAAACCAAAGATCATAAGCCAGCGCTTTGCACCCAAAGCTTGAGCACCTTTAGAAGAAAAAGCAACATATGCAAGGGCAATAAGGGTAATCGCCCAAAAGATCCAGCAAATAAGTATGCTATAGCGCCGGTAATTAAGCTTGCTAGCTATGACACAAGCTATTAGACCCGCTATTACATAGACTAACTGACGCTGGATATAGTAAAACGGATTATTAAACTTGGTAATAGTAACAATGGATGAAGCAGAAAAAATCATCACCAGACCAATACATACCAAGAGAAAAGCTGCTCCAATAACCAGCATACGTGGTACTAAAATATCAGAAGGGAGATCCTTAAGGCTGCGCTTTGATGCACTTGAAGCCTTGCTTGAGCTTTGTTTTCTGGCATTCAAAACGGTCTTTAATATACTCATTACTCTCCCCCTTTCTGCACGTTTTCAAGAACAAGGCTTTTAAAAAATCTACCGCGCTCTTGGTAATTGTTAAACTCATCATATGAAGAGCATGCTGGCGATAAGACCACGCAATCTCCCGCTGCAAGCTCTTTCAAACTGAGATCAAAAGCTTCCTTTAAGTTGGAAGCTTTGATAAGCTTGCAAGTTTTACTCTGCAGCTGCTCTGGCTGAGCCTTGCTGAGTGCTGCATAAAAGAGCTCAGAGGCTTCTCCAAAGCAGATTGCAGCCTTACAGCGAGCTAGGACCCGGGCTGCAAAAGCACTTAGATCTGCACCCTTATCGTGCCCTCCTAACAGGATGATCAAGGGCTTATCGTCAAAGGCACCTAAGGCCTGTGTGGCTGCATCAATATTTGTAGCCTTTGAGTCATTATAAAAAGAGCAAGAATCAATCTGGGCTACAAATTCTATTCTATGCTCTAAAGCTGTAAAACTTGTGATAGCTTCTCGAATTTCTTCTATGCTTAGTCCACAGGAATAGGCAAGATATGATGCCATTAGGCAGTTTTCTAAGTTATGTCTGCCCTTAATCTTAAGATTAGCTGCACTGCTCAGCCTACACTTTTCACCAGAGCACTCTAGAAAAAGATCCTGCTCTTGCACGTATGCATAATCACTAGAAGAAGATTCTTGCACTGCAGCCTTACTGGTCTGCGTATTCTCTTTAAGCAAAACACAGATAGCGGCATGAGAATGGGCAAGGCTCTGAGCTAGCTTTGGATAATCTTGCAGCTCTTGCTCTCTAAGTATTAAAGTCCTGGTAGCGGGCGCATCCTCAAATAGCTTAAATTTTGAAGCACAATAATGCTCTTGGCTCTTATGCCACTCCAGGTGATCTGGACTAATATTAAGTAAGGCTGCGGCACAAGGATTAAAGCTTGAGCACAAAAAGAGCTGAAAGCTTGAAAGTTCTGCAACTAAATAAGGAGCCTCATCTGACTTACGTGCAAATTCTAGCAGGTTTTGGATGATGTTTTTTGGGCAGATGGCGCTTGGGTAGATATATCTTCTTGAGAGGCAGGGTTTTGACTAGAAGCTTTTTGCCCTTCCTTATAAGCCCTTTCACAGTCCTGCAGATATTCTAAAACAGCCTTTGAACAGGCTTTTCCTATATTTCCAACTGCACAAACCCGCCTATTTGAATGTTCAAAAATATGCGTAGTGAGTGCCGTGGTAGTTGTTTTACCATTCGTTCCTGTAATTGCAAGCCAGCGATCAGGACGTGGGTAAATGCGCCAGGCAAGTTCTACCTCAGAAATAAGCTCATCACAAAGAGATTTTGCCTGTGCATACTCCTGAGAAAAGGGTGAGATACCTGGAGAAAGCACTCCTATAGTATAGTGTTCAAAAGAGAGCTGTTCTGCTAAATCTAAGCGCTTATCTTCCGCATAAATATCCTTATGGGGATCCCAAAGCTCAAAAGCGTAAATACCACCACGTTCTTGCAAAAAAGAACAAAGTTCATAGGCAGCTTTACCCGAACTTCCTGCTCCCACAACTAAAATCTTAGAATCAGCTGAAATGCTTGGAACATGAGGCTTTATTGCAAGAGCAGAGCTTGTAGAGCTTGCAGAGGCTGCAGAGCGTACAGAACTTTCAGAGCCAGTGCAGTTTGCTAGATTCATCTCTCCAACAGCTCCGTTCTTATCGGAACATTACTTGGAAATACAAGGTAAAGCCCAAGGCTGCACAAGCGGCAGTAATAATCCAAAAGCGAATTACTACCGTTGTCTCAGACCAGCCCTTTTTCTCAAAATGATGGTGAATAGGAGCCATCAAAAAAGCTCTCTTTCCGCTCATCTTAAAGCTTGCAACCTGGATAATATCGCTCATTGCCTCTGCAATAAATAAAGCTCCCACAATAAGTGAAATAAATTCTGTACGGGTAAGAATTGCAAGACCCGCAAAGGCAGTACCTAAGGCAAGAGATCCGGTGTCTCCCATAAAAATCTCTGCTGGGTGGCAATTAAACCATAAAAAGCCAATACAGGTTCCTGCACAGCTTGCAGCAAAAATTGCAAGAGGTAGAGAGTTTGATCTAAAGGCAATCATAGCCATAACCAGCATGACTATCATAACGGTACCCGCAGCTAGACCATCAAGACCATCAGTCAAATTAACAGAATTTGAAAAGCCTGCCATAAATAAAAATACAAAGAGCAGATACAAAGGAGGAATTTGAAAATCCCCAAAATGGAGGCTTAGGAGGCTTAAATCAAAGGTTAAATTAACGCCTGGAATACTCACTGTGGGAGGGATATCCAAAATATTTACCACACCCAAGGCAAAGACGCTTGATATTATCGCCTGCAAGATTAGCTTGTGGTGTACGCGCAAACCCAAAGAGCGCTTATAAGCAACCTTGGACACGTCATCAATAAAGCCCAGAAGAGCGGTTGCCAAAAAGGCAATGAATAGCAAGATAAGTTCGGTGTTCCAACGCGTAAATAAAAGGCAGGTAACAAGGGTAATTAAAATCATTACTATACCACCCATGGTGGGTGTTCCCTGTTTTACCAGATGACCACGGGGACCATCTGCTCTAACCTGTTGTCCAATTTTGCGGTAGCGCAACAGCTTAATTAAAGCTGGCATAAAAAGTAAGGTTAAAAATACCGATACAAACAGGGCTATAAAAACCTGATAGGTTGGATAGCTATGATTACCAATTAGCACGTTCAACTAGTCCTTTCACTACGCGCTCAAGACCAGCAGACCTAGATGCCTTAACCAAAACAGCATCTCCTGCTTTGAGATCCTTAAGCTCTTGTAGTGCTTCTTCAATTGAGCCGCACATTATTATATTAGACTCGGGCAATCCTTCAAAATTGGCAGCCTTGGCAATCTCATGGCTAAGTTTTCCAACACAAATTAAATATGTGTCAATATTTGGCCTAGCAAGCCCTGACTCTTCATCTTTAGGATTTTGCCCTGTAGCTGTGCTTTTATCTAATATTAAGCGCGCAAATTGAGTTCCCACCTCTGCGTGCAACTGAGCCTCTTGTTCTCCAAGCTCCCCCATATCTCCTAAAACTGCATACTTTTTACCCTCACATTTCATAGACGCAAAGGCCTTTAGAGAGGCAAGCATGGATACTGGATTGGCATTGTAGCTATCGTCAACTATTCTGACGCCCTTGCATTCGATAATGTCTTGGCGCCCAGAAGAGGGAAGCTTTTCATGGAGGGCTTGGGCAGCCTGAGTAAGCTCAATTCCCAAAGATTCAGCGGCTGTAATACAAGCTAGAGCGTTTGCAATGTTATGCACACCTGGAACAGAAAGCTTAAACTGTACTCCCTTATAACCAAACTCAGGACGTCCCAGCTCATCAAGCTCATAGTCCACAGCAGCGCTAGAATAACTAAGCAGCTCAAGATCAAGTTTTTGCTCTGTTATCGCCGCTTTCATCCATTCAAAGTAGTCATCTTCTTCGTGCAGAATAAGGGATGAGCCTGGCTGTAAGCCTTGAGCAAGTTCAAATTTTGCGCGCGCTATATTCTCTCGGCTACCCAGTTTTCCCAAGTGAGACACGCCAACGTTGGTGATAATACCCAGGCTGGGTTTAGCAATAGAAGCTAGTTGAGCAATCTCTCCCAAGGCCGACATACCCATCTCCAAAATGAGAATTTCTGTGTCTTGAGGCGCAGATAAAATAGTAAGAGGCAATCCCAGTTCATTATTAAAATTCCCTGTGGTTGCATGTGTTTTATACCGCAGCCGCGCAAGCTTGCTCATCATTTCTTTGGTGGTGGTCTTTCCCACAGAGCCGGTAATACCTATGCAAGCTTTGAGCTTAAGCCTTAGCCGATAAGCCAGAGCCAAGCTTTGAAGAAGCTCTGTAGGATCTTGGGCATAGACTAAGATAGACTGATTAGCTCGTGCCGCATTTTGCAGCTCTAGCAGCTCTTGGCTTGGCTGCCCATCAGCATCCCTGTCCAGCTTTTGACTCATTATCACAAGAGGTGAACCCAAGCTCAGTGCATCTATAACACAGTCATTAGCATCAAAATGCTCGCCCTTAAATGCTACAAAAGCTGTGTGTTTATCAAGCTTTCTTGAATCTAAGGAAAAGCTCTCTATATCATGGGTCTCATCGAAGGATATATTAATTGCGCCAGGTTCATAAAGAATGCTAAGTTTATCAGGATTCATACTCTCATATTCTTTAAGCGCAAAGATGATAGCATCCCGCTTGAGAGATCCGCTTATAGACATAACCAATAACCTATTCTTTCTAGCTTAAGTTTAGATAAGCGCCTTTCGTAAGCGCTTATCTGTCTAGGCGCCAAGTTTTTATCGGCAAAACAGCTAATTTCTGGCACGTTTTTTGGTGCTACCTGAGCTGCTCTTCTTGCTCGATTCTTTCTTTTTCTTAGCAGAAGACTCCCCTGATTCTGCTTCCTGCTTGCGCTCAATCAATCTCTCACGTGTCTCTTCCTCTTGACGCTCCTGTGCACGCTCAATCTCATCTGCCTGATTAAAGGCCTTAAGATCTGAAGGTGCTATATTGAGGCGCTTAAGCGCAACTTTCATGATATCTCTAAAGGCAGGACCTGCGGTGGTTCCACCAAAACCATCAGGAGTTCCATCAACAACCACGTAAACCAAAAGAGCAGGATCTTCTGTGGGTCCAAAGCCAATGAAGTTTGCGGTATTTGAATTTTTAAGGTAGCCCTTACCGTTGGGATTTGCACGCTGTGCTGTACCAGTTTTACCTGATATTGAATAGCCCTCAATGCGGCCATTCTTACCAGTACCCTCTGAGACTACCGACTTCATCATATCTGCAACCTGGTCGCTTGCGGCCTCAGAAAACACGCGCTCGGGCTCTGGGTATAAAACGCGCTCACCATTTTTTGCAACCAAGAAATGAGGGACGCGCAAAAGGCCACCATCTGCAATAGCTGACATAGCGCGCGAAATTTGTATTGGGGTCACAGAAATACCCTGACCAAAGGAGTTAAAGCCGGCGTTTGCAGAACCCCAGTTTTCATCGGAAGCAATAATACCCGCACTTTCTCCGCCAAAATCTATGCCGCTGCGCTCACCAAAATGTAGCTTTTTAAGATAGTTTCTAAAGGTATTGACGCCCACTTCGCGCTGAACCAAGATAATACCAATGTTAGATGACTGCATAAGGATTTCTCGCAGGCTCATGCCAATGGTGCCATGCTCAAAAATATCCTTAACATTATGGGTACCAACTTTAAGAGAAGGAGGCACAGTATAGCCTTTTTCAGGAGAGCTTACCCCCTCATTAAGAGCCATGGCTGCTGTCAAGGGCTTAAAGGTGGATCCTGGTTCATAAGCATCAGTAACCGGACGCAAATTAAGGGCATCTGGTGAGGCGCTTGAAAGATCAGATGGATCATAAAATGGCGTAGAGCAAGCCGCTAAAATCTCTCCTGTTTTTGGACTCATTACTACAGCAGAGCCTGAATCTGCACTCCACTTTTCTACCGTTTCTGCCACAGATTTTTCTGCCTGCTGTTGTATTTCTATATCTATGCTGACGATAATATCGGTGCCGTCTTGAGCTGGAAGATCTTTTTCTATGCCTCCGGCAATGGGCTGTCCTAAGCGCCCTCTTTGGATCAAGAGCTCTCCATCGGTACCTTTAAGCAAGGTATCATAGTATTTCTCTAGACCCGTCAAGCCATCGCCATCACGGTTTACCGAACCTATGACCTCTCCGCCTATAGCTCCATAAGGATAGACGCGCTTTTGATCTTTAAGCTTATAGATGCAGCCTTGAATGCCAGCTTCTTCAAGATTCTGACTAAGCTCATCAGCCAACTTATTGTCAATTTTGTGCTCAATATACACGAATGTTTTATCGTGCTTAGAAAGCTTATCTAAGACCTCAGCTTTTTCCAGATTTAAGGTATCGCTCACAATATTGGTGAGTAAGCTCAGATTTTTTGCGTCAATTTCAGAGGGATTAGCATATATTGTTTTGCACTCTACTGATTTTGCCAAAACATTGCCCTGGCGATCATAAATTGTGCCTCGTTTTGCTGGAATGGTGATATCCCTTGTGCGCTGTACTTGAGCCTGCTCGGCATAAGCAGAGCTTTTTACCACTTGAAACCAAAAGAGGCGCACTAAAACTAAGGCCACAAAAAATAGAAAGATGCAAAAAATAGGAAACAGGCGTCTATCTGCCTGCTCTAATTTAAATGATCTGAGGCCGTCAAGTATTCTTGCAATATTTATTCTTCTGGGAAAGCGTGGTGGCCTAGATGGCCTTGGAGAGCTTGAACCTGCCGAATATGAAGCATGAGTTCTTCTTGATGAACTTGTGCGAGAAGAGCCTTGCTCATAGTCTCCCTCAGTATAATAGGGATCACGCGGTCTATATGGATGAGCATGAGCTGCAAGGAGCTCCCCTATACTATACAACATGGCAAGGCCAATCAAAGATTAATTAAGTGCAAGCTCACTAACCTGCTTAGCAGGTATCATACCCAAACCATCTTTTGCAATATTTTCAATGCGATCAGGACTAGAAAATACTGCCTGTTGAACTTGGAGGTCATCAGTTTGGCTTCGGGTGCTATTTATTTCATTTTGGATTTTGGTATTTTGAATCATAGTGTTAACAGTTAAGGCTGAAAGCGTAACACGCAAAGCACAGATACCCAAAACAAGCACAAAGACTAAGGCTGCGATAGCTATAAGGTTCATTTGAATGCCGCCTTTAGTTTGGCGAGCTTGAGCTCGTCTTCCCCTTACCAGCTCAAGCTCTGCCGGTTTATGCGTAGTGCGCTCTTTAGGAAGAGCCTGTTCGTAGCTAGCGTATGAAAATCTCTGTGCTGCCTGTGCCATTGGATAATAAACCTATCTGTTGTCTTTACTTATCTCTTGCGCCTTAGGGCCTTTGCGCCTTATGGCGCATGCGTCTTAGAGCTTTTGAGCAATCCGCAGCTTAGCGCTGCTTGACCGAGGATTTCGCTCAAGCTCTTGAGCAGAAGCCACAAGGGGCTTTTTTGTTAGCACTTTGATATCTGGGCTTAAGCCACAGCTACATACCGGCAAATCTGGAGGACAGATGCAGCTTTGCGTGTGCTTTGCAAAGATCTGTTTAACGAGCCTATCTTCAAGTGAGTGATAAGAAATTACCGCCAAAACTCCTTGGGGTCTAAGCCATGCTAGCGCTCGCTCAAGCGCATGTTCTAAGACCTCAAGCTCTTTGTTTACTTCAATTCTAAGAGCCTGAAAAACGCGCTTTGCGGGATGGCCGCCTGCTCTTCTTGCAGCAGCTGGTATTGCCTCTTTAACAAGCTCAGCAAGCTCAAGCGTAGTATCTATAGGCTTGCAGGCACGTTTTTGGCAGATGCGCTGGGCGATACGAGCGGAAAACTTCTCTTCTCCAAAGGCGCGGAATATCCGAGTGAGGTCTGCTTCGTTATAGGTGTTAATGACCTCATGTGCGTTTAAGGTTTGATTCCTCGGGTCCATCCGCATATCTAATTGAGCATCATGCCTATAAGAAAAGCCGCGCTCAGGGATATCAAATTGTGGAGAACTCACACCAATATCAAACAAGAAGAAATCTACGCCAGGACAATTGATGGAGCCAAGCAAGCTATCCAGCTGAGAAAAATTGCCCTTAAGCTGCCTATGCACTAACTTGTCTTGACAAAGTTCATTAAGGCGAGCCGTGGCTACTTCTAGGGCCAAATCATCCTGATCTATACCTAAAAGCAGAGCTTGTTTTTGCAAAAAGCAAAGTTCTAAAGGATCAAGCTCTAGTAAAGCTTTAGGGGTATAAAGCTCTAGTTTAGGCTGAGTATTTAAGCCTAAGCCTTCTAGTAAATCCTGGTTATAAGCTAAAAGCTTAGAAGCAAAGGCTTTAGAGTGCCCCGCCCCTCCCAAGGTACAATCACATACTACAGGGCCAAAATCACTGCCCGAGTCTTGCAGTGTTTTAAGGCCTTTCTTCCTTGGCTGGCGACGCTCTAAAACTAAGGACAGTGCCTCAACAATCTCTTCCAGTAAGACTGGTTCATGCCGGTATTCAGATGTCAAAGTCATATGCCTTTCCTACTCAGTAAAGAAAAACTCTTCAAAGTCAGCATCGCTTAGCTCAGCCATATGCTCTGCATAGCAAGCGCTATCCCAAAGCTCTGCATGGTCGTAGTTACCAAGCACAGTGACTTCTTTAGTAAGAGCTGCATAATCTCTAAGCTGTTTTGGGATGCTAAGACGTCCTGCAGAGTCAAGCACTACGGGTGCTGAGCTACCCAAAATACGCTTTCTAATAGCCACATCCTTACGTGAACGAGGATTAAAACCACCCGTGCGCTCAAATAAGGAATCCAGCCAAAGCTCAAACTTTACTGGGTCAAAGACAAACAAAGCTTTTTCAGTTGGGCTGGGAACCACAATAAGATCTGATCCCTCTATCTCTTTTCTAAAAGGGGCAGGCAGGGCAAGGCGTCCTTTTGAGTCCAAATTATGTTCATATGACCCTACGAGCACCTTACCCTCCTCCCAAGTGCGTAGTTAGAACCGGTGAGCTGCCTAGTGTGAATTGCTACGTTTAAGCTAGGTTGGTTGAATAAATAGCAGCTCATAGTAGGTAATACTGTGTTTCCTTTACTGTCTTTAAGCGTCTAGGCATAAAGACAAAAGAGATACCAAGCTCATTAAGCTTTATATAAGAGTAAAACAAGTTCCGACACTTTGCAACACTTTTATGTACTTATGCCCCACACCACTACATTTTCATATATCTTTTTGGGATTCGATACATGAACTGTCTTAGTGGAGTCTTGTTTTAAAACCTTAAGACAGCTGCTTTGAACTGCTCATTTCACAAAAATACCCCACCATAGTTTTATGGTGGGGTAAGGTGTGGGCTCTCACTCATTTGGCCCTCAGTAGTACCTCAGTATTACTCTCATAGTATTGTTAATTGGGAAGGCTGCAATAATCGATTAAAGAGGAACTAAGCTACGCTCTGGGGTGAGCACTGAGATATTCCTCTTGTATATGAGTTCTATCTACATGCGTATAAATTTGGGTGGTTGAAATATCTGCATGACCTAACAGCTCCTGAACCACACGCAGATCAGCACCTCCACCCAAAAGATGACTGGCATAACTATGTCGTAAGCTATGTGGGTGAAGCTTTTCTATGCCCACACGCTCACCATAAAATGAAACTAAATCAAAAACTGCTTGTCGGGTCATGCGTTTACCGCGTTGGTTAAGAAACACTGCCTCAGGGTCTTGCCCTGCTAGCCCCTCCTTTTTGGTATGTAAGAGGGAGCGCGCCGTATCTAAATACAGACTCAGGGCTTTTTGAGCCGAAGCCCCAATGGGCAGCAAGCGCTCTTTGGAACCTTTACCAAATACCCTAATAAAAGACTCTTCCAAATAAAGTTGATCTTTGTTTAATCCGATAAGCTCTGAAACTCTTAGACCGCAGCCATATAAGAGTTCTAAGATAGCATGATCACGTTTACCCGCGGCGCTATTGGGAAAAGCCTGTTCAAGCAAAGCATTGACCTGGCTAATGCTTAAGGTATCAGGCAGACGTAAATCCTTTTTGGGAAGATCTATCAAGGCTGCTGGATGAGACTCTGCTATCCCCTCTTCTTGCAAAAATTCATGAAAATCCTTGATGGCTGCCCCTGCTCGAGCAACTGAGGATCGCGCTTTTTTAGCCCTCATCATCTCTTGAAGATAGCGCTCAATATGAGAGCTCTCCACGCATGCCGGATCTAAGCAGCCCTGATCTTCTAGATAGCTGCAATAGCTCTCTAGGTCACGGCGATAAGCGCAGATAGTATTGTGCGCTGCGCCCTTCTCGACAAGAAGATATTGAAGATACAAGCGTAAAGCTTGTGAAAGTTTTTTGCTCATATCTTGAGAGTATACGGCAATTTTTAAAATTCGCTAGACTTATTTTTTGATGGTGGCAAAGTTATTAGAGAACTTCTATTTTTATAGGCTATTTCGTAAGGTTAATCTTCTGAGTTCTAACTATATGCAAAGAAGCCAGGTCCCAAGCGTTTTTGATCTCATAGAAGATCTTATACAGGACCTACAGCAAGCAAGGTAAGGTAGCAGAAAGGAGTAGTGCATATGAGCTCGCAAGGCTACACACGCGTACTGAGGCGTGGCTTGCATGAGATCAATGATGTACTCCCCCATTATGCAAAACCTGATACTTGGCTCACAGCTATCCGCGTTCTTCTTTGCTTTATTTTACCTCTCATTATTTCTACCAGCATGAGCTATATAGTTGAAGGCGCTCACATGCGTGATCTCTTTGGAGCAGCGCTTGGTGCAGGCATGATAGCCTTAGCTGATCCCAGGGGCTCAACTGAACGACGTTCTGTTACCATACTGGGCTCAGTTGTGGGCGGACTTATCTTTTATAGTTTTGGACGCCTGGTTGCAGGGCATATGCTGGGGGTTTTAGCCCTTTGCTGCAGTATTGGTTTTTGCATTGGTTATATGCAAAACTTTGGTATGGCTGGAGTAAGGGCTGCATTTTTTTGGCTATCAAGTGCCTTTATGGGATCTACAGCCACTACCACAAGTCCCCTTATGAATCATGCAGATATTTTGGCTGGTGGAGTCCTTGCCTTAATTATGGCTCTTAGCTTCTTTAAAACCCCATCATGGCAAAGAAAGACTCTTAAAACAAGGCTCAAAGACTCAAAACATAATCTCTTAAATGATTTAAAAATGGCTACGCCTGCTGGGCGTATGGCTTATCGTATTATGATAGCCTCTGGCTGCGCAGTTGCTTTGGTATACCTCTTGGGACTCAGCCGAGCCGAGTGGGCCAGCGCAAGCGCCATAGCCCTCTTTTTCCCAAAAAGCTCTGTAATCTATAAGCGTGGTCTGCGCTATATCATGTCTTGTTTTATCGCCATTATACTGTGCTTCTTGTTTATTACTTACGTACACAACTTTTATATCCTTGCCTTTAGCGTAGGGCTCTTACTTTTCTTATCTACCTCGCTTAGGGAGGTTAATTATGCGGGCTTCATGCTTTGCTACACCATGTTTTTTGTGCTGGTAATTATGATGGGCACCAATATTGGTGGTGTTGATCTACTGAGAATACGCATTACTAATGTTGCCCTGGGCTTATGCGTTGGTCTTGTAGTTGCAAGTCTTACCTTATCGGCACGAGAGCGCATGTGCCTTCTGGTAGATCTTCATCTTCCTTTGCCCACAAAAGAGCACATTGATGATCCTTATCTTGCAAAGGTGCGCACTCATCAGGTTATTTCTCAGGTCTTTCATCAGGGAAAAGAAAACTTTGATCACATAATTGATCTGTGGATGGAAGGCTATGACGTGCATCGTTACAGCAGCTTAGAGCGAAAACGCATACTTGAGCCTAAGCGCGTCCTTAAAGAACTTAAAGCAGAAGAACTGAAGGCTAGAGAACTTGAGGCAGAAGAACTTAGGGCGCAAGAATCTAAGGAGCAAAAACTACGCACTGATGAGCCCAGGAGAGATGAACTCAAGGAGGTTTGCGTCCCACAAGACAATAATCCCCAGCAGGATAGTGATGCCCATCAAGATATTGATATCCATCAAGATAGTAAGACCCATCAAGATAGTGATACCCAGCACTAACACATCTAACATTAAAGCTATGCGATAAGACCTAGTCTCTTTAAGCACAGCGCTAATGCACTGGCCTTACAGGATTCAAAAAAGAGCCTATCTTGCTCATAAGTTCTACCCATACTGTGCAATACCAAAGCCTGATCTTCACCAGGAATGAGACTTTTATATTTATCACGCAACTCAAGAAGCTGTCTTTGGATTTGAGTGTCCTGTGAGCTGGGGCTCTCAGCAGACTTATTACTATGTTCTAAAAAGTCCTCAAGAAGCTGCTCAGGCGTAACAAAGCTATGTTGCTCAAAGCTATGATAGGATAAGCTAGATTTGTCGTCCTTAAGGGCTTGAGGATTCTTAAGTTCTTGTACTTGTCTGTCCCAGCCTTTCTTATTCTCTTCACTTAGATCTTCAATCTTACTAAGATCAGGTAAAGCGCATAAGACAGGCCTTAAACAGAATTGTTGAAGCACAGTTTTGCTGTGGTGACTAATACCAAAATGGCGCTCTCTCTTATCGGCAAATGAAGCACGCAGACAACATAGAGGGCTACCCCCCAAAGATGCTGTTGTATTAAGCGCTTCCGCCTGTGCAAGAGCTGTTGTCCCCAATGCAGTTCCTGTTCCCACAGAGCCCGGTCCCATGCTAACAACAGCACAATCGCAGGCAAGCTCTTCTGCTGCAAGCAAGGCTGAAGCCAGGCTCACCGCGTCTTTATCGCCCCGCTCATGACAGGCAAGAGCCTGGCCCGCACAGATACACTCATCAATAAGCTTTTGCTTGATGAACTCATCAAGCATCATAGCTTGTGCAGCCAGCAAGCTTGCCTCATCTGTCATGATATAAGCAATTTTTAGCTGAGGATCTAAGTTTTTAAGGCTTGCAATGACCGCCAAGGACTGAGAATGCAGCTCACAGGAAATAACGGGATATCCAAGCTGCTTAAAGCAGACGCGGTCCTTTAAGCTGCTATGCAAAGCTGACTCCTGAGCTTCAAGGCTTTGTACCAAATATTGAAAGGGATTATATCTCATCTTTACAATACGCCTGGATTGATCTGCAGCTTGATGCATCTGAGCAGCATTATGCTGGAGCTGGGATAACAATTGGGGATAGTTTTGCACTACAGCCTTTGGAAGAGCGGCGCAGGCAAATCCAAAACCCCCTGTCCCAAGGCCTAGCTCCAAAGCCTGCGTATTGATCAAGACAAGATCACCCTCATGTAGGCTCCCCAACAACTGAGGATAATTAAATAGCTTAAGCGAAGTCCCCAAGCAGCCTTGCTCTTGGGGACTTGTCACTAGGCAAATTTGATATGCTTTTGTTTCTTTAACTATGCTTTGGACCAGCGCCCATTGCATATGCAGCTGCTCATGCATCCGTATCCACCTCTGCATCTGCCTTTGTTTTTGGCCTCTACCTCAAGCTCAAAGCTTACTCTTATTTATGCAGAAGCTGCCTGATTAGAAACTCGATAAGCCACAGCCTCAATAAAGCGGGCGGTGTTTTCAAGATCTACAATCTTAATGCACTCATCGGTAGTGTGATAATTGGTCATACCCGTACCAATAACTAATGAATTTGCACCCTTGCCCGCAATTACATTAGCATCAGAAGCGCCACCCGAAAATTCGGTACGCACCTCAATACCAACATCTGCGCCAGCTTCACGCAGCAAGTCTAAATTGGGATCATCATCTGCTAAACGATAGCCATGACACTCAAGATCCCAGTCTTCTTTGATCTGAGCTCCCGCCTCAAGGGCAGCACGCTGGAAACTCTCTTGAATCTGCACCTTAATCTTTTGCAGCTTCTCAAAATTAAGGGAGCGGCACTCACCTGTTACCTTACAATGCTGCGCCACGATATTATCGGCACGACCACCTTCAATAAGGCCTATATTTGCTGTTGACTCTTCGTCAATACGGCCATAGTCAAAAGCGCTAATAGCGCGAGCAGCCACCGTAATGGCACTTATTCCCTTTTCTGGTTCAACACCGGCATGAGCGGCTTTACCAGTAATTTCATACTCAAACTTATAGTTAAATGGAGCTCCAATGGTAAGCGTTCCTGCAGGACCTGAGCCGTCTGCTACCAGGGTTAAGGGATTGTCAGCAAAAAGCTCTGGCGATAAGAACTTAGCCCCTTCAAGTCCCGTTTCTTCCTTAACAGTAAAGGTAACCAAGATAGAGGGATAGGGTTTATCTTGCTCACGCAAAGAGTTAATAGCCTCGATGATAGCAGCTACTCCGCTTTTATCGTCAGCGGCCAAAATGGTATCCCCTTCAGAACGAATAATACCATCATCTCCAACTACTGGTTTAATACCTCTACCAGGAGATACAGTATCCATATGAGAAGAAAGAGCAAGCTTTCCGGGGCCTGTGCCCTCTAAATGAGCTATAAGGTTTCCCACATTTGAGCCAGTATCTTTGGCGCTGTCGTCAAAATAAACTTCCATGCCTAAGGCCTCAAGCTGCGCCTTAAGCTCTAGAGCCATCTCTTTTTCCTCACCAGAAGGAGAGTCAATTTGTACAAGCTTCAAAAAATTATCTAAAACACGCTGTGCATTCATTAGTTTTCACTCTTTTCAATTGAGGCACCAACAAATTCTCTAAATAAGGGATGCGGATGTGTGGGGCGGCTCTTAAATTCAGGATGAGCCTGGGTTGCAACAAACCATGGGTGCATCTCTTGAGGAAGCTCTATCATTTCTACCAATCGATTATTGGGAGAAATACCCGAGATGATAAGGCCTGCCTGTTCAAGGCGCTCTCTAAAGGCGTTATTAACCTCATAGCGATGACGATGACGTTCATAAACTACGTCCTCACCATAGGCTTTGTGTACTAGCGAGCCTTCCATTACTCGGCAAGGATAGCTACCAAGGCGCATGGTTCCGCCCTTATCGGTAATATCTTCTTGCTCAGGCATAAGGTCAATGACCGGATACTCTAAGTGATCTGCAAATTCAGCAGAATTAGCTCCAGCCATACCTGCTACATTACGAGCAAATTCACAAACCGCTACCTGCATACCCAAGCAGATACCCAAATAAGGAATCTTATTTTCACGCGCATACTGAGCTGCACAAATTTTACCTTCAAGACCTCTAATACCAAAACCACCAGGTACTAAAATGCCATCAAGATGCCCAAGCTTATCTTCAAGCTCTGCACAGTCAAGATTTTCTCCATCAATGAGCTCAACATTGACTTTTTTGCCATAGTAAACGCCAGCATGATGTATGGCCTCAATTACAGAAATATAGGCATCAGGCAAGGATACATACTTGCCTACCACGCCAATATTGAGATTTCCTTCACAGCTACGAGCAGCGTTTAGATAATTATTCCACTCACTGAGATCTATCTCTCTGGGGTCAAGTTTGAGACGCTCACATACACGCAGATCCATGGCTTGTTCATACAAAAGACCTGGTACATCATAGATAGAGTCGCAGTCCTCATTGGTAAAAACTGCCTCTGTTTCTACATCACAGAAAAGAGCAATCTTTTTTCTGATTGAGTCATCAATTTCATGATCAGAGCGCAAGACGATAAAATCTGGCTGAACGCCCAAAGAGCGCAGTTCTTTAACACTGTGCTGAGTAGGTTTGGTTTTTACTTCATGAGCAGCAGCAATATAAGGAACTAAGGAGACATGAACAAAGCAGACATTATCGGCACCGCAGTCTTTTCTATACTGACGAATGGCCTCAATAAAAGGCAGTGATTCAATATCACCAATGGTTCCACCAATCTCTGTGATGATGATGTCTGCATTGGTTTGCTCGGTAATCCTGCGCAGGCGTTCTTTAATTGAGTCAGTAACATGAGGAATAACCTGTACAGTTCCGCCTAAAAACTCACCTTGGCGCTCACGGGCAATAAGATTTTTATAAATTGAGCCTTGAGTAAAGTTTGATTCGCGCGTTAAATTCTCATCAATAAAACGCTCATAGTGACCAAGGTCTAAATCTCCCTCATGACCATCTTCTGTAACAAAGACTTCTCCATGCTGAAAGGGTGACATAGTTCCAGGATCAACATTAAGATAGGGATCCATTTTTTGCATGGTGACCTTATAGCCTCGTGATTTAAGGAGGCGTCCTAAAGAAGCGGCGGTGATACCCTTACCCAAGGAAGAAACCACACCGCCTGTTACAAAAATATGTTTAGCCATGATCTAAAAACTGCTCCTCACACAGGTGTAAAAAATATACTACTCAAGCTTTTAATTTTACTTTAAGCGACCCAAGTCGTCTATATTTTTAAGCACTCTATTAGACTCAATAAGCTCAGTAAAAGAATAGCGCTCTGAAAGCAAATTTAAGCCTGCCAAGACTATAAAGACGAGAAACAATAGAGGCCAAGGAAGATAGGCTACAAACAAAAAGCCAAGGTAAGCTCCCATTGCATTAGCCCCTGCATCTCCTAATATTCCCCGCTCATGTGCATCAAAGCGCCAAATAGATATTACGGGAGCAATTGAACACAGTATCAAAAAGAAATGTGAGCCTGGAATGCGGCCCAAGACCCAGACTATAAATAAAAAGCAGCAGAGTAGAAAAATACCAAAACTATAGCTTTTAAGTGCCCGAGCAGGACGTAAATCTAAAAGATTTATAAGGTTTGCAGAAAGCGCAATTACTGCTGCTTTAAGAAGGACTAAGCTAATGCAGCCAAGGGTGGGGATCAGAGGGTCTGTAAGACTTGCTGCTGTAAAGACCGCCAAAAGCCCAATTCCCAAAAGTTTAAGAAAACCTGTGGTCATTCTGCCTTGAGCAAAAGCATGCAGATGGCCAGAAAAGCCTTTTTGCTTATCTGAGGCCCCAATCCAGTCATCAAAAAGACCAAATAGACAAGAACCCAAAATGAGGGGCAGCGAGGAACTAATAAGCAAAAGCCACGAGGGCTGATACCCAATGAGAGCGCCTATGGCAATGCCTCCAACCCAGACACCCAATACCCATAAGGCCCAGACCAAACCTAAGCCATGCCAAACCTCTTTACCACGATAATTTTTTTGGCGAGGCGCAGAGATCTCTAGCTCAGGAGCCAAAAGCTCCATAACAAGAGCAGGAACTATTAAGGTAGTTATTGATATGATAATAAGAACTACAAGATACATATGTTTGCCTCTAGCCTCACCCAGAAAGGCCGCTCATGCAAAACGGCTCAAGCTACCTACACATTCTTATTCCCGCGTATAACGAGTTTGAACGCCTCCCCAAGACCTTAAAAAGTCTTTGCGACTACAGCTTGGTTTGTTTTGAGCGCTATGCTTTGTCTCGCATACACATACATGTAATTGATGATCACTCACGTGATGCAAGTTTCATCCAGTTTTCTCAGGCATGTACACAAGCTCTAAAAGAGCATTGTCCTGCTTATGGCGATAAGATAGAGCTGCACTGCTACCAAAATAGCTCTAAACAGGGAAAGGGCCAGGCCCTCAACTACCTCCTTGAGCATGCCTCTCTACTTCTTGAGCGCAAAGCTCAGGCAGCCAGAGACTTTGTCTTACTCTTGGACGCAGACCTAGAGCTTTGTGCCGGACGCTGCTTTGCCCTGCTTGAGCCCCTTATCAAACAAGAGGCTGACCTTGTTATTGCCGCCTTTGCAAAAGCAGAGCCTGAGCATGAAACAGGACACAAGGATCAGCGCAGCAATAAGACAAAAAAACGTGGCTTTGGCCAGGTACTCAAACGAGCACGCAAAGAGCTGGCCGAAAGTGAACAGCTCTATAACTATCCTCAACGTTATTGGCAAAGCCCCCTTTCGGGGCAAAGAGCCTTAAGCCTCAATACCCTCTATAACTTAAGCCCATTAGCGCCTGGCTTTGCTGTAGAACTCATGATGAGCAAAAAGGCTATTCAACTGCATCTGCGCATTCATGAAATGAGCCTGAAGCTAAGTCACAGACAAACGGGAAAGAGCTTGGGCGACATCCTGCATCGTCTTAGACAATACCTAGATATTGAAGCCGCCCTCAAAACAAGAGATCTTGCAAAGCATGAGCCTAAGGCTGCTGAGGGAGGTCAGGGTAGGTCTTAGCGCCCTCAATTCCATATACTCCTGCTTCTGCACCAGATAATAGTGCTAAGAGACCATACTCGCCAACCATAGTTTCACAAGCTGCAACTCCAGAGAAGCCCCTTGTTTGAGCATCAATTAAAAGCTTGTCATCATAAGAGGAAAGCTGCGTGAGAACCGTTGGTATCTTTGCCTGACTTGCTGCAGCAGAGAGTGCAAGACCCCATGGATGTGAGCTTTTATCGGCACTAAGCGCCAGACATACCACACCGGATATCTTTGCACTAGCATCCTTGCTGACTGTAAGGTTAATAAGCCTATGCTTCAAGAGGTACTCTAAGAGCTCTCCTGACAGCTGCTGGCCAGCTTCAGCTGCCTCACCGTGCTGTTCAAACTGACTTTTATCTGTTTGGACCTGCTCAGCTTCTTGCTGCTGCGCAGTTTCCTGCTGGGCACTCTCTTGCTGTGTGCCTTCCTGCTGCTCCTCAGCTTGCTGCTTCTCCTTATTATCTTCTAAGCTTAGGCCAGGCTTGATCCGAGCCAAGGCTCCTGACTCTAGCTCCCCAACAAGTAATTCAGAGCTTAAACTCAATACTTGCTTAGGGCTAAGATCTGCGGTGCTTTTATGACTCAGGCGTCCAAGCAAAGCTTTGAGCTCGCTTAAATCAGCTTCATTTAAGGAGTCAAAATTATCAAGATTGAAGTTAAGACGAATAGTCTGAGCACCTGCCCTGCTTAAAGTATCTTCCACCCGCTCTAAGCTAGCGGTAGAACTGCTGTCAGTAAGAACGAGTATGCTTTTTTTCGCCAGCCTATCTTTAGACCAAGCTAAAAAGAGCTCTGAGCCCAATCTGTCATTGCGCAACAACTCTTCTTTGAGCTTATCGCGCTCAGAAATTGCTGCGCTATAATCCTTACGCAAATTCTCAACCAAGCTTGAAGAAGTTTGTCTCAAAGCCTCAGAACCACCAATAGCTGCGCCCATAAGAAGACCTAGAGCAAGAGCCAAAAAGATAGCCACTATAGTTATGATGTGATAGCGCAAGTTATACATAGCTCACCTTGTTTTTCCTAGCTAAATTGCATCTATAAAGCCAATAGCACGAGCTACTAGCCGTTTAATCCCATCCAGTTTTTCAAACTTAACCACAACAAGCTTAAAGAAGCCTGCAATTGTGGTGAAATGCCGATAATAACAGCCACACTTAAAAAGGCAGCCGCAAGAAGGCTTATAAGATGCTTGGGTGAGGGCGCTGATCGATACAGCTTACTTACTCCCTTTGCATCCACGAGCTTATCGCCCACTTTCAAGCGCACCAAAAACGTTGATGACATTCCCGAGCGCTTCTTATCCAAATACTCAATTAAATTTGCATGAGAGCCTACCGCAACAATCAAGCTTGCCTGCGCATGATAAGCCAAAAGCAAAGCCAAATCCTCAGAAGTAGCAGCAAGCTCCCAGGTATCAAAACTTAGATGCAAAGACTCTAACCTCTTTGCGGCCGGGCAGGAGCCATCTGCATACGCATGAGCGATAAGCTGAGCTCCTGAAATAAGCGCCTCATTTGAGACTGAATCCATGTCGCCAATAATAATATCTGGCTTGTAGCCCTCTTCTAAAAGCGCGTCTGCTCCCCCATCTACGCCGATAAAAACGGGGCGCATCTCTCTAATATAACCATGCAGAGCACGTAAATCCTCTTTATAATCATGACCTCTGATAACCACCAAAACGTGGCGGGAATGCAAGGAAAGCTCAGTGGGCGGCGTCCACATATCACTTAAAAGGATGGTTCTATCATCTTCAAGATATGAAAGGGTATTGCGTGTGAAATCATCCAGCTTATTAGCCAGATAGGCCTCAGCGCGCTGCACCTGAAGGTGAATCAAGGGTTCGGTGAGTTCAACACCGCGGGCTAAGAACTGATCGTCCTTATATAGACAATCTCCCTTGATGCAAAGCTGGTCCTCTTCTTCAAGTAAATTAAATAGCTCTTCACCCACATCATCAAGAACTACAACACCCTCATGAAGCAAGATCAGAGGTCCTTGATTTGGATACAGTCCGCTCACAGATTTGCGCACATTAATAACGGCAGCCACACCGGTTGCTGCCAGAGACTCTGCGCTTACTCTATCAAGATCCTCATGATCAATAAGAGCAATATCACCAGGTAGCAAACGAGGTATTAAATTCTTGGTACGTTTATCTTTTTTTATGCGTCCCGTAAGACTCATGCAATACCTGCTCCTTGTTTTTTACTAGTCCTAAGAGAGCTTATTCTTATCCAAAAGCTCTTGAGCATGGGCGCGCGCAACTGGCGAAGAAGCTCCAGAAAGCATGCGTGCAAGTTCGTCTATGCGCTCTGTATCCGATAAAAGCTTGAGCTCAGTATGCGCCTCACCAGAGCTATCTTGAAGCTTTGAAAGCAGATAATGCCTATCTGCACAGGCTGCAATCTGTGCCAAATGGGTAACCACAATAACTTGCTGCCTCCTTGCAAGCTCCGCTAATAACTCTGCAATTGCTTGTGCAGCCTGGCCACCTACCCCTGCATCTATTTCATCAAAAACTAAGGTGGATCGATTATCTGCCTGTGATAAGACCAATTTGAGCGCAAGCATAAGGCGTGAAATTTCTCCACCTGAGGCAATACGCGCCAAGCTTCGAGCGCTCATATGGGCAGAAGGCTTAAACATAAACTCAAGCACGCAGGGACTTTGGCTTGTCCATAAGTTCTCATCCAAGAGCTCTAGCTTAAGCTCAAGATGCGCACCTTTCATCTCAAGACGATCCAAAAAGGCATTTACCTGAGTGCAAAAATCCTTAATGGAGGCCTCCCTCAAAGCATAAAATTGCTGGGCCTGCTCCTGTAAATGCGCCAAAGCCTTCTTAGACTGCTCATCAAGTAGGTGCTGGGTCTCATCGGCATTATCTACACTGGCAAGCAGGTGGGCAGATTCTTCTTTGAGCTTCAAAACATCTTCCATGCGTGGGCCATAAAGTTTTGCCAAGGCTTCCAAGGCATCAAGGCGCGAGCGCAGGCGCTCCAGTTCATAAGGATCAAAAGGCAAAGAGGCCTTGTATTGCCTTAGCTCAGCTGCGCTGTCCTCAGCAAGGACCAAAGCCTCTTGAAGATTGGCCTTTAGACTCAAGAGCCTCTCATCCATAAGACAAGCACGATCAATTTCTGATACAGCAGCAGAGAGGCTATCCAAAACCGCGTCTTCATCCATCAGAAGATTAAAGGCCTCAGCTGCATGTTCTGCCAGGCTTTCTGCATGCTCATAACGGGGCAGCTGCGCCTGAAGCTCCTCTAGCTCACCGAGCTGTGGGTCTACTTCTGCAATACGCTCAAGAGCAAAGCGTGCATCTTCTAACTGCTGCTTTGAACTGCGCATGGCCTCTTCAAAACTTGCGATCTGAGCCAAACTATCTTTATAAGCAAGATAGGCTTTTGTATAGGCTTGAGAGCTTTGATGTGCAGCCGCTCCCAACCACGAGTCATAGAAAAAACGGTGACGCTTAACATTTAGCAAACTTTGATGCTCATGCTGGCCACAAAGATCAAGTTCAGGACCAAGCAAAATAGCAAGTTGAGAGGCCTTTGCCATCTGTGCATTAATATTACAGCGGCTTCTGCCTTCACTAGTCTGCTTTCGCTGTATCAAACACTCCTCATCATCACCCAGGTCAAAATATTCAAAAAGCTCCTGGCGTTGCTTGTGCTCATCAGAAATTAAAGCAGACAGCTCAAGTTCTTGCTCCTTATGCAAAAAAATCCGTGCGCTCAGCTCAAGAGCATCTGAGCCTTCTCTAATATCTTGGCTGTGTGCTCGCTCTCCCACTAAAAGCTTTAAGGCCGATAAAAGCGCAGTCTTACCTGCTCCTGTCTCACCTGTTAAAACAGTCATCTTAGGAGAAAACTCAATATGTGCGTCCTTGATAAGGGCAAGATTTTTTACCTGAAGCTCATCTATCATCTAGCGTCTCCGTAAAATACTCGAGAACTTGCCTCATAAAAACTGTCACGCGATTGCTGCAAAAGCAATATGTCGCCTTGAGCTCGCGAGACCTCTATTCTCACGGGCAAGGCCTCAAATTCAAGGGCTATTCCATCTAAATAAACCATGGTGTCTTGACTTAAATTGCAGCTTAAGTCAAGCGATACTACATCAGATGCAGCGCTTAATACAGCACGAGAGGCTAAGGAATGGGCTGCTATGGGTACGCAGACTATACCCCTAAAGTCAGGGTTTACTATAGGCCCTCCTGCCGATAAGGCATAGCCTGTTGAACCTGTAGCACTTGCTAGAACCATACCATCTCCTTGTATGGAATCCAGCTTAAGCCCATTGATGCATAGATCAAAATGCAGCATCTTACCTGAGGGACCCCGCGTTAAAGAAAGATCATTGAGGGCAAAGCCCTCAAAATACTCCTCAGAGTCCTCAAAATAAACGCGTGCGCTCAAACAAGAGCGCCTTGAAACATGGAGCTCACCTGCAAGGGCCTTATTTACCGTCGAAATAATCTCGTCTTTTCCTGCGCAACTCAAAAAACCCAGATGCCCAAAACATAGTCCTAAAAGTGGCACCTCATGAGTTCCAATAATGCGAGCTGCTCGCAAAATAGTTCCATCCCCTCCCAGGGATATGACCAAGACAAGATCTGAAAAATCAAGCTCATCTACAAATCGCTCTGAAGCTTGCACATCCCGATAAGGAGGGGCCAACAAAACCTCAAAACCCTGCTCACTTAGGTAGCTTTTAAGTAAATAAGCTGCGTCTAGTGCATCAGTTTTATCTTGATGAGCAACCAGAACTATCTTCATAACAAAGCTCCTGTATCCTGTCTTGTATATGCTGAGCTATCGCAGGCTCAGCATTATCCTGTACAGCACTTTTATGCGCCAGGGCAAAAAACTCAATATTTCCTTTAGCGCCCTGTATAGGTGAGCGGCACAAATCCTCAAGCAAAAAGCCTGCCTCTACAAGCTTTCTACAAATTCTTTCCAAGACTTCTTGGTGCACCAGGGGATCTCTAACAATTCCCCCAGCCTCAACCTGATCTTTTCGCGCCTCAAACTGTGGCTTAATAAGGGGCACAAAATAAGCTCCTTGAGCAAGCATCTGGCTTACCGCAGGTAATATACTTACTAGAGAAGTAAAACTCACATCTGCCACAGCAAGATCAAAGCTGCAAGGATGCTCTTGTTTAGATGAAGCTAAGATCTCAGGAAGATCACAGATGTTGGTACGCTCAAAAAGCCTTACTCGCTCATCATTTCTAAGCGCCCAGTCAAATTGTGCATAGCCCACATCAACAGCATAAACCAAAGCTAGCTTAGCTTGTAAAAGACAGTCCGTAAATCCCCCTGTAGAGCAGCCAATATCTAAAGCCTTTAGCCCAGCAAGCTTTTCTTCTAGGCCAAAGCACTCTAAGGCAGCCTTAAGCTTAAGACCCCCTCTTGACACATAAGATGTCCCGTGAGCCTTATAGCCCTTAACATAGAGAGCTCTACCACGCACAACCTGCATGCCTGCTTTTGGAAGTGCCTGCCTGCTTGCATCATCAAAAACAAGACCCGCCATTATCGCCCGCAAGGCCTGCTCTTGAGTCTCAAAAAAGCCTTGAGCTATTAACTCTAAATCTAAGCGTTGTTTTTGCTGTGCCACAAAGGCCACCTCTTAGGAGTGCTCAAGTCTAAGCTTAACACTGACTATCCGATAAGATCTTAATCTTTTCTTGTACCTTAGAGACCACAGCCGAACTTGAAAGACCTACGCGCTCCAAAAGCTCAGCCATGGCCCCTTGTTCTACAAAGGTATCATCTAAGCCTATGCGCAGGAGTGGGCATGAAAGGCCTTGATCTGCCATGGACTCTGCCAAAGCGGAGCTAAAGCCACCCATTTTTGCGCCCTCTTCAAGAGAAACAATAAGATCTGCCCTGCTTGCTGCATCAGCAAGAGCCTCTTGATCTAAGGGTTTAAGCCAGAGCATGTCATAGATCATGCAATCAATATCCCCCGACTTTTCAAGCTCTAATGCGCTTTGCTTAGCTAAGTCAAGCATGCGTCCAATGCTTAAAAAGGCAATGCGTTTTACCTTAGTCAGCTTACTATTGAAATCCTTATAAAGGCATGCTTTTCCTGGCTCTAAGAAACTTCGTCTGCCAGGTATTGCGCAGCCCGTCGCAGCGCCTCTGGGGTAGCGCAAAGCCACAGGACCGTCCATGCGCAAAGCTGTATAGAGGGCATCTTTTAATTGAGCCTCATCTGATGGAGAAACAATGCTTAAATTAGGTAGAGCACGCAGATAAGACATATCAAAAGCTCCATGATGTGTAGGTCCATCTTCACCCACGAGCCCTGCCCTATCAATAGCAAAGACCACGGGGAGATTTTGCTCACAAACATTGATAGCCACCTGATCATAGGCCCTTTGTAAGAAGGTAGAATAAATGGCCACAACTGGGCGCTTTCCTGCTATAGCAAGACCACTTGCACAGGTTACCGCGCACTCTTCTGCTATTCCCACATCTAAAAAACGCTCTGGATAATTTCTCTCAAAGGCATCTAGACCTGTTCCAGAGGGCATGGCCGCGGTAATGGCTACGATATGGGGATTATGAGCTGCTTCTTCAATAAGCTGATCAGAAAAAGCTTTGGTATAGCTAATGGGGCCACCAGATTTTTTAGCAAGCTCTCCAGTCCGACTTTCAAAAGGAGAGATACCATGAAATTTCTCAGAATTATCTTCAGCAGGAGCAAAGCCCTTGCCTTTTTTAGTAATGGCATGAATAAGAACTGGGCCCTCCAGTTTAAAAGCACGCTCTAGCATATCAATTAATGCATGCAGATTGTGGCCATCTACCGGCCCTAGGTAGGAAATCCCTAACTCCTCAAAAAACATACCTGGAACTAGAAGTTGTTTAACCCCTTCTTTGGCCTGTTTTCCCACACCAAGCAAGGTGCTTCCCACTTCTCCTAGACCTTTTTGCAAAAAGCTCTCAGCAGCATTTTTAGTACCTTGATACTTAAGAGAGGTGCGAAGAGCCGCAAGATAGCTTGCAAAGGCACCTACACTGGGAGAAATTGACATGCTGTTATCGTTAAGAATGATAACCATTGATTTTTTAAGAGTACCAATTTGATTCAGGGCCTCAAAAGCCATTCCCCCACTCATAGCAGCATCACCCACGATGCTTACGATCTTAAACTCTTCTTTCTCAAGATCACGAGCAAGAGCAATGCCTAAAGCTGTAGCAAGTGAATCAGAAGCATGTCCAGAATCATGGGTGTCATATTCACTTTCTTTTCTTTTGGGAAAACCAGATAGACCGTCTAGCTGCCTTAGTGAATATAATTTATCAGCTCGTCCTGTAATAATCTTATGAGCGTAGGCCTGGTGTCCAACATCAAAGATAAGTTTATCTTTGGGACAGTCCATGAGCTTATGACAGGCCAAGATGAGCTCTACTGCTCCTAAGCTGGGAGCAATGTGACCGCCGTTACGTGAAGTAGAAGCAATGATTTCTGCACGGATATCTTCTGCTAAAATCCTCAGTTCAGCTATGCTAAGTTTCTTAAGATCCTGAGGACTAGAAATGGTATCAAGAATTGTTGTAGGCATGAAAACTCACCCCTCATAGCTTATTCGCTTACAGGTAAGACTATTTATTTACCTGCTGGTCTTGTAGCTGAGCTCCATCTTTTGAGCCTTCAGTTTGATGCTTGACGTGACGTATATCATCCCTCTGCTGTTCTTCAGCAGGCTCAGCATCTGACTGCTCAGGCTCAAGAAGAGACCTCTCTTTATCCTGAGCGTTTGAAGCAAGCTCTTGGGGACTTACCTCTGCACTATCAATAAGCTCAACTGCCCGCGTTGCATAAGCAATTGCACGCTCAAAAATATCCAGACTTTCCTCAAGCGAAACATCTTTAGATCTTGCCTGGTCAACTAATTTCTTTAGCTCGCCAGAAAGCTCAGAATAGTCCTTAATCTGCTCAGGTCTACTCATCTAAAATACCCGCTTTATTATCATCTTGATCAGCCTCAGTTTGCACTAACTCAGCATCTTCAGAGCTATGGACAGACTGTGAACGTACTAATTGACCTAATATTCCATTGATATAGCGGTATGAATTATCGGTGCCATAGCGCTTTGAAAGCTCAACTGCCTCATCTATTGCAACGCTAGTCTCAGCAAATTCTGCTGAAGAAATCTCAGCTAAGGCCATATGTAAAAGACATCTATCAACTAAAGGTAGACGATCAATGCTCCAATTGTCTGATACCTTATCGATCATCTGGTCAAAATGCTCTTTTTGCTCATAAGCAGCAAGCGCAAGCTTTCCTGCATATTCATCTAAGGGACCATCTTCTAGGGCATAGTCTTGTTTTGTAAGTAAAGAGGAAATACTTTGAGCTGTCATTTCTGCTTGAAATAATAACTGCAAGGCCTGCGCACGAGAGCGTCTTCTTCCATGTAAGTCTTTCATTTATTCCTCTTCATCAAAGTTCACTATCAAGGCTGCTTTTAGCTTTGCTGGAAGCTAAGCAGCTAAGTACTGTATCGCTAGATCTCATCCGAGATCTCATGCTAGATCTCACTAAGCCTGCAATAAGCTTATTAAAACCTAGATGCCGGAGACATCACCGGATAAACTACTCTACCATAAGAAAAAGTTGGGATATACAGAGCAAAAAATTCTCTGCATAATACCCAACTTTTAAGAGCCTGCTTTAGCTTTATGAACATACTCTTTCTTATACAGCTCTTCTTTTGCTGGAAATCCAGCCAAGAGCTTAGCCGGCTCAATTAACGTTCATCTTTAGGGATGATGAGATGATCAATGTATACGTCGATAAGACCAACCTCTACACCCACCTGAGCTTTAATGGCATCTGCAATAGCCAAGCGCACATCTTTAGCCAAATCACAAAGTGAATAGCCATAAAAAACAGTGAGGCGCACAGCAAAGTTTAGCTTGCCGTCAACAACAGATACTTCAACACCAGAGCTATCTTTTTGCCTTGATCCCAAGAGTTTGTTTACACCAGAAGCAATAAAGCTCTCGCCCACACTTACAACACCCTCAACCTTATTGGCTGACAAGCTTACAATAGTCTCTACTACTTCTTTTGAAATACTTAAACCATCAATATAGAGCTCTTGTTCCATGCAAGACTCCTTACCTCATGTCTCTAGATCCAAAAAGATAGTTCAAACTGCGCCTGCGCACAAGCTTGCAAGAGCTTACGCAAGTTTACACAAGCTATACCTAAGCATAAGCGCAACTGAAATTATTTAGCGTCTTTGATATACCCATTATCTTACCAGCTCATGCTCTAGGCGGGATCCACGCTTCTTAAGCACAGACAGACTTAACATAAATGCAAGCACGCAATAAATGATGCGTACCACTAAATGACCAGGAGATAAGCTGAGCTGAGCAGCAGAACCAGCCTCCCCTAAAAGCTCTGCTCCATGAGCTGCACCATAAAATATAGGCTCACTAAACTGACTCAAGTTGCTAAGCACCTCAACAAAGCTAAACTGAGCCAAGGGATCAGTATTTGCGATAAGATACAGCCTCATACTATCCCAAACAAATATATAGCTTAACAGGTAGTACAGGATAAAAGCAGCGCCAAATGCCAGAGCTATCGAGATTAGTCTGCGGTTTTTTATAGGCAAGAGCACCGAAAAAGAGGCGCAAAAAAGTGCTGTAGCAATGCTATCAATAAATAAACTTAAGACCAGGCTTAACTCTGCAAGCAAATAAAAAGCCAAAATTGGCTCTAAGCGTAACTCCTCAATATACACCTGAAGTTCAGGCAAACTCTGTACAAAGGTCTGACTTCCTGTTGAATACAAAAAGATCTGGTATAACAGGAAGATCACGAGCCCTATAAGAAGCCCAATAAAAGAATAAACAAGATATAAGAGCGATTTCTCAAAGATTAAGTGATGAGCTTTTATCGGAAGCGAAGTTTCTAAAATACCCTCCCGCTCAAAGAGACTTCGTCGATAAAAGAGGGCAAAAAAGATCTGAAGGCAGGCCTGAGAAAGGCTGAGATACATAATAATTTGTATTTCCAAAAGCTCAAGAGCGCCCGCCAGATCCTCACGCAAAACTAAGCTAAAGGCCAAGATCAAAAGAGCTAAAAGCATATTTAGGGCACACAAAAGACCAGAGCGTCTAAGATCATGGAAGAACAAGGCTCTAAACATCTTTAAGAAGCTCCTCTATAGACTTTGAAGATGACTCTCTTAGGCTATCAACATGAGCGTGCATCTTGAGCTCACCTGATTCTAACCACAGTATCTCATCCAAATACTGCTCAAGCTCCGTAATAAGATGGGTACTTAAGACAATCAAAGAACTTTGATAATAACTGCTAAATATCTGGCGCAGCACAATATCTCTACTCAGCGCATCGAGGCCCACAAAAGGCTCATCTAAAAGATACACAGCGGTATTACGAGAAAAACAAAGCACTAAAAGTGCGCAGCGCAGCTTTCCCTTTGAAAACTTTGAAAGCTTAAGAGTGCTGTCTATCTTTAAAAGCGCACAAAGCTCCAAAGCGCGCTTAATACTAAAATCTGGATACAACTCAGAAAACAAATTGATATAGTAGCGCAGGCTATAATTGGGCTGCAAATAATTGCTATCAGCCAGATATGAAACATTACGTTTAATATGCTCAAGCTGAGAGCTGTTATCCAGCTTATAAAGCCCACTAAATCCCAATTCTTGCCCAGCTAAGACTCGCAGCAGACTAGATTTTCCAGCCCCATTAGAGCCCACCAAGGCCACCAAATTACCCAGACGCAAATCAAAGTTCAAATTATTTAAGATAGAGGTTTTGAAGGGCTTAAGCTCAAGCTGTCTTACGCGTATAAAGAGAGCTCCCTGTTCATAAGCGTTGAGCTCAGCTTGCCCTTGCCCTGCCCTGGGACTTAGATCCTCTAAGACCTGTAAAAAAGCTTGATCTTGAGACAATTTGTCTTTTAGTTTTTGTTTGCGATTAAAGCGTGATCCAAATACCATTGCAACGCTACCAAGAATCTTTTGCTTACCAGCGAAGCTTTAGAGCTTCAAGACAGTACTCTTTAGAGATGCCGTAGTGTTTTGCTTGCTCTATAAGGGCCTTAAGCTCTTTATCAAGCAAAGACATTCTTAAAGCCTCAAGTTTGGGAGGAGCCATGGTGACAAAATAGCGCTTGTTATTATCGCTTACCAAAAGGCCTTCTTGCTTAAGTTGCTCATAGGCTCTCTGAACCAAATTAGGATTGATGCGCAAATGCGAAGCGAGCTCCTGCACAGTTTGCAAGGCTTGACCCACTTGGAGTTCACCGCTTGCAATTTGAATGCGCAGGCGCTCGGCTATTTGTAAATATAAAGGTGCAGTGCTGTCAAAACTCATCTCATGCACCAAAAATACTTGTCTTCCAGACAGATCAACATAAGATTTTAAACACGTGTGATGTAGCGGCCATCACGAGTATCAACGCGAATCACTTCGCCAGTCTCAACAAAAAGGGGAACCTGAACAACGGCACCAGTCTCTAAGGTAGCAGGCTTGGTTGCACCCTGTACAGTGTCACCCTTAAAGCCAGGATCAGTCTCGGTGATCTCAAGCTCAACAAACATAGGAGGCTCAATGCCCATAAGCTCTTCACCTGCATAAAGAAGCTGGCAGACATCATTTTCTTTCATCCACTTGCTTTTATCGCCAACAAAATCTGCAGGCACTTCTACTTGCTCATAGCTCTCATTATCCATGAAGTAATAGGTAGAGCCGTCCTCATAGAGGTACTGCATTTCTTTGGTCTCAATGCGCACATCTTCAAACTTCTCTCCTGCTCTAAAGGTGAGATCATTGATACGACCAGTCTTAAGATCACGCACCTTAGTTCTCACAAATGCTGCGCCCTTACCAGGTTTTACATGCTGGAACTCTACAATAGTGTGTACCTTACCATCAATCATAAGGCCTAGACCGTTTTTAAAATTTGCGGTTGAAATAGTAGCCACGTGGCACGCCTTTCTTTTTTCTTGTTTAGCTTTTACATTTAGCTTGCTTTTTATAGCAACTACTTTTTGTAGCAACTGCTTTTATGGCAACTGCTTTTGAGCTTAACTATAGTACTTCTCAGTTCAAGTACATTACTATAATCAAGCTTTACAGTATGCGCAAGTCATGGGTACTTTGGGTGAAGATATCAAAGCCTTCCTGGCTTACCACACCAAAGTCTTCTAACCTCACTCCGCCAACACCTGGCAGATAAATACCGGGCTCGTTAGTAACTACATTACCCGGCTCTAAGACCAGCTGGCTAGATCCTCCCAGGTTTGGAAGCTCATGGATCTCAATACCAACACCGTGTCCCAAACCATGCCCAAACTTATCGCCATAACCAGCATCTTCTATCATCTTGCAGGCAAGTTTATGTACTTCCTCACCCTTGATACCAGGCTTAATAGCTCTACTGCAGGCCTCATTAACCTCGCGGACAATATCATAGATTTCCCTCATTTGCGCACTTGGCTCGCCTAAGGCCACCACGCGTGTCATATCTGAGCAATAATCACGATAAGCTGCGCCATAGTCCATCAGCAAAAGCTCGCCTTTTTTAAGCTTATAAGAGCCTGGCACCGCATGGGGATTAGCTGCATTGGGACCTGCGGCAACTATACTTCCAAAGGCAAGTCCATCTGCCCCCTTTTGAAGCATATAATGCTCAAGCTCGGCCTGAACTTCTTTTTCGGTCATCCCCACCTGAATAAAGCCGCACATATGCTCAAAGGCTGCATCTGTGATAGCTTGAGCTTGTTTCATGATTTCAATTTCTTGTGCGTCTTTAACTGCGCGCATTTTTACTAAATCAGAATGCAAAAAGACAAAATTAAGATGTAGAGACTGATCTTCCGCCGCACGTTTAAGCGCCTCATAAAAAGCAACTGAGATACTGTCTTCTAGGGCAATAGTCTGCGCTTTTGCGGCTTTTGCTTGGGCGATAAGCCAGCTGCAATGAGACAGAGGGTCTTGATTAAAGCTCCAAAGATCCTGCTCACCCATGCGCTCAATAAAGCTATTATAGTAGCGCGTATCCGTATGAAGACTGGCCTTATCAGCCGTAATAAAAGCACTATGTGCCTGTTCTGAATCAAAAACCCGCTCTGCGCCTGTAAGCCAGCGTAAGTCTGCATTATTTCTTAAAATAACTGCATCATATGAGCGTTCCTGCGCCATTTTGCGAAGCTTGCTTAAACGATCTTGTATAGCCATGGCTCATACCTTTCTTATTGTGCCATTTTCTTATCTTTACGTATCAATTTATGACCCTTTGTAGCTCACACTTGAAGCTGTTTTGCCCTCCAGTCATACCAGTCATATTACTAGCTAAGCTTATTATGTATCAAACGTGCGTATTAAGTTATATATCAAGTCTGCGTCCAATGCTTATTGAAATCTGCCTCCCAAGTCTCAATATAGTCCTGGCTTAAGTCCGCCGAATCTGTTTTCCATCTGCTGGGGCTTTGCTCATAAGTAGCAAGCTTGCGTCGGGATTGAGTATAGGTCTTGCAGGCTGCAAGCACCAAGGACTGTGGCAGCTCCTTCCAAACAACCTTCCCCTGATCTTGGCAGAGCGCCATCCTTAGAGGCTGCTCTAAACTAAAATCATGTCCACTGCTTGTATACAAGGCTTCTAAGAGCTCTTGTGCTTCAATATCAGAGGCAAGCTCTATAAGCTCAGCGGCATCAAGCATCTCATCCACCAGCTCAAGAGCCTGCTCAGGAAAGCTGCTTGCTACAACGGAAAGACGCAAGCTAAAGCGAATACCCTCTGCCAGCATTTGGGCAAGTTCGCTTTCACTCTCTAGGTCAGCTTGCACAAGCCCAATTAAGCTACCTTTGCCCTCTTTCCTTTGTCTATGAATTTGAATTAAGGCTCTGGGCAAGGCACAGGCAAAATCCTGGGCAGCGAAGGCCTCTCTTAAGCTGTCTTCTTTCTTATCGCTCTGCTGAAAAGCCTGCTGGCTTGCAGGTTTTTCTGACTGCCCAGTAGTCTGCAGAACAGTCTGCTGGGCTGCGGATAATTCTTGCTCATACATTAAGATGCTATCAGCAAAGCTGAATTGACCCAGGTCAAGCCCAGCCAAAAGACAGCGTAAAGCCTCAGCAAGGCGCAGTTGATTCATCTATAGCAGCCCCTCATCCCACAGCAGTTCACCTACACGGTAGGCTACCTGTTCAAACTCAAAACTGCTTACCTCTACCGCATAATCTGCTACGGAGGCATAAAGAGGACGTCTTGCTAAATATAGATCTCGAGTTTGATCATAGCTTCCCAGAAGCGGGCGATGCTCACGAGCCTTAATTTGCAAAAGAGCATCTTGCAGAGAAATATCTAGAAAGACCACTTTTCCCATCTCTTTGAAAAGTTGTAGGTTTTCTTCCCGCTCAACAATTCCATCACCACAGCTAATAAGGCATGACTTTTCGCGGCGCAAGGTCTTTAGCACCTCTGTCTCTAGCAAGCGATAACCTTCAACTCCGCGTTCTTTATAAAGCTGAGCAACCGGTGTTTTTGCGTAACGCGCTACGAGCTTATCGGTATCCATAAAACGGCGCTTAAAAAGGGTCCCCAGATTTCGAGCAACAGTAGTCTTTCCTGCCCCCATAAAACCTACGAAAAATATATGGTCACAACCCTGATGGGTGCTAAACAGCGTTTCTTCCTGCCGCTCAACAATGCGCAATCGCCCCAGATACCCTGCTTCATGCTTATCCATTCTAATTCACCTAACATATCTTTACTTAGTTTGCTTGATTAAAATTCTACCACTCCTTAAATCCTTGAAGCGCAGGCACAGACGAGGCTCAAATAAGAAGCATAAGCACAATATAAGAACAGCTCAGTGCTGGAATGAATGCAAAATCTTTTGGCAGGGCCTTATCGCCTGCACAATAGAAGCTCTTACAAATGCTTTTAATTGCGATAAAGACGAGCATCAAACAGGATGCTAGGGCCAGAATGGCAAAAATGTAAAAACCCAGCTGAAAGCTTAAGCAGCCCAAAAATTTAACATCACCAAAGCCCAGACCCGGTTTTCCCAAGAGCGCCCTATAGATAAGCTCCAGACAGACTAAGCTAAAGCTGCTGATAAAGGCCCTAAGCACAGGGGGCATCAAAACATGAGAGAAAAGATGAGTATAGCTGAAATTGAGCTGCATAAGCTCAGGGCTACACAGCTTATGCAGCTGCATACATACTGCTAGTACCAAGGAGAGAAGAGCGCAGGCTATAAGCAGATCATGCCCCACTTCTCGATACAAGATGTCTTGATACGACAAAAGTGCCATAAGCAAGAAAAAGCCAAAAGAGCACAAGGCAAGCGTACAGCTATATAAGGTAGCCTTAATACCAAGAATCTGCAGGCAGCTTAAAAAGCCTTCTTGAAGCTTAAGGTCTAGGTTTAGATAAAACAAAAAAGAGAGTATAAGAGCAAGGAGCTGCAGATAAAAAAGCTTATCTAAACCATGCTTACAAAGACTTAAGCTCCTTTTGCGCAGATCTTCCATTGAGCACCCAAGCCTCCAATTTCCTCAGCAGTAAGGTATGCTGCAAATCAGAACTTGATTGTGGCTCAACCAAAATAGATCGAATACCCGCTAACTTTGCACCCAGGACATCAGTAAAGATTTGATCGCCCACCAAAATTGCCTCTGAGCGCTTAAGCTTCATCCTAAAAAGAGCAATCCAGAATACAAAAGGCAGTGGCTTTAAGCCTTTTGAAATCCATTTAAGCCCAAGTTTATCAGCCTCAATGCGTACATTTTTAGCCCAATTATTAGAGACAAACATCAAGTCAATCCCTGCCTCTTTAAGCTCCTGTATCCAGGCTAAAGCACTAGCAGGTGCCTCCTTAGTATCACGAGGCACAATAGTATTATCTCTATCTAATAAGACGAGTTTAATATTAGCCTCCTTAAGCGCAGAAAGCGTAATTGAATCAACGGCCTTCACGTAATAATGAGGCATTAAACATTGCATATACCTAATCCTTAACCACAATCTAGAGACTAGTCTAAACCCAGACCTCTTATCAAAGCTTGTAATAATCTTAAGATAAACAAGCTAAACCTAGCGATAAGCTAACTAGAGAAAACTCTTTTGTATTCTTCTTTAGCCTTTTTAAAGCTATCATAATCACTGGTAAACGTATGTGTTCCATCCTTGCTCGTCAGCACATAATACAGATAATCGCTTGAAGCGGGCTCAAGTACCGCCTTAATGGATGAAATTGAAGGCGAACAAATAGGACCTGGAACCATACCCTTATTGCTGTAAGTATTATAAGGCGAATCAACTTTAAGATCATCAAGACTTAAGCGCTGTTTTGTAGTACCCAAAGCGTATTGAATAGCAGCATCTATCTGCAAAGGCATGCCTTTATTTAGTCGATTATATATAACTGATGCAACAAGGGGTCGCTCATCTATAACGCGAGTTTCTCGCTCAATGAGAGAAGCAGCACTTATCACCTGCAAGGCATCTAAGCCCTTATTTGAAGCCGCTGAAAAATCAAGTCCTTGTGTTTCTTTTACAAACTGCTGCAAAAGTCGATCTATGACCTGATCTGCCGTAATGCCCTCTTGAAAATTATAGGTCTTAGGATAAAGATAACCCTCTAAAGAATCTTGATACGTACCCTTTACAAAGGGGTATTTTTCTTCATAGTTTGAAGCCTTTGCCTGATCAATGAAGCTTTGTGCAGAAATACCCAGTTGCTTTTCAACCTGGGCAGCAACTTGCTTCAGGGTCAAACCCTCAGGAATTGAAAGCTTTTTGCTTGCCACTTCTCCACCCTGCAGCAGTTTATTGATTAAGGCCTGGGTATCTTCTTGTGTTGAAAATTGATACGTACCTGGCCTGAGCTTAGAGTCAGCACCCGCCTTCACCAGTTCATCTATAAACATAGTTGGCGATGAGATCACACCCTTTTCATAAAGCAATTGGGCAATACTTTGCGCGCCAGCTCCCTGAGGAATCTCAACTTCAATAAAGCTTGTTTGGGTGGCCTGCGAAGCCTTATCTTGGCTTTGTCTATCAAAAAAGAGTTGGAACGCTGCAAAAACTGCAACTAAGATTATAACTACAAGAATTATTGCAATTACCAGCCCTTTTGCAGCTTGCTTTTGAGGCTTATGAGATCTCTGGGGCCTTTGAAATCTATAGGCACCGCTGCCATTGGCTCCGGAAGATGTTTGAGTTAAAGATTGAGAGCGTAAAGGATTTTTGGTCTCCTTTGAATGAGCAAAATGCCTAGCCACAGTAAACCTTTCTCTGTTGAGACACAAATTTTTATTGTGTCTGTTGGTCAAGGTAGCGCTGTAATATAAGTGAGGCTGCATACATATCAAGCTTGCCCCTCATTTGTTTTTCGCTAAGCCCAAGTTCTCTTAGGCTATGTTTAGCTTCACTTGAACTGAGTCTCTCATCACTATAAACAAGCTGCAGCCCTATTTTTTGGGCTATACACTCAGCACATTCTCTAACTCTCTTGGCTTGGGGGCCTTCAGTTCCATCCATATTTTTGGGCAAGCCACATACCAGGCAATCAGGCTCATAATCCTCCAAAATAAGCCTGAAATTCTTTCCAAGAGAAATGACATCAGAAAAATCTAGGACTTTCAAGGGAAGAGCGATCTTTGCCTGGGCATCGCTTACCGCAATACCCACACGCTTCTCCCCTATATCAAGTCCTAGATATCTCATAATTTACAACAAGCTTTTTGCTGCCTCTAAGGCCGCAGGAATACCTGCCGCATCCTTACCACCGGCTTGGGCCATCTGAGGCTTTCCGCCTCCGCCACCTTTGATATGAGGAGCAATCTCTTTTATGAGTTTACCAGCGTTAAAACCTGCATCTAAAGCTGCTTGTGAGCCTGCAGCCATAAGAAGCGGAGCATCCTGATCACTTGAACTTGCTAATACAACCGCAAGATCTGCTTTAGCTTGACGTAATCTATCCCAAAGCTCACGCAAGCTTGAAGCATCTTGACCCTCAACAAAGGCACAGATCAGCTCATAACCCTCTTTTTTCTCAGCACTATTCAAAAGCTGTGCCAGGGCTTCTTGTGCAGAGCCACCGCCTGATTTAAGCTTTTTGTTTTCTTTTTCAAGCTCTTTGATTTTCTTATTAAGTGACGCAAGCTTAGCAGGTAGATCCTTAACTTGAACCTTTAGCTCCCCTGAAAGCTCATCTACTACTGCCTCTTTTTGTTCAAGGTAGGCCAGAGCATCAAAGGAAGTTACACACTCTATACGACGCTGATTTGCACCCACAGAGCTCTCAGAAATTATCTTTAATAGACCAAGCTCAGAGGTGCGTGCAACATGGGTTCCACCGCAAAGCTCCTTTGAGAAGTTTCCCGCCTCGATTACTCTAACCTGCTCGCCGTACTTCTCGCCAAATAAGGCAATTACGCCATTTTCACGTGCATTTTTTAATGAAGTTTCGTAATTAATTACAGGCCAGTCTTCCATAATTTTTTGGTTACAGAGACGCTCAATTTCTCTAATCTGATCAGGACTTATGGCCTCAAAGTGGGTAATGTCAAAACGCAAGCGGTCAGGCTCTACCAATGATCCTGCCTGAGTAACATGCTCTCCTAAAACCTGGCGAAGAGCCCAGTGCACTACATGGGTTGCGGTATGGTTTCTTCTAATACGCTCTCTACGTAGGCGATCAATGCGTGCAAGAACCTTTACGCCTGATCTTAAGTCACCTGAGACGAGCTCGCAGATGTGTTCATGCAAGCTTTTCTCGCGTACCTTAGTATCTAAGACCCTAAGTTCAAAGCTGCCATCAAGCGCTCTAATGGTACCGGTATCTCCTACCTGACCACCGCGCTCAGCATAAAAGGGCGTACTGTCTAAAAGAAGCTCTACCTTATCGCCAACAGATGCAGTTTCAACCAGCTCTCCATCTTTAACAATGGCCAAGAGCGTGCACTCATCTTCATCAAGCTCATAGCCACTAAACTGAGTTTGTTTATAAATACCTGAAAGCTCAGTCCAAACATTGTTGAAGTTGCTCCAAGCTACATCTTTGACTTGGGAGCGGGCCCTTTCTTTTTGCTCCTGCATCTCTTGCTCAAAGCCCTCAAGATCTACGTCTTTACCCTGCTCAGAAGCCATCTCTAAGGTAAGTTCAATGGGGAAACCATAGGTGTCATGTAAGGTAAACGCAGTGTGGCCCGAAAGCTTTTGACCCTCGGCAAGTCCTTCAAGCGCTTCTTCCAGGTACAAAGAACCCGTGCGCAGGGTTGCACCAAAGCGCTCCTCTTCTGATAAGATCACGCGATTAACCAAGCTTAGACGTTCTCTGAGCTCCGGATAGACAGAACCCATTTCTTTTTCAAGGACTTCAACAAAACGGGCAAAGAAAGGCTCTTCTACCCCCAAAAGCCTTGCATGACGCACTGCACGCCTTAAGAGACGACGTAAAACATAGCCTCTGCCTTCATTGGTGGGCAAGATTCCGTCGGCCAACATAAAGGTAACTGCGCGGGCATGATCTGCCATGATGCGCAAAGACATATCAACTTTTTCGCTTTCACCATACGTATGACCCGTGAGCTCTTCTGCCAACTTAATAAGGCTCTTAAGAATATCTGTATCATAGTTTGCAGTGACGCCTTGCATGATAGCTGCCATGCGCTCAAGACCCATACCGGTATCTATGTTTCCACAGGGCAGGGGCACTAAGCTGCCATCTTCCTGACGATCATACTGAGTGAATACTAGATTCCAGAACTCTAAGAAACGATCACAATCACAACCGGGAGCACAATCAGGATTATCACAATGGACTTTTTCAGGGCCCTGATCATAATAGATCTCTGAACAAGGACCACAGGGACCCGTGGGGCCTGCAGCCCAGAAATTATCATCTTCACCCAAGCGAACCATATGAGACTCTGGAACGCCCAGGCTTACCCACTTGTTATAAGCCTCATCGTCATCAAGATATACCGAGAAATACAGACGCTCAAGAGGAAGTTCAAGGTGCTTGGTAATAAATTCAAAGGCCCACTCAATAGCTTGGAACTTATCATATCCTCCAAAGGAGAAGTTACCCAGCATTTCAAAAAATGAGAGATGACGACCATCTTTACCAATATCATCAATATCGGTTGTTCTTACGCACTTTTGGCAGGTGGTAGCTCCAATAGCATCGAGCTTTTTCTTGCCCAAAAAGTATTGCTTAAACTGCACCATACCTGCACTGGTAAGCAACAGAGAGGGATCATCTGGAATAAGAGATGAAGAGGCTATGCGTTTGCAGCCTTTTTCCTCAAAAAATGATAGGTATAGCTCACGTATTTCAGAACTGGTCATTGCTCTCATATATCACTATCCTCCTGCCCTGGGGGCTCTCACTAAAATTGTATCTAAAAAAGTTCCAGCCTATGTAGTGGCCTGCTTGTGATTGTTGTTGTAGTAGTTCTTACTAAGAATCTTTTTGTTTATCAGTGGCCTTGCCTGCAGCAGCAGTGTCTGCAGCAGTGTTGCCAGCATCATCAGCGCTAGATTCGTTATTATTGTCAGTAAGCTCATTTACCTTCTCTACAAGCGCGTCTTTAATTTCTTCAAGTTTAGAAGGCTCTTCTTGGGCTTCTTCCTTCTTTTCTTGTCTTAGAGCAGCTGCGATGCTTTCTTGGGAAGATGACTTTGCAAACTGAGCGGAATAATATTTTGAGCCACCGGTAGCGTCAAAGGCAGGAATGGGCGCGCCCTTCTCGTCATTAAAGGGTTTACCTTTGAAGACACCACCATCGTCACTTACCAACTGACGACCAGTGCGCTTCTCGAAGTAATAGGTAAATACACCCTTGCAGGCAGCCATTAAAGGTACCACAAAAATCATACCCACAACTCCGCCAACTGCTCCAGCTGCAGTAAGTCCAACAATTACCAACAAGGGATGAACAGCCACTGCCGACTGCATTACCTTGGGGCTAATAAAGGTATCTGTAATTTGCTGGGCCACAATAGTAATAACTATAGAAAGCAGTGCTGTTAAAGGATTTACAAACAAACCCACAAGGGCCGCAAGTCCACCACCAATCCAAGGACCCACAAAGGGTACTACATTTAAAATAGCGGTTGCCAGACCCAAAAGACCAGCATAAGGAAGTCCAAGGATAAAAAAGCCTATTCCGGCGATAAGACCGGTGCAGGCGCTGGTAATGATAAGACCTTTAATGTAACCACCCATGGCTCGGCCAAAGACAGCCATCATAATCTCAAGATCTTCAGCTTTTTTGGGACCAGCAATTACCAAAGCTTCACGGTGAAACTTTGGAAAATCCATGGTAAGCCAAAATGCAACAACCAAACCCATGAAAAAGGTTGCAGTTAAGGTTGCAAAGGAACTACCTACTGCAATAAGACCCATGGCTGAGGAATTAGCAAAAGCCCAAGCCTTTGATGAAATGGCGCTAATACCTTTTTGAGCATAATCTCTCAGTTGGCTATCTGCTAAATAGCTGCCGTACTTCTCGTGCAAAGAGCTCACCCAAGCTTGGGCCTGGTTAGCATAACCTGGTATTGCATTAACCAAATCTGTAATTTGCTTGGTCAAGACTGGAACTACCAGGGCAATTAAGATGGCTATAAGCAAGACGCCCAAAAGGTAGGCTACTAAGGTTCCCAGCACTCGCTTGAGGCCCTTTGTTTCTAGGTAGTTTACCAGGGGTGTGATTAAAAACGAAATCACAAAGGCGATGAGAAGCACTTGAACTGCAATGCCAAGCTTTCCCAAAACATAGCCTGCAGCTACCAGCAAAATGATAAAACCTATAATGCCCCAAATGCGTGCGGCATGAAGACCAACCCGCTTAAACTTGTCTTCAAGAGAAAGTTCCTGAAGTGCTGGAGATGCACTTTTTCCATAAAGAGCATCGATTGTTTGATCTACCTGCTGCTGTGTTTCGGAGTGTTTTTGCTTAAACACGCTCATTCCTCTTTTCCAGCGCTCTATATACTATAAAAGCTCATAAGGCTAACAGTTTATTATAGCCCAAAAAGAACTTAAATGCCTGAATCCAGGGAAAGACCGGATTCAGGCATAAGAAAACTATTCTTGAAAACTTACTCTAAGGCTTGATCTTCAGCGGGTTTGAGACCAGGTTCAATGCGCTCTTGCATACGCTTAAGGGTACGACGCAAAAGCCTTGAAACTTGAACCTGAGATATGCCCATATGTTTAGCTATCTCAATTTGAGTTAAGCCGTCTATAAAACGTAATCTAATAACTTCTTGCTCTTTGGGCGTAAAACCTGATAAGACCTCAGTAAGAACAATTCTGTCATCAGAACCTTTGAGTTGACGATCTTCTTCCCCATATCTATCAATAACGCTTGGGGCATCATCATCACTTGAGTTATCAGTTTCCAGAGGTACTGACGAATAAGCCTCTCCAGACTCCATAGCTTCAAGCACCTCTTCTACGCTAACCTCAAGATAGTCAGCAATCTCATCAATCTTTGGAGAGCGCTGAAGCTTTTGCGTTAATTCATCAGTTGCTTGATTAACTTTTGCAGAAAGCTCTTGTAGACGACGAGGAACCCTTACTGACCAGCCCTTATCTCTAAAATGACGCTTAATTTCACCCAGTATGGTGGGGGTTGCATAGGTGGTAAATTCCAGACCTCTATCAATATCAAAGCGATCAATAGCCTTGATGAGACCTATGGTTCCCACCTGAATAAGGTCATCTACTGGCTCTCCCCTGTTTTTAAACTTATAGGCCAAAAAGCGTGCTAAGTTTAAGTGAGAAGTCACCAGTTGATCACGGGCATCCTCATCACCATAGAGCTTATAGCGCCTAAAAAGCTCTTTAGTTTTAGCTTTATCCCATACAAGCTTTTTTGCACGCTGATGCTTTTTGGGCTCAGTAAAAGCCTTATCTAAATCTGAGTCCTCATCATCAAGCTCATCATCATATGAAAAGGTATCTGAATCTTCTAATTCATCATCTTGATCAAGCTCATCATATTCTTGGCTATCATAGTCTTGAGCTTCTAGATCCTCTTCTAAATATGCTTCATCTATCATGTGCTTAGTCTTATCCATCTTACTCCCTAGCAGGCATTACAAGCTTTAAACCAGACTCATCTTGCGTAAAGCTTGCGCAGACTGCCTCTAAGATAAGTGAAGCGTACTCATAGCTTTCTCCCATTTGCTCTTCAATGGAAAGCTTTCCCAATGAAAACTGCATAACCAGTTGATCATCTAACATAGAAAAGCTCAATTTAAGCTCTTCTTGACCACTTGCGCAGCTCATGATAAAAGCTTCTTCGGCTGCCATGCGAGCATCCTCTATTTCTTCTAAAGTAAAGGACTGCAAGCTTGCCACATTTGAAGCCAGCATACGAACCATACGAGCAAATTTTGCTTGAGCTGGAACAACTAGGGTACATGTTTCTAAAGAGTTGTGCATCTCTCGGTTTCCTTAAATAGCTACAATCTTGCTAAAAGCGTCTTAATCCTGCTTAGGATAGGTAAAATAGCCCTCATCCTCATTCATGAGCTTAGGCTCAAGAGTAAAGTACTCTGGCTTAGTCTGCTCAAGTTCTTCAAGAACAGAATCTACCTGCTCAGACTTAGTCTTAGACTTTCTTGAGATCTTATCGCGAATCTTATCAATAAATTGATTTGCTGTCTGAGAAGCATTGTTTGCCACATTACTTGCAGCCGTGCTTGCATGTGCAGCAGAGCTGGTAATATCAGAGACATCAGCTAAGATCTCATCAACACGCAAAAGATCTAAAGAAACTGCATCTACTGTTGTTCCCACCTTGGACAAAAGAGGTTGCAACTCTTGAACCGTGGGTTGTAAGTTAGTAAGGGTGGTATCAATATTTGACAGGATGGGCTTTACCTCATTTAAGGTGCCCACCAACTCTTCGTTGAGCTTATCAACCGTGGTGTTAAGGCTTTCAACTACACCACGCGTGCTTTTAATAGTAAGAGCAAGCTCTACAAGAAACCAAACAGCACCAATTACTAAAATAATAAGCGCAACCGTTAAAATTGTATGAAGCAAAATTATCCCTCCTCAATCGGAATGACCTTCATAGCTTTTTTAATCTTACCCAAAAAGTCCCTTTAGTTTTCTGGAGAGTCCTTAAGATCTTGTGCCTCAAACCTGTCGCGCAGGCTTGTCTCATATCTAAAAGCTTCCCAACCTCTTTCACTTGCCTGGTAAAAATCTCCTTTTTTAAGCCCTTGTGGCAAATAAGTCTGCTCAACATAAGCTCCAGGATAATCATGGGGATATTTATATTCTCCATAATCTTTTGAGCCTGGTCTATGCCTGTCTCTTAGATAATTTGGTACTTGACGATAAGGTCCATGTTTTACCTCATGCAGTGCTTTATTATAAGCCTTATAGCACGCATTAGACTTAGGCGCCAAGGCCATATAAATAGCTGCCTGCGCCAAATTCAATCTACACTCAGGCATACCTATAACCTCACAAGCTTTAAAGGCGGCACTTGCAACACAAAGTGCTTGAGGATCAGCATTGCCAATATCTTCGCTTGCTAAAATCATAATGCGGCGAGCTATAAATTTGGGATCCTCTCCTGAGGCTAACATGCGTGCAAGATAATAAACTGCCGCATCAGGATCTGATCCACGCATAGACTTAATAAAAGCAGAAACAATATCATAATGCTGATCTGCGGATTTATCATAGCTCAGCTGCTGGCTAGGGACAGCTTTTTGCAGATCTTCAAGTTCTATCATAAAACTTGAGCGTGCCTGTGCCTGAAAAGCAGCAGCTTCCAGATTATTGAGAGCCCTGCGCGCATCACCACCAGCACTTATCACCAAAGCCGATAAGCACTCATCAGAGATAGTAAAGACTGATTTAAGACCTCTGTCATCCTTGAGCGCTCTAGCTATAAGCTTCTCAAGATCCTCATCACTTAAAGCTGTTAGTTCTATAATTCTTGAGCGACTATTAAGTGCCGTATTTACCTCAAAATACGGGTTTTCAGTGGTGGCTCCAATCAAAACAAGCACGCGGTTTTCAACAGCATGCAAAAGCGCATCTTGCTGAGAGCGAGAAAAACGGTGTATCTCATCAACAAATAAAATGGTTTTTTGTCCTCTTGCTAATAGACGGTCTTTTGCAGCCGCTATCTCTTCTCTTAAATCCTTTACGCTGCCGCTTACCGCAGAAACTTCAACAAATGCCGCCTTTGTATGCTGAGCAATAATAAAAGCTAGGCTTGTTTTACCGGTTCCTGCTGGACCATATAAAATAAGCGATGAAAGCTTATCTTGCTCTATTGCATGTCTAAGCCAGCTCCCCTTTCCCACTGCCTGATGCTGGCCTGCATACTCATCTAAGGATCTAGGGCGCATGCGAACAGCCAAGGGTGCCTGTTTTTCAAGCATATCTTGGTGATATTGATCAAATAAGCTTTTCACGTACAAGCACCTCTTTTACTTAGACTAGCTTGCAGCACATAAGGTAGAGACCTTATCGCACTCAGGTCATTTTTGACCTAAGACTTCTTTTCTTTCTAGTGGAATATATGCTAGTGCATCCTAGCTATTAAGCTTTTCTCTGGTTTTTCTTGCCTGCTCGGCAAAAAATCTATACAAAGCTGAAATATCAGCATCTTTAGGAAACTCAAAGGTATATGAGCCATATCCCACATTATATGCTCTTAAATGAGGTGTGGTTATATAGCTAATGGTAAGCTCCGTATCATCTATACCAAAACCCGCCGTCTCTGCAGTAACATCATAGATAGCGTCAAGAGGAATGGAAACGATGCGAAGCTTCTTGCCTGTAGCCCCCTGTCTATCTGCAATAATTAATCTTAAAGAAGTTAGAGCAAAACCATCTCTTATCATGACATACGCTTCATGTAAGCTTTCATTTTCCAACAGATATGGCCCATAAATATTTTGTGCTTCCTCTTGAGAAATACGCTTAAGCCCACCTTTTAAGCTTTTAAAAATACCCATGTAACCCCTTTGCCACATATCTTTAGCTTGTTTGATTTTTTGTACCTCACTAGGGTATCAAATAGCTGTGACAAAAACCTTAGACAAAGGATGAATATGGACAAATTCCCTATGCCCCAACTTCCTTCAAACTCTATCGAGAATAAAGATGAAGGACAACAATTTCTGGTAGCCTACCTCAATAATTGCTCTGCCTGGTATTTAGCAACACAAAGCACAGAGCAAGGCCCCAGCATTAGACCCATGAGTCTTATAACGCAACATGAAGGGCGCGTATTTTTTGCCACGCAAAAGAAAAAAGATATTTATCAAGAGATTAAAGCTGAAGCCTCAATAGCTATCTCAGCCTACATTCCAAAATCAGGATATTTAGTACTTAAGGCTCAGGCCTTAGAGCTTTGCGATAAGGAGCTTACCCAAATCTTGAATGAAAAATTTTCACAAGAAAACCCTTCACACTACAAGCACTACCTGGGAAGCCCTGAAGAAAATGTTTTCTATGAGATAGTTGAAGCTGACTGCCACTATCATCGCTGCCATAAGGATATGCTCATTCAACTTTAACAGAGCTTTGATGCAGCTATAGATTCAATAGGCTGCAGTCAATACGCCAAAAAACCTAAAAGACCTCTCCTGAGCAAAAGCTCAAAAGAGGTCTTTTTCTTAGCTAGTAGTAAGCTTGCAGACTAAATCTTACTACTTCAATAAATCTTGGTCCCAGCCAATCTGCTTACTAAAACCGTGCATACGCTCTTCTAAGAAGGTATTAGTTTCTGCGCTTTGATAGGCAGCAACCACCTTCCTGAATATCTCTTTTTTCTCAGGATCAGCTATATCCTGGATTCTAGCTGCAATAAGGTTCCAATACTCAGGATGATCTAAGTCATTATCGTGATAAATAATCTGCTCATCTTGTAAGTCAAAGTCCAAGGCAAAGTTGCCATTTACTACACCTGCTGCAATATCTTTTAAAACAGTAGGGATGGTATTAGCTGCAAGCTCCTGAATCTTAATATCTTTGTGATAGGCTGTCACATCGTTTAGAGTTGGCAAATATCCAACCTTGGGGTCTATAGAGATAAGACCTGCTGATTCCAAAACCTTCAAAGCCCTGCCGCCATTGGTTACATCATTTGGAATAGCTACTACATCACCACTTTTTAACTCATCTAAGCTCTTATACTTAAATGAGAAGAGGTTTAAGGTTTGAATGGTGGTATAGCCAATCTCTTGAATCTGATAATTGTGGGTCTTTTTCTCATTGTTCAAAAAGACTATATGCTGGAAAGCATTAAGATCAATTTCCCCGTTATCCAAAGCTTTGTTGGGCTGAGTATAGTCACCAAATTGTACAAAATCGAGCTTGATACCCTCTTGTGCTAGCTTCTCTTTTGCAAAAGACCAGGTATCTTCGTTTAAAACACCTGTAAGGCCTATCTTTAATTCATGACTAGGAGCACTTGCCAAACGCTCTTCTTTTGACTGCGTAAACTGCTTAAAGCTACCGGTAACCGCTAAAGAGAAAATCAGAAGTGCCACACAGGCTGCTGCAGTCAATCCGGCTGCAAAAAACACGCGCCTTTGTGCAGGATTGTATTTAGACTCGCTTTGTTGCACACGCTCACTGGGATTAGAGCGATCTTCTGCAGCTTGTGCAATTGAATTACCTAAAAACTGTATCAGGCCCACCAAGAGTACTAAAATAATAACTGACAAAATGGTGATGTCATACTGATTTCTATCGTGACCATAGCGAATAGCATAATCTCCAATACCGCCAGCTCCTACAACACCTGCCATTGCAGTTAAGTTGAGGAGTGAAATAAGGGTAATGGTTAAACCGCGAGAAAGTCCTGCCACACTCTCTTTTAAGTAAACTGAAAAAACTATTTCAAGCTTGGATAAGCCCATGGCAGAAGCAGCCTCAATAAGTCCTGGATCAAGCTCAGACAAGGCTGATTCAACCTGACGCGCATAAAAAGGCGCAGCTCCCAAAACCAGAGGAACCAAAGCACCCCAAACCCCAATGGTAGTACCCGTAATCAAACGCGATAGCGGCATTACCAAAGCTAGCAAAATAATAAAGGGAATGGATCTAAAAATACTTACGATCTTATCGCAAAGCTCATATACCAGCCTGTTTTCAAACAGAGCACCCTCTTTACTTAAGACCAAAACCAAACCCAAAAAACCGCCCAGCAAAACAGTAAACAAACCCGAGCTCAAGAGCATTAAAAAAGTGTCGATAAGGGCTTGCCCCAGCTCAGGAAGCCTATTTGCCACATTGGGAAAAAGATTAGTTAGAAGCTGCATCACAGATCACCTCAATATCAACCTTTCTGCTGGCCAGGTAATCAAGCGCAGCGTGAATCTTATCTTCATCACCAGAAAGAAGTGCAACCGTTCCTCCCAAGAAGGAGCCTTGCAACACCTCAATATCAGCAAAAATAATGCTTACATCAAGATTAAAACGGCGGGAAATTTCAGATATTACCGCCTCATCAGCATTGGCCCTGTGGTATGAAAGGCGCACGATTTTCTCGCCAGCCTTCAATGAAACCAAAGGATGTTTTTCTTCGATAAGCTCATAGATCTTTTGTAAGTTAGAACTTGAAGCAATAAATTCTTTGCCCAGCTGAGTTTGAGGATTAGAAAAGAGTTCAAAAACCGTCCCCTCTTCAATAATCTTTCCACGCTCCATAAGAGCTGCCCTATCGCAAATGCTTTTTACCACATCCATTTGATGGGTAATGATAACTATAGTAAGTCCCAGCTCCTGTCTAAGACCTTTTAAAAGCTTAAGGATAGACTCAGTTGTCTGGGGATCAAGCGCACTGGTTGCCTCATCGCAAAGCAAGACCTTGGGGTGATTAGCAAGGGCGCGCGCAATTGCCACACGCTGTTTTTGACCGCCGGAAAGTTGAGCAGGATAGACTTCTTCTTTTGCAGCTAAACCCACCAAGTCTAAAAGCTCTGCAACCCTGGCTTGTTGTTCTTGCTTACTTAAACCTGAATGCCTCAACGCAAAGGCTACGTTCTCGCCCACTGTTCTAGAGGGAAAAAGATTAAAGTGCTGAAAGATAAAGCCTATTTCATGTCGGCTTTTTCTAAGCTCTGCCTCTGATAAGGCAGTGAGCTCACAATTATTTACAAAGACCTTGCCCAAAGAGGGGCGCTCAAGTAAGTTTATACAGCGCACCAAGCTTGATTTTCCTGCTCCAGAAAAACCAATGATGCCAAAAATTTCTCCTTCTGATATCTCCAGAGAAACATCTTCCACAGCTTTAACCAGCCTATCTCCCTGGCCAAAGTGTTTATGTATATGTTCTAATTTAATCATTGTTTTAGTCATTATTCACATCCTAAAGGTCTCAAAAGGCCTGGTATGTTGTCAGTTTTGATATTTTGCTCTTTGACAGTCTGCAAGCAAGAAAGGGGTTGTTTTAGCCTATGAGCATTGCTTGTTAAAGAAACGCGACAAGAAAAAACGGGAAGCCCTTGCCTCCCGCCAGATACTCTGTATATATTGCCAGATAAGTTAAAACTTAGACCAGCACAAAGCATGCAGACTCAGGAAGCCAAAGAGCGCAGGGCATTCGCATTGACATAGCCATCATCATGCTGCTTACATGCTGCTGAGTAGTGCGCATCTCAAACCTCCCTAAAAAATAAGTGAACATATAAGATAAATTAAGATTGGGCTATCTTAATACTTTTAAGGCACTTGTGTCAAGTCACTTCCCAAATTGCCAGCTTCTACCCTAATTTGGCTACTAATACTCTGCCTTAGTTCAGGCAAATGAGAAATAATGCCCACACAGCGATACTCCTGCGCCAGATTAAGGAGGAGCTGCAAGGCTTGGTCTAAGGACTGAGCATCCAGACTACCAAAACCCTCATCAATAAAGAGAGCTTCAATATAAAGACCCGCCTTCTTGCCGATAAGATAGTCACTCATCCCTAAGGCAAGCGCCAAAGAAGCAATAAAGCTCTCTCCTCCCGATAAAGACTTTACGGAGCGCTTTTGACCCGTATAGTAGTCATGAACTTGGATATCTAAACCGGAAAGCTGAGACTTCTTAACTTCTTCTAAGCGCAGCAACTCATAGCGCTCAAAACCCAAATCTGCAAGCCTTTTATTGGCATACAAAAGGATCTTATCAAAATAAAAAGACAAGAGGTAGCGCTCAAAGCTCAGGCGACTGGCTCCCTGGAGCTTACCCATTGCAGTGTCTCTTAAGGCCTGTAGCTCATAATAACAATGCTGCTCTTTTTCTTGCTGTCTTAAACTTGCTAGTTCTGTCAGTCTAGATTCAAGATCTCCTAAAACAAGCATATAGTGGTCGCGCTTATGAGAAATAGGCACTAAGCTTTGCATACATTCTTCTAATTCAAGCCTTAGCTTAGTTAACTCTTCTTCTAGGTCTAGATCCTTAAGATCTTGGAGCTCAGCGCTTAGATGTTCAATTTTAAGCTTATGCTGCTGAATTCTCTCTTTTTTATTTTCATAATAAGCTTTCTTATGGCTAAAGCATGTATTTAATTCTTCCAGATCAAGTTTTAATTGATTAAGCTTTTCTTGTATCTGTGCTGGTTTAAGCCCCAAACTATCCTGACTGCGTTTTTTAAGATTTTCACGCTTTTCTTGATAGGCAGCCTCAAGACCAGAGCTTTGTTCTTTTAAGCCCTCTATCATCATTTGCAGCTTATCTTTTTCTTGCTCTAGCCTTTCTTTTTGCGCAAGGGCTTCTTTTTTCTGCCTCAGGCTATCACTAAGCTCTTCTAGCATCTGCTGAGACTTCTCTTTATGTTCAGAGTACAAGGCATAGCAAAGCTCAAGATTTTGTTTAGATGTAGATAAGCTTTTATCGGCATTCCCCTCTTGGCTTAAAATTTTAGAAAAGCTCTCAATAAGCTCGATAAGATACTGCCTTTGACTATCTTGACTAGAGGCAAGCTCTGCCTGCATACGAGCAGCTTGCATGCTGCCTTGTTGGTGTCTCTCCTTTGTAAGCTCTGCATCCTTTTCAAGATCCTTAAGTTTAGTGAGATCAAGAGCTTCTTGGCTGTTTTGCCTAAGATCGTGGGCGGGATGAGGGTGCTCTACAGAGCCGCAAACAGGACAAGCCTTACCCTGCTCTAGATACTGTGCAAGATAGCCTGCCTCCTTAGCTATAAAGAGCTCTTTATAAGATTCATAGGCAAATTTAGCTTGATCTTTTTTGCGATGCAATAAAGCGAGCTTGCTTTTTAGGCTCTCATACGAGTCTTCAAGTTTTTTAAGCTGCTCTTGAAACTCAAAAGCTTTCTTAAACCTGCCTTGCAGTTCAAGTAGTCCGCGGTGTCTATACTCAGCCTCGCTTAGCTTTTCTTCAATGTGGCTGCAGGTCTTTAGATACTCTTCAATGCTAGAAAGCTTTTCGAGCACATCCTCTTTTTGTGATTGCGCCTCTTTTTGCTGCGCACAAGCCCGCTTTAAAGCCTGATTTGTCTGCTCAAGCTCTTTGTTGAGCATTTCAAGCTCTCGGGCCTGATCATAGCTACTCTCAAGCTTTTGCCGGCGCTGACCAAATGTTTCAAGTTTAGTATGGTAGTCTTGCTCGTGCTGCCTAAACTCTTGCTCTTCTACTGCAAAATCATGCTCTAGCTGGGTTAAACTAGATCTGTCCTGAGCTAGCTCAAGCTGTTTTTTGCTGCCATCCTGATAGCGTTCTTCTTTCTTTTTGAGCTCATCTGTACGCTTAGAAAGCCTAGCAAGCTCTTCTTCTACATCCTGCTTTTTGCTTGTATAGCTCTGCAATAAAAACCGACAATAATCAATCAAAGCAGCAGGACTGTCTGTGCGCAATACAAAATTCTCAGCTTGCATTGTGGGCTCAACTGTAGTCTGCATAACAATGCCATCTTTAGCTGAATTCTCTTGTATTACACTCACTGCATTTACAAGACGCTCAAGCTCTTTTATATAGCTCTTATGAAGTTCTTTTTGCTCATCAAAATGGGCTTCCAAAAGCTCCACAAAGCGGCTAAGCTGCTGTGCATCAAAAAGCTTTTTTAATATTTCTTCGCGCATTTTACTATCTGCCAATAAGAGCTTTTGAAATTCTCCTTGCGCTATCATGGCAGTGTGCCTAAATTGCTCTATGCTCAAGCCCAAAATATGCCCAGCATCAAAGCCCGATTTATACTCTTTCCACTCACCAGAAGGAGAGAAATAACGTACAGAAGCGGGTTCAGTAGTTAAGGCATCTCCCCTTTTACTTTTCCTTTTATGTTCCATGCGCCTAATAATTCTGTGACGCTTGGATTGAAACTCAAATTCTAAGTCTACATAAGGCTCATCTGTTTCTAAGGCATATTGCGATTTAAGCATTTTTGCATCACGAACTGAGCCAGAGGCACGACCATACAAGGCAAAACACAAGGCATCAAAAATGCTGGTTTTTCCTGCCCCTGTGTCGCCACAAATCAAGAACAAACCTTCTTTTCCCAAGCGTTCAAAATCAATGACTTGCTTTTTTGCATAAGGCCCAAAAGCTTGCAGTTCTAGGCGAATTGGTCTCATCGCCCACCTCTTAGTTCTTGTGCATCAGCAGCTGTGCCAGCATCATAATCTTCGTCATAGTTTTCATTATTGAAGGCCTTAAGCATAAGCTCCTTGATTACAGCCTCTTGATAAGCAGTAAGTTGTGCGCCATATTGTTGCTCATAAAAGTGGCTAAAACTTTCTATAAGATCTAGGTCTTGGCTCATATCATCAAACCCAAGCTCAGGCTCTTTGAGCTGAGACTGAGACCTGAGCTGACGCTGCTTAAAATCAATCTGCATAAGATAGGGATAGTGCGCCTTAAAGCTTTCAAAGCTCTTAAAACCCTCAAACTGATCTAAAAAGCAAATCTTCAAATAAGCTTCACGCAAATCTTGTCTTGGCTGCTCTAAAAGCTCTGAACTGTAGGCCTCAATTGAGCGCACGGGATGCAGAGCCTCAAAATAAATAGGCCGATAAGACAGCCCCTTATCATCAATCTGCAGCAGGCTTAGTGACTTAGGACTATTTGCTTCGCTAAATGAGTAGGCCAAAGGACTGCCCGAATAAGAAATGTGAGCTTTGCCCATAGCTTGGGCTTTGTGAATATGACCCATTGCTACATAATCAAAATCCTCAAAGAGACAGGCATCAAGACTTCCCAAGCCGCCAACTAAGCCGCGCTCAGAATCCGATGTCTCCGGCTGTTTTTTACCCGCAAGTACAAAATCATGAAGAACCGCAATATTATAGCTAGCTTTACTGTAAAGCTTTGACGATACAATCTTATCGAGCAAAAACTGATAGCACTGCTCTGTTGTGGGTGCCTGATCTGCATTAGCATAAAGCTCAGGGTAGGCCTGGGCACATTCTGTGCGCTTCATAAAAGGAAACAACCAAAAAGCCAGATAGCCTTGCTTATTATCAGCACAGTTCAAAGCCTCTTTTTGACTGAGCTGTCTAAGAGTAGTTTTGTGACTTATGCCTGAATTCTTGTCAAAGCTCGTATGTGTAGGCGCAGGAGCGGTGCTGTCTCCAGGCGCATCAGGAGCGTCGTCGGCAGCCTTAGCAGCGTCTCCAGCAGCTCCAGCGGCGTCGTCGGCAGCTTCGGGCGCAGACCTTGCATCTGTATCCCAGCTAAAAAATATTCCCTCAAGCTCTTGGCCATGAGTAGCCCTAATATGCAAGCCCGCCTCGCCAAGAAGTCTAGATGCAAAATTTAAACGCTCAGGTGAATCATGATTACCACTAATCATCAAGATCTCAATATTAAGTTGAGAGAGCTCATAGACAAGATAATCAAGTAAGTCTATAGCCCAAGCAGGAGGCTGAACCGTGTCATAAATATCTCCTGCCAAGAGCACAATATCTATTTCTTCTTTCTTGGCGATACTTAAGATCTGCTCAATAATATAGTGCTGATCTTCTTGCAGGTTATAGCCATGCATGCGCTTTCCAAGATGCAGATCAGATGTATGTAAGATTTTGATACAGCTCGTCTTTTTCATAAAACTGCACTAAGGCTACTGATGGATGGATTTATTATCAGCCCTAAAACGCTTAACATCCCAATTCTTAGCGGTGTCAGAAGAACGAACTAAGACTATTCGGTAAGGCTTTTCCTTATTTCCATTTACATAGGCATCAAACACAATAATGCGTCCTACCTTATTAAACTCATTGAGGTCCTCAGGAAACTTCCAAAATTCTGATTCGGGATTAAGCTCAAGGCTATCTAAGACACTTTTTGTTTTCTCTTTAATATATTTTTCAGCGGCCGCTGCTGCCGCCGTTCTCTCTTCAGGCTTAAGCGCCTCAATATAGGTATCCCCCAGAGCAGCTTTTTTGGGCTTAGCAGCAGCTGTTGGCGTATCTGCAATACGTTGTGCTGGAGCTGGAATGGGATTAAGCTCCGCTTGTGAATTATCTTGAGAGCAGGCACTTAGATGTATGGCACACAGCATTAAAACCGGGACAGCAAGACCTCTAGCTGCAAATTTCAATGCAAAAAATCTGTGATGTGGAGAAAAACGAGGCATGATAATGAAACTCCTTCTTAGATTAGAGTAACACCCGATCCTCATCGATAAGGATGAACCCACCTTCACCAAGGTGGGTGCCCTCGTCGCAGTTCCAGCTTCCACAACAAAAGGAGGATACCTGTCCGTAACGATATATGGGCTCCCTTTCTAAAATTGTCGGTCCATCGCAATATGGTCGAGAGGACCGGGCACTTCTAGTGTACTCTGCTTTGAGCTCAAACGCTAGTCATAGCACTCAAAAAATGTAAAATATAGCTTAAAGATCAATATAGGAAATCATCAAGATGAGCTAGAAAGTAATGCCTCTAATGTCAGAAGATGAATTTAGCCAGCGCAAAGATAGCTTGGCAGGCTCAATATCAGAGAACAAGGCCCTTACCATTGATGAGGAGCAGCGCCTCAAAGCAAAGCACTTAAAAATGGGGGCTTTGCTTACCTTGGCTGGAGGAGCGCTTTGGGGTTTATCGGGTACCTGTGCACAATTTTTATTTGAGCATAAGGCACTACTACCAGAGTGGCTGGTAAGCGTCCGGCTCTTTATTGCCGGTCTTTTACTAGTTATTGTGGCCCTCTATAAAGATAGAGAGCAGCTGCTATCGCTCATCAAAAATAAAAAAGATCTCTTAGATACCGGTATATATGGCCTTTTTGGCGTAGGCTTATGCCAGCTAAGCTATTTTGTTACCATCTCTTATTCTAATGCTGGTACGGCCTGCGTTTTACAGTACTTTTCTCCTGTTTTAATTATTGCATGGATGGCACTTGCTCACAGAAAAAAGCCTAGTAAACAGGAGCTCATTGCGGTTATTTTTGCTCTGGTAGGTGTATTTTTTGTAGCAACAGGAGGGCATCTTAGCTCACTGAGCCTTGACCTTAAAACACTTGTATGGGGTTTTATTGCTGCAGCTACAGTAGCAGTCTATACCATACAGCCTGTTAGAATACTGGAGCGTTATCCAGCCTATCTTCTTTTAGGCATAGGCATGATTATTGGAGGCGCGCTTTTATCGCCCTTTACCCTTTGGTGGCAAAAAACTCCCAGCTTTGATCTTTCTTTATTGCTGGGTACTGCTTTTATTATCTTTATTGGAACTATTTGCTCATTTACCTTATTCATGGAAGGTATAAAGCTTGTGGGGCCGAGCAAAGCGGGGCTTTATGCTTGCATAGAACCAGTATCTGCCACCTTGTGCTCTGCTTTATTTTTACATACCAGCTTTAGCCATGCTGAGCTTTTTGGCTTTACCTTAGTGCTCTTAGTTCCGTTTATCCTGGGCTTAAAGCTAAAGAGGCACTCTTAAATTTAGAGCGCCTCTTCAAAGTTGGTATATATGAGATCTAGAGAATTTACACCCTCCAGATCTCTTATGCTATAGGAGAGCTGCTCAGACTCTTTTAGACTCGAGCATTCCATAAGAATGATGAATAATCCCACTTCTTTGCGCTCTACCGAGATTTGCTTAAAGCTCTTAAGACCTTGGTAGATCTTATCTTGAACAGCAGGCTCACAACGCACAATGAGTGATGATATTACACAGCTCTCCATCTCTTCCCTCTTTGTTTAATCATGCATAGCTATAGAAGCCAGAACACATCCAAATAAAAACAAGCGTTAATTTACTCCATAGCTAATGGATGACAAATAATACAATAAGTACGCTCGGGCTTTACAATTAGCTGTCCCTTATCGTCTTTTGTAATATGAGATTCAGGAAGCTTAGGAGTATCCTTTTCGCTTGAGTTTGGTCCATGGCACTCATAACATAGAGCAGCTGTATGATCCCCTTCTTCCCAGCGTCCTTTATGATCAGCAGGCTGGGCTGAGGGTGGAGGGGCAAGCGCTAAGACCTGATCGGCTCCTGCATTTGTATTTGCAGAGCCGCTTGCAAGCTCAGCACTGCCGTCTTGAGTGCTCTTTTGCTCTGTAGACTGAGAACATGCTGCCAAGCCTAAACTAAAGACTAAGGCCATAAGCAAAGCCATCAAAAGAATTAAGCAACGAGATGCAGTGCTATTCTTATGAGCTGTAAAGACTGTATTTTTCTTCATCTTAGGCGCTCACTTTCTCAATCTTGATACAAGTCTTCTTAAAGTCAGGCTCTTTAGAGAGTGGGCAATAATAATCATGAACAACATGATTAATTAAGGCCGCAGGATCAAAGAAGGGCGCAAAACTAGAGCCTCTTTGTGGAACAATACGCTCATCAATGCATGCCGTAATCTCACAGTTTCCATGACGAGAACTAATCTTGCACTTATCGCCACTCTTAATACCTAGACTATCTGCATCCTCAGGATTGAGATACAAATAAGCCTCTTTTAGTGCCCTATTGAGCTCAGGAACTGTTCTGGTCATAGAACCAGTGTGCCAATGCTCTAGCAGACGACCCGTAGCAAACCAGAATGGGTATTGATCATCTGGGCTTTCTGCAGGTGCTTCATAGGGTCTAAAGATGACAGAAGCTTTGTAGCCGGCCGTCTTGTAGAGGCTTAGGCCCTCATGCAGAGCATCTTTTCCGTAGTGATCAATATTTACCTGATCAAAACCTTCTTTTTGTGAGCCCGCAGCAAAGCGCCAGCGCGTCTCATGCCAGTCTCCATCAAGCTCTTGCACAGGCCAGCTCAGTCCGTGCTTTTGAAGGTAGACCTCATAAGGAGCAAGACGCTTGGCCTCAAGCTTTAGTTTTGCCCCAAAGCTTCCTGAGACATCATCATGAATAGCTTGGGCGCGTTTGTTCATCTCAGGATTACTAAAGCATCTGTATTCCTCAAAGAGCTTTGTGCACAACTGTCTATCATCGCTAAGAGGCGCATTAGCCTTCTTATCCCAAACAAAGCCAAAGAGTTGGTCAAAAAGGCTTTCTGGCTGCTCTTGGGCAAAGGGGCTGGCTGCAGCACTTGCACTTTCTTCTGCGCTCAACTGCGCTGCTGGCTCATCGCCCAACACACGTCGAGCAATCTCTAGATAAATGCGCATATCTGCAAGAGACTCTCCTCTTGGTTCAAGGCATTTTTCAAAGATGGAAGTCCTGCGCTCAGCATTACCAAACTGACCTTCACGTTCAACCCAGAATGCTGCGGGAAATACTACATCGGCATACTTGCAAGACTCAGTTAAAAATGCATCATTTACTGCAATAAAAGCATGCTTTATCCCCTGCTCATAAGGAGCCTCTTTACCTAAAATTCTTGTAAGATCTGGCATTGATTGAGCAAAATTTACTGTTGAAGTCCACAAGAAGTCAATGTTACCTTTTGAGAGTTCTCTAAAAATTTTAACGGTATGAAATCCGGGTTTTGAGATCTCATCAAGCCAGCCTGTTGGCAAGTTCCAAATAGCCTCAGAATATCTTCTGTGCTGCTCATTTGCTACAACTAGATCTGCAGGGAGGCGATGAGCAAAGAGCCCCACCTCGCGCGCAGTTCCACATGCAGAAGGCTGTCCGGTAAGAGAAAATGCTGCATTTCCAGGTTGGCCAAACTTACCTGTAAGCAAATGCATATTATAAATGCAATTATTCATCCAAGTACCACGGCTGTGCTGATTGACACCCATAGTCCAAAGTGAAAGAACCTTTTTGTTAGGGTCGGCATAAAGCTCTGCTAAGTCACGCAGTTGCTCTACTGGGACTCCAGATAAGCCGCTAACATACTCAAAGGTGTAAGGCTCAAGTCTGTTTTTGTATTCTTCAAAGGTAATAGACCAATTCTTAGAAGCCTCTTTTGCATCTGTGGCGTCATAATCATCTTTATAAGCATGTCCTAGGTTTTCAGTACCTGCCTTAAATTGGACGTGATGCTCGATAAAGTCTTTGTTGTATTTTTCCTCATGAACAATATAGCGTGCAATGCAGTTGGCAATTGCTATATCTGTTTGGGGTTTAAACTCCATATACGTAGCACGTGCAGAGGTGCGTGTACGCTGAGTTCCCAAGTCAATATGACGCGCATCAGCAGAACTATCAAGGCGTCGTAATATACGAGAAAACAATACAGGATGAGCCTCTGCCATATTGGCACCCCAGGTAACAAAGACATCAGCCTCATCAATATCTGCATAACAGCCTGCTGGCTCATCAGTCTGGAACTGATCCATTAGGGCAACTACAGCTGAAGCCATGCAAAGACGTGCATTGGGATCAATATTGTTAGAGCGCAAGCCCGCCTTCCAAAACTTGGACATAATATAGCCCTCAGTAACGGTTTGCTGACCTGAACCCCAAAAAGCCAACCTGCTTTTATCTTTTTTCCAAGTTTCTTTTAGCTTAGAAGCAGCTAGATCTAGAGCCTCTTCCCAAGTGGCCTCACGCAGACCCTCTAAGCTTCCCTTGGTGGAGGCATCATCTCTAACCATAGGCTTAAGCAAGCGTTCTTCAGAGTATAAAACCTTAGCCAAGTGAAAACCCTTAACGCAGTTAAGACCCTGAGAAGATTCATTTAGACTGTCTCCCACAACGGCTGCAAGCTTGCCATCTTTAATACCCAGCATCATTCCGCAGCCAATACCACAATAACGACAAACCGCCGTTTTCCATTGCAGCGATTTATCTTGTGCTGCTATTTCCCCTGTGCTTTGGGATTTAGACGCGCAAGCAGTGCTTGATAATCCGGCAGCAGCTACAGCTGATGCCAAGGCAGTATTTCTTATAAACTCCCTACGAGAAATACCCATATACCCTCCTTGTCACTACATTAAAACAGGCTCATAGAACTGAGCCTGCATGAGTGGCTATCTTCAATCTGGTTGTTTAATAATATCGAAGCTTAGTCTCATTTTTCGTTGCATTGGTCAAATTTAATTCTTCTATTTTAAGAATAATGCCTGTTATCACCTACTGTTTAATGCCAGTTATCCCCTACTGTTTTATGTCAGTTATCACTTATTGTTTAATGCCAGTTATCGCCTATTGTTTATGTCAGTTATCACTTATTGTTTTCCGATAAAACAAGACCCCCAGAGCTTTTGAAGCTCCAGAGGTCTTTAAGTACTACGAGCTAAAAGTTAGCTTTTAAGCGCTGTCGCTCAACTTAGTTTAGTGTAGGAAGAAGAGCAGGGTGTTAATGATAAAGATGGGAATGAGGATGCAAAATGACCAGCCCATGTAACCAAAGAAGGAAGGCATCTTGACCCCATCACCTTCGGCGATGGATTTAACCATAAAGTTTGGAGCGTTACCAATATAGGTATTTGCACCCATAAAGACTGCACCAGCACTAATTGCCAAAAGGTCAATAATAGCAACTGTGCCAACTGTGGTTACCACACCTTCTGTCATGCCCAAAGAACCTGCAGTGGTGAGGAATACTACATAGGTTGGAGCGTTATCTAAGAAGGATGAAAGCAGACCGGTTGCCCAGAAGAATTGCCATGCATGCTTCAGGCCAAGATCTGCACCATGAGCATGCAATAGAGCAAGAGCAGGGATCATGGTGATAAAGATACCAATAAAGAGCTGTGCCACCTCAGCAATGGGAGCAAAATTAAAGCCATTGAGCTCACGCGTGCTCTTGCGGGTAGTCTTAAGGCTTAAGAAGGCGGCAAGCCAAATGATGATGATTTGAACAAAGTATTCAACACCCAAATGGAAGCCCATTAACTCAAAACCGTAAGTCTTGCCCGTTGCAGGATTAATAAAGGCATCCATCTTGGGGATGGAACCATTCAAGATAACAGCAAAGATAATCATTCCAAGGAAGATAAAGTTATGAACACCTTCTAATGAAAGCTTTTCTTTGGTCTGTCCATCCAAAACATCTGAAGGGCTTCTACCCTCTTTTTTCTCGCGCGCAATATAGTAACGATCAAGAAGTGTATAAACAATAAGTAGCAAAACACCATTAAGGAGCATCATGGGCACGATATGCTCAATGGTCCAAAAGAAGGGAACACCGCGCAAGTAGCCCAAAAATAGTGGAGGATCACCCAGAGGGGTAAGACAGCCGCCAAGGTTAGCTACCATAAAAATGAAAAAGACCACAATGTGAGCTTTATACTTACGCCACTTGTTTGCTCTTAACAAAGGGCGGATAAAAAGCATAGCAGCACCTGTAGTTCCCACCCATGAAGCGAGCGCCGTTCCTATCGTTAAAATAGCAATATTTACCTTGGTAGAGCCAATGAGCGTCCCCTTAAGCGCAATACCACCAGCTACTACAAAAAGTCCAAAGAGCAAGGTAATAAAGGGAATGTAGTCAAGTACTACAGACTCAACCAAGCTGTGCGCCAAAGCGTGGGTTCCAAAAGCAAAGGTAAAAGGCACTAAGAAAATGAGTGACCAAAACACCGCAACATGAATAAGATGCTCTTCCCACCAGTGCGGCTTAACCAAGGGGAAGATAGCTATTGACAATAGCATGCCCACGAAAGGGATAATACTCCATATAGGCAGCAATTCTCCGATTTCCATGAGATAAATCTCCTTTTAGATACGATTTAATCAACACAACATTTCTATTCTAGCAGCTTCGACAATTTTATTCATATATTCAAGGCTTAAGCGCAGAAATCCTAAATTTATAGGCTTTTTGTAAGCTTCTTAAGCATTCTTAAAATCTTCTCTAAGTTATTGAACTTAGTGCGTAATCTGTAAATCTTAGTAGTATAATTTTACTAACTATACTTAAATCGCAGCTCAATTAATGGGGGTTTGCCATGAAAGCGCTTAAAAGCACCGCACTTTTTGTAATTAGCATCTTTGTAATGGGGGCTCTTTTTTACAGTCAGCCACATCAAGCTTTTGCAGAAGAAATTAGAGTCTCCAGCTTTGAGGAGCTTAAGTTGGCAATACAACAAGCCCCCGCCTCTCAAGAACTAAGCATCATCCTTGAAGAATCTCTAGATATGGCAGAGCCTCTAATCATTGACGGCGATAAAAACATCAAGCTTAGAGCAAGTAAAGCACTCAGCTTAAAACTTGGATTTTTTAACAGCGATGCCGCTAAACTTGGTGATGCTATGTTTAAGCTTGCAAAAGGATCAAAGCTCAGTATTTCTCAATCTGAAGATGATCCGCTTATCACTTTTGATGGCATGCAATCTAAGACACAAGTGTCAGGACGAGGCAGCCTCTTACATGTTGAGGGAGAGGTTATTATTAATAATGCTGCCTTTATAAACTCTCAAGTTGCAGGCCTTGCTCAAGCTCCTCTATATGTAAATGGAGGAAAGCTCACTATTAATCAGGCGCAGATTAACAACAATACTTCTATATATACGGAGACCATTGCAAATAAGAGCTACGACTTTGTACGTAACTGGAACCAAGGTTATTCTGCAGCCCCTGCCATAGGAGTAAGTGCAGGTGGCTCTCTTCTTATTAATAACGCTGAGATAAAAGATAACAACATAGTGAGTAGCATTCTAGACAATCGCGATTTTAAAATGCCTATTCCTGGAGCTATTTCAGTTAATACTGGCTCTGTTGAAATAAAAGGCGGTCATTTTAGCAATAACAAGGGCATGTACGGTGGAGTTTTACAACTGGCTTATGGTGCACGCGGCACTATCTCTGGTGGCAGCTTTGAATCAAACTATGGCCGCGAAGCCGGAGGTGCCATCTTTCAAGATTTTGGAACTCAGCTAAGTATCAACGGTGGTGAGTTTAAAAACAATAATTCACGATTGGGTGGCGCTATAGCTAATGCTGATCGCTATCGTTCAAGCGCAGGAGAAGATGGTGGATCTCGCTTGAGCAATCTAGCGCAGGCAAACAATATCACACAAATTAGCACCTGGGAGAGAAATTTTGCAGCCCCTCTCACTATAAATGACGGAAGTTTTAAAAATAACAATGCACAGCTTGCAGGCGGAGCACTCTATATCTCCTCTAATAATGCAAAAATCAATAAGGCTGATTTTGAACAAAATACCGCCCTGCGTTTTGGTGGAGCAATATATTTAAGCTCTGTCCCCTATAAACTCTATATCAAGAATGCTTTCTTTGACCAAAACAAAGCACTTGAACAAGACGTTGATCTTAATTGGAACTACTATGGTCAAAGTGTTGCCATGCCAAAAGGTTCTGGTGGTGCACTTTGGTACTGCCCCACCGGCAATACTGAGCTTTATGTTTCTAACAGTGCAGGCTTTGGCCCTAACAGCGCTGTTCATGATGGAGATGAACTTAGCTCTGTAAAGAAATCCCATGCTGTTGACAGTAAGATCAATCCAGATAAGGATAGCAATAAAGACTTTAGTATTACGGTGTCTGATCGTATGCTAGGTGGAACTAAAATTAACTGGTACACAGATGGTTCAAGCAATCCTGACCAAGCTGCAGAGCGTTATAAAGAGGGCGATAAAGCCTTAGAAACCCTCCCTCGCGAATCACAAGATGCAGTAAGCCTAAAGGCTATAAGTGCAAGTACTGATGGAATTGACTTAGCCCGCTCTTTATCCACTGTTAATTTTATTAACAATAGCGCAGCCCGTGGTGGGGCAATTGCCACAAACGGCACTGTTGTACTGGGAGAAGACAGGGGCTTTAATCTTAAGGTAGTCAAACAATGGGCACAAGGAACCACGCCTCAAGAAGTTATTATTGAGCTTCTAAATATAACAGATCCTCAGCGCAGCTATGTTTTGCAAGAGATCAAGCTAAACAAAGATAATAATTTTGAATATCTTGTTGAGCATCTTCCTATTGAAGCAGGAAACAAGGCGATAAGTTATGGCTTGCGCGAGAAAGGCAATGCTTTCATTAGCACTGTTGAAGCTAGTGGACCAGGAGCTGAGGGCGATAAGATCTCAACTGAAACTATGAGAGAGTTAGCGCCCACTGAAGTTTCTCAGTTAACAATGACCAATAAGCCAAAACCAGAAGATCCCAAACCAGAGGAACCAGAGAAACCAACACCCCCAGATCCCACACAGCCAGAAAAGCCTGGTGAACCTGACAAGCCAGCAGATCCAACACCACCAAGTCCTGCAGAGCCCACAAAGCCAGGTATCCCACCGCTTGAGAGAGCTCAAAAGATTGGCGCTCTACCCAAAACAGGTCAAAGCTCCTATGCTATGCTTGCCAGCGGTCTTACCCTTATGGGGTGCATAAGCCTTATAGCAGCAAGAAGAGCTTATAGATCTTAGTGTCGTAAGCTTCTAACAAATCCGCGAGCCTGGTATAAGTAATTACACAGCCCTTATGTGCCGCATTGGCATATAAGGGCTTTTGGTTGTGCTGTTACAAGTTATCCCCAAAAGACCACCTTTTACCAGTCTTTAGCTCAACTTTCTTATATCACTTTTAAAAATTGGGAAGAATCTTTAAATATACAAGCTGCCGCAAGAGTTCTGTATACGTAAATATTTAGAGACTACTCCTTGATGAATGGCTTTCTAAGCTGCGTCTCCTTATAAGCACAAGTAAACATCTAAAGCTTAAGGAGTAGGCCGCTTAATATGCCTTGTCCTGCGCCTTAACTATTGAAGGTAAAGCTCCAATATGCTTAAGCTACAAACCCATGGCATCTTAGCCACATGGCACATTTCATATCACATAAGAGGCCAGACTTGCATACATATCCTATGTCAGATTTCTAAGAGGTAGGTGTAAATTATGAAAAGAACAATAACTCATACAGTAAGAGGAACTAGAGCCATTGATGGTGCAGGCGTGCACTTAATGCGCGTGCTTGGCCATAAAGACACAGAGATTTTTGACCCCGTCCTTATGCTTGACTCCTTTGATAGCAACAACCCTGATGAATACACGGCAGGCTTTCCCTTTCACCCTCATCGAGGTATAGAAACCATTAGCTACGTTTCTAAAGGTGCCATGATACACAGAGACAGCCTGGGAAATGAAGCAGCTGTTACAGGTGGAGAAGTACAGTGGATGAATTCTGGATCTGGCATTATCCACGAAGAAACTCTCCCTCCTTCAGATGAGCTTTTGGGAGCACAGCTTTGGCTTAATCTGCCCGCTCAAGAAAAGATGAGCGCACCAAGTTATACCAGCATCCACAACGAGGATATTCAAGAGATAAAAATTGATGGTGGAACACTGCGACTCTTAGCAGGAAGCTACCAAGACCACCATGGCTTTAAAGGTGATCACCTTCCTCTTAACTACTATGATATCCAACTTAATCCTCAGGCACAATTTACGATAAAAATGAATGAGGATGAATCTATTATGCTCTTCACACTTAAGGGAGATGTCATCATTAATGGGGAACATATTGCAGAAAAAACTGCAGTAAAACTGAGTGAGGGTACTGAGCTTGAGATTCAAGCTAGCGATAAGGCCGTGCAGCTTTTATACATTGCATCTTATGCTCTAAAAGAGCCTATAGCTTGGGCAGGGCCAATAGTAATGAATACCCAAGACGAGCTGCATCAGGCTCTTGTTGAGCTTGAAAGCAAGACATTTATTAAAGATCAGACTTATTATGAGAAATAAAACACTCAGGTATGCTTGATTCTTTAAACAAGAGATTGGCTCCAGCATGCACCTACTTAAGATCAATAAAATAATTGGGTTATTGCTTCTAGCTTAGTGCTCTAGATTCGAATGAGTCCATTTAGCGCTAGGTCGGCTGCCCGCTAAAAAGCGGCCTATCGGCCGCTTTTTAGCTTTTTATAATAATTTTATGCTCTTAGGGCACGTGGTGTTAAGATACCAAGGCAAGCACAATCAATCTATAGGTATATGCAGCAGCAAGGATGCTTGACTACCGATGAATCTAAGTTTAGACCAGGCGATCTAGTCTTTTATGCCAAAAAGGATAACTCTTTAAGAAGTGATGGCGTATGGGTATGGCACGTTGCCGTATATATTGGTAATGGCAGGATTATTCATGCACCAAGCAAAGGGCAGCCTGTTCAAGAAGCAGCAACTAATCCGTGGCCTAAAAGCTTTAAGATCGTGGGTGGTGGAACTCCGAGGTAGTAAGGATTATTGGAAGTTCTTTCTAAATACATTCAAAGTATCTAAGCAGATGAAATATAATTGTCGCCACTATGCCTAAGAATGTCATTCTAGCTATCAGTACAATTGGTGATGTTAATACATCAAGAGCGTACCACAAATTAATAACTATCCAACGGATAAAGCCCAAAAACAGGTAGCAGCTCCATCCAAAGATAAACAAACATATGGCTTTAGGAATAGTAAATATGCCAAATTCTCTAAAGCTAGGGATGATCTTTCTAATTGTAGAGTCGTAAACAATTTCCATTAACATAGAAATGCGATCATAAAGCCAATCAAAAAATATTTCAAACATGGTATGTCACCTTTATTAATTGATTAGTATCTAAGTACAAGGCCTTATTGGAAAGAAAAATTTATAGTATTTGATCTTCAAGCTCTGAAAGCTTTCCATTTTCATCTATTTGCCATCGTATTCCAGCAGCATCAGTAAACTCCAGGCTTTTAACAATAAAGTTAGGGGTATTGCCTAGTGGACGATATACCTTTTGTTGCTCTAATGATCCAAGGTAATGTGCGTTCTCCCAAGAAACTTTATTTCCTTCTAGCTTAGCATCGATTACATATTCACCAGGAACTAGATAAACTGCTTTTGCTGGATAGCAGATAAACGATTCATCTTTGAATGTAGCTTTGATGCAAACGTTCCTAATCACACTATTGCTTTTATTTGCTAATAACAAGGCGTAACGCATCTCATCTTTATCATTTTTTCTAAAAACATAGGTCGCATAAACTTGCTCAGCATGTTTGCGCCTCTGCATTTCCATCTCATTACTAAGGCGATTATTATCATTTTTCATCAATTCATATGAAATCTTGTAGGCTTTCCAAGCACCAACTAAAGCAACAAGACTCACAACACCAGAAAACCACTCAGCTAAAGAACCACTAAACATAATTTACTCCTAGACTCTTTATATTTAAATAACTATTTATGTATATAAATTCTCCTCATCTATCTCATATCATAAAGATCAAGGTGGCGTCAATCGAAATGAAGAAATTAAAAAGTTTGCAGATTTATAATTGCAAATCAAGGCTCACATACAAAAAGCGCCAGGAATCTTAGTACCTGACGCTTTTTTGCTACTCACTATTACTTACTTAAGCTTGCCATTACTGAGGCAAGAGTGCACCATAGCTCAATAATCTAGAGACTACTACATCTTTCTAAGGCCAAGTTCCTTAAGCTGGTTAGGGCTTACGTAATCAGGAGCATTGGTCATTGGATCAGAGCCCGAAGCGGTCTTGGGGAACGCTATAACTTCCCTAATACTCTTGGAACCATTAAGAAGCATACAAATTCTATCAAGGCCCAAAGCAATACCACCGTGTGGTGGAGCACCATAACTGAGCGCCTCAAGTAAGAAACCAAATTGCTCACGCGCGCTTTGCTCGTCAAAGCCAAGACGCTTTAAAACACGAAGCTGAAGTTCCTCTGAGTGAATACGCAGGGTACCACCGCCAGCCTCATAACCATCCATAACAAAGTCATAAGTATAAGAGCCTACCTCTTCAGGCTTATCCTCTATCTTATCCAGATCAGCCTCAAGCGGCATGGTAAAGGGATGATGCTCAGCAGAATAACGCTTTTCTTCTTCCTCATATTTAAACATGGGGAAGTTTACTACCCACAAGAAAGCATGACCAGAACGGTCAATTCCCAAAAGATCTGCTAAGTGCAGGCGCACAGCACCTAAGACTTCATTAGCTATCTTTGGCTCATCTGCGGCAAAGAGCAAGAGGTCGCCAGCCTCTACTTCCATCTCTTGTTTAAGCGCTTCGATCTCATCGTCACTTAAAAACTTTTTGATTGCAGATTTGATCTCACCTTCAGAACTAAAAGCAATCCAAGCCATACCCTTAGCACCATGTTCAACTGCAAACTGATTGAGCTTATCAATTTCTCCGCGACTCCAGTCACCTGCACCCTTGGCGTTGATGCACTTGACCACCTTTCCATCTTGAGCAGCAGAAGCAAAAACCTTGAATTCAGAATTACTAAATATACTGCTTACTTCATGAAGAAGCATGCCAAAGCGGGTATCTGGCCTATCAGTACCATAGCGCTCCATAGCCTCTTTGTACTGCATGCGTGGAAGCGGCGTTTGCATCTCTACGCCCAGCTTACCAAAGCTCTCCTTGAACACATCTTCCATGGTAGAAAGAATGTCTTCTTGGCTTACATAGCTCATCTCAATATCTACCTGCGTAAACTCTGGCTGTCTATCTGCACGCAGATCCTCATCTCTAAAGCAGCGGGCAATCTGGTAATAACGCTCTATGCCACCCACCATCAAAAGCTGCTTAAAGAGCTGTGGGGACTGAGGCAATGCATAAAATGCTCCCGCAACATTTCTAGAGGGGACGATAAAATCGCGCGCACCCTCAGGAGTTGACTTGGTTAAGATTGGTGTCTCGATCTCCAAAAAACCACGTGCTGCAAGGGCATTTCTTAAGGCAAAGCTCAGATCATTTCTAAGCTTGAGAGCCTTATACATCTCAGGACGACGCAAATCAAGATAGCGATAGCGCATTCTTGCTACTTCATCTGTGTCAATATTATTCTCAATAGGGAACGGTGGAGTTTTTGAACTGTTTAACACTTCTAGCTCTTGAGCCAAAACCTCAACTTGACCGGTGAGCATATTGGGATTTTCTGTACCTTCAGGACGCTGTCTAACCAGGCCCGTAATTTTAACTGACCACTCGGGCCTAACTCTCTCTGCTTCTGCAAAGGCTTGACCAGAAGAGTCTGGGTCAAAGGTGCACTGCGTAATGCCCTCTCTATCACGCAAATCAATAAAGATAAGACCACCGTGATCTCGGCGCTTTGCAACCCAACCCGTTAACGTAACTTCTTGACCAATATGCTCTGCAGTAAGCTCTCCACAGCTATGAGTATGCATGGAATACATCTGAGGCATTTAGTTCAACTCCTTAATTCCCTCAAAGTGTTTCTAACAGTAACTATCTATATTATCAAGAATTTTCAAAAAAGATGTGATAAGAGCAAAAATTTGCCGATAAAAGATATGCTTTGCTCAGTCTAAACAATTAAAATATAACTATCATATTGCACCAATACAAAACTAGTAGGGCACCCGAGTGGCAAGAAAGACCATGCTGTGACTTAAGACATAACGCAGCTTTTAACGTACTTTAAGTCTAAGCGCACCAAGGTACCTTACCCAAATTGATACGGCTATAAGAAAGGCTTGAACGTGGAACAAGGCACACTCGCTCAAACTATGAACGTAGGTAATAGAGCTCCAAGAAAATTTGCACACAAACTGTGCTGCTTGAGCCTTTGTGCAGCATGTGGGCTTGGTCTTATCGGCACACCAGCATATGCTGATCCAGCCTACTATGATGATCAAGAACATATATTACGCATAGATTCTAGAACCAGTCCTGGCTCAAAAGAAAGTTATGACTCTGCTGAAGGCACCTTTACAGGTGGCGGCTCATGGAAGTGGAGTAAAGAAGAAAGCACGCTTACGCTTGAAAATGTCACTAACAAAGTAGATGGTTCTGTGCGCGGCATTTTCATTTGGTCACCCACTGACACTCCTCATGACGTAAACATTAAATTTAAGGGCAAAAATTCTATATATGCAAATAGCGGTGGCTCTCCTGTTGATACCTTTAACCTTGTGGGAACCGGTGTATTTACCTTTAGTGGAGAAGGTGAAGGTGCTCGTCTTGACGTGCTTGCAGAAAGTGACGGAAGTCGCGGTGCAGACCCCAGCGCCATTTCTATAACCGCTCCCGGAGGAAAGGGTGATACGCCGCCAAGCCTTGTTTTTGAATCAGGAGAAATATACCTTAAAAGTCGTATTTTAGAATCCGATAAGAAAAGCGTTCAATCTAATGGTATTTTTGGTGCTATCAAGCGCATAGAAATAAAAAAGGATGCAAAACTCACAATAGAAGCCAAGGTCTTTGATACCGATCAATCCAGAGGCTACTCTATCAATTCACTGCATGATAGCGAGCTTATATTTGCAAGCAAGCATCCCACCACCCTAAGTGCTGATACCGGTGTTGCCCATGTAGGAGAAAAATCATATCCACAACCTGGTCTAAAGGCTCGCCACTATGAAAGTGGAAAAAATGGCAGTTGGAGCTTTAGTGCAGATGCTCCCGTCCAGATTATTGACACCGGCAAAGGAAGAGTGGCTTTTACTCCAACACTAATGGAGGGCTTTATTAACTCAGCAACGGAAGAATATGAGGTGGGCTTTATCGACCCAGCCCTCACCGTATTACAGGGTAATTACCCCCTGTATATGGTTGATTCAAGCAGAGCAGGCTATATTTCTGGTGCTTACGATAAAAACACTGCAAGCATAGGCAAGATATATACCATTGATCCCAGCATGGTTTTAGCTGATGGTTCACTATATACTCCATCAAGCACCACTCCTGAACAACCAGCCGAAGTCTCAGAAAGTCCTGAGCAAATAGCTCCTCCCAACATTAAGTTGCACAAGGATCAAATTCCTTTAGTTCAGCGTAGACCCCACAATGGCAAAACGCTTTCTGCTTATCCTGCTGGACAGAGCTTTAGTTTAGAAGCACCAGAAAGCCTTGAAGATGGTCGCTTAATATTTAGCCATTGGGAGGGTTTGGATGGCATTATTGCAGAGTCCGATAAAACAAATCCTTCCTTACTTGTCACCATGCCAGAAAAACGTATAGAACCCAAGGCGGTCTATATGGAGCCCAAGCCAGAACCAGAGCCAGAACCTGTTGAGCCACAACCTGATCCGCAGCCTGAACCAGTTGACCCTCAACCTCATCCTCAGCCTGTTGAGCCACAACCTGATCCGCAACCGCAGCCTGAACCAGTTGACCCTGAAGTGAGGCCTGCACCTCAGCCTGCGCCTCAAGAGGAAGTGCACAACAGATATCCTTCTGATATTAATGATCAAGTAATTATCGATCAAAGCCCTAGAAACAAGGTATTACCAAAGACTGGAGATCACAGTGTCCAGTCTCTTGCAGCGCTCTTATCACTTGGTGCGCTCAGCCTCTTTTGTATGAGCTTAGCTGCAAAACTAAGGAGCTTTAGAAAGAGTTAAAAACTTAGGGCAAAAGGACTCAGCTAAACTAAAAGGCAGAGGAAAGATCCTCTGCTTTTTTACATTTCCTTGTATTTAAGATCTTATAATGGCCCTAGCTACAAGTTTTAAGCCTTAAGCCATAGCAAATTCGTCATTATTAGCGGCAAAACGCAAGAATTGATTACTTTGCAGCTCCTCGCCAATAGTTGATGACTGTCCGTGACCTGGATACACCTTGGTAGCAGGATTAAGCTGAGCAAGCCTATACAATGAACGCATCATAGCTCGTTCATCACCGCTTGGTAAATCAGTTCTACCCATACTGCCCTTAAAGAGCGTATCACCTGAGATAAGCATGCCCTCACCCTTAAGGCAAATTCCACCAGCAGTGTGACCTGGCGTCTCCATTACCGTAAAGTGCATACTGCCAACTATAAGCTTTTCACCATCTACCAACTCTTTTTCTGGATGTGGAGCACAATATTTCAAGGCTTCTTCTCGGCTTTTTCCATAATTCATCAGCAAGGTTTGTTCTGGATCTTGTGCTGCCTTTGAATCATATAAGCCAATCACCACAGGTGCCTTGCAAAGTTTTGCTAATGCTGCACTTGCTCCAACATGATCATGATGACGATGTGTCAATACAATGAGTTCACAATTTAGCTCTAGTTCCTCAAGCTTTTGCATAATGCGCTCAGGCTCAGCACCAGGATCAACTACCATAGCAGCCTTTTGCCCTTCACGATAAACAATATAACAGTTAGCCTGAATAATCCCCAAAGGCATGCGAACTATTTTTACCTCGCCCAGTTCTGCTTGGTTTTCTAAGGGCTCTTGCACAAAGGTCTTCATGTAACACTCAGCCTCTCTTACTTGTATCTCTTACTTGTATCTCTTTTGTATCTATTTCTAGTGCTTTCTTAGCGCGCGTGCTCCCTCACCGGGCAATAAGCGACGAGCATCCAAAACACCTTCAACATTTCTAACAGAACGTAATAAATTATCAAGATGCGCAATCTCACTCAACTCAACCAAAAAGCGCATCTCAACAATGCCGCTTCTATCGGTATAGGTTGAAGCGGACAATATATTAGCACCCGAGTCGCCAATATTTACTGTAATATCTTGCAATAGACGCATTCTGTCTATAGCTTCAATAACAATCTCTACCGAGAAGAGCTGAGCTTGCTCTGCATCCCAACTTACCTCAATAATGCGCCCTTCGTCTTTCATCAGCTCACGTGCGTTGGGGCAATTGCAACGGTGTACAGAAATTCCGCGACCCCTGGTCACAAAACCTACGATCTCATCGCCCACAACAGGATTACAACAATGAGCCAGACGCACCATCATGTCGCCTTCGCCGCCCTTAACTACAACGCCGCTAGAATTAAGCTTGCGCTGCTTTTTTAGACGATGAGCACGTGGCGCTTTCATGGGCAAATCTAAGCTTAACAAAGCGCGCTTTTCAGCCTCAAGAGCTGGGTCTTTATCAGTATCCAAAATAGCAGAAACCTTATTGGCTACTGACTTTGCAGTATGCTTTCCAGAACCAACAGCAGCAAATAAGTCATCTATACTACTCAGGTTAAATTGAGGAAGCACCTGCTTAAGCGCGCGAGTAGTACGGGCATTAGAAATACCAAAACCACCTTTACGCAGCTCTTTAACCAGCTCATCCCTACCATTTTGCAGATCATCAGACCTGTTAACCTTAGAAAAATATGATCTAATCTTAGAGCGGGCGCCGGGTGTTTTGACCATACTGAGCCAGTCTCTTGAAGGATGGGAGTTCTTTTGTGTAAGAATCTCTACCCTGTCGCCCATTTTAAGCTCATAACTTAAAGGACATACCATACCGTTTACCTTGGCTCCCACGCAGTGGTGGCCCACTTCAGTGTGGATAGCATAGGCAAAGTCAATAAGGTTTGAACCGGCGCGCAGGCTCATAACCTCACCTTTGGGCGTGAAAACAAAAACCTCTGCATCAAAGAGATCAATTTTAAGCGCCTCAATATATTCCTGTGGATTTTGCAGAGCGTCTTCTGTTTCTGCCCACGCAAGAGTTTTCTTAAGCCAGCCCAAACGTTCATCCATGCTTGCATTGGCTGAGTCCTTATCGCCCTTAGAATTACCGGCCTCCTTATAAAGCCAGTGAGCAGCGATACCATATTCTGCCTGCTGGTGCATTTCTTCGGTTCTTATTTGAATCTCAAGAGGACGACCAGCCGGACCAATTACCGTAGTATGCAAGCTTTGATACATGTTGTATTTGGGCATAGCAATGTAATCTTTAAAGCGCCCGGGCATGGGATGCCACAGCGCATGTACGCTACCCACTACGGTATAGCAATCCTTAACTGATTGTGTAATCACGCGCAAGGCAATAAGGTCATAGATCTCAGAGAAGTCCTTATCCTTATGCGTCATCTTTTGATAGATTGAATAAAAATGCTTAGGTCTGCCTGAGATGGTAAAATCTTCTACGCCCATTTTTTCAAGCTCTGAGCGCAGCGTACTTATTGTTTTATCTAAATAGGCTTCGCGGGCTTCTCGGCTCTCATTAACCATTTTAGAAATTTGATTAAATTTCTTGGGCTCAAGATAAGAAAATGATAGGTCTTCAAGCTCCCACTTCATAGAAGACATGCCCAGGCGATTAGCCAGCGCTGCATAAATTTCCATGGTTTCAGTTGCCTTAAAGATTTGTCTATCCTCAGGTAGCGACTTAAGCGTCCTCATATTATGCAAGCGATCAGCCAGCTTGATAATAATAACGCGAATATCTTTGGACATAGCCAAAAACATTTTGCGTAGGTTTTGTGCCTGTTCACCAGAAACTGAGCTTGCCTCAATATTAGTAAGCTTGGTAACACCATCAACCAAAAGCGCTACCTCTGAGCCAAACAGCTCGCTTACCATCTGCAAAGACGTATCGGTATCCTCAACCGTATCATGAAGAAGAGCAGAGCATATTGTATCTGCGTCCATATGCAGCTCACAAAGAATTTGCGCCACCTCAACGGGGTGGTTGATGTAGGGTTCTCCAGAGCGCCTAAACTGCTTTGCATGCTTCATGACAGCAAACTCATAGGCAGCCTCAATTTTGCTGGCATCCTGGGCGCTCAGATAACTTTGTACGCTTGTTAAGAGCTCTTCAAAGCTATCGGCACGCGGAGCCTCTGCAGGCGCTTTTATGCTAGCGTAATCTATCATATGCTGAAGCCTCCCTCTTGCAAACTATGGGAGCTGGGGCTTATCGGCTTATTAAAGCGTGAAAGAACCTCTGCGCTTGTTGCTGATAAAATCCAGTCCTTAAAGGCGCTAAACTCCTCTTGTGAGTGCAAGCCTTCTTTATAGCGAATTGATTCCTCTAATTCTACCCGAGCAGGAGCCTCATTCATGCGTAATTGGCGAGCTGAGCCATAACCAAAGCTGGCGATAAAACCAAGCTCTTTAAATATGGAAAGTCCGCAGGAAACTGAGCTTTCATCAAGATGGCATGAGCGCTCTTTTTCCCTGCAAAAGGCCGCAAGCTCTGCATTACTTATTGAAAAACGCCCCTCAAGAGTTCCATCCTGCTTAGCTTGGCGAGAAAGCTCACTAAGTGACTTATACAGACAAATAAGCTCAGATCTGCTGGGGGCCATAGAAGAAAGAATTCTTTCATTAATTCTAGCATCTGAGGCACCAAACAAGAGATGTACCCAAGCTTCATTATTATCTCTTCCTGCCCTACCTGACATTTGATTAAACTCTACAGCTCCAAAGGGCATATGGTATAAGACCACATGACGCACATCGGGTAAATTAACACCTTCACCAAAGGCGGAGGTAGAAACTATGCAGCTTAATTTGCCGTCCCTAAAAGCCTCTTCTACTTTATGCCTATCTAAGCGTGAAAGACCTGCATTATAGTAAGCAATACGAGCACCGAGCTCCCAAATGCGCTTGCGCAAAGAGGCTGCAAGAGAGACACTTTGCTCTCGTGAATTTACATAAATGATGGTCTTTTCACCGCGTGAAACTATAGATACCAGGCGGTTTTCCTTATCCTTTTGTTGACGCCCATCATCAAGCAGCAGATTTTCTCTGCAAGATACATCAATAATAATCTTTTTAATGCCCAAGAGTTCTTGTATACGTAAGGCCACTTCATCATTGGCGGTGGCGGTAACTGCCAAAACTCTGGGTTGTTTTAAGATCTCTAAAACACGGGGCATTTCATTATATGCAGCGCGATGCCCTGCCTTGGCAGCTCCTGCATGATGCGCCTCATCAATAACCACAAAGCCCACCGAGGCAGCCTGAGCAAATTTATCTGCATGAATGCATAAAAACTCTGGAGTGGTCAGTATTATATCCAAGTCAGCGCTTTTCATCTTGCTAAAGGTATCTTCACGATCCGTAGCTGTGCTTTCTCCTGTTAAAACCTTGGCACGCAAACCCAAAGAATCAAAGCATTTTTCTAGATGATAGGCCTGATCGTTGACCAAAGCACGCAAAGGATAGACAAAAATAGAAAGCTTTTGTTCTAGCAAGGCGCAGCGAGCTGCATGAACGTGAAAAATGAGGGATTTTCCTCTGCCTGTAGCCATAATGCACAGGGTATTATTGCCTGCTGCAAGGCTATCCAAGGCCTGCTGTTGCGCATCCAAGAATTGATGTGTTCCGATAAAGGCTTGGCGCAAATACTCAGTGAGCTCTTCTTGCTTAAGTGCAGACAAACGCTCTTTTACTTTGGCGCGATCTGACTCCTTTTGAGCATACTCGTCCTTATCGGCAGAAGTTTCCCTAAACACCACTATGTTTAGGCCATGGTTTTTATCGCCACCCCCCGTAAGCTCTGAGACCTGGGCATAATAGGCTGCCCCCTTATCCATAATAGGCGCAAGAGCGGCTGCTAGGCGCCTGTTAAGATAGCCAAGCTGCTGGGAATCGGTAGTAAGCACCGCAATTGCATTTTCGTCAAAGGGGTTTTCTGGCTCACGCTTAAGCTCCAAGCGCTCATCTTTTTGCAAGCTTTTTAAGAGCTGAGCTCTATCATTAAAGCTCACTCCAGCTAGTTTTGTATGAAACTGTGCAAGATCGCCAATACCCAAAAATTCATTTTTCTGCACCACATCAGGAGCTTTAGCAAAGAGTTCTTCAACCAGCTCGTGAGCACTGGGCTCTTCAAGATTAAGATGTGTGCGACAAATAATGTCCTTAACCATGAGCTTAACTAGGGTCCTACCCTGCCACTGCTCTGCTACGGGCTCAAAAACTACATCAACAGCACCATTGTACTCAAGCAAGACATCAATATTGGGGGCTCTAAACATAATGCAAGAAAAACTGTGGCGTCCATCAGTAAGCTGGAACCTAAAATGCTCCCCTTCCCTTCCCACACGGGCTCTATTGCTCATAACCGCACCACGAACCACAAATAAGGGAACGGGATTTCCCTGCCCAAAGGGTCTAAGCAGATCCATATTTTGAATGGATGCCAAAGATAGCTCATCAAGCTCAAGCTCTGCGTCAATCAAACCATGGGTTTCAAAATCCTGAGGCTCAAGCTCTAAAAGCACCTCTTCTAGACGCTCTCTAAAGGCATCTAGGTTGGCAGCATCTAGCGTAACACCCACAGCTCCCGCATGCCCACCAAATTGAATAAGCAGATCTGAACAGCGCTCTACCGCATGAAAAAGATCAACCGAGCCCACAGTCCTGCCAGAACCACGAGCAACGCCATCAGAGATGCTAAAAATAAGCGCAGGTACGTTAAAATGCTGCACTATCCTGGATGCAACTATGCCCTTTACACCCTCATGCCAACCTTCACCACCCAATACCACACAGCGCTTAGATGCTTCAAAAGTTGCCTCTGCTAAAGCAATGGCCTGCTCAGTAAGCTGCGTTTCAATTTCTCTGCGCTCATCATTTATAGACTCAAGCTCTTGGGCCAGCAGATCTGCCTGCGCAATATCCTCTGACATAAGCAGATCAAGGGCTATCTTGGGATCTGCCATTCTACCAGCTGCATTAAGTCTGGGGATCAAAGAGTAACTGAGGCCCTCTGCACTTATCTGAGACAAATCAACATTAGCAAGCTCTGCCAGGGCGATAAGACCGGGCCGATCAGTGTCCCTTAAACGCTCAATACCGTCTGCAACCAAGGAGCGATTTTCTGCATCCAGACGCATCATATCTGACACCGTGCCAAGCGTGGCAATATCAGTATAGTCACGCCAGAGCTCCTGTTTTCCAAAGCGTGCTCCCAAGGCCTGAATAAGCTTGAGCGCCACACCAACACCCGCCAGCTCTATGCTGGGGCAATCAAGTTCAAGTTTGGGATCTATCACAGGAATGCCTTGTGGCACCTTATCTGAGGGCTCGTGATGATCAGTAACTACTACATCAATTCCCTTTTTAAGCAGGTAAGCCACCTCATCTTTTGCCGCGATACCAGTATCAACCGTGATGATGAGCTTGGGGTGAGCGGCTTCTATCACCCGTCTTAATGCTTCATGCGATAAGCCATAGCCCTCATCAAAACGCCGTGGAATGAAGGCAGAAACGCAGCCGCCCAATACGCGCAAAGCTCGCGTGAGTATGGTTGTAGCCGAAAGCCCATCAACGTCAAAGTCTCCAAAGACCGCTATTTTATCGCCCTCCCTAAGAGCGCGCTCAATGCGATCTACGCCTGCTTTCATATTGGGGATATGATAGGGGTCGTGCCAATCTCGCTCTAGTGAGGGATTTAAAAACTGCTCTGCTTCATCAGAGCGTATACCACGAGCAGCCATCACTTTGGCAACCAGGCTTGATACCTGGGCCGCCTCCATGATGGCTGCTACCTCAAACGGATTAGCCTCGACGACGTCCCAACATTTCTTGCCGTCGATGCGTGCCATATATTATGCCTCCTGGCTAATTCTTAAGCTTATGCTTTACTTATAGCTTCTTCCGCTTTATCACCATACTTCTTCTCCAGCTTTTTCCATTGAGGTTCAGCTGTTTTCCACATAGCAAATAAAGGAGTAGCAATACCTATTGAAGAGTAACTACCCAAAATGAGGCCTATTGACATAGCAAAGGCAAAATCTTTTAAGGTTTCTCCACCTACAAAAAGCATTGCAAGCACAGGAACCAAAGAAGTTACCGTGGTATTGATAGTACGCATAAAGACCTCATTAAGAGAAAGATTACTAATCTTAAAGAAGGTTTTATGCTCTGCATCATGAGTGCTTTGAGCGTTTTCATTAATACGATGAAATACCACCACCGTATCATAAAGCGAGTAACCCATAATGGTAAGCAGCGCAGCAATAACATTGGGGGTAATCTCATGCCCAGTCCATGCATACACACCGCAAATAATAATCAAATCGTGGAAAAGTGAAGCTACCGCTGTAAGTGACATCTTGAACTCAAAACGAATTGAAATCCAAATAATGATAAGACCAATGGCCACCACAAAAGCAATAAGTGAGGACTTTGAAACATCTGCACCCCAGTCAGGACCAATGGTGGTTACCTGATAAGAGTCACTGGGGAGATTTAGTTTGCTTGCCGCAGAAGCCGCATGAGCTGCTGCAATATTTGGATCGGTGGTAGAAGTGCGCACAAGAAGTCCTACGCTACCTTCACTTACCGAGCTTTGCACCACAGGATTTGTCTCTCCTGCTTCAATTAAAGCCTGGCGCATTTGCTCAACGCTTACCTCTTGAGTTTGCCTAAAGTCAATAGAGGTACCGCCCTGAAATTCAATACCAAAGCTCAAACCTCTTAGCGCAATTCCTGCAATAGATGCAACAATAAGCAAAGCAGAAATTAAGAGCATCAGCTTGCGGTATTTCATAAAGGGTATCTCACGTTTAAATGCATAACTAGCCACGAGCTACACCCCCGATCTTAGCATCTTTTGATACACCCCAAAATCCTGGATGACGCTGAATTTGTTTAAGTGCCAAAAGTCTTAGTAGTGGCCCCTTAAAGACAAACATGGTGATAACATCACACAAGATTCCCAAGGCAAGCGTAAGACCAAAGCCCTTAACAGGGCCAATGGCGATAAAAAAGAGCGCCAAAGCACTTACGAGGGATACCACATCTGCATCCAATGAAGTCCAGATACCATGTTTTACGCCAGTAATTGAAGCAGATCTTATTGAGCGACCCATACGAATCTCTTCTCTGAAACGCTCAAGTACCAAAATAGAAGAGTCTGCAGCCATACCAATGGTAAGGACTATACCTGCAATACCTGGCAGTGAAAGTGCAAAGAACCCGAAGTGTGAAAGAGCAGCTAAAATACCTAAATAAACAATAGCAAATACGGCCAGAGAACCTGTAGTAAGCATACCCATTCCCTTATAGAAGAAAAATAGATATAAGGCCACCAAGACAAAACCTGCTGCAATAGCAAAAAGACCTTGCATGAGCGAGGCGTGTCCCAAAGTTGGTCCTACCACACGTGACTCTGAATAAGTCAAGTTAACAGGAAGCGAACCAGAGTCTAAAACCGTCTTCATATTTTGAGCACCCTCATAGGTGTAGCGACCTGTGATAGAAACCTCACCCGTTGAAATTACTGATTGAACGGCTGGTGCAGAATTAACCACTCCATCAAGAACAATTGCAATTTGGCCACGCACAGGAGCAAGTTCCTTGGTAACCTCTGCAAACTTTTGAGTACCCTCAGAATCAAGCCTGAGATTTACTGCAAAATACGCGCTACCCTCTGACTCATTACTGATGCTAACCTGTTTAATGGAATCACCAGTCATAAAAGCCTTATAGGTTCCAGGTTTCAAGCTCACTGCTTCAGCCCCGCTTTTAAGGGCATTAAGAGTATCTATATCTTGAATGTCATATAAATTAACAAACTCAAGAAAACCGGTTTTACCTATGGTTTCTAAAGCTTTTTGAGGATCAGTTGCACCCGGAATTTGGACTAAGATAGAGTTAGAGCCCTGTTGTTGAACAGTAGCCTCACTTGCACCCAAAGAATTTACACGGTTTTGCACAATAGTGGTAGCCTGAGCCAAATCAGCAGAGCTTACTTGCTCCCCATTTGGTTTTGAGGCTGACATAACTACTGAAACGCCACCTTGAATATCAAGACCTTGGGTAATCTTTTGATTAAGCGGCCAGGAGCCCACTACACAGATAGCGCATACTACTAAAAGCGCTAAGAGTGTAGCAACATGCTTGCGCGCGTCAAGACTCCTGCTGTGCCTGCGTGGCCGCTTACGCGATTCACTTGCCATTGCACACATCTTTCTAACTAGAATTTTTGCCTAACTTTCTAATTATATGACTGTTTGTCAAAAGAGACAAAGCAGAGTATAAAAATTTGCGTATTATATAAAGGAGAGGGCATAAAAGAGGATATAAGTCTTGGATAGTCTCTTTAAACGCCAGCTATTCTAGTGGTGCGCTTATTTTTTAAATAAATCACTATGAGAGCCTGTTTTACTAAGAGTTAAAACTAAGATATCTTCCTCAATGCGATAAATAAGAAGCCAGTCTGGAAGGATATGGCATTCACGATAACCCGTCCAGTCTCCAGAAAGGCTGTGATCATAATAATTGCTTGGTAGCTTTTCACCCATTGCTAATAATGCTATGACGTGATCAAGCAGCTCTATTTTTAACCCTCGCTTAAGCGCTCTTTTATAATCTTTCTTAAAGCTGCTTGTATATTTGACAATATATTTGGTTTTTGTCATTTTCTCAGTTCAGCAAATAGCTCATCAAGATTATCATAACCCTTGACGGATGGATCTCTTGCGATCCTCTCTGCCTCTAACATTGCAGCGAGCGTTTCCTTCTTGGGTTGCTCTAACTTGACTTCAAAAGGAATACCACCTCTGCGCAGCGATTGACGTACAAAAATATTAAAGGCTGTAGACAAATTCATCCCAAGTTCCGCAAATAAACTATCAGCTTGAGCTTTTAAATCAGCATCCATCCTAATACTAATATTTGTGGTCTTACCGGCCATAGTCTTTCTCCCTTCTATATCTATTAGATATACATTATATGCACGAAAAAAAGAATACTTTGCACAAAGATTTTACATTATCTTACTAAGTTGTAGATCTAGTACCTTCATCCGGTTATGCCGAGTCTTGCTGTGATAAACTGGTGGTACGCTGCATTACCTTTGCGTAACAAAAATAAAAGCGGCGCTAAGCTCACATCAAGAAGGAGTACGCATGGATATTCGCTACCAAAAGTTTTGTGAGAACTATGCCAAAGCTTTCGAGCGTTGGACAGGCAAGCAACTCAATTCTCTTGATCTTGACCCTTATACTCAGTGGAGGTTTTCAGACTTTGATTCAGATGATCTACCCTCCTCTGCACTCTTTGTTGCTCCTTCAGAAAAGGCTATTATTTTTGCAGTTCAAGATGATGAAGAATATTTCAATGAAATCTGGCGTGATGAATATGAAAGTCTTGAAGAACTAGAACTTGAATGGCTGCGCCTTTCAAAAGAGGAGCTTAAGCATAAACATCAAATTGAAGCAGAAGCATTTTTTAGTGATCTAGAAGATGAATAAACTATAAGCTTAAATTAGCCTTGGGCAAGTGGGTGCTGTCTTGTGTACTCATACATAACAATGGCTGCAGCTTGAGCAACATTAATGCTACGCACTGATCCATACTGAGGAATGTAGATTAAAGGTCCGTTGCATGCTTGTATGATTTCTTGACTTAGTCCCAATAGCTCCTCACCAAACACAAAGGCACTTTTTTCTGGAAAGCTTTGTTTTGATATTGCCAAGGGCTTAAGTTCGTGAATATTATCAACCGGGAAAATAGTATAACCCTCTGCTTTTAGCTCTTCAAAGAATGAACAGTCCAGCTTGTGTTCAATATGTTCATAGTGATGAGTTCCTACCGCCCCTCTTCTATCAAAGCGGTTTTTACCCACGAGATAAACTTTTTTAATCAAAAAAGCATTTGCTGCGCGCACAACTGAAGCTTTATTAAAATCCCCACTTAAATTCATGCATATAGCGATAACTGGACTGCGTCTTGCATCCAGATCAGCACAGATTTCGCTAACTAATTTGTCTCTGTATTTATCAACTACATTCTTGGCTACTCCTGCCCCATAGCCATAGGTTCCTGGAGCATTTTGGCCCGCCTTAGGCTTTGAAGCCATAAAACTTTACCCCTGTCTTAGTATCTTCACAATAGGCTATAGCCTTATTTTTTGTAATAGAACGCACATAGAAAAAGTCGCCAGCACAGCCAGCGGTGTGCATGGCTATACATAAATATGCAGTCAAGGGAGCTTTAAAGATAAAGCCTATTACAAGAGCAAAAACCAAGGTAATTACCACAAAGGGTATTAAGCAGATAATTATATATTGCTTGCGCGTAAAACGTGCGCCCACTGCAGAGGCAAAAAAGAGCCCTAAGCCAGAATAACCAAATTTCACCTTTGTAGAAGGTGACATCAACTTAAAGGCCAGGCCATGAAGGATCTCATGCATAGGTATACACAAGAGAGCACCCATTAAGGACATAAATATAAGGGGGAAGTCTATAACGCGTTCAACACCATAAGCCTTTGCTATTACATAAAAAAGCCAGGCAAAGAAAGGTGCAAGAAGCGTAAATACCACTAAGATAAGCAGGGATGAACGAGCTATCCCTCGTAAGGTATAGGTATCGTTCATAAGATCTATCTCGTCTATTAAAGTAATATGCTGCTGAGCACCTAAGCCTGTCATCTCTCCCCTTAAAGCATTGCCTCTGGTGGCTTCAATCCTAAATGCTCAAAGGCGCGCCTTGTTGCCTGTCTACCCTTTGGAGTCCTCACTAATAGTCCCTGTTGTAACAAATACGGTTCATATACATCTTCTAAACTTGCAGGATCTTCTCCAACTGCAGAAGCAAGCGTGGTTAATCCTACCGCCCGCCCCATAAAGGTGCGTGTGAGCGTTTCCAATATTTTTACATCCAGCCAATCAAGACCCAATGAGTCTACTTCAAAAAATGAGAGCGCCTCCGCTGCCACATCTTCACTAATATATTCTGCTTGTTTTACCTGTGCAAAATCTCTAACGCGCTTAAGTAAACGATTAGCCAGACGTGGAGTTCCTCTGCTTCTTCGTGCAATCTCTTGAGCACCTAGCTCGTCAATTTCCACATCTAGAATATGAGCAGATCTTTTAACTATCGAAGAAAGCTCCTGATAGTCATAGTAATCAAGCCTAAAATCAATACCAAATCTATCACGTAAGGGGCCTGTTAAAAGTCCAGTTCTAGTGGTTGCTCCTACTAAGGTAAAACGTGGGACATCAAGCTTAATAGAGCGCGCTGCCGGGCCTTTGCCAATAACAATATCTAAAAAGAAATCCTCCATGGCAGGATATAAAATCTCTTCAATCTGTCTATTAAGCCTATGAATTTCATCAATAAAGAGAACATCTCCCTCATCTAAATTAGTAAGAATAGCAGCTAGATCCCCCGTGCGTTCAATAGCAGGTCCTGAGGTGGTACGCATATTAACCCCAAGCTCATTTGCAATAACGCTGGCAAGAGTTGTTTTCCCCAATCCCGGAGGCCCAGAAATAAGGACATGATCAAGAGCTTCATTTCTTTTGCGGGCGGCATGAATGAGTACCTCTAAATTGTCCTTCACGCGTTTTTGACCCTGATATTCTTCTAGACTTTGAGGGCGCAGACTTCTATCGGTCTCCAGATCATCTTCGCTTAAATCTGCCCCCATAAAGCGCTCGCGCTGCTTTTGAGGTAAGTCCTCCCATAGATCTTTGGAGCTATCTGCCTCCCAAAGCATGTGCGCCTCCTAAACGTTTGAGCGCAAAGGTAACTAATTTTGATACCTCTGCTTCATCTGCAGAGCACTGCGCTAATGCAAGCTCTATTTCTTTTTCAGTAAATCCCATAGCAAGCAGGGCTTCTTGAGCTTCTTGGAAGGCAGCAAGCTGCATGTGACTTTCTTCTGGCAAAGCCTGAGCTTGTAAGGCCATCTGAGAAAAGCTTGGATCTTTTTCAAGCACACCCTTCAGTTCTAAAATAATGCGCTGAGCTGTCTTTTTGCCAACCCCAGGTACGCTAGACATACGCTTTTCATCAGCATTAAGTATAACGGAACTTAAGTCAGTAGGACTAAAACTTGAAAGCACCGCTAAAGCAAGTTTTGGTCCTATGCCATTTACCGCAATAAGACGCTCAAAGATTATGCGCTCTTCCACGTGAGCAAAGCCATACAAAAGCATGGCATCTTCGCGCACCACCATATGTGTATATAAGAAACACTCCTCGCCCAGATTTGGCATAGCGCAAGAGGTATTATAAGAAACCCCCAAACCATAACCTATACCACAGGCTTCAACAACAAGCTCATCAGCATGCTTTTCTATTAGTATTCCTCTTATACTTTTTATCATCCTTAAGCTCCACCTGGCTTATATCGTTAATGTACTCATCTTTATTAACTGCTAGTCTACATTAAGTAAATGAGCCACATCTTTTTCAAACTGCCTAAATCTATGAAGATGGGCATGACAGATTGCAGCAGCCAAAGCATCTGCGCAGTGATCAGGCTGAGGTACGTGATCAAGATGCAAAAGACTTTTTACCATAAATTGAACCTGGTTTTTATCGGCAGCTCCAGTACCCACAACCGCTTGCTTAATTTGCATAGGAGTATATTCGCCTGTTTTTAGACCACAACCAGCGCAAGCCACCAACGCTGCCCCTCTTGCCTGCCCTGTCTTTAGGGCAGATTTTGAGTTTGCACCAAAATAGACCTGCTCTATTGCTACTTCTCTTGGCCCATATTTTTCAATAACAGCTTGAATATCCTCATAGATTAGCTTAAGACGCCAAGCAATATCATGTTGCTTACTAGTTTCTATACAACCATAAGCATGACAGCGATACTGCCCTGCGCGTGTCTCTATGACTCCCCAGCCAGTATTAGCTAAACCTGGGTCAATTCCCAAAATAATCATAAGCTCAATCTCTTATAGAACATCTGTTCTTATATATTAGCTTAGATCCCTATCAACAACAAGTAGAAATGTTATGGGTTTTAAGTCAAATACACAAAGATAAGACAACGAACACATGTTTCTTTTGTATACTTAGAGAGCAAACAGAAAGGATTGGAATGTCAGACAAACTCCCTAACCCCTTTGAAGAAAAGCAAGATAACAATACTAATACACCAAATAAGCCACCCTTTAATTTCATGCTGCTCATACCTGTTTTTATACTTCTTGGAGCCCTTGCTTACAGCCATTATGCACAAAATCAAAGCCCCGCAAGTCCTCAAGCAAAAACTGAGCTTGAGCGTCTCTTAGAGCAACGTGATAAGCAGCTGGCTACCCCCGATAAACCCAATAAAGTAGACAGTAATGATAAACAGGGTGAATCCGATAAAAACGAGCCTTTCTCCAACAGCGAACCTTCTCAAGATAAGAGCCAATCCTTAGATGCATCAGACAAAGAGCTCATAAGCTTAGATGAGCTTACTAACATGAAAGATGCCCTTAAATTGCGCTTTGCGCTTGAAACTCAAAGTCTTTCTAGCGAATTTAAGCTGGGAGCTATTCAAGAGCTCTCTAGTTCACAATTTGAACGCTCAGTTCTCACAGAGCTTCTGCGCCAGGACGCACAAGCTCGACAAGCCTTTTTAGATAGACTAAAGGCATTAAGAGCAGCAGAGAGTTCAAAGAGTTTTTCCAACATTTTGTTTAGCGGTGCTGATGCAAGCAGGCAAGCGCTCGAACAATTCAAGTCTATTGAAAGCAGCCTAAAAAACCATGAGCGCTCTCTTAACAATGCTCAACAAAGCTTAAGCCCCCGTGACAAGGAGCGTCTTGAGCTTCTTGATGACATAGCTGATAGCTTAGTTGATAAATGGGAAGCCGTATACAAAACTTGGCTTGCTTTACAAGATCCAGATAAAACAAAGCTTGAGGATTTTAAAGAGCTGCAAAAAGAACAAGCACAAGAGGATAATAAAGCCCTTGAACTTGCAAAAAGATTGCTGCAGGCTGATCAAAACACAGGCACTAATTAACTAAGCAACGCTTATTAGCTAAGCAGCGCTTTTATCGCAATCATAAGCAATACGCTGCCGCCTGCAATTTCTGCGCTAGGGCCAAATTGCAAGCCCAGCCTGCTTCCCAAGGCTAAAGAAAAAAAGCAGCACACACAGGTAACAAGAGCAATAATGGCAGAGGCTGCAAAAATATTTGCACCTACAGCTGCAAGTGAAACACCCACTGCCATGGCGTCTATTGAGGTTGCCACTGCTTGCAGGATAAGAGTTTTGTAGGTCAAAAGCTGAGACATTTCGCACGATCCTGGTTCTTTAAGCTCGGTATAACCCTCTTTAATCATGCGTGCACCTAGAAATGCCAGAATTGCAAAGACCGCCCAAGCTGAATGACGTGTCAAAAGATCAGAAAAGAAGGTGCCTAAGAAAAAGCCTATGAGCGGCATGAGGCCCTGAAAAATGCCAAAACTAATAGGCATGGCAAAGGCTTTTGATCGTTTCATATTGGGTTCACACAAGGCATTTGAAAGCGTAACGGCCATGGCGTCCATAGCAAGCGCAACGCCAAGAATAAGCAACTCTGTTAAATGCATACGAACAGACACAACCTTCTAGCTATACATGCTTGCTCCAAGACCTTATACATGATCTTAGCAGCACAGAATAAAACCTATGATGGAAGGTTTTATCCTCCCCTTCTTCACCTATATAGTAATGCAAAACGCGTATTAGTATACTCCAGCTTAGAGCATAGGAGCAAAGGCCGAAAGAGTTCTTCGCATAATTCTTCTTGGCATAGAGATAGCAAGTTGCTCTTCTAGACTAATTTCTTTAGAAATTAAAAAGCTTTTTTCAAAGTCAGCACTCAGTTGATCTATAGCAGATGAGCCAAACAAAAAGGCCCCGCATTCAAAGTGCAAAAAGAATGACCGATAATCAAAGTTAGTGGTCCCAATAACAGCTAATTGTTTATCGACCATCATGGCTTTAGAGTGAATAAAGCCTGGGCTATATTCATAAATCTTAACTCCCGCCTTTAAAAGCTCTAAGTAGTTAGCGCGAGTGACCTCAAATACCGCTTTTTTATCTGGAATAGCCGGAGTAATGATACGCACGTCTATTCCCATTTCTGCCGATAAACACAGAGCTGTCTGCATCTCAGAATCTATAATAAGATAAGGCGTGCTTATGTATATGCTTTTCTCGGCATCTTGAATAGCATTAAGAAAGGCATATTTTGATAAGGGGACATTGCTAATAGGGCTTGAATCTGCGTATGGAAGAACAAAACCATCAGACTCAAAAAGCGCCTGCTCTTCTAGTGAAGGCATGAATTGAGCAAAATCAATTCTAGCTTCCTGAGAGGCAAAGGCCCACGTCTGCAGGAAAATTATCGTAAAGCTCCAGCTTGCATCCCCCTCAAGACGCACTGCACTATCTTTCCAGTAACCAAAAGGAGAGATAGCATTGATATATTCATCAGCCAAATTAAAGCCACCGGTATAAGAAATACGCCCGTCAATTACCACTATTTTTCTATGATCTCGATTATTAAGCAGAAAGCTTAATTTAAGCCCGCGCGCATTAAAAACACAGCACTTGATACCTCGTTTATTGAGTTGAGAGGCAAATGAGGAGGAAACTCGAGCGGCTGAACCTACATCATCATAAATCAAACGAACATCTAGGCCCTCTTGTGCTTTTTGCTCAAGAATATCAGCAATCTCATCAAACATGAGGCCCTCTTCAACAATAAAAAACTCTAAAAAGATGCAGCGCTTTGCAGCGCGCAAATCTTTCTTAAGCTGTTCAAAAAAGTCTTCGCCACATGAAAAATAATCTGTTTTAGTGCGTGAATACACTGGGTATGCAGCCATATTTCTTATGTAAGACGCCTGTAGCGCAGCGTCTCCATCAAAGTCTTCTAATTGCTTGAGAACTTGCGGATCTTGCTGCATCAACTCCTTATCTTGCAGATAAGGACTTAACTTATCGATCAGGCGCTTTTTTCTAAAGCCATGAGTTCCAAACAGCAGATAAAACATCCCGCCAAACAGCGGGAGAATAAGAATAGGTACTATCCAAGCAAGCTTATAGGTTGGATGCATATCACGAGACAAAACCCAAAGTGCCATGATAACGCTTACTACATAAAAAAACTCAGCCACAATGTGGCCCATTGCCTGAGCACGCATTACAATCCAAACCATAAGACAAGCTTGAACAAAAAAGAGCAAGCCCAGAACAAAAAATCTGGAAAAGAAAAATTTTCGTGCTCGCTTCTTTAAATCCATATGCTAAAACTCCCAGGCTTCATCAATTGATCACCATCTCTTAAGATGATCATTAGTATTTAGTTTAGTCCATAGCGCCATGAACACAAGTCAAAAAGCTTGAAATCCAGCTTTAAATGCAAAATCTTGCACTGGATAAACCCTTTCTTATGGCTGTTTTTATAGCAAGCTTATAAGCAAACTTATAGCCAATCTTAAATCCTAGTAATATGTAGGTTTAATGAATCTAACAAATTCTGTAAACGCGGGTTGACTTTAGTTTCAAAAGGAGTATTCTAATAACAGCAACGAGTTAACTTCTAGAAACAAATCCTTAGCACAGCTAAGGTAGGTAGCTTGAAGGCTGCCTCTAACATAGTCCTCCCTCTCTGGTTGGGGTCATTCTTTGAAAAAAGATGGCCCCACATATATTTTTAAGGCCATTCAGTATCGCATTACAACATAACAACATCGCATTGCAGCACAACGATACAGCAGCACCACAAGATCGCTTTCCTGCAGCATAACAACATCGCAGCACGGCACCAGGCAAGGAAGTCTCAAGACGACAAAAAGCCAGTTAAGCTGCATGCTACAAGTCATTATATTGTGAACCCACGGCCCAAAAGCACAGATACAAGCACTAAGAAAAAAGCGTGCTGTGAATAACTTCTTCTACAGCACGCTTACTATTTCTTAGAAAAACTTACTATATTCTACTAGCTCTTATCTTAGTGGTGAGCAAACATTATTTGCTAGCCCATATCTATTAACAGCAAGCAAACTGGCTAAAACCCAGCGGCTAGCTTTCGAGACGCCCTTGAGCTTTAAACCTGCGCAGCCTTAATGATATCCAGCATTTCAGATAGAGGCTTTACGCCCAAATCTCCCTCGCCACGTTTTCTAACTGAAACGCTTGAGCTCTCTGCTTCCTTATCGCCTACTACCAGCATATATGGGATCTTTTGCTCCTGAGCTTTAGCAATCTTTACCCTCATTGGCTCACTTTGGGCAGCAAGTTCAATGCGTCCACCACAAGCTCTCAGCTGTGCAGCTATTTCTTGAGCATAGTCAAGATGTCTGTCGGCAATTGGGATTACAACTGCTTGTACTGGAGCTAGCCATAAAGGCAAAGCACCTGCATAATGCTCAATCAAAATTCCTAAGAAGCGCTCAATAGAACCAAAAATGGCACGATGAATCATGTAAGGACGCTCTTGTCCATTTTCTGCGGTGCGATAAGAAATATCAAATCGCTCTGGAAGGTTAAAATCTACCTGAATAGTAGAACATTGCCAGGTGCGTCCCAGGGAGTCTTTAACCTTGATATCAATTTTAGGACCATAAAAAGCGCCATCACCCTCATTAATCTCAAAGGGAAGTCCGCGCTTTTCTAAGGCCTCTTGTAAGGCTGAAGTAGCCTTATCCCACATATAATCTGAACCAATAGATTTTTCTGGGCGCGTAGATATTTCACAGCTGTATGAAAGCTCAAAAGTCTGCATGATATCATCTACTAGATCTAAGATATCTACTATCTCATCTACAATCTGATCTTCTCGGCAGAATACATGCGCATCATCTTGAGTAAAACCACGAGCTCTAAACAGACCGTGAACGGCACCAGAAAGCTCATGTCTATACACCGTACCAAATTCAAAGAAACGAACAGGAAGCTCTCTATAAGAATGGATATCGTTCTTATAGAGCATTACGTGACCAGGGCAATTCATGGGTTTTACGCCAAACTCACTTTGACGACCCTCCCCCTCATCAACGTTAAAGAAGTACATATTCTCTTTGTAATAACCATAGTGGCCAGAAGTTTTCCAAACATCTGCCTTATAGACGTGAGGAGTAATAACCTCCTCATAGTTACGGCGATAAAGCTCTTTTCTTAGCCATTCTTGCATGGTTCTAATAACGCGAGCACCGTTGGGTAAGTAGAGAGGAAGTCCAGGGCCTGCCTCGTCAAACATGGTATAAAAGCCAAGCTCCTTGCCTAGTTTACGATGATCGCGCTTCTCGGCCTCTTCCTGATCATAAAGATATTTCTCCTGATCTTTCTCACTAAACCATGCGGTACCATAGATGCGCTGCAGCATAGGTCGAGAAGAATCACCGCGCCAATAAGCACCGGCAATTTTAAGAAGCTTGTATGCAGGAATTTGGCCACTTGAAGCTACATGCGGACCTTTGCATAAATCTACAAATCTCCCCAAGCGATAAGCAGTGATCATTTGACCTTCATCTAAATCCTCAAGTAACTCTAACTTATAAGGCTGATTGAAAAAGATCTCTCTTGCACGCTCTTTAGTAAGATATTCCAGATCAAAACTTCTGTTTTCCTTTATGATCTCTTTCATCTTTTGACTAATAGCCTCTAGATCTTCAGGGCTTAGGCTACGCCCCAGATCAAAATCATAATAAAAGCCATTTTCAATAGAGGGACCCATACCAAATTTAACATCTTCAAAAAGCTCATCTACAGCTGCTGCCATTACATGGGCTGCCGAGTGACGCAAAATATCCAAAGCCTCGGGGCTTTTTGCAGTTACAATCTCCACGGTCTGGCCGTCTTCCAGTGTAGTTGTAAGATGCACAAGTGCCCCATCTACCTTTGCAGCAAGCGCTGCCTTTGCTAAACCTGCTCCAATAGAGCTAGCCAGCTCATATGCGCTTGAAGCTTCTGGAATCTGTCTGACTGAGCCGTCAGGTAGCTTAATGCTGATCTCGGCCATGATCCTACCTAAACCTTTCTTTCAATCTGAATTTCAATCTAAATCTAAATCTAAATCTAAATCTCGATTTTAATCTAATAGCTTACTTGTTTTTTTAGTTTTACCCATAAAAAAGCAGCCCTCAATCACAAAGCTTTGAGGACTGCAAACTCTTCTTATATGCTTAATACCTGTGCCTAAAGCAAGTCTTTTGCGCGTCCTATCTGCCGGACACGCGTGTTCGACAATACGGGCACACATTCCAATCAGGCTCTAGAGGCCTATGACAATGTGAGCACACGTTTCTCACCTGCGTATTGCAGTGAGGGCAGACGATAAAGTCCTTCTGAATAGAGGCTCCACAGTTAGGACAATTACCATACTGTTCAAGCTGACGTTCACGAAGCGCAATCTCAATATCTTGCTCCTGTCTGTCTACTGAGTACATGGTGGGACGTAAAATAAGATATGCGATAAGCCCAATCACAGGGACCAGGGCAATCACACCCCACAGCCAGGGATAGGTTCCACGTAAATAAGAATCACGAACCACCCATACTATAGACAAAACATATAGCAGTAATAAAAATATAAGAAAGCCTTTAAACACCATCATTACCTGGGGTGATAAAAGCTGACTCAGTATCTCTTGCATACTACCTCTCCACTTACATTAAGATAACTCTATTTGTAGCATTGTACCACTGATGAGCGCAGCTGTTGAGTAATCTCTCCCGCAAGCGTAATAGAACCACAAGCTACAAAATCTTTGTCCACAAAAGCTCCAAGCACTGAAGCGACATCTTCAAAACATTCAAGCTCATGAAAGCCTGCTCTATAGGCCCTAGAGTTTAAAACCTTTTCTTTGAGCTCTGCTACAGCTAGGGCTCGAGGGTGCTTGGTCTGCGTGAGCACAATCTTTTGCGCTGCCGATAATACAAGATCAATCATAGCGTCTACGTCCTTATCGGCAAAGACTGCAAATACAAAAGCTGGTAGATCTTGGGGATTAAAGCCAAACTCTTTTTTGAGCGCATCAATAAAAGCTGCCACAGACTGCGGGTTATGCGCAGCATCAAGCAGTACAAGGGGCTTTTGCCTGAGGCGATCATAGCGCCCAGGGATATTTATGTTTAAAAGACTTGAATATGCTAGCTCTAAATCAAGACCACTCAGGCCCGAACTATCTTTACAAGGAGCATAGTGCTTAATAAATACCTGAGAAGCCAGCAAAGAAAGCAAGAGGTTAGCCTCCTGATAAGCAGCAAAGGGCCGCGCATCTAAAAGTTTTGAGGCAAGAGTAGCTAAGTCTTCAAGCCCCCTACCATCTTTCAGCGCCCAATAGGGAGCTACATTGCAGTCCTTACAACGCTTATCAAATACAGCAAATACCTCGGGCTCTTCATATATCTGAGCTGCTAAGCATACCTCTGTCTTCGGATGTATAATAGCCGCCTTTTCTGCAGCTATCTCAGGCAGGCTTGAACCTAAAATAGCCATATGGTCAAAGGCAATCCCGGTAATTACTGCAAGTTCTGGAGCACGTACACTGGTTGCGTCCCAGCGACCACCTAAACCAACCTCTAAGACAGCCAGCTCACAAGCCTTTTCAGCAAAAAGCCAAAGTGCTGCTGCCGTAAGTATCTCAAATTCTGTAGGGCAAAGCCCATGCTCTTGTGCACACTTGAGCACTGTCTCTATAGCTAGAGCAAAATCCTCATAGCTTACTACAGTTCCCTCAATTTCCATGCGCTCTCGATATTCAACAAGTTCAGGGCTGGTATAAAGGCCTGTTTTGTAGCCCTGTGCTTGCATTAAGGCTGCTATAAAACGAGAGCAAGAACTCTTCCCATTGGTGCCTGCAACTTGAATAATTTTAAACTTTTCTTCGGGGTGCCCTAGGTATGAACACAGCTGGCGCATACCTTCTAAAGAAGGGTTTATGCCAAACTTAAGCGCCCCTTGCAAACTCTCAAGCGCCCTTTTATAGGCAGCTGGATAAGCTGCTGAGCTAGATAAGACTGCCTCTATTCCCTGTTCTTTTAGCATCGCTTTAATCAGCTCTCACGATCTCTTTGGCTAATCCAGCTCGGCAAGTTGTTCTTGTATGGAGGCAATTGAAACCCTGTTTTCCTCAGCACGTTGCTTGTTTGCAGCAATTTTCTCAGGAGAAGCCTTACTCATAAAGCCAGGATTATTAAGCATGCCCTCCATACGAGCAAGATCTTGCTGGTATTTTTCCAGTTGCTTTTCTAAGCGCTTTTTCTCCTGGTCAAAGTCAACCAAACCTTCAAGCTCAATATAAATTGAAAGGCCTGCTGCATACGCCATAACCGAGTGCTGGGGCTTCACTAAGTCTTGGTCCGCTTTAAAGCTCTCAAGCTTTACCAGTGAACAAAGCTCCTTTGTTTGCTCGTTAAGGGCCAAAGCGTCTTGAGCACCACAAGAAACTTGTACCTTAAGCTCTTGTTTTGGCGATAAACCATAGCGTGCACGAGTAGAGCGTACAGCAGAGGCCACCTGCGTCAAAAGCTCAACTGCATGAGCAGCCTTCTCATCACTTAGTTTTTCAAGCTGATCGATATTGGGCCATGAAGCAAGCATAAGGCTTTCAGCTGCATCCTCATGAGGTAGATGCGTCCAAATACCTTCAGTTACTACTGGCATCATGGGGTGTAAAAGACGCAAAGCTTGATCCAACACAAAAACTAGATTTCGCTGAACCTGCAGCCTCTCTTCACCTGCCAGGCGCGCCTTTGAAAACTCAATGTACCAGTCACAAAACTCATTCCAAAAGAAGCTATAGATACTCTTTGAGAGCTCTGCAAAATTATAGACTGAAAAGGCTGCTTCCATATCTTGGGCACAGCGCCTGAGACCAGTAAAGATCCAGGCATCAACGGGGCTTAGTACCTTTGCTTCACCCGGAGTAAAGCCTTCTAAGTTAGAAAGCACAAAGCGGCTAGCATTCCAGATCTTATTTGCAAAGGCACGAGCAGGAGCAATCATAGTTTCTTTATTAAATTTGATGCTCTGTGCACCCGTTATCTGTGATAGAAGGCCAAAGCGCATTGCATCACAGCCATACTCATCAATCAAATCAATGGGGTCTATACCATTACCCTTAGATTTTGACATTCTGGATCCATCTGCCGCTAAAACCGTAGGATGGATAATGACATCTTTAAAGGGAATCTCATCAACAAAATAAAGCGAGCTCATGATCATGCGCGCAACCCATAAAGCCAAAATATCAGAGGCAGTAGAAAGCACTGCAGTAGGGTGATGTCCTTTAAGCTGCTCTATATCATTTGGCCAACCCTGAGTTGCAAAGGTCCAAAGCTGAGATGAAAACCAGGTATCAAGCACATCTTCATCTTGTCTTAAGGGAGCGCCGCACTCTGGACAAAACTCCAGATCCTCCATAGATGCATCATGCCAGCCGCACTTATCGCAATAAAATACTGGTATTCTGTGTCCCCACCAAAGCTGGCGAGAGATGCACCAATCTTTGAGGTTTTCCATCCAGTTAAGATAGCTGTCTGTCCAGCGCTCAGGGTAAAACTTGATCTTTCCTGAGGTAACAACCTCTGTAGCAGCTTCTTTTAGCTTGCTTACATCAACAAACCACTGCTCAGACTCCCAAGGCTCAAGAGAGGTATTACAACGGTAGCAATGACCAACGCTGTGGGTAATTTCCTCTATCTTTTCAAGTAAGCCCAGTTCTTCAAAGCGTGCAAGCACAGCCTCACGTGCGGCATAACGATCCATACCCACAAATTCTTGTGGTGCAGGCTCAATTACGCGAGCACGCTCATCAAATATATTTATTCTTTCAAGGCCATGAGCCTCACCCATTGCCCAGTCATTGGGATCATGTGAAGGTGTTACTTTAACACAACCTGTACCAAAGTCTGGATCTACATGCCTATCAGCAAAAATTGGAATTTCTCTATCAACAATGGGAAGAAGGATCTTTTTGCCCACCAAATGTGCATAGCGCTCATCTTTGGGATTTACTGCCACGCCCGTATCGCCCAACATAGTTTCTGGGCGAGTAGTAGCAACAACAAGGTACTCAAGACCATCACAGGGCTCTGACAAAGGATAGCGCAGATGCCACAGATGTCCCGGCTCTTCTTTATATTCAACCTCATCATCTGCAATTGCAGTTATACAGGAAGGACACCAATTGACAATACGCTTTCCTCGATAAATTAAGCCCTGCTTATACCAATCAACAAAAACTTTGCGCACCGCCAAGGCATACTCATCAGACATGGTAAATTTCTCGTCAGAAAAGTCACAAGAACAGGCCATGCGCTTAATCTGCTCAACGATAGTTGTTCCATATTCCTCATACCAGGCATAGCAATAGTCTAAAAACTTCTCTCGGCCTATTTCATGGCGTGAAATACCTTCCTTAACAAGCTTTTTATCTACCTTAGTTTGAGTTGCAATACCAGCATGATCTGTTCCCACTATCCAGCGTGTGGACTTACCTTGCATGCGGGCTCTTCTTACCAAGCAATCCTGGATAGAATCATTAAGTGCATGTCCCATATGCAATACACCAGTTACATTGGGTGGCGGAATCACTAAGGTGTAATCCTCAAGACCTTCTGAGCGCTGATAATATGAAGCCTTAATCCAACGATCTATCATCTCCTTTTCAAGGCTTGATGGATCGTAATTTTTTGGCATGGACTCCAAATTGTACATCTGCAACAATCCTCCCCCAGCTTTCTAGCCAGCCCAAGTATATCCAAGCTTTAGCAGTTTATTGAGCACTATCGTAAACTTTAAGTATACACATCTTAACCGCAACAAGCTCAGAGTTTACAGCTTATTTACAAAATCATGTAATTACAACAAAGCTTTCTTTTATCAGCATGAGGCTTCAGACAAGCGGTTACACTATCACTAAGACTATGTGTAATAGCTAGACTATGTATAATTACTTAAAACCATTCTGTTGCATATAATGCCCTAAGGAAGATAGCCTATGCCTTTTAATCCATTTTCTAAACGTAGCAATAAAAGGACACGCTCCAAGTTTGCCGATAAAAAAGAGGCTTTTTTAGATAAATATCGTGAACATGCTAAGTTTGTAAGCAAGCAAAGCAAGAAAACTGCACGCTCTTATCTCAAGCAGCCTCTCACAGCAAAACAAAAGAAAAATCTTGTGGGTGTAATCTTATTTATTATCGGCATCTTTGTTATGGCATATTTTATTGCCGAACCACTCAAACAATTTTTGACAGACCCCTCAGAATTCCAACAATTTGCTGCTAAAAACCCAATACCGGCTGCCTTTTTACTTATAGGTATCATGATGCTTCAAATAGTAATAGCAGTGATTCCTGGAGAGCCTGTTCAATTGGCTGCAGGCTACGCCTTTGGAGCTCTCTGGGGAACCATTTTAGCGCTTGCAGGAACAGTAGTGGGCTCCATAATAGTTTTTATGCTGGTAAAGCGTTATGGACGCGTCTTAGTTGATCTCTTTTTCTCCCAAGAGAAAATGCAAGAGATCTCCTTTATCCATGATTCAAAAAGGCTTAACACCCTTGTCTTTATTCTTATGTTTATTCCAGGGACGCCCAAGGATCTTATTACCTATGTAATTGGTCTTACTCCCATGAAGCTTAGAACCTGGCTTTTAATATCCACTCCCGCCCGCACACCAGCTCTTTTAGCATCTACCATTGCGGGGTCTCAGTTTAATCAAGGCAATATGCATCTCACAATAATTATCTTGATTATCACTGGTTTATTAGCTTTTTTGGGGATTGTATATTATGCCTATCTCACTAAGCAAGCACGTGATAAAAAACGTATGGATAAGATGCATGAGCAATATAAAAGGCGGCAGAGTCAAGGCTAAAAGCAAAGACTAAGCCGCCTTAAAAGCTAGCTCCTTAAAGCTAACTCCTTAAAAGCTAACTATTAATTAGCTTAAGAACGCTCTGTATGCAAACCTTTACCCAGCATATGGGGCTGTTCTTCACCTAAAACTGAAGCAGCTGTTACCACGACCTCTTCTACCCCCTGCTTACTGGGAAGATCATACATGGTCTGCTGCAAAACACGCTCACAGATAGCCCTAAGCCCTCGAGCACCCGTCTTGCGCTCCATGGCAAGGTGCGCAATTTCTCTAAGCGCTTCATCGTTAAACCTTAAGCTTACGCCCTCTAGAGCAAAAATACGTTTGTATTGCTTTACTAAGGCATTCTTAGGCTCAGTAAGTATTCTTACCAGATCATCTTCACTAAGTGCGTTAACACTAGTAATAACTGGAATACGTCCAACAAACTCTGGAATCATTCCAAAACTATGCAGATCCTGAGGTAGCGCCTGACTCAAGAGTTCAGATTCATCCTTTTGAGAAATCTCAGATAAATCTGAATTAAAGCCAATACCCTTTTTACCAATTCTATCTGCAATGATCTTATCTAGACCCACAAAGGCTCCACCCAGAATAAAAAGAATATTGGTGGTATCTATATGCAAAAGCTCCTGCTGGGGATGCTTTCTGCCTCCATTTGGAGGAACGCTTGCTTCAGTGCCCTCCAAAATTTTGAGTAGAGCTTGTTGTACGCCCTCACCTGAAACATCCCTAGTAATTGAAACGCTTTCTGCCTTTTTTGCAACCTTATCAATCTCATCAATATAAATGATGCCTATCTCGGCACGCTTAATATCACCATCTGCTGCATTGATAAGCTTGAGCAAAATGTTCTCAACATCTTCACCCACATATCCAGCCTCAGTAAGGGTGGTAGCATCAGCAATAGCAAAAGGAACATCAAGCATACGCGCCAGCGTTTGTGCTAACAAAGTTTTACCGGTACCTGTTGGACCCAATAACAAAATATTACTTTTTGCCAGCTCTACCTCAGTATTTTTTACTAAACCAGCAAGCTCTTCTTTATGACTATCAAGAGTCAAGCTATCAAGTTGCTCTTCAATTAAAATACGTCGGTAATGGTTATATACGGCAACCGATAAGGCTTTTTTTGCCTCATCCTGACCCATAACATAGTCAGACAAAAGTGCAAAAATCTCTTGAGGTTTGGGGAGCGTTTCTAAACGTAAACCCTGCTCTTGCTTTTGATCTTTCAATTTTTCAAGACCAGCAAGCTCAGTATCAAGCATCTGCTTGCAAGCTTCAACACACTCATTACAGATAAAAATACCGTTAGGGCCAGCAATAAGCTGATCTACCTCTTCACGAGTTTTGCCGCAAAAAGAACAACGTATAGGATCAAATCCTGTGGCTTGCTCGTCATAGCGATCTGACATTAATACTCCTTTTGAAAGTCTTAAGAAGTCTTGCGAGACTCAACTACGCTATCAACCAGACCATACTCACAGGCTTCTTGTGCCGATAAGTAACGGTCTCGTTCAGTATCAAGAGAGATTTGCTCAATACTTTGACCAGTATTATCAGCAAGGATGCGGTTGAGAACCTCACGAATGCGTAAAATCTCTCGTGCAGCAATCTCAATTTCTGTTTGCTGACCACGCGCTCCGCCACTAGGTTGGTGAATCATAATACGACTGTTAGGTAAGGCATAACGCTTGCCTTTAGCTCCATTAGAGAGTAAAACAGCAGCCATAGAAGCAGCCATACCAAGGCAAATAGTAGAAACATCACATTTTATGAAATTCATAGTATCTAAAATTGCCAAACCAGCACTAACTGATCCACCAGGAGAGTTAATGTATAAGGAGATATCCTTATCAGGATCAGCGCTTTCCAAATGCAGTAGCTGAGCCACAATTGAGTTTGCTACCGTATCATCAATCTCATCGCCCAGAAAGATAATTCTATCATTTAAGAGGCGGGAGTATATATCATATGAGCGCTCACCACGAGGAGACTGTTCAATGACATAAGGTATTAATGCAGCCTGAGGATTCATAGTTTCAACCTCTCTTTGTAAATAACAAGCGGCCAAGTATATACCCAGCCGCCTGTTAGTATCTTCAATGTAGTGGCTTATTCACAAATAAATCCTTTAATAAGCCAGATTATGAATGCTTGCCTTACTTATCGCCCTTATCGCTTGAAGACTTGTTACTCTTTGAAGTAGAGCTCTTCTTTGCAGGCTCTTTCTTGTCTGCAGCCTTCTTTGCAGGAGCCTTCTTAGTCTTCTTTTCTTCAGCTTTGCGACCAACAATATCTACTTCAGTCACCTTAGCGTTTTCTACAAGCCACTCAATTGCCTTAGTGCGCAATACATAGTCTTTAATGGAAGGAAGTTTTCCTTGCTTCTCAAAATCAGCCTTGGTAGCCTTGGGATCTTCAACGCCAGATGCCGCAATTGCATCATCTACGTCCTTATCGGAAACTTCAAGACCAAGATGTTTGGCAAGAGCGTCAATAGCAAGTGACTCACGTGCTACATCTTCAGCCTGAAGGTTAAGATCTGCAATGAGTTGCTCTGCTGTCATGCCCTGGCTAGCAATGTAAGAGTCAATGGTTTGGCCCTGAGCCTGCAGATTGCTCATAAACTGATTTACCAGGTCATTAAAAACAACCTTCTTGTAATTCTCGGGGATTTCTGCCTCAAGACGCTTACCCAAAGCCTGGATAGCATTTTGTTCTTTAATGGCATCCATGGACTCTGCCTTTTGAGCTTCAATATCAAGCTTGATTGCATCGCGCATTTCTGCAGCAGTCTTAAAGCCAAAATTTTGCTCTGCAAACTCATCATTAAGCTCTGGCTCGATACGATCTTTAAGCTTATTGATCTTTACCTCAAGTTCAAGAGCCTCTTCACCCTCAGTTGGAACAAAGCTTACCTGCTTGCTTTCACCAGGCTTCATGCCTGCAATCTCTTTATCAAAGCTCTCTGGCATAGCGCCTGAACCAAGTTCATAAAGGCGATCTTCACAATTTAAGAAGGCGGACTTACCTTCTCCCTTAAGATCAAGAGAAACAAAGTCTCCCTTTTTGATCATACGCTTAGATTTTGAGTCCTCAAACTTGGTGTAATATCCAAGGAATCTATCAATTTGCTGTTGAATTTCAGCCTCAGAAGCCTCTTTAAAAGGAAGCTCAATATCAACGGGCTCATATGAGCTAAGTTCAAAGCTTGGCTTTACATCAAAAATGATTTCATAGCTAAAGTCTTTGCCGCTCTCTAAAACACCTTCTACCTTATACTCTGGCTCGCCAATATGAGCAATGTTTTCTGCGTTGAGAACTTTGGGCTCATACTCATTAAGTGCCATGTTGGTAGCGTCACCTAAGATAGCCTCACGTCCAAATTTGCTATCCATTACAGGACGAGGAGCTTTTCCAGGCCTAAAACCCTGAATTCTATAGCGGCGACTTAAATCTTTATAAGTGCGATCAATAAAAGTATTAACTTTATCCTTAGGGATAGTTACAGAGACTTTAACTTGACTGTTTTCAAGTTGCTCAGCGCTCGTTTTCAAGATCTACCAACTTTCCGTTATATAAGCTGATGTTAAACAACACAGATGGTGCGGGCGAAAGGAATCGAACCTTCACGGGTTGCCCCACTGGAACCTAAATCCAGCGCGTCTGCCAGTTCCGCCACGCCCGCATTTCATACAAAGCACTTTAGACTTTGCATACCTTACAATATTACCGCATACTTGTCAAAATAATAGTCTCATATGAAGAACACGAAAAAATTTTCAAAATTGACTTGCCTTGCTTCTTCAAAACAGATATACTTTCTTATGCTCTTGGACAAAAGAGATAGTGATGTCGGGGTGTAGCGCAGCTTGGTAGCGCAACTGCTTTGGGAGCAGTGGGTCGAAGGTTCGAATCCTTTCACCCCGACCATTTTTATCTCAGGCTACATGCGGCAGTAGTTCAATTGGTAGAGCCCTAGCCTTCCAAGCTAGTTGTTGCGGGTTCGAGTCCCGTCTGCCGCTCCATTTGCGGTTTGATTTTGGCTCGCAGCAGATGCGGGCTTTTTTATTGCTTTTTGCTAGTTATTAATGCTGCTTATTGATGCTTGTTTATTGCTTTTAACGCGCCCATGGCTCAATGGATAGAGCGGAAGCCTTCTAAGCTTTAGGTTGCAGGTTCGAGTCCTGCTGGGCGCGCCACTTTCTTTCTTTTCTTTTATAATTTGTCTTATTTGAGTCTCTTTATTTGAACCCCCAATAAGCTGCTTTTCCTTTTATTTTCCTTTTATTTTTCCTTTACATTCCTTACAATTTTCTTGAGTGCTTTTTCTTAAGTGCTTATTGGAGCTTTAATTAGATCTAATTTTTCTTCATTAAGTCTTCATTATTTGAGTTGGGAGCAGTTATGAACAATACCGATTCACCTCATGCATTTCTTGATCAAGATTTCAAAAATAATTTGCTCTTAGGAGCTCAACATACTGAAGTTCAACTAAATGAATATATCAAGCAAGCCTTAAGCCGCCGCAGCTATCGCCAATTTAAACAAGAAGCACTCCCCCCTGCAGTACTGCAGTCCTTAGCAGAAGTAGCTCGATGGACGGCAAGCTCAACTGGTCAACAGCGTTTTAGCATAATCAGACTTACTGATCCTCTCCTTAAAGAGAAGCTTGCGCAGCTCTGCCGCCAAGATTATCTTGCGCAAGCCCCCGAGTGGTGGATCTTTATTGCAGATTGTAGGCGCAACGCACTTATCGCTGAGACTAAAGACGCTCATCTTCAACACGCCGCCAGCATGGACAAATTCTTTCAGGCCTTTACCGACGCTTGTCTTGCCGCTCAGCATGTTGCGAGTGCCGCAGAAAGTCTGGGTCTTGGAACAGTTTTTACCGGTTCAATTCACAACAATGACAAAGAGCTTATTAAGCTTCTCAATCTTCCAAAACACTGCTTTCCAGCACTGGGCTTAAGCTTTGGATGGCCCAATCAAGAGCCTCTGCAAAAACCGCGAATCCCGCAAGCTTTACGTTTCTTTGAAAATAGCTATGACTTAAATCTTTCCGATAATAGCGCGCTGCTCAAGGCCTATGATGAGCAAATGCAGGATTATTATGATTTGAGAGATCCTAACAGACGCCTTGAGTCCTTTAGCCTTCAGGCCAAAAACTCTGTTGAGGGCTTTGATCCAGTCAGGGAACAAATCCTGAAAAGCATCTTTTCCCAGGGTTTCACAGAGATTTAAAAACACTGAGTTATCTTACTGATTGCTGCAAGCTTATTTAAAGATTATTCTTATAGTTTTTAACTAATCCTCTTGTATCTTTTGTAAGACCTTATCTCCTCATAGGTGATATCTCCTTACAAAGAAAGAGAGGATTCTTTTATGAAAAAACACTCTATTATGGGACTATGCTTAGTTGGAAGCCTGGGCGCTTGCCTTAGTCTGCAGACTTATCATTCCACAGGTCAAGCTTTTGCCAGCAACGCTCATAAGAGCATTATTCTCAGTAAAGACTCTAGCAATCTTAAAGAAGATGAGCTGCTCTTATCGGATATTACTCAGCGAGAAAAAGCGCCCCTTAAAAGCATACAAATTCAGCTTAAGGAAGGAATCTCTGCTGCTGAAATTGAACTAAAAAATCTTCCTGAAGGGCTCTCATTTAATAGAGAAAGCATGATAATTGAAGGCTTGCCTGAGATTAAAGATTGGAAGCCTTTAGAAGAGTATCGCTCCTTCAGAACTACTATCTTGCATAAAACTCAAGAACTGGGCTTTTTGAATTTTACTATTATGAGGGACAGCGATAATGACGGGATCCCTGACTTAAGCGACAGCGATGACGATGGAGACGGATTTTCTGATATTGAGGAGCGCGCCGAAGGAAGCAATCCCAAAAATCCTGAGGATAAACCACAAAAACATCCTCAAGCTAGCAAACTTCAATTGGCTCATCTCTCAGATTTCTCACTCATTGAGGGAACAGAGCTTAAGGCCCTACCTATAGACATCCAACCCCAGGATGCCCTGGTAGAGCTTACAGGGCTGCCCGAGGGCTTAAGTTTTGACCCCACAACAAAAGAAATTAAGGGCAAGCTTGCCCCACTTAAATGGAATCCCCAAGAATACAGCAGAAGCTTTAGCTTGAATTTACAGGCTAAAAAAGGTTCTGAGCTTATACAAGAGAGCTTTAAGCTGCACGTCTTGCGCAAGGAAGGGACAAAGCTTCAGGCAGCAAAAGCTCTAAGCAGCGATCCTTCTTCCAAGGATTCAAGCAAGAGCAAAACTAACATATCTACCCAAAATAAAGATACAGAGGATAAAGCTCTCACCAATAGTACAAAAGATTTGCTTAGCCTAAGTAAGACTGATAATAAAACTGATAATAAAGCTGATAATAAAGCTAATAATAATGATGCCGATAAGACCAGCGCACATAAAAAAGAATCCGACAAACAAGACGCCGCTTCCAAGACCGAGCTCCCCAAAACAGGTAAGCCCTCTAGTTTTATGCTTATAGCCTTAGCGTTCCTTGGCAGCTTGAGCCTTGGGCTGGGAATCTTGAAACTACGCTGCAGATGAGGCTCATGCCGGATGGACATTACTACCCTCCCCCGCGAGCAAAACTACAGCTTACTGGATTTATAAGCTAAATAGAGCTTGAGTAAATAAATAGCCCGGCTGATATTTGCCGGGCTATCATGCAATCTTAGTAGCAATATGCAGTTTATATGCCTTAATCTTCAGAAAGCTTACAACCAGAGCATTTTCTTAAGTAGTCCATCCACTTTTGCATGGTGTCATAAGAAATGGCATGCTCCATTTCGCATGCTTCATATTCTGCTGTTTCCTCATCTACGCCTAATTGATCAACTAGGAAGTCTTTAAGCATCAGATGGCGCTCATAAATTGATTCACCATACATGCGACCCATGGGAGTAAGAGCGATACGACCATAGCGCGAATGCTCAATAAGCTCAGATTCTATGAGTGTTTGCAAAGCTTTATTAACGCTTGCCTTGGTTACAGAAAGCTTATTTGCCACATCTACTGATTTAACTGGCTCACGAACTAAAGAAAGCTCATAAATAGCCTCTAAGTAATCCTCGCTTGATTTGGATAGTTGCTCCATTATTCTCTCTCCTTCTGGTAAACCCCACACTTATAGTTGTATCAGGTTTTAAGAAAAAAGTAAACTAAAAAAGAAAAAAGTTAACTTTTTGACTTATATACAAGGATGAGCGGCTAAAGAAAGTTCGAAATTAAGCTCACAGGCCAGAACCTGAGGCTCAATCAAATAAAAAGAGCTCACCGCCAAGGCGGCAAGCTCTTACCAAGCTATACGCTATGAATTATGTAGTACTAAGCTTTAAATTTATTCAGCTTCGCAATACATAGTAGGAAGTGCAGCATATACTGCAGCGCAGGTTACAAGATCCTGCTTGAAGGTAACCTCATTAGGAGCATGTGCTTGATCCTCTGCACCAGGGCCAAAACCGATAGTTGGGATACCATGACGACCCATGATAGCTACACCATTGGTTGAGAAGGTCCATTTGTCAGTCAAAGGACGCTCAGCGCGCTTCTTTTGCTCTTTCTCAATGTTTGGAGAAATACGCTCGGTACCATAGAGGTTGTGATAAGCAGCCTCAAGAGCCTTGGTTACCTTATGATCCTCAGGGATTACCCAAGTTGGGAAGTAGCACTCTTGGTCATAAGCAAGACCAGTCCATGACTCACGGTGGTAATCATACATGCTTACGCGAGCATTGTACTTCTTAGCTGCAGGAAGGTTGCGGATCTCGTCTAAGCAGCTCTCCCAAGTCTCGCCAGCGGTCATACGACGATCAAGAGAAATTGCGCAAGAATCAGCTACAGCGCAGCGAGAAGGTGAGGTGAAGAAGATCTCAGAAGTGGTAACAGTACCGCGACCAAGGAAGTTTGCTTCCTTCCACTCTGGGTTGTACTTCTCATCAAGCATCTTAACAAGACCCTTGATCTCATTTTCCTCAGAAGCGTCATTCTCATTAAGATCACGAATGTTGAGGAGGATTTCAGCCATCTTGTAGATAGCATTTTCACCACGCTCAGGTGCAGAACCATGGCAAGATACGCCGTCAACCTCAACGCGGATCTCCATACGTCCACGCTGACCACGGTAAATACCACCATCAGTTGGCTCAGTTGATACTACGAACTCAGGCTTGATGCCCTCTTTTTCGATCATATAGAGCCAGCAGTTACCATCGCAGTCTTCTTCCTGAACAGTACCGGTAACAAGTACACGATACTTATCGCTCAAAAGACCAAGATCTTTCATGATCTTTGCACCATATACTGCAGATACAGGACCACCAAGCTGATCAGAGCCGCCACGGCCGCCGATAAGCTCTTCATCCTCAAAGCCATCGTATGGATCAAAGTCCCAGTTATCGATGTTACCGATACCTACGGTATCAATATGACCATCAAAGGCAATTAAGGTCTCGCCGGTACCCATTTCACCAAGAACGTTACCCTGACCATCAATCCATGCCTTATCAAAACCGAGCTTTTCCATCTCTTCTTTGATGCGCTTGGACTTATCGCCCTCTTCGCAGGACTCACCTTTAAGCTTGATGAGGTCACGGAGGAACTTAACCATATCCTCTTTATAACCTTCAGCAGCTTTCTTAATAGCGTCAAAATCGACGTTAGCCATTCAACACCCTCCATTAGGTTTGACTAGAACAACATTACTTACTAGATAAAAGCTGAGCATCCCAGAAAGAGACGCTCAGCTTGCTTAGCATTAATTAAGCATCAAGACGCTTGCTTGAATTATCATAGAGCTCGTTGAGCTTCTCAACAGGGTTCTTTACACGCTGGAGGAAGATCATAGCTGCAATGATGTATGGCTTGTAGCTAGCCTCTGCATAGAGCTCCTTGCGATAACGGTCAAATACTGACTCGTCAACTTCGCCCTCTTTGCAAGAAACGCCAGTGATGTCAGCAGGCAGTGGGTGGCAGTAGAGAGCCTTGCCGTCCTTGGTGGTAGCCATAAGCTCTTCAGTTACTGTCCAATCCTTGTGCTCAGCATTTTGCTTGAGAAGACGCTTCTCAAGTTCATCAATGCCGTCAAAGTCACCATTGCCATAGAGTTCAGTACGCTCTTCCATAGCTGCAAATGGAGCCCATGACTTAGGATAAACGATGTCAGCGTCCTTGAATGCCTCAGCCATGTCATTAGTTACAGTGAAGCTACCGCCGCTCTCAGCTGCGTTCTTCTTAGCAACCTCAACAACATCTTCCATAACCTCATAGCCCTCTGGATGAGCCAAAACAACATCCATACCAAGGCGAGTCCAAAGACCAATACCACCCTGAGGAACTGAGAGAGGCTTACCATAAGAAGGTGAATATGCCCAAGTCATAGCAATCTTCTTGCCCTTGAGGCTCTCGATATCACCATCTGCGAAATAATGTGCGAAGTGTAAAGTATCAGCCATCATTTGAGTTGGGTGATCAATGTCGCACTGGAGAGAAACAACGGTTGGGCGCTGCTCGAGGATGCCCTCTTCATAACCACGCTTTACGCTGTCAGCAAACTCTTTTTGATAGGTATGACCCTTACCGATGTACATATCATCGCGGATACCAATAACATCAGCCATGAATGAAACCATGTTAGCGGTCTCAAGAAGGGTCTCACCGTGAGCGATCTGAGATTTCTTCTCATCAAGATCAGCAACCTCGATACCAAGAAGGTTACATGCACTCATGAAGGAGAAGCGGGTACGGGTTGAATTATCACGGAAGATTGAAATACCTAAACCTGAGTCGAAGATTTTGCAAGATTTGTTCTCTTCACGAAGCTTGCGAAGAGCATCTGCAACAACCCAAATAGCGTCAAGTTCCTCACGAGACTTATCCCAGGTCAAGAAGAAATCATCCTGATAAAGATTCTTGAAGTCAAGACCCTCGAGCTTTTTGGTAAGCTGCTTAAAATCCATCCTTACTCCTTTTCTTAGTTGCATTCTACGTTGGGATACTTGCCATCCCAAACAACTTTCCTATAGTGCTCAAAATCAGTATCACCCTCGGTGCTGAAGAGAAGGACAACTGACTCAGAGTTCAAACCAATTTGCTCTTTAAACTCAGCAAGATCCTCGCGAGTCATGAGCTCATAAAGTACGCCAAAGGTTGCAGCGCCAGACTCACCGGAGATAACACGCTCATCACCCTTAAGAGGGTTGCCTAAAACGCGCATACCGTGAGCAGCAGCTGTATCGGGTACTGACATGAAGTGATCTACATAGCTGTTAAGAACAGGCCAACCAACGGTAACAGGCTCACCGCAAGCAAGACCAGCCATGATGGTACGCATCTCACCTGTTACAAAGTGAAGTTTGCCATCATTTGCTTGTGCAGTAATAAAATTGCAGTTAGCCTGCTCAGGCTCAACTACAGTGATAACGGGCTTATCGTCACCCTGATATACAGAGCTAAAGAAGCCAGTAACACCAGTTGCAAGAGAACCTACTCCAGCCTGAACAAAAATGTGAGTGGGGCGCTTATGGCCATAAGCCTCAAGTTGCTCTTTTGCCTCAAGTGCCATGGTTGAATAGCCCTGAATGATCCAGGTAGGGATCTTCTCATAGCCATCCCAAGCGGTATCTTGGACCATTACCCAACCTTCTTCATCTGCATACTTTGAAGCAAGGCGAACGCACTCATCATAGTTCATGCCATCCATAATGTCGCACTTTGCTCCCAGTTTACGGATGTTATCGCGACGCTCAATAGCAGAACCATCAGGCATTATAATTACGCATTTTTGGCCCAAGGTTTGTGCTGCCCAAGCAACACCACGGCCATGGTTTCCATCAGTAGCTGAAACAAAGGTGACCTCACCAAGCTTGTCCTTTACCTCTTGAGAAGTAAGACGACTAGCAGGTAATTCATCAATGTCTACGCCCATTTTCTCAGCAATATATTTGCCGATAGCAAAGGCGCCACCCAAAACCTTAAATGCATTTAAGCCAAAGCGATATGACTCATCTTTAACGTAAATGCCCTTAAGTCCAAGGTGCTCAGCCAAGTTGCTTAGCTCCACGAGAGGTGTGGTTTCATACTCGTCAAAGGTTGCATGGAACTTGCGTGCCTTAGCAACTACATCAGCGTTTATGAAATCCAGAGAAACCTTCTCGCGGGTGGACAGGTCATTATTGACGATTTGATATTTTTCCGCCATCCTGTACATCCCTTTCTACAAGTTCTCTTACATGCGTAACTCTTACATGCATAAATTTAACTGCAACGTTTAATAGCAACTATAGATGAAATAATCTGTGAATCTTTACATAGGTACATACCCCTTACCTGCAAAAACTAAGCTCATTTAAGCTCATAAGAGGTGCTATCTATAAAGAATATCTATTGCTCAAGGCTCATTATAGCGAATATTAAAACTACTGTGACTGTGATCAAGGTCACCTTTTAATTTTAGTCAAAAGGCACAAAGCTAGCACAATTGAGACAATTAAAATTGCAGGTAGATGCCCATAATATGGACGTCTTATAGTACCAATTTACCGCTTACCCGCTTAATTATGCCGTTCACCGAAGCTACTATCCAAAGGCATATTGGGCAGGGAATCTGCACTCCATGCTAAAAAGTCTTGAGCCTTATATTTTTCTAAGGCAACCAGAGCAATCATTTCTGCATTATCCGTACAAGCCGATAAGGGCGGTAAGTTTACCCGTACTCCTTGTCCTTCTAGTTCCCTTTGCAAGGAACTGCGCAGTTCTGGGTTAGCCGCAACGCCGCCTCCCAAACAATATTCTGTGATGCCCGTCTCCTCTAATGCTGCTTTAATTTTGGCAATCTGCACTTCAACAACGGCAGCCTGAAAACTTGCTGCCAAATCTGGCGCATTAACAGCCCTTCCCGCAGAATTCTCTTTATGAATGTAGTTGACCACAGCAGTTTTAAGTCCAGAAAGACTAAAGCGGTAGTCATGACTGTGCAAAAGAGCGCGCGGAAAATCTATTGCCTTGGGGTTTCCCTTTTGAGCTAGCCGAGAAATAATGGGGCCTCCAGGATAACCCAAACCCAGTGCTTTTGATACCTTATCAAAAGCCTCTCCCACCGCATCATCTAAGGTCTGACCCAATATCTTATAATCGCCCCAGTCTTTAACTTCCACTAGCATGGTATGACCACCACTTAATAAAGAAGCGATAAAAGGCGGTTTGAGCTCAGGATTTATCAAGAGATTGGCATATAAGTGCCCCTCAAGATGATTAACGCCAATAAGTGGCAGCTTGTGTCCACAAGCAAAGCCCTTTGCAAAGGCAAGACCCACCACTAATGCGCCCACCAAGCCAGGTCCTTGGGTTACTGCTATAGCTGCAAGATCTTCAGCAGACAAGGCGCTACTTAAACCTAGCTTATTAGAAGCCTCATCAAAGACCTGGTCTATCAAGCCAACTATAGCCTCTGTATGCTTTCTTGAAGCTATTTCAGGTACTACTCCACCAAAGCGCGCATGATAATCTATCTGACTTGCTATACAGCTGCTAACAATCTTGCCCGTCTTATCAATAAGAGCCGCCGCGGTTTCATCGCAAGAAGATTCAATGGCTAAGATCAGCTCTAAGTTTTTAAGCTCCCGCTTCTCTTGCTCATCAAGCTTTGCATTTCTAAAGAGCTTGAGGCTGCTTAATGCTTGCGCCCCTGGACTTAGCTTGTCCTCTTTAGGCAAACCCGGGCTTGAAGCAGCTAAATTTGATGCATCTGAACTTGGCGTCTCCAAACTTAGAGCATCTGATAAGGGTTCGGTTGACTGCTTTTTAAGCGGCAAATCTGCCTGCATAATAAGAGCATCCTGACCGTCTTGATAGTAGCCTTTTCTTCGGTTTATCTCTGTAAAGCCAAGCTTTTTATAACATTGCTGAGCCGACTCGTTATTATCGGCAACCTCAAGAAGCATCCTTGTACAGGCTCTTATTTGCATATCATATGCTATACGTTCAATAAGCTTGCTAGCAATGCCTTGCCTTCGGTGAGATGGCGCCACAGCAACATTAAGTAAATCTGCCACTTCTCCAACAAAGCTTGCCCCCGCATAAGCTATTAGTTCTCCTTGGTCTCGAGCAATATACCAAGAACGACTTAAGGGGGACTGCAGCTCGGACAAGAAGGCATCATAGCTCCATGCATTAGCAATAAAAAGTTGAGACTCAAGCTCACTAAGCTCAGGTAAATCATTTATTGAAAGACTTTGAATCTGCAGGTGCTTATCTGCAAATTCAGAGGCCACTCCTTCAATAAGCTGTGAGGCTTTTTTGGGTGGAAGGCCTAGTTTTATACGTTCTGCTTCTTCTGCATCTGAAAGACGGGTGTACACGGGCAATAGCGCGGCTGGATGATAGTCTTCAGGCAGCAGACGCTTGTCTAGATAGCTTTTTTGAGCAGCTAAGAAAAGACCTAAACCATGAGGGTAGATATCTTTTGAACTATAAGTTGCTTCTTTGGCAAGCAAAGGGTATTTTTTTAAGGCATCTCCGCACATATGAAGCTTTTTATCTGCATCTATCAGGAGCTTTTTTTCAAGAAGCTCAGCGAATTCTTGAGCTTTGATTACCTGATAGTCCAAACTGTGGCGCCTTAGATCCAAGTTTTGATCAAGACTGAAAAGAGCAGGATATACTTCTTTTCTCATAGCATCTGCAAGAACTAAGAGCATTTCATCATCTTTTAGTGATTGCTGTGCAAGATAAGCTTGCGCCATAGCCTCAAGACTGGAGACCCCCAGTAAGGGAAGCTTAAGGCTTTGGGCTAAACCTTTGGCGGTAGCAACAGCAATGCGCACCCCTGTAAATGAACCAGGCCCTCTTCCCACTAAAACCGCAGATAGCTGTTTGACATCCAAGTCAAATTTATCAAGCATTTCCAAGCTTGCTTCTATTAAGACCTCATTTGCCCTGCGTGGAGCAGCAATGGCCGTGCTATAAAGTGGCTTAAGCTCTCTTATCTGTATGCTTTGGTCTCTATATAAACGATATGAAACATGTGCAAGCCCTAGGCCCAAAACCTCACCCGCACTATCACAGGCCAGCATGAAACCTTTAACTAAACAATATTCATCATTTGATTTAAGTAAAGCCTGGTATGAAGCTTCGGGTTTATCGCAATTTTGAGCCAAATGCCTGAGACTTGCTTTATCCTGATACACCTGTTCATGCAAGACCTGCCTGCATGTATCCTGCCCGCATGTATCCTGTTCGCATGCATTTTGCTCACATGTATCCTGCCCGCATGCACTCTGCCCATATGAGGCCTGCTTCTCATCAGCAGATAGTTTGAGTTTGCTAAGCTCAGCGCGCTCTAAAGCTTTCGGCTTTTGCCCTGCAAAAAGCGCATCACCTTGCTCATCACAGCTGACCGATAAAAGCAGCTGGTCAAAACTCTCAAAAAGCTCATGGGCTCGAGAGTTTAATAGCTGTTTTTGAGCCCTCTCTTTTGAGCACAGCTCTAAACGAACCCAACGCTCCTGTGAAGGATAATCGCCTTCCCCCCTTTGTGAATTTATTTCCTGCTGCTCTTCTGCCTTTTGCTGCTCTTCTACTTTTTGCTGCTCTCCTGCTTCTTGAAGTTTGCTGCTCGCCACTGCCTGCTGCACTTCCGCTTGTTGCAGCTTCTCAAAAGGCTGCTTGGATACGCGAAACAAAAGATACTGGTCAGGAAGTTCATCTGTAAATCGCTCTCCCCATTCAATAATGGAAGCAGCGTCTTGCTCAAGGAGGCCTCTAAAATCTATATCAACAAGCTCAGAACTCTTTTCAATGCGATACAAATCAAAATGAAAGAGCTTTAGGCTTTGACCATCAGAGTTTTGACCATCATATATTTGCATAAGGCTAAAGGTGGGGCTCGTTACGCTTTGTTTTGAATTGAGACCAGCAGCAAGGCCTTTAGTGAAATGAGTCTTTCCCGCACCAAGATCACCTTCAAGCAGGATAATGTCTCCCGCTTTTATGAGCTGTGCCAAAAGAGCGCCCAAAGCAAGGGTGTCCTCAAGTTGATCAAGCTTATAGTGAGCTTTTGACTGATAATGCAGGGACATCTATCTTCATCTCCTAGAATCTGCAAGCAATTCTTTAAGTAAATTAAAGTCTTCTTCAATAGCAGAGCGCTTCTTTCTATCATAAAGAGCGGCTGCTGGATGAAAGGTGGGGAGCACGGTAAAAGCCCCCAGGCTCACCGGTTTTCCCCTCAGCTCGCTTATTCCTTTTTCACTCTTTAAAATAAAGCGCGTAGCAAAATTACCCAGAGTAAGAATGATCTCGGGCTGTATTGTTCTGATCTGCTCTCTTAAAAACGGGGCGCACTGTGCAATCTCTTCTGCATGAGGGTTTCTGTTTGAAGGTGGCCTGCATTTAAGAACATTAGCAATAAAAACTTGACTTCTATCAAGACCCGCTAAACTTAAGTACTCAGAAAGCGCCTTGCCGCTTGCCCCCACAAAAGGAGTTCCTTGCTCATCTTCTTGTGCACCCGGAGCCTCCCCCACTATTACAAGTCGAGCATCTGTTGCTCCTGCTCCAAAAACAATGTTTTTTCTGCTTTCCGATAAAGGACAGCGCTTACAAGCATGCAAAAACTCTTTAAGGCAAGCTAGTGAAATAAGACCCTCGTCTTGTTTGCTACGCAGAGCTAAGAGTTCTTGGCTTGTTGTGTCTTCCATGAGTGTTTTTATAACTCCTTCTTGGTCTTACTTTGCTAGATATACGCGATCAAGTCTCATACCAAAAGCGCAAGCAAGCTCGTAATTGATGGTATTGAGTTTATAAGCCAGCTCATCAAGGCTTATCTCTTCTGAGCCATCTTTGCCCACAATGATAAGCTCATCCCCAATTTCTATGGGCTTTATGGCAGCTCCCCTAGTTGGAGTTGGATCTATTTCCACCATACACTGATCCATGCAAATAGCCCCCACCTGAGAAACCCTCTGGCCTTGATAGAGCATATCCATTTGATTTGAAAGACCGCGTGCCAGGCCATCCGCATAGCCAATAGGTAAACTAGCTATTTGAAGATGCTTGGGCACACGATAGGTCATACCATAGCTTACACCCTCACCTATCATGGGGCTTTTAACATACGCAGCCCGTGCTTTTATGCTCATAGCTGGCTCCAACTTAATTTTGTGATAACAAGAAGGAGCAGGGTAAAGGCCGTATATTCCAATCCCAATTCTAACCATATCAAAGTGAGCCTCAGGATGAAGCAGCGTAGCCGCAGTATTACAGCAGTGCACTGTCCCCAGATCTATACCCTCATGATGCAAGCTTTCAAGAGCTTCTACAAAGCGCTTTAGCTGCAGGGCAAAGTCCCAGTCATTAAGCGCTTCTGCCGTTGCAAAATGAGTAAAACAGCCGTCTAAGCGCAGACCTTTATGAAAACTAATGAGTCTCATAAACTCAACAACCTCATCAAAGGCCACACCTACACGGTTCATGCCAGTGTCAATTTTTAAGTGATACGGAGCCTCTAAACCTTGAGCAACAGCAGCTTCCCCCAGTTCAAGAGCAAATTCCATGGTATAGATACTGGGAATAATCTCATACTCAAGCAAGGCAGGAATAGCGCTTAAAGGAGCTTGGCTTAAGATCAATATAGGTAAATCCAAACCAGCTTTTCTTAACTTAATTCCCTCATCAACCGTGGCAACACCCAGCATATGAGCCCCCGCGGCACGGCAGATAGAAGCAACCTCACAGGCCCCATGTCCATAAGCATCTGCCTTAACAACGCACATTATTTTTGTTCGTTCAGAAAGCTTACTCTTAAAGCTTAGGATATTTCGCTTGAGAGCCGAAGTATTTATTTCAGCCCAAGCCCACCTATGTTCGGGCGCTCTGCTTAAGGTCTTATCTTCTCGCATATTAAGCATGCTGAGCTGCCATCCAACGAACTATATCTCCTTTAGAAATAATTCCCAAGAGTTTTTTGTCCTTATCAACCACAGGAAGCTGGCTAATCTTTTTTTCCATCAAAATGCTTGCTACTTCTGATAAGTCAGTATCTGGATGCACAACATAAACGGGACTACTCATAAGGCCTTCAGCGGTCTTTTTAGAAACGTGCTCTATCTTATCTTCAAATTCTTTAAGCTTACCAGGAGCAAAGAAGTACCCGTCTACAAATTGAAAATAACTGGGAAACTCAAGCTTTATTTCTTGACTCACTAAATCGGACTCTGTGACAATGCCAACAACTTGACCACTCTCAGATACTACAGGAAGTGAGCTAAAAGGCTTATTAGCAAAAATCTTTGCAATCTCTGATGCTTTTGTTTGTGGCTGCACCCATTGCACATCTTGAGTCATATATTCTTGCACGCGCATTAGTTAATCCTCCTGTTCATCCTTATCTTTTAAGCTAGGAATTCTCGAATTATTCTCTTGCTCTTCAAGATCAAAAGCCGCTAGCTTTCTTGGACTCTCTAACCCATCAAAATCATCAAGCTCTAAGTCTGACTCATCATCAATTAAATCATCTGAAGCTACTAGGCCCTCTTCATACAAGGCAAGAGCATTCTCACAATCCCAAGCCATATCATCAAAAAATCCTAGATTCAAGCTATCAAAATGAGCTTGTGACGAGATCAGCATATAATATCTTCTATCTCCTGAAGTCTTCTTACGACGCCAGATTTCTTCATAAAGACCCGGAAGAAGCGCTATTAAGTCTTGAGCATTAGATCCAATCTTTAATGCCTGAGCGCCAAAGGAGGCTGTAAAGACCTTAGAACATGCCAGATTTTGCATGCTGACAGCAGTCACAACAATTTCAAGAAGGCTCAGACGCTCCTGTAAGCTATAGTGCTCTTCATTAAACTCATTGCAAGCAAAATTTGTGGCCATAAAAGAGGCCAAAACACCCGATAAGACATCTCCCATACCAGCTTTAGAAAGTTGTGGATTGGGTTTAGATGGCGCAAGAAGTGAGCATTCAGAACCAAAGATAAAGCTAAAAGCTCCCTTACTCAAAAGCATAAAATTATGAGAGCCCACAGCTTGTGCAAGCCTTGCTCCCCTATCCATGCGCTCATAGGGTCCAAAGAAACCTTTTTCAGCACAAAGCTTTTTAAGCTCACCTGCATGAGGGGTCAATAGCAGCGGAGCCTCTCTTCGCAAGATATGAGGAAAATCAATAAGAGAGCCTTGAACCAACTTAGTTAAGCACGTGAGTGCATCAGCATCTAATACTAAGGGCAAGTTACTATCCAACAAACAACGCACAAGAGCCTGAGAACCCTCAGAGCTACCCATGCCAGGACCTGCAACTACTGCATCTGCAGCCTTACACAAACCCCTTAGCTGAACAACAGCCTCTGGAGCAAAGTTTCCCTGCTTATCACAAGGAAGTGCAATGACTGGTATGGTGGGAAGCTGGGCCTGCAAAATACCGGCAATCGATTGAGGCACGGCCAAGATTACATAACCTGCACTTGTGCGCTCAGCAGCCTGCGCACAAAGCAAAGCTGCCCCAGGATAGAGGCTTGAGCCTGCAACAACTAAAAGCGTCCCACGCGCGTACTTATCGCCATAATTGCTAATAAAAGGAAGCTGTATAAGCTCTGAGACTTCGCTCTCATCTAAAACCTCTAATCTTGAGAGTGCTTTAAGCTCATCAAGACAGTCTTGCGGAAAATGATTAATGCCCAGCTTAGCAATTTGAACTTCTCCCAGATGCTCAGCCTGGGGACTTCCGATAAAACCGGGCTTTGCAGCAAACATGGTAATGGTCTTATCGGCATGCTGGACCGCCCCCTTGCACAAAGCTCCGCTTTGAGGATTCATACCGCTGGGGACATCAACGCAAACAAGCTCTGGGTAACAAGCCTCGCTTCTAAATGAATTTAAGAGCTCCACCCATTGATCATAAGGTTCGGGAAGGCTATCGCCGTGAAAGCCAATGCCAAACAGGGCGTCAACTACTACTGATGAGCTGGCATAGAGCTCATCAAGCTCTTCAAGTGAAGGATTGTAAAAAATTGGCAGACCAAGTTTTACTACAGATTTTGCGCGCTCTCTAATATATTCATTTGAAATCTCTTCTGGAGTTTGAGCGCAGACAATGCGCACCTCTGCACCACGCTTAGCAAGCTCATCAGCGCATATCCAGCCATCTCCACCATTATTGCCTGGACCCAGTAAAAATAGATATGAGCTATTGCCATAATCCCTATGAAGGCGCAGAGCGAGCTCTGTGCCCGCAAGCTCCATAAGAGCCTCAAGGCTAGCCCCTCGTGAGACAAGATAGTCTTCATATGCGCAGATAGCCTCAACATCAAGTACATATGCATTCATCTTAACCCCTCTTATCTCAAAATTTGGTGCTACATTCCTTCAAGCTCATCAATTAATGCCCTCATCTCTTTAAAAGAGGACTGGAGTATCTGCTTTTGATCAATCTTTTCTTCTTTTTTAACTAAAGCGTCTTCAGTTAAGGCCAAGGCATTAGCAACCGCTAAGCTCTGTGTACAGGATAAGGAAAGATGGAGGGCGATAATACCTTGGCTTTCTGCATGTTCTTTAAGCTTACCGTGAAGTTTTACAAAAGGCGCCTGTCCTTTTTGGCGGCATACCTCAACATCTTTATAGCGTATGCCCTTGCCAAAGCCCGTTCCCAGGGCCTTTACCACCGCTTCTCTGGCAGCCCAGCGCATAGCATAATGAGCAATCTTACGCGAAGAGTGCTCACAAAAATGCCGCTCATCTTCCCAAAATACACGACGCACAAAAGCGGGAGAGCGCTTTAGCGCACGCTCAATACGATCAAGCGCAACTATGTCTACACCAATACCCGCTATAGCCATATTAAAAAGCCACCTTTAAGAATCCTCTTCTTTCAATCATCTTTTAGATAATCTAGATAGTATCACTCCACTGTGACAGATTTAGCTAAGTTGCGCGGCCTATCAACATTTTTACCGCGTGCACGTGCAATTTCTCTGGCAAAAAGTTGCAGTGGTATGATTGCAATAAAGGGACTGAGCCACTGAGCTATCTTTGGGATAAACATAGTCTCGGTAGCCAAATCAAGAATATGCGTATCCCCTTCACTGGCAAGAGCAATAACTTGCGCTCCTCGAGCAATGATCTCTTGAATATTAGATAAGGTTTTTGCCCGGGTGTCATCATCAGGAATAATAACAACTACAGGAAAGCCCGGTTCAAGCAGTGCAATAGGCCCGTGTTTCATCTCTCCTGCAGGGTAAGACTCAGCATGGATGTATGAAAGCTCTTTAAGCTTAAGAGCTGCTTCTGAGGCTGTAGCAAAATGAGGGCCACGTCCCAGGAATAATGCTGAATGAGCATGCTCAAGCAAATAGGTAGCTGCCTTAGCCTCAGGGGAGCGCCTAATAGAGCTCTCCATGCAATCTGGCAATGAGCGCAGATCTTCTAAGGCGTCTTTCACGTCCTTATCGGAAATCTTTGAAAGCTTTTGACCCATATACAAAGCAAAAAGCAAAAGCATAAAAATTTGAGCCGTGTAAGACTTGGTAGAGGCTACACTTACCTCAGGCCCCGCCTCTGTATATAAGACACCGTCACAATCACGTGCAGCAGAGCTTCCCACAACATTAGTTATAGCTAAAACTTGCGCGCCTAAGCTCTTCATCTTTCGAGCAGCCGCCAAGGTATCTGCAGTTTCACCCGATTGAGTAATTATCATACACAGAGTTGAGCTATCTATTAAAGAATCCTGATAATTAAATTCTGAAGCCACCTCAAGCATAACAGGGAGCTTGCAAAAGCGTTCTAAATAAAAGCGCGCTACCTGCGAAGCATAATGAGAGGTACCGCAAGAGACAATACAAATTTGCTTATAGTGCTCAAAGTGCTCCTCTATTGCTTCTAAACCATCAAGCTGGAGCTTTTCACCCCTGCAATAATGATCGATAAGCCCTTGAATAACCTTGGGCTGCTCGTGGATCTCTTTAAGCATGAAATCAGGAAAGCTTCCACAGCCGCTCTTAAACTGGGAATTGTCTATATCTAAGCACTCTGGATGTACTGTCTGATCATCTTCAATGGATTTAAAACTTAGATCAAAGCTTAAGCTTGGCTCAGTCTTCATACTTAGATAGGCATACTGCCCATTGTCAAGCACATAGGCCTGAGATGCATGAGAAGAAAGTGCCAATACATCTGAAGCAACATAAATTCCGTCTTCTGTTGGTGCCACCACCAAAGGAGAGCCCTTTCGAGCCACGCACATAGTATCAGGATAATCTTTATGAATGGCAGCTAGGGCAAAGGAGCCTTCCAAACGTTTAATGCAGTTTGCAAAGGCCTTTTTGAAGTCAGGTTCTTGAAGGTAGCAATCCTTAAGAAGCAAAACAACAACTTCTGTATCTGTTTCACTAACAAAGCTATAGCCTTTGGCGATAAGTTCTTGCCTCAAATCATAGTGATTTTCGATAATACCGTTGTGAACTAAGGCTATGCTCTTATCGCCATCAGTATGAGGATGAGCATTTGCTTCACTGGGGGCGCCATGTGTTGCCCAACGTGTGTGCCCAATACCACAGCAGGCTTGCGAATTTAAAGGAGTGATAGCCTTATCGAGCTCCTTTACGGCACCTACTCGCTTTACAATACGCAAGCTTTGTGCCGTTTGATCCTTGCTCTTATCGCAGTGCTCAACCAAGGCGATGCCTGCTGAGTCATAACCGCGGTATTCCAGCGTATATAAACCTTCTAACAAAAAAGGAACGGCGGCTTTGCTACCTATATATGCTACGATTCCGCACATACCCATCCTCCATTCAAGCCCATTTCAGGCCTAAAGACTAAGCTAAATAGTTCTTAACGGCCTTAGCTAAGGCCTGAGCATGCTCTTGAGCAAGCTCTTCTGTTTGCGCCTCCACCATGACGCGCACCAGCGATTCTGTCCCCGAAGCTCTCAGCAAAATGCGCCCCTTATCACCCAAGCGTTCTTCGTGATCTTTAAGGGCTGCTTTAAGCTCAACACTGCTTGACAAAAGCTCCTTATTTTCAACTTCCACATTAATCAAAACTTGTGGATATTTTTCCATTTCTTGACCAAGTTCATGCAAAGACTTGCCGGAAAGCACCACCGCAGCTGTCAATTGCAGGGCGCTCAGCAAGCCATCTCCAGTTGAGTTATGTTCTAAAAATATAAGATGGCCAGACTGCTCTCCACCAAGCACTGCCCCAAGCTCTATCATACGCTCCAAGACATAGCGATCTCCTACCTGAGTACGCTCAAGCTTAAGGCCTTGCTTTTGTAAGGCTTTTTCTAAGCCCATATTACTCATAAGTGTAGCAACTATTACAGGACAAGACTTCTTTTGTTCTTCCGATAAGAAGCCTGCGCATATGTTTAAGATTTGATCGCCATCAATTTCATTGCCCTTGTGATCCAAGGCTAACATGCGGTCAGCATCACCATCATGGGCTATTCCTAAATCTGCCTTCTGCGATAAAAGGAGCTCTTTGAGCTGAGCAAGATTTGTAGATCCGCAGTTAACATTAATATCAAGGCCGCTATAGTCTGTATTTATGCAAACTAAGTCTGCCCCAAGTCTTTTAAAGGCCTCAGGACTGCAATAATGTGAAGCTCCGTGACCACAATCCAGGGCAATTTTGAGACCCGCGAAGGGCTTACTGAGATCAATCTTGTGCTGAGCTTTATTGTGACCGCTGTCAATTAAAGCCTTAAGCGTTTTTTGCACGGCGCTAATTGAAGCTTCTATGTAGTCTTCTTTAGCAGAGCTCAGCTTTACAAGATGCCCGATTTTATCGCCCTCTTTGCGCTCTTTTTGACGCCTAAGCTCATGATCTTGTGGACGAGCATTTATGAAATCTTCAAGAGCAGCCTGTTCAGTATCGCTAAGTTTTGTTCCCTTGTGATTGAAAAATTTAATACCATTATACTCTGGCGGGTTATGGGAAGCACTAATTACAACAGCGGCATCTGCCTGATGTTTTCTGCACAAGCATGCCAAGGCGGGAGTAGGGATTACGCCACAACATAAGGCATCTCCACCCGCAGAAAGAATACCTGCCACCATCATAGACTCCAGCATTACACCTGAAAGGCGGGTATCTCTACCAAGGATGATGCGTTTACCAAAACAAGCTACCGCAGCTTCCCCCAAACAAAAAGCCAGCTCAGGACTAAGCTCAGTATTTGCAATTGCCCTAATGCCATCAGTTCCAAATCTTATAGGGGACTGTTGCCTTTGTTGACCTGCATTTTCAATATTGTCTAGTACTTCTGTCATCAATGTGCCTTACATACCAATTTTTTAAAAAACTAAGCTAGCTAGCAGCTGCTAAGCATCAAAGCTCTTATGCACACAAGCTTGCGCACAAAGCTTCACTTGCAATTTAATACAGCTAGCTTACACAAAATCCTTTTAAGCAGCACCTATCCCTAAAACAAACAAGGCCCGCCACAGGGGCGAGCCTTGTACAACACTCAAGATTAACCTGAAAAATAGGCTGCTTTGAGTAAAAACGCCCAACTCTAGTATAGAGTTTATGAGCTCCAAATTAGCGCTTGGAGAACTGAGGACGCTTGCGTGCTTTTTTGAGACCGTATTTCTTACGCTCAACAGCACGTGGATCACGGGTAAGGAATCCGGCACGCTTTAAATCATCACGGTACTCGCCAGCCTCAAGAAGAGCACGAGCGATACCCAGACGAAGAGCGCCTGCCTGACCCATCTTACCACCGCCATTGCAGATAGCAATAACGTCAAAATGGCCCAAGGTATCAGTAACCTTGAAAGGAGCGAGAGCTGAGTCAACAACAGCTTGACGGCCAAAATACTGTAGACCATCGCACTTGTTTACAGTCAACTTTCCTGAACCTGGTACCAAGCGAACACGAGCAACTGCATTCTTGCGGCGACCAAGACCAATGTAAAGTACCTGATTATCTGCCATGACTAACCCTCCAGCTCAATCTTACGTGGATTTTGTGCTGCATGTGGATGCTCAGCACCAGCGTAAACTTTGAGCTTCATGCCCTGCTGACGACCGAGCGTAGTCTTGGGGAGCATTCCCTTTACTGCGTGCTCAATAACGCGCTCTGGGTGCTTCTCCATAGCCTCACGGAAGCTCTCTACCTTCAAGTGGCCAACATAGCCGGTGTGACGGTAGTACTGTTTTGCCTCAGCCTTATTACCAGTGAGCTGGACTTTGCTTGCGTTGATTACAACAACAAAATCACCGGTATCAACATGAGGTGTGTATTGAGGCTTGTTTTTACCCCTCAAGATCATAGCAACCTGGGTAGCAAGACGACCAAGGGTCATACCCTCAGCATCAACTAAAACCCACTCACGCTTGACCTCGCCTGGCTTTGCGTAGAAAGTTTTCACGAAACTCCTCCAACAATAACAATAATATTTCCATAACAGAGATTTCACGGGGCTCTGTAAAAGGAACTTATTAAGTATAAAAATTGACCTTGCTTAGGTCAAGATCTAAGCAGAAAACCCACAGATCATCACTAAGTCAACACCTGAAATAAATCTAAGAACTACTCTTACAAATCTCAGCATTTATGCGCATTAGGCACGCATCTTGAGAGCGCGTCTTAAGAGTGTATCCTAAGAGCGCAAGATCTTATAAAGTTCTACCAGTTCATGGGGGGCAAGACGTTCTGCACGCAAACTGAGCTCTATCCCCATTTTTAAGCATGCCTCTTGCAAATCAGCATCGCTATAATGAGACTTAAGATTATTCCTTAAGGTCTTTCTACGTTGTGAGAAGCAAGCGTCGATAAAAGAAAAAAGTCCAGGATAATCTAGCTCAGCATTTTGACTTCCCTTTTTTCTTCTCAATAATATTACGGCTGAGTTAACGCGAGGGGCCGGCTCAAAAGAATGAGGCGGAACTTCAAAGCGTCCACAAAACTCAGCACACTGGGCAAGCTTAGCGCTGTATGCACCGTAGTTCTTTGTTCCAATTTCCGCACAAATCCTATCAGCAACCTCGGCTTGGACCATCACGCAAAACTCTTCTAAAAAAGGAAAGCGTAGAAAATAGTCCAGTATTAAGCTTGCTGCAATGTTATAGGGCAAGTTGGCCACCAATTTCTTTGGCAAGCTTTCAGAGTCCAGTCTTTTTGTAGCCTGGACAATCTGATCTTTTGAAAGCTTTAAAGCATCCCCTTCAATTAATGAAAAATTTGGTAAAAATTCCGATAAGGTATCTTCCAACACTTCAGGCAAGCTCTTATCGGCTTCAACTGATATAAGTTTTGCCCCCTTATTAAGAAGCGCCCAAGACAATGTGCCAATTCCTGGCCCCACCTCTAAGATAAGATCACCTGATTGAATGGGACTTAGATTGAGTATCTTGCGCACCACTTGATCTTGGATCAGAAAATTTTGACCTAAGCTATATTTGGTAAAGAACTCATGACGAGAAAATACCTCTTTTAAAGCCTTCTTACTTGCATAAATTGAAGCAACACTTCCCTGATCCGGGCTTGAGCTTTTAGTGGAGACCTGCATCCACGCCCCTCTCTTTTTGGCTACGATAGAAGCGACGTGCATTATTGTAAAGCTGCCTGGAAACATCTTCTTTGTTAAGCCCGTGATGAGCGCTTAGAATATCACAGATTATATTATGAGAAATTAAGCTCATCGCTGGCTCGCACTTAATGCCGCGCAAAGGCGTTGGCGCCATATAAGGAGCATCTGTTTCAACCATCAGCCTATCAAGGAGGGCAAAAGGCAAAGCTTCCCGTAATTCTTCACAAGATTTAAAGCTTACGGGTCCTCCAATAGAAAAGAAGCAGCCTAAATCCTGAAAACGTATAAGCTCTTCTTTTCCCAGGTTAAAGCAGTGCAAAAGGACACCAGCCTGTGGCAATCCCTCTTCTATAAGAATGCGATAGGCGTCATCATGAGCTTCTCGCAAATGTAAAGCCAAAGGTAGCCCCAGTTCATGTGCAAGTCTAATTTGCCTTCTAAATGTTTCCTGCTGTATAGCTCTGGGTGAAAAATCATAGTGATAATCTAAACCCACCTCGCCAAGGGCAGAGCACTTATCGTACTTAAGCATATATCGCAGTGCCTCTTGGGCTTTTTGATCAAAATGCTGCGCATTATGCGGATGACAACCACAGGTAAGGACAATCTCAAGATCTGCGCACAAAGGTTCTTTCTTTTGAGCCTCATCTTTTAAAGCTTCAAGCCAATCTATATATGCTTGAGGATCTTGAGCATCTTCTGTTGGATCAGTCACAGTTACAATAAATTTAAGCCCTGCGCGAGCTGCCCTGCATAAAGCGTCACAGCTATCAGTGAAAAACTGCTTGTCTCCCGAACCCTTTTCTCCATCAAGCATACTGAGATGACAATGCGTATCTGCAAGAGCTGATGCATAGGTCTCAACAAAGAGCGCTTGTTGCTTTTTATTAAAAAACAAAGCCTGCTGCTCTTGGCCTAGATGTGGTGAAGGCTGGCACTCAGCAAGATTTTGTTTGGTGTCCACAAGCAGCCTCTTTCTTATCGTCAAGATGGATAACTATTAACTATGCTTTTTAAGCTTAAGCGCCAGGAATTTCTAGCTCTTCTAAATTAAGGCGAGGAAAGAGCGCCTCTCCTTTACGCACCTCTAGACCTGAGCTTAAGCCTCCCCACTTACATAGCTGCTCCAAGCTTAATTCTTGAGTCTCTATATCTATAGACATACGAGAGAGCACCTCTTTTGAGGTATCTGGCATAAAGGGTGCCAAGTAGTACGCTGCAATTCTTATTGATTCCAAGACATTGTAAATTACCTGGGCTAGCTCTGCATTCTTTTCGTTTTTTGCAAGTTCCCAAGGCGCCATTTGCTCTATATAAAGATTAGCAGCGCTTAAGAGCTGAAATACTGGCTGAACAGCAGCCTTAAAGTTCATCTCTCTCATTGCGGTGCAATACTGTGGATAAATTATCTCTGAGAGTTCTTTAAGAGGATTTTCAATAGCGCTATCTTCAAGCCCATGCAATGTGGGACTTTTGCCGTCAAAATACTTGGCTGACATATTTAAACTACGAGAACAAAGATTTCCCCAGGTATTAGCAAGATCTGCGTTAAATACCTGCGTCATACGCTCTATAGATATAGAGCCATCTGCTCCTGGCTGAACGTCAGTTAAGAAATAATAGCGATACGCATCAAGCCCAAAAGCCTTAACTAAAGCTTCAGGTGCGATAACATTTCCCTTTGATTTGGACATTTTTTCGCCCTTCATCAAAAGAAAGCCGTGAGCGAATACCTGCTTTGGCAATGGCAAACCGGCAGCCATCAGCAATGCAGGCCAAATTACACAGTGAAAACGAATAATATCTTTACCTACTAAGTGCACATCAGCAGGCCAGCGACGCTTGAAATTAGCCTGAGCATCTGCTTGTGGATCACCAAAACCAATTGCACTGAGGTAATTGGTGAGCGCGTCTATCCAAACATAGGCAACATGTTCCTTATCAAAGGGCAGTTCAATGCCCCAATCAAAGCTTGAACGGGATATGGAAAGATCTTTAAGCCCCGTCTTTACAAAGGATACTACCTCATTGCGACGGATTTCAGGTTGAATAAAGTCTGGATGCTCCTCAATATACTTGAGCAAAGGCTCTGTAAATTCTGAGAGCTTGAAAAACCAACTCTCTTCCTCAAGGCGAGATAAAGGGCGACCACAATCAGGGCAGTTATGCTCTGTTGGAGTTCCTGCTTCCTCATTTGCATGACGAACCTGAGTGTCAGTAAAAAAGGTTTCATCATGCACACAATACCAGCCATCATAAGCAGACTTATAAATATAGCCCTTATCGTAAAGCAGTTGAGCCATATGTTTAACTGCTCTTAGATGCGCTTGTTCAGTAGTGCGAATAAAATAATCATTGCTGATATTAAGTTTGTCCCAGAGCTCTTTAAACTCTTTGGTTATGGTGTCAGTCCACTCAGCAGGAGACATATTGTTTTGTTCTGCAGTATTGGCAATTTTTTGACCATGCTCATCAGTACCAGTGAGGAAAAAGACATCTTTGCCATCCATGCGCTCAAAACGTGCTCGCGCATCAGCTACCAAGGTAGTGTATGCAGTACCCAGATGAGGACGTGCATTAACATAGTAGATAGGTGTAGTTATATAAAATGGCTCTGCCATTATTCCTCCTGTACTCATGCTTATTTCTCTTTATAAGGTATCACTCTTTTGAATTATTACATTATATGCTTGCTCGGTGCTTATATTCATAAAGCTTGCCAATTCTTTTGCAAGTTCACGCTTTTTGGGAAGCCTTTCACCTTTTTGTGCATACTCTTCCACCTTGCGCTCAAGCCACTGTTCAGGGCTTATCTTAAGAGGGTCTTGATCTTGCAGAGCTTGATCATCTATAAACTTAAGATCTAAAACCCCAAGTTCTTTTCCTCTATCATCACGAGGGGCATCTAAAACTAAAACATACTCCCCTTTTATAGTTTGCTGCTCTAAAAGATAGGAACTCAAGTCTAAAGCATTGTCACGTATAACCTGCTCATGGACTTTAGTGAGCTCCTTGCAAAGGGCAAGCCTTCTAGAAGGCTCTAGTTTAGCTATTGTTGAAACAAGCGCTTTTATCCTATGCGGAGACTCATAAAATACCTGCAAGCCCGGAAGCTGTAAACTTTTTTGAAGATAAGCTTGGCGCTGCTGTTCTTTTCTAGGTGCAAAGCCATGAAAATGGAAGGACTGCGCTTCAAAACCACTCAAAGCAATAGCCCCCGTTAAAGCACTGGGACCAGGCACCAACTCAAGCTTAATACCCTCATCAAGCGCCGCATCGACAAGCCGCGCGCCCGGATCTGAAATACTAGGCATACCAGCATCACTAACATAAGCACAGGTATAACCGCTACGCAAAAGTTCTAGATAGCTGTCAAGCCTATCTACTAAACTTCGCTCATCAGCTCTCAGTAGTTTAGCTGAAGCTCCTATATGATTAAGCAGCTTTAGACTTACTCGCGTATCTTCTGCAAAGACGTAATCAACACTGGACAATATACGGCGCGTACGCTCGCTTAAGTCCCCCAGGTTACCTATGGGGGTTCCCACCAAATACAAGCTTGTACTCATGAGCAGAGCACGTCCTTTTCCAAAAAAGCTAAGGCTTTTCTGGCATCCCATGCTGCCATATCATTTTCAAGTTTATACGACCAAAAATACCAAGCATCAGCTTTTGCAAATTCTTTAAGCTGCCTTCTAATGAAAACACGTTCAAAGGCTTTTCTACCCTCAGGTGTCATCGCATTTTGAGGTATAGCTAAAGCTCCTGACCACTCGCCGATCATCACTTTTTTATTGCCTTTGGCTGCAGTTTTTATTGCTTTACTGTCTTTTTTAATCTCAAGATGTAAATTACGACCTTTATGAATAGTCTCAACTTCTGGTCCAAAACAATGATACCTATGCAGATCAAGCCATACATTTTCATAATCTTGTGAAGACATAAAGCCCTTCCACATAGCAGGCTCAAAAGCATCATGAATCACTATGGCCTTATCGGAATCTAAGTCCTCTCTAAGAAGTTTGTAAGCAGCGCGATAAAAATTCCTTAAGTAATGAGCAGGAATGCCTTGAGTAAACCTTAGACCCTTAAAGCCTGCTAGCTTTGGCTCATTCATAAGCTCAATACCAAAAAGTGCTGGATTATCCTTATAGCGTTTTGCTAAAAGCGATAAGACCGTAAGGCTCACAATGCGATTATCATCATCTAAATGCCACTCAATTTGATTGAGATAAGACGAATTATCAAAACCATTTTGGCCGCCTGGAACGGTATGGAGATCCAAAAGAACGGAAAGGCCATGCTTATGGGCTTGTTCCATGCAAAAATCAACATATTCTATACAGCCTATATTCTTTTTTGGATCAGGACCTTGCTGCCCAAATACATACCATGGTATGGGTAGTCTAAGTGAGTTAAAGCCACGCTCAGCAATAAATGCAAAATCCTTTTCAGTAATAAAGGTCTTTCTGTGTGTGGTAAATAAGTCTTTTGCAGCAGCATGCGGTAAAAGTTCAACTAAACTAGATTCATCCTCTACCCCAAAAGATTGATAGAGCAAGGGCGTCATCCAGCGCTCACTTACCAACCAACCTCCCAGATTAAGGCCTCTTATCTTAAGCTCATTTTCTAATCTTCGCTCTGCCATAGCAATCTCCAAAATAGAACATTTGTTTCATTATATGCTACCACAAAAGGCTAGGTTTAAGACCAAGAAATCTAAAGTTCACATAAATAAAAATACCCTCCAGCAAAGGCTGTAGGGTATTAATTTCTTCTGGTGGTCGAGAAGGGACTTGAACCCCTGGCACGAGGATTTTCAGTCCTCTGCTCTACCAACTGAGCTACTCGACCAGCTGTGCTTAATCAGCTTGATTATTATTACCTAATTTCAGAGAGTTTTCAAGATCAAAGTATAGGAGCGAATCTTTATTTCTGTTCCATTCTCAATTTCTACACAACCCCTTAAGGGCAAGCCTTCTAGATAACTTGGATTTGAGGCATTTCTATCTTCTGCAAAGACTTTTGTGCCATTTAAATAAATCCTTAGATGATCCCTGGAAACTGTGGGATCTTGTAGCATTATGTCAGCGTGTTTAGATCTACCTAACTTTAAGCCTTTTTCTGAAAGCTCAAACTTCTGAACAAAACCGCTTAGATCATACAGTTCAAGAAAGAATTTAGATCCATCTTCTATTTGAGTTACATCCTCAATGTCCTCTATTTCACCTTCTACTTCATCCTCAGTCTTATCTAAGCGCTCATTACTCATTGTATGCTCAGATAAAAAGCCACTAGGCAGGTGGGGAGCAGATACGTTTGTTAGATCTTCTTTAACAGTAGCTGAGGCTGCGTGATGATTTATTTCTTCAGAATTTTGAGATTCCTCAGATACAAAAACATACATGCATTCAAAGCATTGATTCATCTCATCAAAAACAAGATTTGAACAGCGAGGGCAGCGTTTCATCTACATCCCTCTCATTGCTAAGTAACGAAGACCTATAGCTTGGCAAAGATCTAAGGCTAGAGGTTCACACACAAGTCTAGCTCCCTGCTCAGGCCAAAAGCTAGCGTCTTTGGAATATGACTCAAGGCACCAAGAAGAATTTGCGCAACATATTACCTTATTAGGCTTAACATCTCTATAACTTGCTAAACAAAGTCCATCTTTATCAAAAAAGGCCAGATGAAAGTTTTCCCTCATACCAAAGCTATGAACTGATTTACAAAAGGGAAAGATAACTGCCTTGAGCTTATGTCTCTTCAAATGCTTAGGGCCACTACCAAGCAAGCCCATAAAGCGCTCCCCAAAACCCTTTAGGCAAAGCGCGTCAAGGACTTCGAGATCTGGGTTTGATAAGGTACTATGCTCATTTTGCCCAGCAGATAAAAGAGCTTCTTTTATGCTATCTGCATAGCAAGAACTCTCATAGAAATAAAGACGATACACGCGTGCCAACCATGGCCTTCTATCAGATCTTTCTCTTTGAGCTTGCTTGATGAACTGCCAAACACCCTGCATCTAAACCACCACCCCTGTTCTATACGGATCTACTACTATCTTTTTTGTTCTGTGCAAAAACGAAGGCACAGAGACCTTAACAAAGGAAATACCTAACAACTGGGGCCAGGGTTTATACTTCATCGTACAGGTATATTCTTGTAGATGTGGAGCGAGACTAAATTGAAACTTACCTTTTTCATCTCTTGAAAGGGCTCGCCTGTTCACTTCTATTTCTAGCTGATCCGATCTGCCCATATGATCAAAAATAAGCTTTTGAATATCAGCTTCGCTCTGGTCTAATCTTTGTTTGCTTGAAGGTGAACAAGCTCTTAATATCACTGAATCAAGAGATATTCGATCAAACTGTGCAATATATTGCATATACCAAAGCAAATTTAGAACGATTAAGGATAAAACTAAGGCAACAGGAAAGACTACTACTGCCTCGACAAACATTTGTGCCTTGTTTTCATAAGCAAGTTTTTTAAACCGTGCAGCATAGCTCAAATTACGTGTTTTTGGCTGTGTCTGCTCGCCTTTATGGGTGGTCATAATAAAGCCCCTTTTCAAGATCTATCACTTATAAAGCCCAGTACAAGGCAAAATAAGGCTATTCAAAGACAAGTTATTCAAAAATGCAGGATAGAAAGCTGATAAAAAGCAGCTTATAATTCTGAAAGCTTCACGCTAATAGGTATATCTAGGTCTGTGCCAGGAATTGGTATCCTGCATATTTCAAATTCATCAGTCCCAAAAACATCTTGAGAAAACTGTCCTAGCACCTTGCTAAATTGTTCTGGATCCTTCATGGCCTCCCGAGAAGGAACTGCATTCAAAAAGCTTCGCAACTTTACCGCTCCATCTATGCCTGCTTTATTAAACACATCAACAGAATTTACCAGCACAGGTTTTCGTTGTCTCAAATCCGCTGGCCTAAAGCCCGCTATATCTAAAACGGTATAGAGTTTATTTTTTATCCATGATGAAAGCTTGGACATGCCAGCAGACTCAGCTTTTCCCGATAAGTCTTTTAGCTCGGATGTAAGAGAATCAGTCATTGAACCATAAGCTTGTAAAAGCTTACCCCAAGCATCAAATAAGCCATCTAGAATTCCACCGGTAAAGCTTGCTGCTACATTTTGAGAAGCAGATCCAGCACCTGAGCTTTTTAAATTCTCAAAAAATTGGGATAAAACATTTTCTTCTGGATATTCATCATCCACAACTAAACATGATGCAGATACAGCTGCTCTTGCTGGAACTACTGAACCTGGAACAAAAGCTGATGAAAGAGCACCTGGTGAACTGTAGCTTTTTGCGTCACCAAGAACAGCCACAACCCCATGCCGTCCTGGAGGGCGCAGCTTGGGCCTAGGAGCCGCCAACTTAGAAAGCGCTTGTTCAAAAGCTCCCACACCCTTTTCAGATGCCTTTTTAGCCTGCTTTTCTAGTTCTACCTGTTTATTCTTATGCTCGACATAATCCTTTGCAGCCAAAACAAGCTGACGCCAATGATACTCAAAACCATTAGCAATAGAGCTTGAAGCTAGAGGAGCTCTTCCTACATCGTTTATCGTAAAACGACAGACCGGACACATTTTGCAAGAACCCAATTCAAGATCAGCAAGAGAGCCATAGGCAACAAGATCACCATGAGCGCCTGGGCAATCAAGCCCAAAATGCAAAACGAGATCTTTTCCGTCTTTTCCCTCTCTTGTCAATGGCCAGCGCTTATCGGTATATACATGTGTATCTCTCATATCTGATGTATTTCTTGGCAAGTCTGGCAAATTGAGATCTACTAATCCATCTGCATCAGTGGCATAGTAAGCAAGGCTAAGTTTTTCTAAGGCAATCTCATAAAATAGTTTTCGAGAAACTGAGCTTACTTTTGCGTCAACACTAGAGCCTAGAGGCTGTTCTTGGTTAAGGCGTTGCTGATAATAAGCACGCGCTCTATTGATGGGCACCCCAAAATTCCAAAGCTTATAACTGGGATAATAGGGATTAAGGCCAGAGGGAATGGAGCTAAGCCTAGATGCTCTCTCATACATTGAATACGTAGAAGAACCGCAGTCTGCCTCCCAGCCTCTTTGCAGTGCTTCATCAGCCTTTTTTCTCTCTTCTTCAGCTTCGTCTGAGAGCTCTTTTACCTTCTCTGAGGCATTCTGCATATCCGAGGCTTCATTTAACAGTTCATCGTAGCTTGAAAAAGACCCATCACTGCCATCATAGGGAAAAGGGACTGCCAGCCCTGAGTAAGCAAGCTCCCCTCCTCTACTATTAGCTTCAACCACAGCCATTGAATTTGCAGCTACTAAATAAGGCAAGCCTTTTTCCATTTTTTCCAAACCCTCATATGCTGCCTTGGCAAATTTAGAGCGACTTTCTAGAGTCTGCTTTCCAACTTTTAATATGGGCGGAGAAAACTTTGAGACCGGAGGAATGGCTGCAACTACCATACCTGTTGCTAGCGTAGTTACTCCGATAAGCCCCATCGTAAGCACACTAGCATCCAAAACACTTGCACAGTTTAAATACTTAGCCACTACATTAGATCCCGATTGTGCACTAGCGTCTGCAAGCGCCTGAATATCAGCCGAAAAACCCTTAGACCAAGTCATGTTAGCTGCAGAAAAAATTAGTACCAGGCTAAGAAGCATGGCCAAAAGAACCGTTAAGCTCGTAAAGCCTTCCCTATTTCTAAAAATATCAAAAAGGTTAAACTCCCTATTGAACGCCCCCTTCACTACCTCAGAGCTAGCGGGGCTACTTATTTTCTCTAGGTTTAATTTACGTAAGATTTTATGAATCCCAAGCTGCTTGCCAGTCACCATACGCTCCTTTCACCCATGAAGCTTGAATTTGAGAACGAATTACTACCGTATCTCGCAGAGATCCATCTTCACTCAGATCAGCTAGAGCTCGCCCACTAATGCCCAAAAGAGGTAGAGCTTTAAAGGAATGAGAGATGCTCACCTCACAGTTCTTATCTTGCATACTGAAATTAATTTCCCAGCCTTCATCTCCCCCCATATGAAAAATGTCAATATAAGGTACGGCTCGTAGCCTGCGTTCAACAAACTCTTTATGCCTATCAAGTTCATAGCGCCCTGAGCCACTTTGTGCGCTAGTCGCATGAAGGCGACAGGCTTCTGCCGCCACAGCCTTCATACAAATACGCGAATACATAATGAGACAAGGTTGTACTAAGAGAGCAAGAACAATAAAGAGCGCAGGTAAAAGAATTGCTGCCTCCACGCTTGACTGCGCTAGACCTTCTTTTGCACAAGAATCAAAAAGCCTTTTTATTGCCTTAGCTCGCCTCATGCCTAAGGGCAAAGGCTTAAAGCAATGGTGCTTTAATAAACTAAGTCCTCTCGCGGGTAAAGCTAAACTTTTAAAGGCTTTTTGCCTAATAAAGGAGAATATCTGCAATGTGCCCTGCTGGGTCATTAGACTTAAGTATGTGCGAAGCAGAATTATCAATCGCTTTTTTATAAACACCCTGCTCACCTGCCCTCCATAATGCTGCTAAAGCTAAGACAAGAGCCATAAAGCCAACAAAGAGGCTCATATATTCCAGGCTAGACTGAGCCTTAGTTTCAAAGCTCAGTTTCCTCAGCCTGTTCATAATGTTCAAGTTGAACAAGATACACCTCCCCTTTCAGCTCTTTCTGATTTAAATCTTGCGCACAAAGTAAAAAGATCTCTCCACTCTTTTCCTCTTTAATAAGAGCTGAGAAAACCTGAGCATGCAAATCAAGAAAATCCGCATACTCTAGTTGATAGCCGCCCTGATCTTTACAATTTTGCAGGAGCTCTTCCATAACTTGCGTACCCCCGCAGCTCAGTGAAAAGCACCAAGCCTGCCCTAACTGAGTGGGAAAGCCCTTTATACTTAAGAGATCTTGGGTACTTAGCGTTGAATTTGTTGAATTTCGCATATCAAAAATAGAACAAAGCTTTTTTACTTCTTCAGAGAGCTGCAAAAACTCTACTTCACTCTCTTGAGCTTTTGCAGATTCTTTTGCAGATTCTTGAGACAAGGCAGTGGGTGGCTGAGTAGAGGGCTCATTAGTTACTTGACTGAGTGCACTTTGGTTTAAGAGCTCTCTTTTATCCTCCTGATATCTTCCAAGATAAGAAGCTCGACCAAGACACAAAGACACTAATACAATGCAAGATACTACAAAGACCGTCTTTATAAAGTAGCTTGATAAGCAAGTTTTCTGTTTTTGCTTTGCCCTCTTTTTACTTGATAGTTTTTTACTTAGCTTCTCCTTAACGCTTGGCTTAATATTTTTATTCTCTTTGCCAAGCCAGTATCTTCTCGAGCGTCTTTTTCTAAAACTTACATTCAGGCTCACATTGGCCACCCACTACCCTTGTTCTAGCTTTCTTACAAGGAATTAATGTTGTCTGAAATAGAGCTCCAAAGCTCTTGAATCTTATCTTTAAAAGCAACTATTGCTACGATGGCGATAACAACAAGGACTCCTACTAAAATGGCGTATTCTGTGGTGCCTTGAGCTTTGCATTCGTTTAGCGATTTAAGCTGAAGGCATAGCTGCCTTAGCAGTCTTTGCACATGTAGATATAGCCATATCTGAAATCTACGTATCGGAGCGCTACTTGAAGCCCTGTTTGAAGCATTGTGCAAAGGCTCGCTTGGAGCGCTACTTGAAGCTCTGTTTGAAGCATTGCTTGAACCACAACCTACGGTGCCGCTTGAGCCTTCACTTGAGGCATTGCACAAGGCTCTACTGGATTTACTAGAACTAAACATTCTCATTCCTTTCTCTTGTCTTTTATCGAGTTACTAACAAGGCCGAAGCCATGAGGGGGCCCATAATGGTAAGTAGCATAGCTGGAAGTATCAAAATACCTATAGGAAGCAACATTTTTACTGGAGCTTTTTCAATCTTTTCCTGAATAAACGCCTGGTGATCTCGTCGCATTTTTTCACTTTGTTCTCCCAATACCGCGCTTAGTGGAGAGCCAAAACGTAAAGATTCTAAAATGGTGTTACAAAAACAGCGCAGGCCTTCAAAAGGATATAAAGCACAAAGTCGCTCAAAAGATTGCTCTCTGCTATTTAAACCAAGAGACCAAGACTGCAGCTCATCATAGATATCAGCAGCAAAACTAGTCTTTGAGCGCTCACAATATAAAGCTAAAGCTGAATCAAATGAAATACCTGCGCTCATACCCAGAGCAACTATATCGATAAGCTTGGGAAGCTCAGCTATGGCTCGCTCCAAACGCTCCTGCTCTTCCAGGCGCTTCAAATGCGAGGGAACAAACAGCAATAAGACAAAAGCTAAGACCGCAAGCGCTATAGCCAAAAAGAATTGTCCGGCTAAAAGCCCAATCAAGCAGACCTCTACTGCAGCAAAAATAAGAGCAAGATTGAGACAGCGCTCTGGTTTATCGGCAAGTTCTATAAGTTTTCTTTGCATGAAACAAAAACTTTGTGCGATAAGGTCGGGCTTCTCATTTTGAGCTCCAAGATCAAAACCATCAGATTTATTCAAAGCAGATTCAGCCAATCTTACGGATGAAGCTTTTGTCATTTTCATCCTCAAATCCTGCAAAAAGATAAGTCGATCTATGGAGCTACTTACTACCAAAGCTGCTCCTATAAAAATTAGAAGTGCTGAAAGACATAAGAGTAGATACAACATAATGAACTCAAATCTCTATATGCAAGCTTGAGCGAATAATCATAAGTCCCAGCAGATCAAGAAAAAGTCCCAAAATAATACAGCCCATGCCAAGGGGTGTCATAATTCCAGCTCTAAAATCTGGAGACAGTAGCGCCATGCCCAAAAGAAGCAGCAAAGGAAGTAAGCTCACAATTTTTGAAGAAAGTTGTGCCTGAGAAGTTTTAACTCTAAGTTCTCTTTGCAAGTCTGCACTATTTCTTATCGATCTAGAAGCTTTTTCAAACAGATCCTTAAGTGCGCATCCCGTTCTTTGAGAGATAGCTAAAGCTGAGCACAGCAGATCCAGGTTTCTTGCCCCTAAGGATTGCTCCAAGTTTACTAAGGACTGATCAAGCGCAAGTCCTATCCGCAAATCATAGGCAGCTTTTGAAAATGTTTCTCCGATCCATGCAGGCATCTGTTTGCCTAAATATTGAAAAGCTTGCTGTAAAGATTTTCCCGATGCCATTGAGATAGATAAACTTCGATACAGCTCTGGCAATAACTCTTTTATCCTCTGCTCCCTATGCTTGGATTGGCCTGCATAAAACTGTCGCCATAAGATAAGACTTAAAGCCATTGCTAGAGCAAAGGCAAAGAGATTGTGGCTAAGTACAAAGGCTAAAAGACCTGCAAAGATGGTACTCAGATAATAAACAGCTGCATATTCATATATATCCAGGCTCAAAGCGAGGCGCTCTTGTAAATATAAACATCGCTGTTCAAATGCATACTCTAGCTTTAGGCGTCTCAAAAGAGTATCCCAAAACGCAAAACGCGCAAGTAAGCCTGCAGGGATTTTCAATACAAGCAGATAAAAACGCACAAGCTGCTGCATCATGCTAAATTTAAGCTGATGCTGAGGACCAGCTGGCTTAGTAGCAGCCTTTTCTGTTCGAGAATGAATACCCAAGCCAAGAGTAGCCAATCTTGTATCACCAGTCCTGCTAAAGGGTCTTTTTCTCCTCATAAAACAAGAAGGCACTAAGATCACTGCAGATATAGATCCCAAGAGCATCGCTAAGAAAAACAGCAGCTTTGTTGCCATTCTTTCACCTCCCTAGCATTTGCAATACCTTTTGTTTCCAAGTCATATATAAAAGAGGGGCAGCTGAGAATATGCCAATCCTGCTGCTCTTCATCAAAACGCAGCAATTCCTCAAGCTCCACTCCGCCCCCTGCCTTCCTGCTTACCGCACTTAGTCCCGTAACCTTCCTACTTCCATCTGACATTCTGCTTTGCATGACGATAAAATCTAAGGCGGTAGCTATTTGGTCTTCAATTACAGAAGAAGGCAGATCTATGCCATAGCGTGCAAGCAATATGAGTCTAACGATTGCTTCTTGGGCAGAACCCGCATGGAGACTGGTTAGGGAACCATCATGACCAGTGTTCATAGCCTGGAGCATATCGATAGTTTCAGCTCCCCTGCACTCACCCACAACAATGCGATCTGGCCTCATACGCAGGCTGTTTATCACCAAATCCTTTATACTGACCTCACCTAAGCCTTCTATAGAAGGGTCTCTGCGCTCTAGCCTAATAACATGAGGATGTGTTTTGAACTTAAGCTCTGCAGAGTCCTCAATTGTGATAATGCGTTCTTCATGAGGGATCTCACAGGATAAAGCATTAAGCAGTGTTGTTTTTCCTGAGCCTGTACCACCCACAACTGCAATATTTTTTCGTGCTTTCACCGCCCAGGACAGTAGTTGAGCAAAACTTGGAGAAATAGAGCCCATCCGTATTAACTCAGAGAGTTCAGAAATACGATCAGAAAACTTTCTAATGGTCAGAAGAGGCCCTTCTAAGGAAATGGGAGGAATAACTGCGTTTACACGATATCCCGATGAAAGACGTGCATTTACCAGAGGAGATTGTTCATCAATCCTTCTTCCAAGTGGAGCTAAAATCCTATCTATTATGAGCCTGATCTGAGCCTCATCTCTAAAAACATGCTGCGCATGATAAAGCCGACCTTTTTGCTCGTAAAACAAGGAGGCGCAGCCATTTACCATAATTTCGCTTACCTCAGGATCTTTTAACAGCGTCTCAAGAGGGCCCAGACCAACAAGCTCGTCAATAAGCTCTTGCGCTAAATCATGTTTATCCAGCTCGCTAAACTCATCATAAGAATCCTGATGTAAAATGCTGCGCAAAGCCAGCAAAAGCTCAGAGCGTGCCTGATCAGCGTCATTATCGGCAATAATACTTAAGAGCGTCTGAAAACCTAGTTTTTCTGTAAGAGCTTCTTTTAAAACCAATAAAAGCTGTGATCGTTTTGCATATTCTCTTAAACCCTGTGGATCCTGGCCCTCTTTTACATAATCTTTTAAAGCCACCTTAGATCACCTCCTTTGTAATCCAAGTTCAAGCAAGGCCTGCCGAGAAAAACTCATCATTGCTAGAGCAAACTGCTCTTCAGAGTCCAAATATTCATGTAACAAACCCTGTTCACAGTAGCGCTGAAAATCTTGTGAGGCTTGAGTAAATACGCTTATGGGATAAGAACCCACCTGCATCAGCAGGTTATTTACAAAAGATCTATCCCGCTTTTTTCTCCTAGATTTATTGATTACAAGATGAAGCTTGGTACGCTCCAGGCCGCAGCGTTTTAAGAGACTCAAAGCCTGGCTAAGCTTAAGCAGTGCACCCGCTCGCTCCTCAAGCACAAGATAGACACGCTCTGACTGCAACATAGCCTTAATATGCAGATCATCCCACAGTATGGGCAGCTCAAGAACTCTAAGTTCATAGGCCATAGACAGCGCTGCCACCACGTCAAAAGCCTGGCTTGCGATCAAATCATAGCGCTCAGGAATTGAACAGCCACTAAATACATGATGGGTCTCACTGGGTTTTTGAGCGCGCGCAAGCAAAGCTTGAGATGAGCCAGATTCAAGAATGCGACTAAAATCAGCAGGACTAAAACTGTCAAGCGAGGACTGTCCTTGACCCAAACTTAAGGGCAAAAATTCCAACTGAGGACACATTTGAGCATTTAAATGGACAGATGCAAGTTTAAAACCTTGCTGAGCAAAAGCTGCTGCCAAGAGGTAGCTCCAACTGCTCAAGCCAACTCCACCCTGCACAGCTGCAGCACTGATTAGTGTCCCCTTAGCACCCAGCGCAAGCTCTTTTCTTGCAGACCTAGTATCCATGCGCTTTAAAATAAAGTTATAACTATCGAGCTTTGATCCTTCTATCAGTTGAGAGATCCCAGCCTGATGAGCACGATACTCAAAGGCAGAGCTAATGCCTGCTTGTATACACAAAAGCTTCAAGGCTTTATAGTGCTTGCGCAAGATAGAAGCTATATTTAAGACTGACATTGTCTTAAAGCTGGAGCTTAGAATTACAAGATTGCACTTGTCTGCAAAACTTAAAAGCTTTGAAATATCTTCTAAAAAGAGCAGCTCAGGACAGGAGGTACTTGCTGCTTGTGCCTGTCTTTCAATCTGCCTCTTAAGTTGATAACGCTCTTCTTTAGAGCTGACGATAAGCCAGCGCTCCATCTTAGCTATCACCACCCTGCTCAGCCTGCTCAACAGTGGATGCAGGAGAAGCGTAGAGATCAGCTGGGATCGTTGATTCATTAGTATTTCCATCATGCTGAGCAGCTTGCTCCTGGGAAGAGCTAGGGCTTTCCACAGACCGCTTTTCAGCAGACTGATTTTCTGTGCTCCTCTCTCCAGCATGCTCCTTTTGCGAATCCAGGCGCGCTAAAGCCTCTCTTTCACTTTGCCCCGGTAGGACAAAATACAAAGTCTGTGTTGAGGCAGCAGAAATCAAGCTTTCCACCAGCTCGGGCTTGAGCGCCAAACTCAGCCAATTTAAACGCCCTGTATCTTTTGCTTGTGCGCCATTTGGGGCAGAGCTACTTGCTAAAACTAAAACGTGTTGAGCAAAAAGCTGGGTGCTTTCACCCGCTAGATATACATCAACATAATGACCAGGTAGGATTGCACCTCCCACCGCGCGAACCTCTGCACAAGGAACTGAACATGCAACAAAACCCTCAGGGATGGTAAGCGACGCAAGCTCTGAGACGTCATCTTTGCTAACTAAGCTATTAGCAGGCCGAGCATACAGAGCGCGTTTTCCCAAAAGCTCCTCTTGACTCTGGATAACCCCCTCAGGCACCAGATCAACCAGCCATGAAACCTGCGCCGTATTCTCCTCATTAAAGATCTCGCCTGCCACAAGTGCCTGCGTCGTTACGCATACCTGTACCACCTCTCCACCATAGCGTTTAAGGGCTTTATCTCGAGCTGAAGATGCTTCTGCCCTAACCCCCTGAGCATACAATGCCAACAGAGCAGCCGCCATAAGACCAGAGATCAAACCCAGCACTATTTTGAGTCGAGAAGTCATAAGAAAACCCCCTCTACATAAGAATAAAAACCTGCAAAACAGCAATTCTTTGAGGGGGTAGTTTTATCTTATCCGCTTACAAGCGCTTAATTTTTAGAATCGGTTTTTATACAAGGAGGTCTTAAGATAATCTAAATTGATCGCACGCAGGCACTTGAGGTGCAGGACAGACTTAAGGCGCTATCTATATTTGATTGTGCACAGTCTAATGAAGGTATATCAGGAATAAAAGGCGCGCAAGGCCTGCAAGGGCAGACTTAAGGTGCTATTTTTTATCGCACACAAGCCTATCAAAAATAAAGTCTATAAGCCCCAAGGGGTCATTTAAATCTAAAATAGTTAAATCTCCGCTATAAGCTCTAAGCGCATCCTCAGGGTAATCGCTTGCTATGGCAAGTGTCTCCTCCCGAAATAAAGATGTGCGCTTGCTTAGATCTTCTGGCGCTTCCAGGCCAGAGCGGATAAGCTCAATGGTATGAAGACCCGCATGCCTATAACCTTCAGCTAAAACTATCTGACAATCTGTCATATAAGCCAAAAGCTCCTTAAAATCTGGCTCATGACTTATCTGTTTAACAGAAGCAATTTTTCCTGGAGCAGAAATAAGGGTATGGACTGAACCCGCTTGAGTAAATCTATATGAATCTTTGCCTGGCACATCTATATCAAAGGAGCCCTTTGTGTGCGATTTTATGGCCCCCACCTTAATAGAAGCCTGAGATAAGATCTTGATAAGCTGCTCAAGCAAGCTTGTTTTACCTGAGCCAGAAGGTCCCACCAAGGCCAAAGCTAGAGGAAGGGGCGCCTGGTCTATCGATCCCTGTCCTCCCGAATCCTGGTCTCTCGATCCCTGACCTCTCGATGCACGTCCTCCCGACTCCTGTCCTCTTGATGCCTGTCCTCTCAAATCTAAATGCTCTTTAAGCAAAGACAGTTTTGTCGACATCAGCGTGGGCCCTTCTTTCTTGAATAGCGACGCACAGAAGAGTCCATCTTTTCTTCCATACGGTTCATCTCTTTTAATAAGCTTCTGTACAAATCTAGGCGCAAAAGGGGTAGCTCACCTTGCTCTACTAGCTCTCTCACCGCACAACCCGGCTCCTCACCATGAGAGCAATCCCTAAATTTGCAAGCCTGTGAAGCCTGACTTATCTCGGGAAAAGCAAGTTCTAGACCCTTATCATGTCCACGCAAAGGAAAAGAGCGCAAGCCTGGAACATCTATTAGCTCGCCTCCAGAGGGCAGCCTTAATAAGGTTCGGGCAACGGTGGTATGGCGTCCCCTATCATCTTTTGCCCTCACCTCGGCAGTTTCTAGCAGATCTTCCCCAAGCAAGGCATTTGCCAAACTTGACTTTCCAGCCCCGGACTGCCCAACCAAAACCGAGCAGTAGGCCTTTTGATCAACAAGTGCTCTAAGATTTGCTATCCCTTGTCCAGTTTGCGCGCTGGTAACGATAATTTTGATCTCATCTGCAAGAGCACCAAGACAATCTTTTACTCTTTGAATATCAAGCTCAAGATCTTGCTCTGTTTGCTTTCTATCAGCCTTACTTAACACTACCGCTGAACGACAAGAACCATCATAGGCAAGCACTAAAGCCTTAAGCATACGCAAAAGTTCTGCCTTGTCTACCCGGTCTTTTTGCAGTGGCACCAAGGCAATTACCAGGTCAACATTTGCAGCAAGAACTTGCTTGTCTCCCATGGAGCTACCATCCCAGCGGCCAAGCTCTGATCGGCGAGGTTCAATTGAACAGATGAGCGCCTTATCATGGTCTTTTGGGCGATCAAGCAAGACCCAATCACCCACACAAGCCTTAGAGTCCTGCTTGCTTTTTGTAAGAGAAATTGCAAACTCTGCCCGTATTTGTTCGCCTGTTTGTTCAAGCTCACACAAAGGATAAGAGCGATCAAGTTGAATAATGCGAGCTCGCTTGAGATTGGTCTTTTCCTGCTCTAAACAAGGTTGCATTATAGTGAACGCCTCCTTAAATAACGATACAAAAGGCTTAAGCCCAAAGCGGCCCCTAAAAAGATCAGACCTAAGATGAGCTTCCACCAATGCACGGGCTCCTCATAGCTATATCCACTCTCAACAAGGCTAACGCTGCGCGCAACCACATCAAGCTCTCCAGCCTGGTCTGGATCAGCTATATAATAGACCCCAACAACCTGCAAAATTGAACCTCTAACACCGTACTTTCCCAGGTGCTCTATCTTATCGGCATCCTCATTTCTCATTAATACCGATAAACCATAGCCCTGATCTTCCAGCATCACCCATGTGTGCTTTGAATCAGCTTTGATGAGATCTCCTATAGCCTCACCTGAAAAGCTCACAAGTTGACCATCCAAATCTTGTCGAGCAGACAGAAGATCTTCTAGCCTCACGCTATGGACCTGGTCTTTGTTGGGTTCTGGCGCCAGGGCTTTGCGCTCATCTTCCGTTCCAATTGAATGGCTCTCAGGACTTGCCTGAGGACTTGCCTTTGCAGCCTGCGCTCTCCCCGCAGCCCCTGCAGCTTGTGCTCTCCCCGCAGCCTCTGCAGCTTGTGCTCTCCCCGCAGCCTCTGCAGCCTGCGCGCTTTGAATAGCGGTACCAGCACCACCAATGGCACCGGTAGCACCTACACTGGGCGCAGAAGCGCACATCATCAACACAGCGGCAACACTTGTAAGAAAAGCAAAAGTCCGCGCTTTAGCTTTATATTCCATATCTATCCAAGCTTTCTTCAAGTCTCTTTTTAAACTTTGAAACTCGTTCCCGTTTGGGCTTAAAACTTACATAAATACCTGCTATCAAGGCAAGAAGAGCCAAAAACTCCAGACGACCTGCCCACATTTGAAGCATATATAACAACTTTAATATGAAGGGCATATTTGCGTCCACTATACCAGCGCTCATGCCTGCATTTGAAGTCACACTTACACTTTCAAAGGCTGCCTGTAGCGGAGGATAACCCAAACCAACGGCGACCATAGTACCCAAAAGATAGGTGATAACAAAAAGTAAAAATACGCTTAAAGCCTGGCTGGCCGTCTCATTATCTAAGATCTTATCGTGCATATGATGATACTTAATTCTAACCTGAGCCCCATCTGGGGAAAGAGCGCGTTTTACATCAGCAAGCACGGATTTTACGATCAAAGCAATGCGCAGCGCCTTAATGCCACCAGAGGTAGATCCTGTTGCTCCACCAATGCTCATAGCTAAAATAATGGCAAACATGATGGCTGGCGTTGCCTCATGAGCTACCTGGGAGGTATAAAAGGTAGTAAAACCTGCATTAGATATTGCTGCTACTACAATAAACACTCCCCTGCGAATTAACGCCATAAGATTACTTCCCAAAAGGTTATCATGAGCAAAGGCTACACTAAAAATAAGCATGACTGCAAAACCCCAATACGCCAGGGTCTTGACCTCTATATTGCGCAAAAACTCGTCAATGCTTCCGTGCCAAATGGCAAAATACAAGGTAAAGTTAAGTGCTCCTGCGCACATTAAAATCATCAAGACAAATTCTACGCCCATGCTATGGTAATAGGTAATTGAACTGGACATGGGAGCAAAACCACCCGTCCCAAAGGCGGCTGCACTTATCGCAAAGCTGTGAAATATTGACCTTCCCGCTTCCATGCCTTGACCAAGCATGATAAGCCACAAAAAGGCCGAGCCCAGACTCACAAAAAATATGGTCACAAACATGGAAAAGCGCACCGTCTGAACAATATTGGGCAGGATGGAATCACTTTTACCCTCAGCCTTATATAAGGATCCAGCTCCAGATGAGCGCGCAAAAATACCCACCGTAAGGGCAAAGGCGATAATACCTTGGCCACCTATAACATGCGTCATCAAGCGCCAAATATTATGAGAATAGGCAAGATGGTCTACATCAGAAATAAGCGAGCAGCCCGTTGTGGTAAAGCCACTTACCGAATCAAAAAGGGCATCAAAAAAGCTGTTAAAATGGCCCGTTAAGTAAAGAGGAATTGCTCCAAAAAATGAAATGAGCACCCAGGTCAGGCCCGTAAGCAACATGGCTTGACGTGAGTTTAAGGCGCTCGGTCTAATTTTAAGCAGCAAAAGCAAAACGCCCACAAGAGCACATAGTCCGCCAGAAAAGATGAAGTCACAGGCTGGACTCCACTCTTGGTTAATAAGCGCAACCGCAAATGGCACCAGCATGGAGGCTGCTGTCATAAGCAAAATAACACCCAGAAAATGGGCAACTACTTTTAAATCGTATAAGCTAAAAGCCCTAAGCATGCTATTAAACTATCTCAACTATGAAACTATCTCAAAAGAGAAAAAAGCTATTAAAAATAAGAGCAAGATAAAGATAAATAAGTAGAGGATAAGCTTTGCATACACGCGCACAGGTTCAAGACCCAGTCCTAAGGCTGCAAATGCTGATGTGTCTTTAATCTGAGATCGCGTATGTGATCCTGCTTTATGTTCTTTATCCCTGTCAAATTTATCCGTGTCAAATTGTGCCATGGTTTATCGGCATCTCCTCATTGCACACCGTATTAATGCTGCTTTTTGCGCTGCTTAATGGATACTACAATGGCCGCCATGGTAGCAAATACCGTCAAGAACTCAAGACGGCCAAAAAGCATTTCAAGCATGTACACAAATTTTAACAGAACCGGCATGTCAGGGGCAGTTATTCCAGAGCTCAAGCCTGCATTTGAAGCAACAGAAACGCTCTCAAACAAGGCATCCATGGGGGCATAACCCATAATAACGCCTATCATGGCTCCTGCTAAATAGGTCACAAAAAAGAGCAGGAATATGGTCATGGCATCCTTGGCTTCTTGCGGGCTTAACAGGCGTTTTCCCAAATGATAATAACGCGGCCTACTTAATGCAGAGTCTGGAAGCAGTGAGGATCGCACTGAATGTCCCACTGATTTTAATACTGCAGCAACTCTAAAGGCCTTGATTCCGCCCGTTGTTGAATTAGTGGCACCTCCCATACTCATTGAGAGCACCACTGCAAAAAAGACGCCACTTGCAAGAACTCCGGTGAGCTGCGAGGTGTACAAAGTACTAAATCCCGTATTAGTAGCTGCACTAATTACTACAAAAACGCCTCTGCGTAAAAGGGTATCTAATTGGTTAAACTGAGCGTCACGACCCATAGATAAGGCAACAATTACAACGCAAATAGCAATCCAAATAGCTATGGTACGCACCTCAATATCGCGCAAAAACTCCCCAGGACCCCTTCTTAACATGGCAAAATACAAGGCAAAGCTAAACATGCCAGAAAGCATAATAAGCTCCATCACCAGTTCATATGAGAAGCTGTGATAATACACCATGGAGCTTGTCATGGGTGTAAAGCCTCCTGTTGCAAAACCAGCAAAGGTCAGACAAGTTGAATGAAAAAGACAAGAAAAGAAGCTCATACCGCTGGGCAAAAGCACTATGGTTGCCGCAATGATTCCCACTCCCACAAAAAGTGTGGTAGCCCCAACAATAAAGCGAGTTGTATGCGCAAGCTGATGCATCATCATATCATTTCTGCCCTCAGCTTGATACAAAAGTCCTGCACCAGAATGCTTTGCAAATGAGCCCAATCCCAGCATAATTACTACAATTCCTTGACCTCCCACTATTTGCAAAAGGTGGCGCCAAAGATTGTTGGCATAGCTCATATGATTAAGATCCTGCACCAAGACTACGCCCGTATCCGTAAAACCTGAGACGGTCTCAAAGAGTGCATCCAAATATGAAAGAAAATGCCCACTTAAATACAGAGGTAGTGCACTTACTAAGCTGGCGATAAACCAAATTAAGGCAGTAACCATCAAAGCCTGCCTTCTGTTGATACCTTTTGGCCTAATTTTTGCTAGCCTCAAGGTCGCAGCTAACATAAAACTTAGGCTCATGCCCAAGAAGAAATTGAGCGCAACATCCCATTCCTGCAAAATTAGGGCAAGACCCAGGGGAACCAGCATAATGCCAGAGATTAAAGCAAGTAAAACGCCCAGGTAGTGAGCTATGACTAAATAATCTTCCTTATAAAAACGCGGCCACATACCGCTCGTATCCAATCTAGGTAAGTATAAGATCTTATCGCCTGCTTAAAGCTAGATATATACTCATAACATTATCATCTATGTATTTTATACTACCTAAGCTAGAGCACCTAGTGCGCAGGCACAGATTTAAGCTTTGAGCTCTTTGAGGTCTAAAGCACAAAGGTCTTGAGCGCAAGGCCAAAAGAGTCTAAGAGTACAAGAGTACAAGGGCTCAAGGGCTCTATATCAACAAAAGGCAAAAGAATTGACGGTGAGATCTTGGAGCAAGTAACAGCACTACCTCTGCCTCAGTCCAAGGGGCTGTCCAGGCATTTACATAAGGCTATCGTATATATACTCTGTGCCATAGCGCTCATATCTCCCAGTTGGATTAGCTCATATTTAGATTTTGCCAATCTAGTTGAGGCTCCTCTTTCATATGACCCCACCACCCTGCCCCGCATGTGCTTTTTACTAATAAGCGGAGCTGCACTTGTGGTCTTAAGTCAGCTTAAACGCTATTTCGATAAAAAAGAGCTCTTAGAACAGACCGAACTCAGTCAACTCTCAAAAAGGTTAAATAAGCCTCTAAACTGGCGCACTCTCTTAGATGCCCAGAAACTACCCATTCTGCTTTTTACTTTGCTCTTTATATGGATGTGCATAAGCAGCCTTATAAATAACAGTATCTTAGAAAGCTTCATGGGTTCATACACGCGCTATAACGGGTTACTTCCCCATCTGCTGTATCTAAGCCTGCTTATAAGCCTGTCTCAGATTGAACTTAAAGCACAAGATCTACCCATCTTAATACGATCACTTCTTTTGGGAAGCATCCCCGTAAGCATAGTTGGCATTCTTCAGGGCTTGGGTCTTGATATCTTTGGCTGGGCTGCAAGTTTTGACAACAGAGCTGGATCCAGCTTTGGAAACCCCAACATGCTGGGAACCTACCTAATTGTTGTCTATCTGTTTTCCTGGTCTTGCTTGCGATTAAAACTGAGCCGAAGCTTTAGCTTTGATCATTACTTGACGATAAGCAGCTTGGTTTTACTCTTAGTCTTAGCCTTTTTTAGCTACAACCGCTCAACCTGGCTAGCAATATTAGTATGCACCTTATTTTTAGAGGCCTGCTTTAAATGGGCAAAGCCACCCCTTTGTATCGTCAAACTTAAAGAACTGCAGCAGGAGCGAAAGAACGTACAAGCGCAAAGACAGGCACAAAAAACTCAAAAAACGGTGCATGCAAGGACACAAGGTGGAGCCCATAGGGCAACAAGGCCTGGATTTTCTCTTGGCTCAAGGACTGCTGCAAGCTACAAAATAGCAGTGGCCTTGGCCCTAGCTGCTACGCTTATCATCTTACTAAGCCTTGACTACCATCTTCGTCAAGATGAATCTCTCATAAGCAGATTAGCCACCATAGTGAGCCCTTATTACTGGTCGCATAGCTCCAGACATGCCATTTGGTCAGTTGCCCTACAAAGCCTAAGCCAAAGACCTCTTACAGGTTTTGGAATAGATTCTTTTACTAGTGTCTTTTCTAGCAATTACAGTCAAGATTTGGCCATTATTTATCAGAATCCCAAAATTATAATTGACTCACCACATAACATATTTTTACAACATGCTTTGGGAGGCGGCCTCATTCAGCTTGCATTCTACCTTGCATTTTTAGCAAGTATCCTCAGGCTTTGCATAAAAAGAAAAACTTGGATCCTTTTAAGCTGCCTTCTTGGTATTATTTTGCAGCTTTGCGCCATCCCTGACACCGGAATAAGCGAGGCCTACTTTTATCTTATATGTGGACTCTGCCTTGCACAGGGGCCATCAAGTAAACAAGCTCAAGAGGAATCCCAAAGAGCTGCACAAGAAGCGCAGCATATGATTAACACTGCTGCTCCTGATAATGAGGATGCAAGCAGACAGCACTCTGCTTTACTCTTGCGCTACAAATCAAGATATGCACATAGGCTTAAGCTGCAGAGCCTAGTACGAGGAGTAGCAAGCCTGATAGTAGCAAGTCTTTTTGTTCATGTGAGCGTTCAATTAAGTCAGGCTGATTATGCCTATTCTCAGGCCAGAACACACTCAGAGCGACCTAGCATTGAAAGTTATCTTATCGCCTGCAAAAAGGCTCCTTACATCTTAGATTATCGCTGGCGCTGCATAGAAGAAGCTGCTATCAGCGAACACTATGATCTTTCATACAGAAGCTCTTTTGTTCCGAATCTCAGCAAACAGGCACTTAAGGATTTCCCCAATAAAAATCTCTGTCTTGCTGCTTATGCTCACTCATGCTTGCGCCTTTATGAGAGAGGCGGCAAGACAGAACTCTTGGATTTAGCAGATCAATTAAGCAAAGAACTTATCGAAAAAGCGCCCAACTATCCTTATTACAACTACATTAGAGCCCTTTATTATGAATTAGTTGGCGATAAGGAGCAGGCCATACGCTATGCTCAGCTTTCTTATGCTCAAGCAGTGGGCCATAACAAAGATGCAAGTGTGCTGCTTGACTCCTTGGGTGCGCCTTATGTAAATGAATAAAAATGTGAGATTTATAATTGGATATTAACTTAGATTTAAAGCCTTATATAGAGTTATATACCAAAAACCCTCCCAGTTTTCACCAGGAGGGTTAATCCTTACCTTAGATAAGGAGACTTAATCATAAAGCCGCATTAAAACTTATGCGTTAACCTTACGAGAAGCAACAAGACCAGCTGCGATAAGAGCTGCTGCACCAGCTGCTGCAAATGGAGCTACAGGAGTCTGCTCACCGGTCTTAGGGAGCTTCTTGCCGTTGCCCTTCTTAGCAAGCTTAGACTTGTCAGTTGCCTTCTCAAGGTCAGCATCCTTGATCTGGCCAAGAGCCTTATTGAGGCGATCCATTACAGCCTGGAGCTCCTTAGCAAGAGCAGTCTTGGTGTTTGGAGCCATCTTCTTGTAACCATCAAGAGCCTTCATAGCTGCTACGAGCTGCTTCTTGCCCTCTTGAAGGGTGCGAACCTGCTGCTCATAGGTCTTCTCAAGAGAAGTGAGGTTGATAGCATTGATCTTGACGTTGAGCTTATCTGCCTCTGCCAAGGTCTTCTCTACGAGCTCGTTAGCTACCTTATCAGCAGGAGCAACAGCAGCTACAGTCTTTGCAGCCTCAACAGCGCCTGCAGCAGCCTTCTCAGATTTTTCAAATGCCTCTTTAGCTTCCTCTACAGCCTTCTCAGCCTCTTTTACAGCCTTCTCGAGATCAGCGGTCTTGCCCTCAGCAGCAGTCTTGGCAGCTTCTGCGTTCTGCTTTTGCTTATCGTAGAGAGCATCTTTTTCTGCTTTTGCAGGGTCATCAGCTTTTACAGCTTTCTTTGCATCTTCAGCAGCCTTGATAGCGTCCTCTTGCTTCTTGATTTCAGCCTTATTAGCCTCTACTGCAGCCTTAGCGCTCTTAAGTGCAAGCTCCTTAGCGGTAACAGCATCAGCCTTAGCAGCAGCATCAGTAAGAGCAGTCTTGTTAGCACCATCAACAAGCTTAGCCCATTCGTTGTACTGATCTGAAGTGTAAGCAAATGCTGAAGGAACAACCATAGCAGCTGCTACAGCAAAAGTTGCTACACCTGCAACGATCTTCTTGTAAGACATATTATATTCAAGAGACAGTCAGACTATGTATTGATTCAAGATTCTAAGATTGTAAAACCCAAGCAAGATAAGCAAGAGGAGGACGGATGAGCACAAAGATGAGTTTTACTGAATATCTTGAGGCGCAGGATAAGGCGCACAATACCATAATTACTTATACCACTGCTGTGGATCAGTTTTTATCGAAATATAAAAAGGTGAGTATTGAAAATCTAAAGAGCTATAGAGCAGAGCTATGTAAAACCTATAGACCAAAGACTATAAATGTAAAAATACAAGCACTTAATTCATACTTAGATTACCTTAATAAGGAGCAATATAGGCTCAAGTGCGTCAAAATACAAAGCAAAAGTTTTTGCGATAAGGTCATAAATCAAGCACAATATAAGCGCTTTCTTGATCAGCTTTATATACAAGACAATAAACTTTGGTATATAGCAGTTAGATTAATGGCAACTACAGGTTTAAGAATCAGCGAGCTCTTAAGTCTTAAGATTGAAGATCTGCATGAAGGAAGCATTGACATCCTATCAAAGGGCAGAAGATTAAGACGTATCTTTATTCCTCGCTCAGTACAAGCTGATCTCATACGCTTTTTGCCTGATGCTGACTTAAGTGAGGACATATTTCAATATGGGGATGGCAAAAAGCTAAGTGCCCGAGTTCTCTCAGGCAAGCTTAAAACACTAGCAGGCAAATGCGGCATACCAGAAGAAGTGGTCTACCCTCATTCCTTTAGACATCTTTTTGCAAGAAATTTTATAGGTAAATGCAATGACATAGCTCTCCTAGCAGATCTTATGGGTCATGAAAGCATAGAAACCACCAGGCTCTATTTAAGAAAAACAAGTGACGAACAGCGTGCGATAGTAGAAGAAGTGGTTGACTGGTGAGCTATTTGGAAGATGTATTTAGGCAAGGGTGTTTAGTTATCTTTAATGGCTAAACCTTATTTAAACCTAGGTGCTAAAAGAATTAGCTTAAAAGTTTTCTGAAAACTTTTTCAGAAAAGATGTAGGATTTGTGATTCTTAAAGTTAACTGAAGGCTGAGTTTTTGATGAACTACATTGTTTACCTGGGATAAAAAAGTTTACCGCTCTTTAGATAAGAACTTTTCTGAAAGAAAGCTGAACGTTGACAAGCTAAAAGAAGAAAGGTAAATTGAATTCACGCTAGATAACTGGTCTAGCTTAAGTGATGTAGTTTCCAAAAGGGAGACTACAAGTCGAAAGGACTATAATATGTCTTATAAGAAGATTGTTGCAGGTGTAGCAACTTTTGCTGTAGCTTCAGCTATGGTTGTTCCAGCTGCTTTCGCTGCTGAGGCAACCGCTTCAGGTGCTCCTGCTCCTGCTCCTGCTCCTGCTAAGAACGCTATTGCAGAAGCTAAGGCTGAGCTTCAGAAGGCTATCGATGAGGCTGCTAAGGCTGCTAAGGAGCTCAAGGGCACTAACGTTCTTTCTGTTGCTATAGAGAAGGCTAAAGCTGTTCTCGCTACTGCTGATGAGAAGGGTCTCGGCGCTGCTGAGCTCAAGAAGGCTGCAGACGAACTCAAGGCTGAACTCAAGAAGGTAAAGGAAGCTAACAAGGACAACCTCGAGTACAAGGAAAAGCTCCAGAAGGACGCTGTTGCTTATGCAAGCAAGGTTCTTGATCAGGTAGCATGGTTCAAGGATGGTACTTTGAAGCTTACCGTTGCTGACAAAGAGTACACTCTTGCTTACCTCGAGGGTGAGGCTAAGGCTCTTCTCGCTCTTGTAAAGAATGCAAAAGCTGCTGATCTCAACACCTATCAGGTAGAGAAGCAAGTTGAGCTCCTCAAGAAGGCTGTTGCTGCTCTCGAGAGCTTTGTTAAGAAGGTAGATCCTTCTGCTCTCACTCCTAAGGGCTTAAAGGCAAAAGAGGCTGCTAAGAAGGGCGGCAAGAAGCTCCCTAAGACCGGCGAGCAGACCCCAGTTGCTCCTTTCGCAGCTGCAGGTGCAGCAGCTCTCATCGCTGCAGGCCTCATTGCTTCACGCAAGGTAAATGCATAATTATTCTAGACCGCAATAAGCTAAATAGTTGATCTAGATATGCAAGTAGCCCGTCTTTTAGGCGGGCTACTTTTTTGTATGCTCAGCTTTTTGATGAGACTATCCTTGTGAACTTGAGGTTTATAAGCCAAGATGAGCTTTTAGGGCTTATAGGCCAAAATGTCTGTAGGACCAGGCTAAGCTAGCTCAAATCATTAACACCATGAATATAATTCATGAGTTCTACAGGATTGGTAGGAAGCTCCATCTTGCGCTTTTCGGGAGTTGCTCCACCTGAAGCAGTATCGGTAGCAAGTACTGAAGGAACTACCATAGCTGAAACTACAGCAAAACTTGCTACACCTGCAACAGACTTCTTATAAGATATGTTATGCAGAGGGGAAGAACAAAGAATTAAGCTAGACCCCTTAAGCCAGTCCACCTCTACCCATAGGCCTAAATTCACCCGTTATTATCGCCAAAGTAATAGCTATCAGCGGAATTAAAACACTTATGAACAAAAAGATATAACTAGCTGGGAGTATTTCTAGAGTCCGCATCCAGGTTCTTTGTTTTGAGCTTGCAAAACCTCGAGCCTCCATGGCGCAGGACAGCTTTTCTGATCTGCGCAGAGCAAAAAGCAAAAGTGAAAAGGCGCGCTTAAAAAGTCGTTTAAGAGGGTTTTTGGCCTCTACTCCTCTTAGCCTATGGGCCCGCTTAAGAGCCTCATAGTCACTTAACATGAGCGAAAGCATGCGCAGGCCAGAAAGTGAAGCTAAAACTGGTTTTACTGGTAGTTTTAAAATTTGAATTAAGCCTTGTGCCATGATATGAACATCAATTTTTGAGAGCAAGACTAAGGCTGGCAAAGCTAAAGCAAATACGCGCAGAGCAATTGAAATAGCTAAGTAAATTGAGTTTTCAGATATGGTCATGGGGCCAAAGGAAGTAAATATATGACCTTTTGGATCAGCATATAACAGCATAGAGCAGGCAACCAAGGGCGCAGCTATAAATAAGGGGCTTATCCGCCTTAAAAATGAGCGTAGGCTTAGGCCACAAAAAGGGATTAAGACAAGCTCTAGAGCTAAGGCGCAAACTGCGCTCACAGGATCTATGGTACTTAGCAGCGGGCTTGTCATAATAAGTAAGCCCAACAACTGAAATACAGGATTTATCTGTGATACATGATCCCATCGTTTGTGTGAGCGGAAGGTCTTGGCACTTTTAGGGCTCTTACGGGCGCTTTCTTGCCTTCCCTGTTGCAAAGCGCCCTTATCGCCACCTAGCTTAGTCCCTTCCCTGCAAGACGTATCACCCTGATGCTCATCATGGTAATCATCAAGATTGATGCTTTTATTTCCCATGAGGGCATTATAGGCCTTGTCGTGAGAAATGCTTATGATACTTATGCCCTGTTCTTGCAATGTTTTAAGCCGATCAAGCAGGGCCCACCAGGTATTTCTATCCTGCCCAAAACTGGGCTCATCTAAAATAATAAGGCTAGGGGCATGAATAAGCGCACAAGCCACAGATAAACGCCTCTTTTCTCCCCCACTTAAGGTCATGGGATGTGCTAAAGCAAGCTTATCCAAACCCATGCTTGCAAGCATTTCATGAGCTTTCTCTTTCTTTTGCTCATCAGTAAGATTGCTGCGGCTCAAAGATAAAAGCAGTTCATCTATGGCAGTACTTGCTAAGAATTGATACTCTGGCTCTTGAAAGACATAGGCCATCTTCCCCAAATAATCTTTGCTTTGCCATTCATACGGTGAGCTTAAAGATGCACCGCTATCTTTGCTTGTAAGGCTTGCTGCAGACCCTGGCTTATCGCCCTCTGGATTATTGCTCCCTAACTCATGCCAACTAACCTGGCCTTTGAGGCTTTTAAGCGCTCCTGCCAGACTTAATGCCAGAGTTGATTTTCCTGCACCATTACTCCCCACAATGCACAGTGAATCACCCTCTTGTATCTCAAGGTTGATTCCTGATTTTATCGGCTTATCTACCTCATAGCCTATGCTTAGGTCCTTACAGCTTAACAAGGTTTTATGTTCTTGCTTATTCTTTTTTGGCAGAAGGTTTTGCTGCCTTACTTGCCCCACTTTCTGCTGGGAAGCACTCTTAAGCGCTGAAGCTACTATCTCATCACGCTCACCAGGAAGCCAGACTCCGGCTTTTTGCAAAACTGAAGCATACCTGCTAAACATCTCCTGAGGACTTGCGCTCGCCACAATATCTTGATCATCTATCAAGATAACGCGATCAATCATATCAAGCCATGGCTCATAGTCATGCTCAATAATCATAAGGCTCAAGTTTTCTTCTTGAGACAGCAAAGCAGATACTGCCTGAACGACCTCAAGCTTACCTTTAGGGTCTAGATTTGCGCTTGGCTCATCAAGCAGCAACAGCTTGGGTTGCATGGCCAAAAGGCCAGCAAGCGCCATGCGTTGTTTTTGACCGCCAGAAAGCTCTTCTGTATTGTGATCAAAATCCAGCCTAAGCCCAACAGCTTCAAGGCTTTCTTGGACACGTCTTTTTATCTCTGCTGGCTCAATAGCTAAATTTTCACAGGCAAAGGCCACATCATCGGCTACACGCTGTAAAATCACCTGAGAATCTGGATCTTGCAAAAGCAGACCAACCGTGCCGAGCGCCTCATGCGCAGCTTTTGAATCAATAAGCAGGCTACCTTCTTGCTCACCTTCTTCTAAGACTCCAGCTATTGCCTTAAATAAAGTTGATTTACCTGCGCCACTAGCTCCCAAGACCAGCACACGCTCTCCGGCCTTAAGCTCAAAATCTATATGGCGCAAAGCCCATTTTTTGCGACTGCTTGATCTAAAGCCCCAGTCTTTAAGCTCTACCAAGGGTTTTATACTGAGACTCACGCCTGTATTCATAAGCTAAGCAGTGCCTAGACGCGCGTATTAACTTCTCTGCCCGCAGCAAATCTATTTAAGGCACCTGCTTTTGCTAAGGCTTTAGTTAGAATGTAGGCAAGAAGACCGCCCAAAAGAGCTCCGCTGAGCAAAGAGCAGCTCCAGTAGCAGGCAATAAAGCTCAAAGATTTAGCAAAGTCTCCTGTGATACCCTCTAAGATCATAGCGCCTAAAGCAGCAGCTGCACCTGCAAGAAGTAAGATGGGAAGTTTAAATCTTTTATATCTAGTTATCAAAAAGATAATCTCTGCACCAAAACCCTGAGCAAAACCAGCGTATAAGGCCTCTACCCCCCACTGCGAGCCCAAAGCCATAGAAGTAATAGCTGCCAAGAGCTCAACAAAGAGCGCAGCTCCTGGTTTTCTGATAATTAATGCTCCCAAAGGACCGCCTATATACCATAGACCGTTAACTAAACCTCCAAAACCTGGAGTGAGGGCGTCTAAAGCTTTAAAACCTGCATAACCAATATTGTTCCAAATAAAAAAGAGGAGTCCACAGGCCACTGCCAAAACAGCTGCGGTCACAAAATCTATGACGCGCCATTTCATGGAAATTTCAGATTGAAAAGATTGCTGAATGGATGAAGAATTATTGCTATTGATACTCATGCTTGCTCCTTTCACGCAAGTAACTAGATTAACAGTGCGCGAGAGAAGCCTTCCTACGCCGGTATTATCCGGTTCAGGTACGTACGGTCGAGGGCTTCACCCTCCTCTCAACCTGGTCTACCCAAGTTCCCGCGGCACAGCTTAACTTTATCACAAGCCAAACTAAAAGTGCTTGCAAAATCTTATAATATTGTTTCAAGACTACTTTTATAAGGTTTTACAAGGAGTTCATGTGCACGATAATGATCTTGACGCTTTTGACCAGCCAAGCTTTGAGCCAGGCTCTGACTTAGCTTGTGTCTCAGGTTTTGAGCTAGGCTCTAGCTCAGCTTGTAGCTCAGGTTTTAAGCCACACTTTGAGCCAGAATTTGAGCAGCTTCTAAACAATTTCATCAGCAAAGACCTTGCTTCCAGAGCATTTATATCTGAGTTTTATAAAACAGGAGCTGATCCCTTATGGTATAGCCTTAATCCTCATAGTGAAATAACAAGCTGCATGCTGTTTAATCCTAAAAGCAAAATAGTCCTGCTGCATATTTATCATGCAAGCACCCAAGATTTAGAGCATGTGCACAAGAAGCTTCACGCTCTTATCGGCAGCTTAGGTAAAACTACCAACAAGCAGAGTTATAACACTGAGTGCAAGTCGAAGCATGACAAAGCCGATGCAACCTCAACAGCTTTAACAAGCACTCAAGCTCAAAAGGAAACAAAGCTTGAGCTTGTTTGCTATGGCACAAAAAAGCAGTGTCAGGAGCTTGCTCAAAAGCTTGGCTTTAAGTGTTTTTTGCGCACCTTCAACTATGCTTATTTGCACAAGGAAGCACCTGCAGAGGCTGATCTTATTAAAACTCATGAGCGTACAGAGGAAATTAAGATGCTGGATGAAAGCTACCACGCTCTAGTTGTCAAGCACTACACCCATGTTGATGACCCTGACTATATAATGGAGCGCTTAAGATCTAAAACTTGCTGGGGTATTTTTGTTGACAATAAACCCGCCGGCTTTATTGGAGAGCACTCAGAAGGCACTATGGGCATGCTTGAAATTTTTCCCGAATACCGCAGGCAGGGACTGGCACTTAAGTTGGAAGCTTTTAAAATAGCTGAGCTTTTATCACAAGGGCGCATCCCCTGTGATATGGTAGTTGAAGGGAATGAAGCCTCAGAAGCTCTGCAAGCAAAGCTAGGCTGTACAAAGGGCTTAGAGGATTGCTCCTGGATGCTTTTAGAAAGATTCTAGGAGCATAAATAGAGGCAGCGACTGACCAAGGGATAGCCAGGGGATGAGACTATGATTTATCTTGACAACGCAGCTACAAGCTACCAAAAACCCCAAGAAGTGATTGAGGCTGTTAGCAAAGCGCTCCAAAGTTTTGGAAGCCCTGGGAGAGGCGCACATGAACCTTCCCTTTTAGCTGCCTCTTGTGTAGCCCAGTGTAGACACGAGCTGGCCGACTTACTTAAGGCGGACTCCCCCCTGCAAATTTCTTTTTGCGCCAATGCAACCCAGGCACTCAATATTGCCATTCATTCAGCCTTTAGTGAGGCTCTAAAATCTTGTAAAGACGCCTCTAAGATCCACTTTATTACCAGCGCTGCTTCCCATAACTCAGTGCTAAGACCACTTTATCTTCATGCAGATATCCTTGGTGAAGATAGCACCGCTCTTGGGGACAGCTGCAGACACACAAATAGCGCCACCAGCGACAGAGCAAAGCTGCATATAATAAAGCACAAAGAAGATGGCTCTCTTGATTATCAAGAATTAGAAGAGCTGATGTCTAAGCTAGCCAATACTGCAGCAGAAAACCCCAACATCATTCTTGTATTTACTCATGCTTCAAATGTAAGCGGAGAGATTTACTCCATAGAGCGCCTAAGCAAACTTAAGCAAACATATCAATGCCAGCTAATTGTTGACGCAGCTCAAACCATAGGACTTGTCCCCATAAACCTGCAAGAAATCAGCCTTGACTTCCTCTGCTTTACAGGCCACAAATCTCTTTTAGGCCCCCAGGGAACAGGCGGCCTGGTGCTTGCTAAAAACAATGCACTGCCCATCCCTCTTTTTGTTGGTGGGTCAGGCTTTGATTCCTTTAGCACCTCTCAACCCGCTCAGATGCCTGAGATCTTAGAAGCAGGAACAAGCAACTCCCACTCTCTAGCAGGCCTTTTAGCAGCCGTACAGTACACAAAAGCTCATTTTGATTCCAAACTTAAAAATATCCAAACCCTACGTTTTCAACTTTGGGATGGCTTGGCTAAACTTAAGCATCTCAAGCTTTATGGAACAAGAGATGCCGATAATACCGGGCTTATCGCCTGCAATATAGAAGGACTAGAGCCAGCTCAACTTGCTTCTTTGCTTTTTGAGTACTATGGAATCTGCTGTCGTGCCGGAGCACAGTGCGCTCCCTTAATGATGGAGAGCCTTAAAGCAAGAAATCTGGGTGTACTGAGACTAAGCATTGGGCCTTTCAATACGCAAGAAGATATACAGGCATGCATTGAAGCGTTTAAAGAGATTGAGACTTTAGTAGAGACTTCGCTTTAGAGCCAACGCTTAAATGATGCGCAAGGAATATTTGCTCTAAGAATCTGCGTAAACATTAGCAAACAGGAAGATTAAGAACGCTGAGCTGCACAAAGGAAGATATTAGATGATGCAAGATCCGTTCAAAGAATATATACAAGAGCTTGAGCCCAACAAAAAGGAAAAAGGCTACGCATGGGCAACCGCCATAGGTCTTCAAGCAGTTGATGGACTTAAACCATCCGAGTATTTATTAGAGCTTGCTAGCAGCAATATTGAGGGCAAAATTTCTCTTAATAAGGTCAATGAATTGCTTCAAAGCTATTATAAGGAGCGCCCTTCAAGGATAGAGGATCGTACTGAGGAAGCAGATAAGGTTTCTGCAAGAATTACTAAACTTCTGTCAGAAAAAAGCTTTAGTTTTACCTCAATTGAATATCTTTCCATTCATCGAAAACTTTTTTATGATCTATATTCTCATGCGGGCAAAACAAGAACTTACAACATCACCAAACAAGAATGGGTGCTTAACGGTGCCACAGTGCTTTATGGCGATGCTACCGAACTTATGCAGACCCTTGAGTATGATCTTGCGCAAGAGAGAGCCTTCTCGTATAAAGGTCTTTCTATGACTGATGTAATACATCACCTTGCCGTCTTTGTTTCTAGGCTATGGCAGATACATGTCTTTGGAGAGGGCAACACCCGAACCACTGCCGTATTCTTCATTAAATATCTGCGCAGTCTTGGCTTTGATTGCTCAAACGATCTTTTTAATACCAATGCTTGGTATTTTCGTAATGCCTTGGTAAGGGCAAACTACAATGATTTAAAACATGAAATATATGAGACTACTGAGTTTCTAGAGCTATTCTTGAGAAGACTTCTATTAAATGAAGAAATCTCACTATCTAATAGGAGCTTACATATACATTATAGTTCCAAAGAACTAAAGTAGGCCTGCAAGCAGAAAAGATAAGTAGAGTGTGATCTGTTTTTATATCTGTTTTATATCTACTTTTTTATATGCTTTTATGACTGTTCTTATATCCGCTTTTAACATATGCAAGAACAAACTAGAAGGGAATGCGCTACGCACATCCCCTTCTTGCAAGATCTGTTTCTAATAAAAGATAATACTTGGCTTTTATGTGGCCAGTTTAGTCCTCTCTATTCTTCTTCCATAAGAAGTAGATTGCAGCTCCCAAAGCGCAAATCAATGCAAGCACAATCAAAACATAGAGACCAAAGCCCAACAGAGATCCTTGATTTGAATCCTTTAACTGATTATTTTGACTCTGTTGATCACTTTGTTCTTTATTGGATTTACCGCTTTTATCGGCAAGCTCCTGTTTTACCTGCTTTTCATCCTTAGGATCAGTCTTTTCCAACTGAGATGTATTAGCTGTTTTTTCAGCGCTCAAGTTCTCCAATTTTTCTGCCTTGGAAGCAGAAGTATTTTTATTTGATCTTTGAGCAATTCTTTTTACCCTGGACTGAGATCCTTGAGACTTGTTTTGCTCATTAGACTCTGATCTTACTACATCTTGAGAGTCTAAAGCTGCCAACCGATTAACTACTGCACTAGAACCAGAACTGGAACTAGAACTGGAACCAGAACTAAAATCTGAGCCCTTATCGACATCCTTAGAATTATCAGCTTGCCCATCCTTATCTGGGTCTAGTGCAGGATGTTCAGGCTGCTTGTCTTCATCAGCAGATTTTACAGGTGCAGGATACCTAGGATCAAAAGCTTCTGCTCTTGTTCCTTTCTGCCTGTTCTCAAGCATCCCTTCGCCACCACGAGCCTCTAGCTCTGTCTTGGGATCAATCAAAAGATTGCCGCTTGTAGCATGAGCTCCAGGAGCAGGAAGACCAATAATTGATTTTCCAGAGCCGCCTATAAGAACAGCTTTAGCAACATCTATATTAAATTCTCCTTCGCTAGGACCTAGAACACCGACACCACCAACATCCTCATAAGAAGACCCGCCACTTACAATAAACGCACCTTCACCGGTAATGGAGCTTCCCTTTTCGGCAACTACGCCATCGCCACCTTTGCGATTATAGGGCTCAGAATCTCCACCATGAGCATTCAAGACGCTGCCCTTAGTAATAGTAATGCGCGCACCTTCTTTTAAGTGCAAAGCATCCTGACTCTTTGTTTGACCTTTATGATTCCTATTTCCGCCATCACCGGCGATGCTATTGATACCTCGTGCTTCCAAGTGGCCTTTTACTATAACAACTGCCTCAGGAACAGGGCGCTTGGTATTATCGTCACTTAGGTGATTAGCATGACTCTTAAGCTTAAGGTTTTCCATAATAGCTCCGTCTTCAAAAATAACAGAGCCCACCATGGATGAACCATTTTTTGCCGATAAAACACCGCCCTTTTCAACCACAATGTCACCATAGGCCACAGCATCATCAAGGGTCAACTTGCCGCCATCTTGAACCACAATCTTTACGCTAGAAAGGAATTTCATGTTTTTGAAACTCACATTGGTACCAGAGGGAATGTAAATGGGATCAGTGGCATAATTTCCTGGCTCACCCACACCAACGACACCTATATAACATGAACCAGAACCAGCGGCACCGTCACCGCCTACATTAACTCCTCCGCCAACACCAGATGCCATAGTAATAGCATCTACCATGCCATTTGGATAGAGCTTATTAAAGAGCGCCACTAAAGCAGCGTCTTCTTCACTAAGGTTTTTAATGCGCTCCTCTTCTGCCAAAGCTTCTTTTGCATATTCTCCATGGGTTTTTTCCTCAGCATCAGGGTTAGTGCAGTCTGAACCCATAAGTACACGCATACTATTTGGGATAACTGCCCCATCTGAACGCAGAATAATATAAGGCTTCATTTCCCAGCGAGCTGGAGATTTTGCCTCCTTTATATAAAAGTCCTCTATTTGCTGCTTGAGCGTTTCATCCCCATCAAATACACGCAAAATTACAGCATTAGATTCTACTAGCTGATCTTTTACCTTTATTTGAAGTTTGATGGGATAGCTACCTTTAGGTTGAGCATTATCTCCTGCTATAACCACTGAATCATAAATCCAACTTGCTCTATAGCCTTGAGGAAGACCTTGTTCTGTGATGATTTTTAAATCTTTGGAGACATCAAGCTTTTTTCCATCTTCATCTTGCTGCATAAATTCAAGGAGATCTTGAGGCTCTCTGTCCCCCACTATGATTTGAGGTTTAAGATTTTGTTGATACTGCTTTGCATACTTAGTGGTCACAAATAAATTGTTGGGAAGTTTGAGCATAAGCTTTGGATGTACTTGTATTTGCAATTTTGCTTGAGCTTGCTCGCGTGTATCACCTGAGTCATATGAGACTTCTAAGCTAAGTTCTAATTTTTGCTCTTTGCTGGGCTTACCCTTAAAGCTTAATCTTCCATCCTTATAGCTTACACTCAGACCTTCTAGAGCATCTTCTGGCAAAATTTTAAGCTGGGCTTGGTCTTTATAAGTACCTTCTATGCTTAGACCAATACTCCTATCAACTTCTTTTCCTTGAACAAAGCTTAAACTCTCTTGTTCCAAGACTAAACTAAGAGGAAAATGGGTCTGCTCTTGCTTTTTATTTCCTTGTTCTGTTGGAACTTGAGTAGTTCCAATATATTGTGCAGATCCACCTTCAAAGATTACTGTAGCGTCTTCAAAAACACAGTTCTCAAAGCTAGCGCTACCTTTAATAATGGGAGCAACCGTAAAGGTAACATCTTTAAAATTAACCTGCGCATCTGTATCTACAATAATTTGACCTTGTGTTTTGAAATATATATTTTCAACTGTTATGGGGCTAGAACTTGCGAAGCGTAAACTTTTATTAGCCTTATAGCCACCCAGCTGAGCCTTATACGGTCCTGTTTCAAAAAAGCTCTTCTTATAACCCTTTAGACTAGCGAGCCCCCAATCAACTACCGCTGAGCCTAAGTCTCCATTATTTACAGAAGCCCAAACTTCACTTGTATTTTGAGCCTTTGCCCACTGCAAATACTGAGCAACACTATATGAAGTATCATCAATTTTATAAGGCTCGGCCGCCCATGCTTGCTTAAGAGTTCCAAGTGAGCAAATCAGCGCAAAAGAACAAACCATACTCATGCAACACAAAAAGATTTTTTGCATATGCCAAGAGATAGGTCTAGACAAGCTAGCCATATCCACCTTCTTCCTATTACTTCCTTATAAGCAGGACCTATAAGTGAGTTCTATGAAAACTCAAAACAATTATCATAAGTTTAATGATGGTAACTTATGATGTCTTGAGGGCGATTATACTCTATTAATTATGTGTTGACAAAGCTTTTTGCAATATTATTTTAAGATTTTGATTCACTGGTAAAAAATTTGATTTATACCCCAGCTCATAAGCAAGAGCCAAGAACAAGGGTAATCAAGGTGAGCCTAGAAGCTGAAGCCAATAAAAAAGGCCAGAGTTTTTAGCCTCTGACCTCTAAGTTTGATTTGGTCGCGGGGGCAGGATTTGAACCTACGACCTTCGGGTTATGAGCCCGACGAGCTACCAGACTGCTCCACCCCGCAGTGTTAAACGAACACCAGACCTTCGGTGCAGTAAATTACTTTAACACCTTCTAAAAGATAATGCAAGAATTATTTTCAAAAAATAAGCCAAAAAAGTTCCAAGCAACCGCTCACCCTTAAAAAAGCGCCACCCCCGATTTTATCGCCTTGGTAGTCAAAATAAAGATGCAGGTAAAACATGGTAAAAAACTAGAGGCGTAAACTAAAGTGCTTGGCACAAAGCGCAATGAGGCTTGATGAAGTAAACTATAGATGATCGAAGAATATACCATGAACTTGCGGGACCAGCTTATAAAGGTTTCGGACACTACCCTTTAAGAGCAGGAGCTTGTTTGTGTGCAATATTTTTTAAGTAGTGTCCAACATAAGGGGATACATATGATTATAGGAAACGGTGTGCTTATCGCCAACGATAGCGCCAATACGTTCCTACCAGATGGTGCGGTTTTAATTCAAGAAGATGAAATTAAAGCCGTGGGCAGCACCTCTGCTCTGCGTCAAGCTCATCCAGATGAGGAATTTTTTGATGCAGAGGGCAAAATTATCATGCCCGCTTTCACCAACTGCCACACGCATATCTATTCAGCTTATGCTCGTGGAATGGCCGTCTCAAACCCCACTAGAAACTTCATTGAGTTGCTTGAAAATCAGTGGTGGGCACTTGATAAGTGCTTAACAGTAGAAGACGCCAAACTCTCTGCTTACGCAACCTTAAGTGAATCCATTAGATCTGGTATTACTACCGTCATTGATCACCATGCTGCACCCATGCATATCACTGGTTCACTTGAAGCCATAGCAGAAGCCTGTAAAGACCTTGGTATGCGCGGAGACTTTTGTTATGAGGTTTCTGATCGTGATGGTTTAGACAGGGCAAAGGAAGGCATTGACGAAAACATTGCCTTTATGAAGAAGTACAACCAGGCAGACCAAGATCAAATCAAAGCTCACTTGGGATTGCACGCTTCATTCACCCTTTCCGATAAAACCTTAGAGCACTGTGCAGAGGAAATTCAATCAGTTTCTGGTGGCTACCATGTACATGTTGCTGAAGGTATTGAAGATCAATTCTCCTGTCTTAAAGAGCATGGTATGCGCGTAGTAGAGCGACTCAACAACTATGGCGTATTTTCCAAAGACTCTTTGGCAATTCACTGCTGCCACCTCTCACCACGAGAGATGGATATTTTGCTTGAAACAGACACTCCTGTAGTTCATAACCCGCTGTCAAACATGGGAAATGCTGTTGGCACTACCTCTGTTGTTAAAATGCTTGAGCGCGGACTGCTTGTTGGTCTTGGCACTGATGCCTATACCAACGACATGTTTGAGTCTATGAAGGTTGCCAAGATTCTTATGAGTCATGACGCAGGCGATCCCACCAAGGGCTTTGCTCAAACACTGCAGCTGCAATTTAAGAATAATCCCAAGATTTTATCGCGCATCTTTAAAAAGCCTTTAGGTAGCTTAGAGCCAGGCGCTTATGCAGACCTTATTCTCATTGATTATCATCCTTACACTAAGATGAACGAGAATAACTGGGCTGGTCATGTACTCTTTGGCATGTTTGGTCCACAGGTCACTCACACCATGTCACAAGGTAGATGGCTTATGAAAGATCGTTGCGTATTGGGCCTTGATGAAGAGCGCGTCTTTGCTCAAAGCGCCCAGCGCGCACAAGAAATCTGGAAAAAACTGTAATCGCTTTAAGCTCGTTGCTTATCTTATTGAGCAGCGAGCTTTTTGCGTTCTAAATGTACAAGCTCAATACCCCGGGAGAGAGGGCATGCAGACAAAGTCTGCAGCTTTGGGGTATCCAAGAGAGGTGGAGTTATGTCCGATATTATGAAGCCGCTGCCTTTTGCAGCCCTAATGGAGCACATCTTTGCTGAGTATAAGCAAAATGGAACCATTTTTAATGTTAGAAATATCCATAGCTTTGAAAACGCTCCTAAGCTCGATATTTTTGATCGCCAACTGGAAAGCCCTCTGGGTGTAGCAGCTGGCCCTCATACTCAACTTGCACAAAATATTGTTGCCTGCTATGCCGGTGGCTCACGTTTTATGGAGCTAAAGACCATCCAGATTATGTATGGTGAAGAACTGGGTATTGCACGCCCTTGCATTAGAGCAGAAGATGAGGGCTATAACGTTGAATGGTCTAGTGAGTACTCCCCTGCTGGTGCACGCGACGAATACATCAAGGCCTGGATTGCTTGTAAGGTAGTTGCCAAAGAGCTTGGCTTAGGTGACCCTGATGGCTTTGAATTTAATATGTCAGCTGGTTATGACCTTAAGGGCATTCAATCAGAGCCTGTTGATAGCTTCATTAATGATATGCGTGACGCTTCTAAGCTTCCCGTTTTCACCGAAGCCATTGCATATTTGCATGAGCATGCTGATGAATATGAGCATGTTGACCACGAATTTATCGACAGTATTTCACCCTGTGTATGCACCTGTATGACCGTGTCTACCATGCATGGCACCCCTGCTGATCAGATAGAAGACATCATCAATCACCTCTTGGTTAATAAAAAGATAAACAGCTACCTTAAATGCAACCCCACTCTTTTGGGTTACGAACGTGTTCGTGAGCTGCTTGATTCTATGAACTTTGACTATATTGATTTTGGCCGTGAGCAGTTTGAGCATGACCTTAAATTTGAAGAAGCAGTTCCCATGCTCAAGCGCCTTATGGACTGCGCACAAGAGCAGGGCGTTCAATTTGGTGTAAAGCTTACCAATACCTTCCAGTGTAAGCCTAATCGCAAAGAGCTCCCTGGTTCAGATATGTATATGAGCGGTAAAGCCCTCTATCCCATGGCTATTACTGTTGCATATGAACTTGCTCGTGCATTTGAAGGCAAGCTGCCTATGTCATATTGCGGTGGTGCCGATAAGGGCAATATTGCTCAAATTTATGATGCGGGTCTGTGGCCTATAAGCGTATGCACCGTACTCCTAAAGGGACAAGGCTATAACAATCTTGATGCTCTGGCTAAGCAACTTGAGTCCGTAGAGCCCAAGAAAAACCTCTTAGTAGATGTAGATAAGCTTAAAGTATTGGTTGATGAACTTGGTGAGGACTCTAAGTATGCCAAAGCTCAAAAGCAGCACGAGAAGGCCTTAGCTGTTGATGGCTTTGAGTGGCCAAAAGATAATGATCACTTCTGTAATCGCCTCTGCAAGAGCTGCGTAAATGTATGCCCCAACCGTGCAAATGAAGCCATTGATTACCAAGATACCAAGATCATTGTTCATATTGATGATTACTGCAATGAGTGTGGTAACTGCCAATTTGGCTGCATCGAGCCTTGCCGTCCTTATAAGGATCGCTGGACCTTATTCTCTGATGTAACTATGTTTGAGAATAGCAACAACGATGGCGTCTATATTGAAGGCGAGACCGTATACTATCGTGATATGGGTCAAAGTAAAAGCTGCGCTAAGCCTGAGCTCCCTAAGCACCTTGCTGACTTAGTGAGCGCCATTGAGGCACAGCTCTCATACCACCTGTAATCCGAGCTTATCGGAAGAATTTTAAAATACATTAAAGGAGATCTAGCTGACATGAATAAGGTGTCCGCATCTATGGTCGCAACAAAACAAAACATCTCAACCTCTTCTGCCATCCCCTTGGCCTTACAACACGTGGTTGCCATGATTGTTGGTTGCATTACCGTACCTATTATTGTGAGTTCTGCAGGGCAGGTTAGCCCTGCAGACTCTGTTGTTATTATGCAATCCTCCATCATTTGCGCTGGTGTTGCAATTTTAATTCAGGCCTGGGGCTTTAAGGGCTTTTTGGGCAGTGGTCTACCCTATATTGTGGGTTCAGGCTTTGCCTTTATCTCAACCATGAGCATCATTGCTGCTCAAGAAGGTGTAGCCTACATCTTTGGAGCCCAGCTTATTGGTGCATGTGCAGGTATCATTTTTGGCCTTTTTTACAAGCAACTCAAGTTTTTATTTGCTCCGGTAGTTAAGGCCGCAGTGGTTATGACCATTGGTATTTCTCTGTATAAGGTTGCTGTTGGCTATATGGCTGGTGGCACAAATTCTGAGTTTTTTGGATCTGCAAAGTCATGGTCTGTTGCTTTGTTTACCATGATTATTACCCTTATTTATGCCAACTGGGGTAGAGGTATTTTAAAGACAGCCAGTCTATTATTTGGCCTTTTAACCGGCTATATTCTTGCTCTGTTCTTGGGCATGGTGCACTTTGATCAAGTAAGCTCGCAGCCCTTCTTTAACCTCATACAGCCTTTGCATTTTGGTATGCACTTTTCCTTATCGGCAGTGCTACCCATGATTGTGGTTGCTACCATCTCTTCTGTTGAAGCTGTTGGACAAATGGAAGCTCTCACCATGGGAGCCTTTGACAGAGAAGCCAGCGCAAAAGAGGTGCGCGGCGGTATTATCGGCATTAACTTGGGTTGCCTCTTGGGAGCTCTCTTGGGAGGCGTGCCCACCGCAACAGCAGGACAAAACGTTGGCATTATTGTTAACAATCGTGTAACTGCTAAAAAAGTTTTTGTCATGGCTGGTGTGATAGTTATCATCATTGGCCTCTTCCCCAAGCTTGCTTCTCTGTGTTACACCTTCCCCCTTCCTGTTTTGGGAGGCGCAACAGTAGCGGTATTTGGTTCGCTTGCGATGACAGGCCTAAAGATTTTGGTGGCCGATGGCATTTACCAGCGCAACCTTACCATCTTGGGACTCAGCCTTGCTCTGGCTATTGGTGTGAGCTTTTATCATGATGCCTTTACGGGATTTCCCACCTGGGTTCAGACCATTTTTGGCCATGATGTCATTGTTGCCTGCCTTGTATCTATCATCTTAAACCTTGTTTTACCTGGCAAAAATGACCATCTTCTCCTTACTCCAGAGAAAAAGGAGACTCAGGCCTATAGCCACGTACCCGACCATGAAATGCCTGAAAAGTAGGAGGCTTAAAGCATGATTGCAGTACTTAAAGACTGTTTAGAGCGCCTCTTGCAAGGTGAAGATCTGGTCTTTGTATTTATTAGCGATAAGGCCGGGTCTTCCCCCAGAAATCCCGGCTCATGCATGCTCGTATCTTCAAAGGGTCTGGTTTGTGGCAGCATTGGTGGAGGAAAAATTGAGTATGTGGCACTTGAGCATGCTGCCCAGCTTCTTAAAGAAGGTGCAGGTGACCAGGTACAGTATAACTTAAGCACCTCAGAGGCTTCCAATACTGGTATGGCCTGTGGTGGACAAAATGATGTGCATTTTACCTATTTAAGTGCCTCAGAGTCCCATCTTGTGCAATTAGCACGGCTTTTATCGCCACTTTTAAGAGATAATAATGAACTAGCAAAAAGCTTTGCGTGCTTTTCTTTAGATAAGGATGATCATTTATCTTTGAGTCTGTATCATGAGGGAAGCTTTTATGGAAAGGCTGCTCTGGTCTTAGATCAGCAAAATAAAGATGAGCTAGCCCAGGTCCTTGAGAAAAAAACTGAGCGCTTTATTTACCATAGCTGCCTGATTGCAGGACAAGAATGCAGGCTCATGTGCCTACGCCTACAAGCCTCTCCACGCCTGCATATTTTTGGCGGAGGCCATGTTTCACGTGCGCTCAGCAAAGTTTTTGCACCCTTAGATTTTGAAGTGATTGTTTATGAGGACAGGATAGAGTTTGCCCAGGAAGCAGATTTTGCACCAGGAACTCAAACCCGTCTTATGGACATGCATGATATTTATCAGGATGTACAAACATCCTCTGCAGATTATATCTGTGTAATAACGCGCGGTCACAGCTATGATGAGCTTGCTTTGCGTCAGCTCCTCAGAAAACCGCACGCCTATCTTGGCTGCATAGGTTCAAAAAACAAAGCTAAATTTGTAAGAAATCAGCTCAGTCAAGCAGGTTTTAGTGAAGAGGAAATCAACACTATTTACTGTCCTATTGGTTTGAATTTGGGTAATTCCCAACCAGAAGAAATAGCCATAAGCATTGCGGCTCAAATTTTGCAACATAAAAGCCTTGGCTACTGTGATGCAAAAGAGCGCTAAAGGAGGAGGAATATGGCTGAAGAAAGCAAAGCTTTAGAAAGCTACACCTTTATTGTAAATGGACAAGAGTGCAGCTGCCAGGAGGATAAAAAGCTTATTCGCTTTTTGCGTGATGATTTAAAGCTTAAATCCGTAAAAGACGGCTGCTCTCAAGGTGCCTGCGGAACCTGCACCATTATTGTGGATGGTGAAACCAAAAAGGCGTGCACCATCTCAACCAAAAAGGCTAGCGGCTCCACTATTACCACTGTTGAGGGTCTAAGCCCAGAAGAACAAGAGCAATTTGTATACGCTTTTGGTAGCTGCGGAGCAGTTCAATGCGGTTTTTGTATTCCCGGCATGGTTATAAGCGGAAAAGCACTGCTTGATAAAAACAACAATCCCAGTGTTGATGAAATCAAACAAGCACTCAAGGGCAATATCTGCCGCTGCACCGGTTACAAAAAGATTATTGATGCCATTGAACTTGTTGGAAAGCTCAAGCGCGGCGAGGCACAAATTGAAGCCCAAGACCCCAACGCTTCAGGCGTAGGCTCATCCCCCATTAGAATTGATGTTGCCGATAAGGTCTTAGGCCGCCCCATTTATGGCGATGATCTTGAGTTTGATGACATGCTTCACGCCTCTTGTGTGCGCTCTGATCTTCCCCGTGCACGCTTGCTCTCACTAGATGTCTCTGAAGCCTTAGCGCTTGATGGTGTTGTAGCCATCTATACAGCAGAAGATGTACCTAATAACAAGGTGGGTCATATTCAACAGGACTGGAATGTCTTTATTAAAGTTGGAGAGATTACCCACATGCAGGGTGATGCCTTCTGCCTGGTGGTTGCAGAAAGTGAAGAAATCTTAGAGCAGGCCAAAAAGCTGGTTAAAGTTGAGCTTGAAGAGCTTGAGACTGTTTCTTCTATTGCAGAGGCAAAGGCAGAAGGTGCTCCTTTAGTTCATGCTCACAGCAGCTCAAATCTATGCCAAGAGCGCCACGTTAAGAGAGGTAATGCAGAAGAAGCAATTAAGAATTCTGCTTATGTTCGATCAGGGCACTTTACTACACCCTTTACCGAGCATGCCTTCCTTGAGCCAGAGGTTGCTATTGCCTTCCCTTATAAAAATGGTGTTAAGGTACTTTCAAGTGATCAGGGCGTTTATGACACCCGCAAAGAGCTTGCCATCATGTTTAATGGTGAACTTGCCGCAGAAGATATAGTTGTAGAAAATAATGCCGTAGGCGGCGGCTTTGGCGGTAAAGAAGACGTTTCTGTACAGCATATTGCAGCCCTTGCTGCTTGGAAGCTTGGACGCTATGTTAAGTGCAAATTTACGCGCGATGAATCACTTCGTTTCCACCCCAAGCGCCACCCCATGGAGGCTGACTTTACCATTGGCGTGGATGAAAACGGTATCATTCAAGGCCTTAAGGCTACCATCAACTTTGACACCGGTGCATACGCGTCTTTATGCGGCCCGGTATTAGAGCGCGCTTGCACCCATGCCGTTGGTCCTTATTGCTATGAAAACACCTTGATTGACGGCTATGGCTATTACACTAATAATGTTCCAGCTGGTGCATTTAGAGGCTTTGGTGTATGCCAATCTAACTTTGCCTTTGAAGCACTTCTCAATCTCCTGGCAGAAGACGTGGGCATTAGTCCCTGGGAAATCCGTTATCGCAATGCTATTGAACCTGGTAAGGTGCTTCCCAATGGCCAGATAGCTGATTGCTCTACCGCCCTTAAGGAAACCCTCCTTAAGCTTAAGGATGTATATGAGGCTAATGCCGATAAGGCCGGAATTGCCTGTGCCATGAAAAACTCTGGTGTTGGCGTTGGTCTTCCTGATAAGGGACGCTGCCGCCTCTTAGTAAATAATGGCCTGGTGGAGATACACACCGCAGCATCAGATATTGGTCAGGGTTGTGCAACAGTCTTTACTCAGATTATTTGCAGCACCACCAATCTTGCTTTTGACCAGGTAGTCTGGAAGGGTTCAAACTCTGAACTTGGTCCTGACTCAGGAACAACTTCTGGTTCACGCCAGACCTTGCTTACTGGTGAAGCAGTAAGAGGGGCGGCTCAAGATCTCAAAGAAGCCCTTGATAAGGAAGGCTCACTTGAAGCTTTGGAAGGCAAAGAGTTCTTCTATGAATACTTTGAGCAAACTGATCCCATTAGCTCTGATAAACCCAATCCCAAGAGCCATATTGCCTATGGCTTTGCAACACATCTGGTTATTCTTGATGATGAAGGTAAGGTTGCAGAGGTTCATGCCTGCCATGACTCAGGAAAGGTAGTAAATCCTGTTTCTATCTTGGGACAAATTGAGGGTGGCGTACTCATGAGCATGGGTTATGCCCTTACCGAAAACTTCAAGATGGACAGATCAAAGGTTAAGGCTAAGTACGGTACAATAGGTCTTCTCAAAGCAACTGATATCCCTATGATTCACTCAAGCTTTGTAGAAAAAGATGAACTCTTGGGTGTAGCTTATGGCGCTAAGGGTATTGGTGAAATTGCCACCATCCCCACCGCTCCCGCAATTCAAGCGGCTTACTACAAGCGTGATGGCATCTTTAGATGTGATCTACCCTTAGAGGACACCGCTTACGCAAAGCCTAAGAAAAAATAACGCATATGTCAGCCCTGCACAAAATTGAACTGAGCCAGTATTTGGGCTTGGAGGACAGCCCTTGCTTTATCTCCCTTATGGGTTGCAACGGCAAAACCTCCTTGCTTAAGTACTTAAGCCAGCAGGTGCAGGGCTGTCTACTTGGCTGTACAACAAAAATGCGCGCCTTTAGCGCAGAACAGCAGGCTTTATACCCAAGCTTTGCAGAGTTTTACCTGCCAGATGCGCTTTCTTCTTCTCATAAGCCTTTAGCTAATGAAATCTTTGAAGCTCTCCCCAGCCATTTAGTGCTGCGAGGAGAGCTTTCTGATGGAAAATACACTTGTCCCGCACAAGAACTTTTTGAATATTTTTGGGATAGCGGTCTTTACACTAAGGCTCTCTTTGAGGCCGATGGCAGCAGAGGACTACCCTTGAAGGCCTATAAGGATTATGAGCCCGTCATAGATTCAAGAACAACGCACACTATTTCAATTCTGCCTCTTGAGGCTTTTTCATGTGAGATTAGTCCTGAAACAGTTTGCCGATACGAGCTTTTCACTCAGCGCTACAAAGCCTGGATACCTTCTAATAAGACCAGTAGCAGCGCCCTTATCGCCCAACTTATCTGCGACACCAAGTGCATCTTTAAAGATGCACGGGGTAAAAAGATACTACTCATCAATAAGCTGGATACAGCAGACGATAGAGCGCGGGCGCAACAATATTGTGATGAGCTTATATCTGAGCTTAAGGCTCTGCAGCATCCCCAAGACTTTGATATTATCTTTGCAAGCATACAGGCTGAATACTACGGAGTTTACCATGCCAGTAAAAAGCAAGATTAGCGCCATTGTTATGGCATCAGGCGAGGGCTCAAGAATGCAAGCAAGCTTGAGCTTATATGAGCTGCCCGAACTTGCTGGCCTTGCTTCCACCAATAAACTCAAGCTTCCTTTGGCGGGAAAGCCGGTATACAGCTATGTGTTTGATCTGCTTAATGAGGCTCTAAAACGCAAGTTAATTGATGAGGTAATTGTAGTAGGCACCGATGAGGAGCTCAAGGAAGCGTGCCAGAGCTTGGGGTTTATTTTTATCTATAACTCCTGTGCTCAACAGGGAAAAAGCACTAGCATAAGATTGGGAGCTCAGGCTGCACAAGCACAGCATGCTCTATTTTATTTTGTTGCCGACCAGCCTCTCATGACTATCTCAAGTATTAAAGCTATTATTGAAGCTTATCACAAGCATGAAGGGCGCTTTATTGTATGCCCCAAATATGAATCCAGAAGAGGCAATCCCGTCATCTTTCCTCCCAAGACCAAAGAAGCACTCTGTGCTCTAGAGGCCGATGAGGGCGGGGTCAAAATTTTTGAGAATTTTGAGCACCTTTACCTTGATATACAAAAGCCAGATGATGACGCGCTTCCTGAAGATTTTGACATGGATACAGCTCAGGAGTATGTACAACTCTTAGCCGAACTAGATAGACGAGAAAAGCAAGCATCAAAACCTGCCTTAAGAGGGGCTATTTGCATTGTAAGAGGAGCTGGTGACTTAGCCACCGGTCTTATTCAAGCCCTTATGCATGCTAATATGCGTGTCTTAGCTCTTGAACTTGAGCGACCCCTCACTATACGCAGAACCGTAGCTGTCTCTGATGCAGTTTACACACAGCATATTCAGGTTGAAGATCTTGAAGTTAAGCTTTGTGAGAGTATCGAAGAGATGAAAGCATGCTGGCAGCGTGGCAAGGTTGCCTTAGCCGTAGATCCCCATGCTCATTGGATAGAGCGTCTTAAAGAGTATTCCGATAAAAACGAAGACCCAAGTTTTATTCCTCAAGTTGTTATTGATGCAAGCCTTGCCAAGCGTGATATTGGTACCAGAGCAAGCATGGCTCCTATAAGTCTTGCCCTGGGACCTGGCTACAGTGCAAGTCCCCAAGCTCAAGCTTTAAGTAAGAGAAACCCCAATGAACCGGTGCTTGATTGCGTGATTGAAACTCAAAGGGGTCATAATTTAGGCAGAATGATACTTGAGGGCTGCGCCTCTAAAAACACGGGAGTTCCCGGTATGATTGGAGGCTATTCTCATGAGCGGGTTATACATGCCCCTGCTAGTGGCCTTATTGAAAACCTTTGTGAAATTGGAGAACTGGTAAAAAAAGGCCAAGTTATTGCCTATATTAAGCCTCTAGAAGAAAAGCAGGCTCAAGCAGATAGCCATGATGAGCGTTCTGAAGCCCCTGGAATTGCGGTAGTATCCAAAATTGACGGACTTTTAAGAGGACTAATACGCAGCGGGCTTATCGTCAAAACTGGCTTAAAGATTGCAGATGTAGATCCAAGAGGCTCAGCTATTGATTATCTTACTATTTCTGATAAAGCTCGAGCCCTTGGTGGAGCCTGCTTACAAGCTTTGCTCCACCAAGCTCATCTTAAAGGTATCAATCTATATGATCCACAAACATATCAAGGCAGCGATCTTTAGCCTAGCGCTTCTTTAGTGCAGCGCTTCTTTAGATCTCCTGGCAGCTTTGCCTGCAGTTAGGCTGCAGTGCAGGTACTAGCCTAAGGCTCCCTTAAAGCGCTGATTCATAAATCTTTCGAGCATCTTCTAGGCTAAGATGAGCAAAAGATCCAAAGCTCTCTCCCCTGTTTTTTTGTAACTGCTCTAACATGGGTTCAATATCTGAGACCTCTATCCCAAGATCTAAAAGCCTGCTTGGCATACCCAAACTGCTAAAGAAGGATTGAGTTGCATCAATTGCTGCCTGGGCATCCTTGAATATATCCTCGCTTGCCTGCAAACCAAATACTTCCCTGCCATACAGAGCAAAGCGCTCAGGCTTTTGCTTGCACACATAGCGCATCCAAGCAGGAAACATAACGGCTAAACCTGCACCATGGGTGATCTCTGTTTTTCTTGCAGAAAGCTCATGCTCTAAGGCATGAGTGATCCAGTCTTCTTCTCTACCACAGCCTGTAAGTCCATTGTGGCACAGAGTTCCTGACCACATAATTGCTGCACGTGCTTCATAATCCTGTGGATCCTTAATAACGCGGGGTCCCATGCTTACTAAGGTCTTAAATAGAGCCAAAGCCAAGGCATCACTGGGTGCCACAAAATCTGTTTTTGAAAAGAAACGCTCACATAGATGAGCATACATGTCAGTAATACCTGCAGCACTTTGCCAAGCAGGCAGGCTCATAGTAAGTTCTGGGTTCATAAAAGCTAAGACGGGCCTAAGTCTGGGGCTGCCAAAACTGGATTTCATTTGAAGCTCATCATTGGAAAGCACGGTACCTGATGAGGCCTCAGACCCTGCCGCAGGAATGGTAAGCACGCTTCCCAAATCAATAGGATCTACGAGCATAGCTTCGGTATCTGCGCCTCTTAGGTAAAAATCCCAAACATCTCCCTGATAATGAAGGCCAGCGCTTATCGCCTTAGCAGAATCAATAACCGAGCCACCGCCCAAGCATAAGATAAAGTCCAAAGCCTTACCACGCGCTTCAAGATCCCTAGCCAGCGCTATACCTTCTCGCACTAAAGCAATCTCTGGATTTGGTCTCACTCCACCAAGCTCATGATATTCAATACCTTCTATTTCAAGCTGCGCTTTAATAGTATCGAGCAAGCCAGAGCGCTTTACTGAGGACTGACCATAGTGCAAGAGCACCTGCTTATAGCCCGCCGCCTTAAGCTCAGCACCCACCTTTTGCTCTGCCGCTTTTCCAAATACAAACTTAGTTGGTGAATAAAATACAAAATCATTCATATTCTCTCCTTAGAAGCGCTTGCCAGCTCTTGAATACCCATCTAATAAGAGTCTCTCCCCTTTGATTTTTTGGATCACATATACGTCTTCCAGTCTTGAGTCCAGTGCAAAAAAGCTGTTAGAATGGTGCTCATGACCGTAGGATTCTACTAAGGGGTGGCGATGAAACAGGGACATGAAAACAAGGCTGTTATTAGTGTCTTAGGTGCTGATAGACCAGGTATTGTAGCCAAACTTTCAAATTGCCTGGCTCAAGCTCAATGTAATATTTTAGAAATGAGCCAGACCATTGTGGATGGCATTTTTACCATGACACTTATTGTACAACTTCATGAGCATAAGGATTTTTCAGAACTCAAAGATAAGCTCGAGTTTCTTGCTCAAGAACTTCAGGTGCAAATTCAGTTTCAACGCTACGAAATCTTTGATTATATGTATCGCGTCTAATGCAGCTTATGTAGCTCATATTGCTCATGTCGCTCATGTCGCTGCTGGATAAGGCCGTGCTGGGCAGTGCCGCTGCGAACAAGGTCACTACAGGAAAAGCTGCTACCGAACACTGGGCTGTTGGACAACACCGCGACTGCTGAAAAAGCTGCTAACGGACACTGCCACTGCTGAAAAAGCTACTACCGGACACTGGACTGCCGGACACTGCCTTAGCTGGGCTACATTGCTTGCTTAGAGCAAGCGCAACCTTCTGAGCTACATGAACCTGCACAAGAGCAACCCCCATGAAGCTGCAAGTGATCCTGCTGGCGTGTTGCCTCAAAATCTCCCGCATCAAGCTTAAAGTCTAAACCTTGAGCCATCTGTGTTTTTGCCACTGCTATCATAAGCTTGATGCGATTAAGCTGATTTACCTCACTAGCTCCTGGATCATAATCAACTGCCACAATATTTGATTCAGGGTGACGCTTTCTAAGCTCTTTAATGACCGCCTTGCCCACAATATGATTAGGTAGACAGGCAAAGGGCTGGGCACAAATAATATTTGGGCAGCCTGATTCTATAAGCTCAAGCATCTCTGCAGTAAGCAACCAGCCTTCACCTGCACTATTACACAGGCTTAAAATAGACTCCGCACTCTTTGCCAAATCAGATATAGGAACCGAAGGACTAAAACGTTTTGAGCGCGCCAAGATCTTATCGGCAGGAGAACGCATCCACTCTAAGAGAGCAATTAAAGCTTTTGATACCAAACGCTTCTTAAGTGGACCGCCCAGCTCTTGTGCTCCATTCACAGCCCCACTCATTGAATAGAAGAAAAAGTCGGCCAAACCTGGGACAACAGCCTCGCAAGCCTCACGC
>JAEZZM010000036.1 GCA_023418575.1 Actinomycetes bacterium | reverse complement strand
ATAGACAAGTATGTAGGGGAGCTTAGATGACGCATTTATTTGGGAAACAAAAAACAGAATTTCACAAGCTTAATCACTTTAATAATCTAAAAATAGACCAGCTTGATCTTGAAAATTATGGCTGCTTATCTTCTGCTGAACTTCCTGCTTTTGGCTTATGCTATCTGGCAGAACAAATTGATGAACAAAATCTAGACCCACGTGATATAGCCGTATTTGATCATACCAAGACCGCCTACAAAATCCATGCGTATCTTGATAAGGCTGGGCGTCTTTTTAGCTGTTCGGGCCCTCTCAAGCTTCCCCCTGCCTATCCCAGCATCATAGAGCTGCAGGCAAATCCCCTCTATGATGGACGCTTTGAACTTGTATATTATGCAGATAGTTCTCAAGGGGCATCTCAGCAAGATAGGCATAAGCAAAAACTTGCAAAACTTAAGGTCCATAAAAAAGCTTGCAGCATAGATCAACAGCTATTTAGCTTAATTTGCGATCATGACAGCTCATATACTGAACGTAAGCTAGCTCAAGATTGTCCACAAAACCTTAAACTACCTGAGCTTATGGCGCTTGCTTACTTTGTCCTGTTGCCAGAGCTCAGACCCCAGCTTATAGCAGCTGAATCTTATAACAATAAGGCAAAACGTTCAGGATTATTTGACCTTATCGACCAACTTAAGCAGCTGCAACATCCAAAAGATTGCGCTCTACAGCTCAAGGCTTACAAACAACATGTAAATGAGATCTTAGAAACATGCAAGCTCTCGGGTAAGCACAGCCTTAGCCAAGATGATCTGCACCTTTTAAAAAGCAAAGGTCTAGAGTCTTATGAGCTCTACTTTGCGCAATTAATTGATGAATATGATCTATGCAATTACCAGCACCCTCACGATAAAAAACCAGCTAGAGGGCAAGCTTTAGCCCTAGGTATTAGCGCAGATGGACAAGTAGAAGCTTTGCCTTCCAACATTTTAGAAAGTCTCTCTGGCTTGGGTGCAAGCTTAGGTGCCCGCCTGGGTGCAGGCTTGAGTGCAGGCCTAGATATAAACATAGCTGAAGAACCAGATCAAAGTTCAAGTGCTGACTTTGAAAATACAGATCCCATTGAAGCTCGTCTGGGCCAAGCACAAATAAATCTTATAAGCGGGCAAATTCCCTTGGACGAACTCCCCACAGATCTTAAACAGTTTTTTAATACTTTGATAAATTCCGCAGATACAGCGGGCTCTCAAATCAACTCGTATAAGATTTTTGTTGAAAATTCCAGAAATAACGACCTCTATTACTGTGGTTTAAATCCACCAGCCTATAATGACAGCTTTACCCTCTTTTGGTCTGATAAGCTTGAGCTAAGCCTCAATAGATGCATGATAGCCCTCTTAGATTCCAAAAATCAAGACTCTCTTGAAGCGCTCTCTGAGGCGGATATGAATAAATGGCTTCACCCATCCTTAATGGCTCCAAAATTTGAAACCAAAGCGCATGCGGCTCTCATAAAGGAGTATGAGGGATTTGACACGCGCCTTAACTTTATTAAGACCCTCAGAAGCTATAAACTTCCCCACCGTCTTGAGGTGCAATATAGATTAAGTGCCGATCAAACAAAAGCGCTTATTCACCTGTGGTGCCCCCCTCTTGCTGCCCTGCCAAAACTTCGCTATCTTAAAGAGCACAAGCTCTGGTGGAAAATGTCTGAGGCTGAGCGTAATGTTTTACAAAGCCATTACTGTGCACAGGTTTTAGCCTTAAGTGCTGCCACACTTTTTGCCAGCTGCCCGCAAGTAGATGAACTTCTAGTTCAGCTGCAATCTTTTGAAGAAGATATGGGAACTGTAAGCATAGGGCTTACACACTTCAAGCGCTCAAACTTCTCTCAAGCTGACATAGATGCACTCAATAGAGATATGAATCACCAAGATTTCTTTGAAAAATTTGGAGTGAGCACTATTTTGACTGATTCGGTGCTCACTGTAGTTCATGATCGTTTTGAGCTGGATGAACCTCCTTTTGAAAACTCACTTGAAGGCTTCTTTAGCTGCTATGCACCGCAGGCTTACCAAAATCTTAAGCAGTCCGATAATAAGCTTGAGCCTAGAGATCCCCAGCAGCTACATCCGGGCTTAAGCTTACTGGAAACTAAGCTGCCTGATGCATATCACTATGACTTACAAGCAAAAACGCTCAAAGAGCTCAGCATCCAACACAAAATTGAACTGAGCTGTGCTCTAGACGATATAAACTGGGACGATTTTGCATTCAATAACACCCAGGATCTTGTTTTATCACTTCTAAAGATTAAAGAGCAGCTAAGTGATGAGTTTGGTCTCTTAATTATTTCTGAGCTTATCGAATCCCTAATTAAGGGTTGGCGTACTTTTGGCAGTGCTGATGAGCTCATTAAGTTCATTCTTAAGGGAGGCTACATTGCTGAGACCCTAGATAAGGTTACTCTTCTTGTTGAGGAGCGCAAAAATACTGAAGCCTTAGAACTGTTAGCCGAGTTTCTTGGTGATATAGAAGATCAGGGTTTCTTTGTAGATGATCAAGAACATAGGTATAAGAGCTTTAATACTGAACTGGACTATTGCCTCTACCGCAGTGCTCATCCTGAAGATTGCGCACATCTGCACTTGGTTCATGAGCTTATCGCCCATGCTTATCAGCTAGCGGCTTCCATTTATTCCTGGCAAGAAGACTATCAAAAAGCAGAAAGCTGCATTAAACGCTGTTTGGACTTAAGCCCATATGATGAAAGTGCTCATATGCAGCTTTGCAAACTGTATTTTGTGCAAAACAAAAACCTTGCCCTGCGAGAGCAAGCTCTTTATTTACTTGAAAACAGTCTAAGCAGCCAGTTGATTGCCATGGCCTACTCATTTTTGGCCTTAGACTATGGAATGAAGCGTGAACAGCGTGTTAGCATAGCTTGTTCAAGCATGGCCTATCATCTCAATAGAAGCTCATTTGAACAAGCAGCTGAACTGCTAAAACTTGAGCCTTATATGCAAAATCCGCAGTTTATGTCTTTTGAAGAAGCCAGCATGGTTCTTCTGCGCAAGGGTATCACCTTGGCTCCCAACAGCTTTTTACTTGAGAGGTTAGGGCGCATAGCCAGAGCCGCTGTTTCTTGCTCACTCTTCCCCTTGGCACAGCAAGCCCTAGAGCTGCTACTTAGGCTTGAAGACAAGGAACACTATGAAGATATTCTTGAATCCATACGAAGCAGTCAATCTAGCTTGAGCTTAGCTTAGGTTTAGCTTAGGTTAAAAGTAGCTTACGTGTAAGTTTAAGCCTAGGCTTTTTAACAGTCGCCAAAAGTCAGAGCAGATCTTGTAAAACATAATCCCACCTTCACGCTAAGCGAAGGTGGGATTTTAGCATTTAAAACTTAGTGCTATTAGGCGAGTAAATTACAGCTTATGAACTGAGCTTGCCTGAAGCTTACCATTGTCACCGGTAGTAACTTCAAACTCAACCTTCATTCCCTCATCCAGAGTCCTGAAGCCTTCCATCTGGATTTCTGAAAAGTGGACAAATAGGTCCTCACCATTTTCACGGCTAATAAATCCATAGCCTTTTTCTGGATTAAACCACTTAACAATTCCCTGTTCCATGATTGTATCTCCTAAAACCCGCTGCAAGCTGTAGCGCCTTACATAGCATTGATTTACATGAGCGTCTCCTGTCCATAGTGCTCAACAAGCGATTGCATATAAATCACATTAATACCAAAAACGCGTTTGTTTTTGATTCTCTAAGTTTATCATTTTTTATAATTATTACAATTATCTAATTATCCAATTCCTAATATTATTTCGCATGCTCTAACAGTATTCAGCATAAGTTGAGCACGAGTCATAGGACCCACTCCTCCGGGAACAGGAGTAATTGCAGAGCTTAAGGGCTCAACTTCAGCATAATTTACATCTCCACACAGCTTGCCTTCTGCATTTCTATTCATGCCCACGTCAATGACAACTGCACCCTTTTTTATGTGCTTTTTACCGATAAACTCGGGTTTTCCCACTGCAGAGACCACTATATCAGCACGAGAGCATAGCTCTTCTAAGTTCTTGCTTGCAGAATGAGCAATAGTTACTGTTGCATTTTTCTCAAGAAGCAGAAGTGCCATGGGCTTACCCACAATTACTGATCGGCCCACTACCACCGCCTCTTTTCCTGCTACGTCAATATCACAATAATCAAGCAGGCGCATAATACCCATGGGCGTGCAGGCCCTTAAGGCATCTTGGCCTCTTACTAATCTTCCAAGGTTGTTCTCATGGAAACCATCTACATCTTTTGCAGGGTCTATGCGCTCTAAGATAAGCTCTTTATTTAAGTGCGCAGGTAAAGGAAGTTGCACTAAGATACCATGTACGCTCTCATCGGCATTAAGTTTATCCACCAAATCCAAGACCTCAGATTGGCTCACATCCCCGCCAAGCCTTATATCTAATGACTCAATACCACAGGTTTTGCAATCCTGATGCTTATACTTAACATAAATCTCGCTTGCAGGATCACTGCCTATTAAAACTACTGCAAGCTTGACCTGCACGCCCTCTTCTTCAAGAATTTGTGCTACCTTCATGGCGGCTTCTGCACGCAAAGCAGCAGCGCAGCGCTTTCCATCAAGTATTGTGGCCATAAGTTGTCATCACCTATCTTTAAAATAGTCCGCTAATTTTTCCTGACTTATCGATATCAATATATTTACCAGCGGGATTTTTTGGCAATCCGGGCATGGTTAACATTGACCCACACAAAGCATAGGCAAAGCCTGCACCAGCGGAAAGCTTTACGTCTCTAACTGTCAGTCTCCAGTTATCAGGAGCGCCTTTAAGCTCTGGTTTATCGGAAATTGAAAGCTGTGTCTTTGCCATACATACAGGAAGTGATGCATAACCCCATGAGCTAAACTTCTCTATGGCTTGCTTTGCCTCTGGGCTAAAGTCAACGCCCTCTGCCCTGAATACTGAAGAAGCAAGCTTTTCAATCTTAGTCTCAAGGCCATCAGAGTCCTCATAACTAAAGTTGAGGCTTGAAGGCTCTTCGCAGGCACGCATAACACTTTGTGCCAATTCTTGTCCGCCCTCTGCCCCCAAGGCATGCATGCGATGTACCACACAATCATAGGCGCCCGCCTTGAGCGCTGCTTCTTTAATAAGCTCATGCTCTTTATCAGTGTCAGTAGGAAATGCATTGATCGCCACAACAACCGGGGCACCAAAGTTCTTGCAATTCTCAATATGTCTAATGAGATTTGACATACCCAATGATAAGGATTCAAGATCTTCCTCTAAAAGCTCTTGAGGTAGCTTAGAGCCGGCTTTAATGCTGAAGCGTCCTGAGTGGTTCTTAAGGGCGCGCACGGTAGCTACCACAACAAAGCAATCAGGGCGCAGTCCAGACTTGCGGCACTTAATATTAACGAACTTCTCGCAACCCATATCGGCACCAAAGCCCGATTCTGTTACCACATATTCGCCCATGCTTAAGGCCAACCTATCAGCCGTAATTGAAGAATTGCCTGGTGCAATATTGGCAAAGGGACCTGTGTGAACTAAGACCGCTCCGCCTTCTAAGTTTTGCAACAAAGTTGGTCTTACAGCATCTTTTAAGAGCATGGTCATAGATCCTGCTACCTCAATATCTTTTGCATAAACAGGCTCTCCTCTGTGATTAGATGCCAGAATTATCTTATCGCAAGCATCGCGCAACTCTCCAATACCTTCATGCAGACAAAGCATGGCCATAAGCTCGGATGCTGAAGTGATAATCCATTGAGCTTTGCGAGGGATACCGTTTTTCTCGCCACCTAAGCCAATTTCAACCTCTCTAAGATAGCGATCAGAAATATCTAAAGCCCTTGGCCACAAAATACTTGCCGGATCAATCTCTAGCTCATTTCCGTGGAAAATGTGATTATCTAAAAAGGCTGCACAAAGATTGTGAGCAGCTGTTACCGCATGAAAATCACCAGTTAAGTGCAGGTTAAAATCCTCCATGGGGATTACTTGAGAATAACCTCCACCAGCAGCGCCACCTTTAATACCAAAAACAGGACCCAAACTTGGTTGCCTAATGCAGGTTACTGCCTTTTTACCTAAGGCAGTAAGGGCTTGACCTAGACCTACCGTGGTGACCGTTTTTCCCTCTCCCAAAGGTGTTGGAGTTATAGCTGTAACATCAATATATTTCCCAGGTTTTTTATCTTTAAATTGCTCTAAGACCTCAAGCGAAAGCTTGGCTTTATAAGGTCCATAGTGCTCAAGATATTGATCATCTATTGCATACCCTTGAGCAATCTCTGAAATGGGACGAATTTTTGCTTGGCGAGCAATTTCAATGTCTGTCAGCATGCTTCCTCCAAACCGCAAGGAGCCGTTAAAACCACAGGTCTAAGTTTCTTTTAAGCCCATCTTATCAAAAGACCTTTATTTGACAGCGCATAAGCCGTCAATCTATCCTGCATAATACCCAATCAGATAGTGCTAATGCTAAACTTAAAGAAATGTTACGCAGACGGATTGAGATGCCCCATGAATAGACATAGCCAAGAAAAATTTGCCTCTGGAGCGCTGCCTATTTTAAGCCAGCGCCTCCACTATCTTGCTGACCATCTCTATGCCAGCAGTCTTGCCGATAAAATAAGTTCCAAACAGCTGAATTTACTTTCGCAACTGTGCGATAATGGCGGGCGCCTCTCTATCTCTGAGCTGGCATCCTGGCTGGGTTCTAGCAGGCAAAACGTTAAAAAGATGGCTGAAAAACTCATTGATCTTGGTTTTATCGAACTGCAGATTAATTCATTTGATAAGAGAAGCAGTGACCTTATTGTTACCAGAAAAGGAAAGCTTGCCTACACACGTGCACAAAAGGTTCAAGATCAATACCTTTCTCATCTTTTTTCCTATTTAAGCGATGCAGAGCTTGCTAAGTTTTGCCAGGATTTGCAAAAGCTTTCTGCACACTTAGATGAGCTTGAAGAACGATCCTATGCGCTTATCCAAGATGAAGACTAAATGAGGCCTGCTAAGCAATTACGACTTGCTAAAAGCTTGCTACAGCTTGATACGACCTGTTACGACTTGTTAAAGATTGATTAAAACTTTGCCCATAGGTGATTCATAGCTAATTGATTATAAAAAGCCGGATTCTGGGGTATGGTAAATTAAACCGGCCTAAAAGCTGGTTTAAGAAAAAGATCCAGAGAGGAATATATAATGTCTGAACTTAATGTAGTAGAAAATCTTGATACCGCAAGTGATTTTGAGTTAAAGCACTTCCCCACCTTAACAGTAGATGGAAATGTTTGCACTATTGAGGTTGGCAAGCAAGTTCCTCATCCTCAAACTGCTGAGCACTATATCTCAAAGATTGATTTATATGTAGACGGTGAGCTTTATAAGCATGTTGAGCTAAGCGCTGACGACGCTCCTTTTGCAACTATTGCTGTAGAAGGTAAGAGCGGCTCTAAGGTTTATGCTGTAGAAAACTGCAATCTTCATGGTGACTGGAAATCTGAGGAGCTTGTTTTAGGCTAAACCTATACCATTAATGACTAAGAGCTTGAAGACCTAAAGGCTAAAAGCCTTCAAACTTTTAAGTTTTAGATTTAACCCTTGACGCTCTAATCTAGTTAGAAGTTGAGGGTTTATTTTTGTGCCGAAACGCTTTTGCCCGGGATCCTGTTTGAGCTATAAGCCCCTTTTACCCAGCGCCCGCCTTTGTCCGAAGTCTCGATTAGCCCAGGATCTATTTAACCCCTAAAGCCCTATAAAGCTAGATAAATAAAAGCTCTCCTTAGAAAACTAAGGAGAGCTTAATACTTAGGACTTAAGGCTTTTGTATGTCTAATTTTGTATGTCTAATTCTAGATCTCTAATTTTAGAAGTCTAGCTATCTCTTAGTACATACCAGCGCCGGCACCTGCACCCATAGATGCTGCAGATAAAGCATCCTCAAGGGTGGTATCTTTTGGTACATCACTTACTGTAGCCTCGGTGATCAAGATGAGTGAGGCAACAGAAGCAGCGTTTTGTAATGCGGTGCGGGTAACCTTAACAGGATCCAAAACACCCATCTCAATCATATCGCCATACTCACCAGTTCCTGAGTTGAGACCCTGTCCCTTTTCAAGATGTTTTACCTTCTCGACAATAACCTGTCCTTCATAACCTGCATTATCAGCAATGGTTGCAAGAGGGGCAGTTAGTGCCTTGCGGATGATATTTACACCCACAGTCTCATCTGCGTTAGCGCACTCAAGCTTATCAAGAGCAGGAAGTGCATCCATAAGAGCAACGCCACCACCAGCGACAATACCTTCTTCAACTGCAGCGCGAGTTGCCTGGAGCGCATCTTCAATACGATGCTTAATTTCCTTTAACTCAACCTCAGTAGCTGCACCAACCTTAATTACAGCTACACCACCAGAAAGCTTAGCAAGACGCTCTTGAAGCTTCTCGCGGTCAAAGTCTGAGTCTGAGCGCTCAATTTCTGCCTTAATGATATTTACGCGCTCTTCAATTGCGCTCTTATCGCCAGCACCATCAACAATAACAGTGGTGTCTTTGGAAATCTTGGTGGTCTTAGCACTGCCAAGCATATCTACCGTAAGGTCTGAAAGTGAGATGCCCAACTCTTGCATAGCAACGGTAGCGCCGGTTACAACTGCGATATCTTCAAGCATGCGCTTGCGACGGTCACCATATCCTGGAGCCTTTACAGCAACAACATTTAAGGTGCCACGCAAACGGTTAAGAATCAAGGTAGCAAGTGCCTCGCCATCAACATCTTCTGCAACAATCAAAAGGCCGCGGTTAGACTTCATAACTGCTTCCAAAATAGGAACGATATCTTGAATGTTGCTAATCTTTTGATCAGTTAAAAGGATGTAAGGGTCTTGAAGCTCTGCTTCCATACGCTCATGATCTGTAACCATATAAGGTGAGATATAACCCTTATCAAACTGCATACCTTCTACAATATCAATGCCAATGCCAAAGGTTTGGCTGTCCTCAACAGTGATAACACCATCTTTTCCAACCATATCCATGGCTTGGGCAATGTGATTACCAATGGTCTCATCGCCAGCAGAAATAGTGCCAACGCTAGCAATTTGATCACGAGAAGATACCTCAATAGCATTTTCACGCATCTGCTTAACTACAGCGTCAACTGCTTTTTCAATACCACGGCGGATTGCCAAAGGATTGGCACCAGCAGTTACGTTACGCAAGCCCTCATTTACGATAACCTGAGCTAAAAGGGTTGCTGTGGTAGTACCATCACCAGCAACATCATTGGTCTTTACTGCAACCTCTTTAACAAGCTGGGCTCCCATATTTTCAATCTTGTCTTCAAGCTCAATTTCTTTAGCTACTGTAACGCCATCATTAGTAATGGTTGGTGCTCCATATGAGCGCTGAAGAGCAACATAACGACCCTTTGGGCCCAAGGTAACTTTTACAGCATCTGCCAAAGTATTTACACCACGTGCAAGGGCTGAACGTGCTGAAGAATCAAAGGTAATTTGTTTAGCCATCTAAACGCAGGTCCTTTCTTTTAGTTTCAAACCAACAGCGAAAAACTTATAGCAAAAACGAATTGTATGGAACTACTGGATTACCGCATAAATATCATCTGCGCGCAAGATAAGGTATTCCTCATCTTCTAACTTAACCTCGGTTCCACCATATTTGCTGTAGATAACGGTATCTCCAACCTTAAGATCAAGAGGAATGCGCTTACCCTCTGAGTCAAAGCGACCCTCACCAACGGCCAAAACTTCACCGCGCTGAGGTTTTTCTTGGCTAGAAGTAGTAAGATACAATCCTGATTGAGTTTTTGTCTCAGCCTCTGCAGCCTTAACAATCACACGATCACCCAGTGGTTTGAGATTCATAATCTCAGTCCTCCTATCACTTGTTTGAAACAGATAATCTGTATGTCGAATCTTATAGTACCCAAGCCTATCAAAGCTAAGCAGATTTATATCCCTGTATCCACAAAATCTCACAATTAGAGACTCAAGTTTTCGATAAGAACTAATTTAGATATCAAGAAGATATACTACGGGAATGTGATAAATACATAATAAAAGCCCAGGACACTGTCATTCCTGGGCTTTTCAAATAAGTTCTAAGCTACTCCGCAAATTCTTAAGTAGAATCTCTCAAGCAGAGTCTCTTAAATAGAATCTCTTAAGTAGAATCCTTATACTAGAGCTTGCTCCATACGCTTAAGAGCGTCTTCAATAACACTGCGTGGTGAGGCAATATTTATGCGCTCAAAGCCTCTTCCCTCTTCACCAAAAATATAGCCTTCATCTAAGGCAAGTTTTGCCTTATGCTGCATCTTATCCTCAAGCTTTTTGTAGTCAGACTCATAAGCACGCAGATCAAGCCACATTAAATAAGTTCCCTCACAAGGAGCAATCTTTGCTAAAGGCAAATGCTCAGAAACAAAATGCTCCACCAAGGCAATGTTTGAATCTAAATACTCACGCAAGGCATCAAGCCAGCTATCACCTTGCGTATATGCAGCAATAGTTGCACTAATTGCAAAAGGATTGGGAATACCAACGCCATTGAGCTTATCGCTAATAGCTAAGAAGGCTTTTCTATACTCCTCATTTGGGATAACTATATTAGAAAGCTGCATTCCAGCTAAGTTAAAACTCTTTGATGGAGCTGTGCACGCAATAACTTGATCGGCATAATCTCCAGCTATCTTAAGCAGAGGAATATGCTTTATGCCTTTACGAGTGAGATCCATGTGTATCTCATCAGAAATAATCCACTTCTTATGTTTTTTAGCAAGCTCTAAGACAGCCTTAAGCTCCTCTTCAGTCCATACGCGACCAACAGGATTGTGGGGATTACACAAAATCATACCTTGCGTATCCTTATCAGCAAGCTGCTTATCCAAAAGATCTAAATCCATCCGATAGTTCAATTTGTTATCAGCTATGCTACAGATCAATGGATTATTAACTACCTGCCTGCCGCTTGCCTCGATCTTGTCGGTAAAAGGATAATAAACAGGACGCTGGATTATGATCTTATCGCCAGGCTTGCTTAATGCTTGAAGCAAAAATGAGATAGCGGGGACAACACCGGGGCTGTAAACAATATGTCTGGGATCAGTGATCTTCCAATCAAAGCGCTTTTCAAACCAGCCACAAATTGCCTCTTTAAGCTCACCAGTCTCATACAGGCTGTAGCCAAAAATGCCATGGTTAATGCGCTTTTGCAAGGCTTCGATAATAACGGGCGCACATTTGAAATCCATATCTGCCACCCAAAGTGCCAGTGCATCACTAGGGCAACCCTCAGGCAAAAGCATGCATTTAATAGATTGTGTATTAGCCCTATCAATGAACTCATCAAAATCAAACATCTTCAACAGATCCTTTTCTAAACACCTTTGTTAAAACTCATAGTTTGTTAAAACTCATAGGCTCTTAAAACCCATAAATCTAAAACTCATATAATGCCCAGCCGCTTACGGTTAGACCATACATCACCACAAAACCTAAAATAATAAATAAGATTACCTTTGGAAAGACCCATTTAAGCCACTTGGGGAAGGGAACACCTGCAAGCACACAGCCACCAACAGTCCAGCCTAAAAATGGAGACACCATATTAGAGAAGCCGTCGCCATACTGAAATGCCTGAACTGCTAGGTAAGTTATTATCGCCTCATTGACACATCTGAATGCGACAAGAACTCCGCCAATTAGAGCAGCTCAATTGAGACAGACCAACTCTAAGCAGATTGATGCATAAAATTTCAGAAACGTAGTATTACGAATTATTCAATATTCATATTTATGCTAAAAAGGGGTAATCTGCTTATTTTAAAGCAATTTTTTGGGACGTTTACCCCTGTTTCGTGGCACAAATCATACATTTTTGGTTGAAAAACCTATAAAATATTCAACGTAGGTGTGTTTTAGCAAGTTCGCTTAGATCAAGGTTCTTAGCACAAGGAAGCATATGAGCGTGCATCTGTGCATACGTATAAAAGCTATGCCGATCAAAACCTAGCGCTCAAAGCCTGATCTTATCGTCAGCTTGCAAATCACAAAAAACACGAATGGCAGGAGACACCGTGTCTAACGAAATCAAGCGTGGTCGAAAAACGCTTTGGGAGGAGTTTCAAGACCGCAGCTTAAGCCGACGCTCTTTTATGAAGACTTGCGTAGGCCTCACAGCTGCGCTCGGACTTGCTCCCGCCATGTTACCTAAAGTTGTTGAGGCTGCAGAGTCAAAGCAACTTCCCGTAGTTATCTGGCTACATGGTCATGAGTGCACCGGCTGTGATGAGAGCTTCATTCGCTCTACCTCACCTTTTGCTTCAGATGTTGTTCTCAACATGATCTCTCTTGAGTACACCGATACTCTTGCAGCTGCTGCAGGCAGCGCTTTTGAGCATCATCTTGAAGAGCTTGTTGAGCAATATGGGGGCCAGTACATCTTAGCTGTAGAAGGTGGCGTATCCTTAGATGATGAGGGTACTTACTGTATGACAGGCGGCAAGCCCTTTGTAGAAGAGCTTAAGCATCTGGCTTCAAAGGCAGCTGTAGTAATTGAATACGGCTCATGCGCTGCCTGGGGCGGCATTCAAGCTGCTCATCCCAACCCCACTCACACTGTTTCAGTCTCAGATGTAGTAAGTGGAGTGCCCATTGTAAAAGTGCCTGGTTGTCCACCAATTCCTGAGGTCATGACTGGTGTAATAATGCACTATGCTCTCTTTGGACAACTACCTCCTGTAGATAGTCAAAGAAGACCAAAGCAATTCTACGGCAACCGTATTCATGATACCTGCTATCGCCGTCCCTTCTTTGATTCAGGCCTCTTTGTTGAAAACTTTGACGATAAGGGTGCAAAAGCTGGTTTATGTCTGTACAAAGTGGGCTGTCGTGGTCCTGAGGCCTATAATTCATGCGGTAATATGCGCTGGTGGGGCGGTCTTTCCTACCCCATTCAATCTGGCCATGGCTGCATTGGATGTTCAGAGAATAAATTCTGGGACAATGGCGACTTCTACAAGCGTCTACCCAATGTTCACACGCCTCATAGCGTAACTGTTGCTGATAATGTTGGAATCGCCGCTGCTGGTGTAGCAGCTGCAGCTGTAGGTATTCACGCTGTAGCTACTATTGCAAGCCACAAGGTTCAAGAAGCAAAAGAACTTAAGGCTGAAGAGCAGGCTGAGAAAAAAGAGGGTGAGAACTAGGCATGAAGCGTGTTGTTATTGATCCCGTAACTCGTATTGAAGGTCATCTTCGTTTGGAAGTTGAAGTAGACGAGGCAAGTGGAAAGGTCTCTAAGGCTCTTTCATCTGGCACTGCCTGGCGCGGCATTGAGGTAGTTTCTAAAGATAGAGATCCTCGTGATGTATGGGCTTTTGCAGGTCGCATCTGCGGTGTTTGCACCTCAACACACTCTCTTGCTTCTCTTAGAGCAGTAGAAGATGCCCTTGAGATCAAGATCCCAAAAAATGCTAACTACATTAGAAATATCATGGAAGCCTGTCTTGACGCCCATGATCATATTGTCCACTTTTATCATCTGCATGCGCTTGACTGGGTAAGCCCTGTTGAAGCCTTGAAAGCAGATCCCAAAAAGACGGGCGAACTTCAAGATTTAGTACTTAAGACCTATGACGTAACAGGACTTAAAGGTCCACGTGAAGGCTTAGATATTGATGCTTATCCAAAAGAGTTCCCCAAGTCTACTGAGGCCTATTTTGCTGCCATCCAAGCTAAGGTCAAAAAGATTGTGGACTCAGGACAACTTGGTATCTTTGCCGCTCATTGGTGGGATCATCCTGATTACCTCCTTCTTCCCCCAGAGGTGCACCTGATGGGCGTAGCTCACTATCTCAATATTCTTGATCGTCAGCGCGACATTGTAACTCCTCAGGTAGTATTTGGTGGAAAGAACCCTCATCCTCACTATGTTGTAGGTGGCATGCCTTGTGCTATCTCTATGGAAGATATGAATGCGCCCGTAAACGCCATGCGTCTTGCTGTAGTAGATGAATCACTGGCCTTAGGTCTTAACCTAGTCAACTACTTCTATCTGCCTGATCTTCTCGCCATTGGCAAAATTTATGCCGAGGCTGGCAAACTTGATGGCGGAGGTCTATCTAAGGTTCGTGCCCTTGGCTATGGTAACTACCCAGATGAGTCTTATACCTCTATCCAAAGCGGTGACTATCACGAGAAATGCTTAGTGCGCTCAAATGGTGTAGTTGAAGACTTCTTCAAGGGTGTTGAAGCTGCAAAAGTTACCGTACTTAGTGGTCAAGACTTTATGAATGAAAACTTCATTACCGAAGAAGTTGAGCACTCTTGGTATAGCTATCCTGAAGGCGTAAAAAGCTTACATCCTTCTGTTGGTCAAACCAATCCCAACTACACAGGCCCCAAAGAAGGAACTAAAACCAAGTGGGAGTTTTTGGATGAGGATAATAAATACTCATGGATCAAGTCCCCAACCTTACAGGGCAAGGCTTGTGAGGTTGGCCCACTTGCCAAGTATATTGTTGTATACACCAAGGTAAAGCAAGGTATTATCGACAAACCAACTTGGGCAGAAGAGCTCATGGTTAAGCAGATTGATACCGTATCAAGCCTCTTGGGCGCTCCTGCACATGTATGGATGTGCTCCACTGTTGGACGCACTGCTTGTCGTGCTCTTGATGCTCAGCTTGCTGAAGAGCTGGCTCGCTATTTCTACGATAAGCTCATTGCCAATATCAAGGCGGGAGACACCGTTACCTTTAATGGTGAAAAGTGGGATCCCACCACGTGGCCCGAGGGACCTGTGCGCGGCGTAGGCCTACTTGAAGCCCCTCGTGGAGCTTTGGGTCACTGGGTAGAAATCACCAAGGGCAGAGTAAGCAATTACCAGGCAGTAGTTCCTTCAACCTGGAACGCAATGCCCCTAAGTTCTCAGGGTGAACATGGTGCCTATGAAGCTTGCATCCTTGATACACATATAGCTGTTGCCGATAAGCCCGTAGAGGTACTCAAAGGTATTCACTCCTTTGATCCTTGCCTAGCCTGCGCCACCCACTTATATGATGCTACAGGCAAGCTTCGCGCCAGCACTTTGATTGTTTAACAGGGGTGATTGGCATGAGTGAAAAAAGCTCAGGCAAAACAAACAAGCGAGTCAAGCAGGATTTGCAGGCACGCAGACTCAAACATAAAACAGGAAAGCAGATGTATTGGCTCTTCTCGCCTTTCTTAAGAAGCTTTCACTGGATTATGGTGCTCTGCGTATTTGTGCTCTTTTTTACCGGACTCTATATTGGTGATCCTGCCTACGGCGGATTGGTAGGTTCTGAGACCACCTATATTGTGCGTAGTCCAATGAGCATGTCTTTTATCCGCTTGTTGCACTTTGTATTTGCCTTTATCTTAATTGGGTCCTGCATCCTTCGTATTTATGGAGCAATCCGTTATAAGGGTGATAGGCTCTTGCCCAGATTCCACAAAAAGGAATACTGGCAGGGTTTGGTATATAGCACCAAGCATTACCTCTTTATTCCTCAAAAGGAAGAAAAAGAGTTTTTGCGCAACTCATTAGCAAGAACCGCTTACTTTTCTATTTATATTGCGCTTATTATAGTAATTGTTACCGGTTTGGCTATGTTTGCCCAAGTGCGCCCCAATAGCCTTTTGGCTCACATCTTTAACCCAGTAAATGTGCTCTTAACAGAGTATGGAACACACCTGGTTCATCATGTAGTGGCCTGGTACTTTATGATCTTTGTTATTGCACATATTTACCTTGCATTTAGAGCGGACTATCTTGAGCGCGACGGAGAGATCTCCTCAATGATTTCTGGTTATAAATTCTTTGAGAATCCCCCTGTTGATATTCATGATATTGATCCTGAACTTGCGCGCAGCATTGCTGAGGAAAAGAAGGGCCGAGGCTTAAAGCGTGATGCTCAACCTAGCCCTGATGATGAGCTTGAACAAAGCAAGCTAGCCGAGGTCGCACATGAGCATTAATCAAGAAAGGCAGCCCATGATTGCCGTTCTTGGAATTGGAAATCTTCTCATGTCTGATGAAGGTTTTGGTGTTCACATGGTCCAGGAGCTGCAGAGCTCCTGGACTTTTTCACCTGAGATCCAATTGATTGACGGCGGAACTGCTGGCATGGAACTTTTGGGTTTTATGTCAGATTTTGATCATCTATTACTTATTGATGCTCTTGATGCTGGTCTTGAAGAAGCCACTCTCTGCAGCTTTAGCCATGATGAGGTTGATAAATATTTTGCAGCGCAGGTTTCTGCGCATGAAGTTGGCATTCAAGACGTGCTCTTCATAAAAAATCTTAGCGACAATCCCTTAGTGGCCTGCCATGTTGTGGGTATTCAGCCCTCCTCTCTTGAGCCTCATATTGGGCTTTCCGATAAGGTAGCGGCAAAAAAAGATGAAGCTCTTAAGCTCTGTTTAGATGTTTTAGAATCCTGGGGGGTACGCTATGAGCGAAGAAAACAAGATTAGCCCTGAGCAATGGGCTCAAGGTCCTACATCTGGCTACACGCCCCTACCAGAGAGCTTAAGTAGCACAGGCGCTAGCGCTGCGAAGGCTGGTGCAGATCTTGGGGCAGCTAGTGCAGCTGCAAGCACCACTGAAGAGGCAGCATTACAAGAGGCAGAGCTTAAACGCATGGCAGACCTGCGCGTTGCTGCGGTCTTATCGGAATTACATGCAGCCTTAGAGCGTTGTCTAACAAGTGGTGAAAACTACACCATTTACCTGGGTAAAACTGGTCTTCTTGAAACAGAACAGGTTGAGCTTTTAAAGAAGCTT
>JAEZZM010000009.1 GCA_023418575.1 Actinomycetes bacterium | reverse complement strand
AGTGGTCACATGCTTCTGTATTTAAGCAGCTTAGCCAAAGAATTTTTGAGCAAGATCTTGAGCTTTATATACCTTTTAAATTGAGCGATATTGACTATATAGAAGATCTACTAAGCTATGAGCTGGGGCAGCTACCCGTATCGATGCACGAAGGCTCTTTTTGCTGGATCATAGAACTTAGTGATACTAGGGCTATTCTTATTCCAAAATATAATTTTTGTAGCCTAAATCCTCAGGAGCTTTTGGACCTAGATGCTATAATTTCTGCGCTTGTAAGTTTAAAGCAATGGCGGCTTCATGGTGTTGTAGGCTACAAGCCCGGCTACGAATCTGATTTGAACGACAGCCGTGGCTTTAAACCCTGTCTCATGAGGCGTCCTATGTATGAGCTAAGGCAGTAAACTGAGGTGGCGCGCTTACCCACCCCCGCTCTAGCAACATCAAGATATATCAAGACTTATGTGAGAAATCTAGATGATAAGGTCTGTTCATCATGCTCAAGACATCCCATCTTAAAGAGTTTTTGTCTACCCTGGGCATGGCTGCACTTTTCACGCTGCTCTGCATTGCGCTTTCCTACCTACTTCCCATGGAGCGCATACACGCCTTAATCTCTGAACATAGTATCTTATCGGCCTTGCTGTACCTCATGCTTTTTGGCACACTGCCTATCTTCTTTTTTCCTGTACCCATCCTGGTATTACCTGCAGGAATGGCCTTTGGCTTATTTTGGGGCAGCCTCTACACCCTTATAGCTGTTGCAATTAACTCAAGCATTATGTTTCTTATCTCACGCTATGCTTTGCGCGGCAAAATAAATAGATTTCTGGATCTACGCAAGCATAAGGCTCGGCTCTCAGCCAAGCTTTATTCCCTTATTAACAGTCCTAAGCAAAAAAACTTGTTTATCTGCTTTTTTATCCTACGGCTCATCCCCTTAATAAGTTATAACCTCATAAATTATCTGGGAGGTTTAAGCCGTATTTCCTTTAAAAACTATCTTTTAAGTACCCTTTTGGGTACCGCCCCTGGCATCATTGTTTTTATTAATACGGGCGATAAATCCTTGGATCCCTATTCTAAAGATTTCCTTGTTTCATTGTGTTTACTCCTAGCTTTATGCCTTTTAAGCAGCCTGTTATCAATAGCTTATATGAAACATGGACAAGACCTTGAGGAATAGAGATATGATAACCAATATACTTGAGCTTATGTCTCCCACTGCAGCAAATACTCCCTTGGAATTGAGCATTATTACCATCTTTTATAATGAAGAGGATCTCGTTAAAGCCTTTTCTCAAGAAATTCTTAACTTAGATGGTTTAGATCATGCTGAACTTATCCTTGTAGATGGCTCAAGTAACGATAAAAGCTTAGAGCTGCTGTGCAGCTTTTGGCAGCAATTCTTTAAAAGGTCCAGACTTCAGCGTTTAAGTATCATATCCTGTCCCCCATCAAGAGGCGGGCAGCTGCACTGCGGAGCCCTTAACGCTCAAGCTCAGCGTCTCTGCTTCTTGCACATTGATTCACGCTTAGACAAAAACTGCATTCAGGCGGCCATTAATGCTCCCAGTCCCTCCTGCTTTAGCTTACGTTTTTACCCCAGCAGCCCTGCCCTAGAACTGCTGGCATGGGGATCTAGAATGCGTCTAAGATGTAGGCAGATTTGTTTTGGCGATCAAGGCTTGTGTATAGATAAAGACAGCTACTCTCTCCTTGGGGGTTTTGACCCTAAGCTTAAACTGATGGAAGACTATGAATTTTCCCTTCAACTTAAGCAAGCTAAAATAGCTATTCACCAACTTGAGCTTAATATTTATAGTTCTGCTCGGCGCTTTCTTAATAAAAAGGGTAAGGGCAGTTTTTTCTCAGTTATGCGCTGTTTTCTGCACATGCAAATTGCCCAGGCTCGCTATAGGCGCAGACGTAAATGTAAACACAAAGCTTAAAGGAGCCGTGTTTAGGTGGGTCTCTTTCTTGAAAAAGCAAAACATAAGTTGCCTAATACACAAGCCTGCATTAACTGCGGATGCTGTACGAGGCAATGCCATTTTTTATCGAAACATAAGCTTAACCTAGCGCAGTATCTTGCAGCTGATCCAAGCTTGGCATACCAGTGCTCTGTCTGCGATAATTGCAAACGCGCTTGTCCTGTGGATATCTCTGGTTATGAGATAGGCTTATACCAACGATCTTTAGAACAGAGACGCCCCTTATATGCTTGGTATAAGCAACACTATCCCTTAGAAAAACTGGAAAGATATTCATTTAGATCAACTCAAGCTAAGTTTAAGACAAAATCTCAATCAAAATCAGGAAATAAGGCTACAAAGCTTATCTATTTTGGCTGTAATGCCGTTTTAATGTACCCCAAAACCTGCATAAAGCTACTTGAGCTGACACAGGGTCATACTATGGCGATAAGCGCGTCATGCTGTCAAAAACCCGTGCTTGAGTTGGGGTGGAAAACTGGACTAGATGCCAAATTAAGAGCTTACTACCTACAAGGTATCCGTGAGATTTACTGTCTTTGTGCCAACTGCTACAAAAGCATGCTTGCCTCTTTGGAGCATGACAAAGAACTTAAACTTAAACTTAAGATATTTCCTATTTATAAGCTCTTAAAAGAATTAAATTTCTTACACCTTCAGCAAGGCGTGCACTTAGATGATCAGTTAGATGATCAGATAGATGATCAGTCAAATGATAAAGCTTATCCAGTATATGTTTCTTGCCCTGATAGAGATGATCTTAGCTTTTTCAAGGCTGCTCAGGATTTACTTCCGGGCGCATATCCTGCTCTCAACGCTCTTGCATGCTGCGGACTGGGTGGTCAGGTCAATCACTTCTCAAGAGAGCATATATCTAATTGTAATAGCCTCTTTATAAAGGAGCTGGAAAAACTAGATAAGAAAAATCATCAAGAACAGCACATTGATATGAGAACAAAGCAGCTTTACACCTATTGTGCAAGCTGCGCATCTCGCTTTAATTCTGCTCTCAAAAGCAGCAATACAAGGCTTGAAAACTGGGAAGTCTTGTACTTATTGAGTGCTGCTTTGGGGGTTAAGGAGACCGCACAAGAACTATCTGCTCCTGCGGCAATGATCTTATTTAGAGATCATCTGAGACTGCGATGGAAATAAATCACATGATTAAGCATCACTTTGAACAGCTAAAAAATCATATAGAATCAAACAAGAGCTTCTTTGAGGACCATGAGCTGGACCCCAATCAAAAATGGAGCTTAGATCTTCTTGCCCATGGAGAATACAATCTTAACTTCCTTTTTGAGCAAAAAGAATTAGATAAAAAACTTGTGATCCGCATGAACCTGGGAAGCCAGATGAATCTTAAGGATCAACTAAGCTATGAATATAAAACTCTCAAGTTACTTGAAGCAAGCAAAAGAACGGCGGGGGCTTATCGCCACTACCTCTTGAAAGATGCTAAGGGTGAAAAGCTGGAATTTTTTACCATGCAGTATTTAGCTGGCCGATCACTTGATTATAAGTATGACCTCCCTAGCTTAGCAGAGCTCCTTGCTGACATACACAGCTTGCATGTACCCCAGCACCATCTCATTGTGCCCAAAGATGCTGCTCATTCCCTATTTTCTGAATGTCAATCCATGCTTAATGCTTATAAATACTCGCATCACGCCAATGCAAGTATCCTTAGACAAATAGAAAGACTGCAAGGAAAGGCTCAAGATGCGCTCATTGCACTTAAAGAGGAAGCCTTTCAGCCCTGCATCATTAATACTGAGCTCAACTCAGGAAACTTTATTATTTCTGATAAGGGCGCCTATCTAATTGACTGGGAAAAACCCCTCTTTGCAGATCCAGCTCAAGACCTTGGTCACGCTTTGGCAGCCACAACCAGCTTTTGGAAAACAGATCACATGTTAAGCATTGAAGAGGCGCAAGATTGTCTGGGCTTATATAGGCAAGCGGTAAATAAGAGAATTGATTTACACAATTTTGAGAAAAGAGCTCTTGCATATATTACGCTTAATTGCCTGCGTGGTGTGACCTGGTGTGCTATGGCATATTGCCAGTATTGCGATAAAAGCAAATCTCTTCTTGATGAGGATAGTTTTAAAAAAATCAAGGCATATGTAGATAGTGAATTTATTGATTGGATAATAAAAAACCTCCCTTAAACGCTAGGTCTAAGGGAGGTTTGATACTAAACTCTTAGAGCTCAGTTCCGGTCTTTTTGCAGTAGCGGATGAGTTTGCCCTCTGCATTGCGCTTGCGACCAACACGAGTTGGCTGACCGTTGCTTGGGTCAATCAGCATAACATTTGATACGTGGATAGGAGCCTCTTGGCTTACAATGCCACCACGATTGTTAGCTGGAGTGGGGCGAGTAGCTTTCTTAACAATGTTTACCTTCTCAACAACTACACGCTGCTTTTGAGGATAAGCACGAAGAACTACGCCCTCTTTACCCTTATCTTTACCAGCGATAACTCTTACCTTATCGCCCTTAATAATGTTCATCTTAGCCATGGTCGATCTCACTTTCTGCTACAGTGTCTCAGGAGCTAGTGAGACAATCTTCATGTACTTACGATCACGAAGCTCACGAGCAACAGGGCCAAAGATACGAGTACCACGTGGGGCACCGTTTGCATCAATCAAAACAACTGAGTTTTGATCAAAGCGGATATAGCTACCGTCCTTGCGGCGTGACTCTTTTTTAGTACGAACGATAACAGCACGTACTACGTCACCTTTCTTGATGTTTCCGTTTGGAGCAGCCTCTTTAACGCTGCAGATAATAACATCACCAAGACCAGCATAACGGCGCTTTGAACCACCGATTACCTTGATGCACTTTACTTTACGAGCACCAGAGTTATCAGCAACGTTAAGCACGGATTCTGCTTGAATCATCGGTTCCTCCGATAACAACTAGATCAGATGAGAGGTGCTCCTTAGAAGCTGGAGCACATCACCCTTACATACACAATTACTTTGCGCGCTCTACAATTTCTACGAGGCGCCAGCGCTTCATTTTTGAGAGAGGACGGGTCTCCATAATGCGAACAGTATCGCCCACACCTGCAGTGTTCTCCTCATCATGAGCGTGAAACTTCTTGGTGCTCGTCATCATCTTCCCGTATTTGGGATGACGCTTACGTTCACGGATTTCTACTACGCAAGTCTTATCGCAAGCCGTGGAAACAACCACACCTTGACGAATCTTGCGAAGATTACGTACTTCAGTCATTTCTTACTCCACGTCTCTTTTAGTCTTGCTTTGCTTCAGCGAGCTCACGGGCACGCATTTCAGTTTGAATACGTGCAATTTCCTTTTTAACCGTCTTCACGCGAGCGGTGTTATCGAGCTGGCTGGTTGCCATTTGGAATCTCAAGTTGAAAAGCTCAGTGCGGCCTTCCTTGAGTTTCGAGGCGAGCTCTTCGTTTGAAAGCTCACGAATCTCTTGAGGTTTCATTTACTCTTCCTCCCCGCTCTGATCGGCACGGGTAACGGTCTTGGTCTTAATAGGAAGCTTTTGAGAAGCAAGACGTAGTGCCTCTTTTGCTACCTCTTCTGACACACCGGTAATCTCAAACATAATGCGTCCGGGCTTAACAACTGCTACCCACTCTTCTGGGTTACCCTTACCAGAACCCATGCGAGTTTCTGCAGGCTTTTTGGTGATGGGCTTATCTGGGAAGATAGTGATCCATACCTTACCACCACGACGCATGTAACGGGTCATAGCAATACGAGCAGCCTCAATCTGGCGATTGGTGATCCAATGAGCCTCAAGTGCCTGTAGACCATAATCACCAAAGTTGAGTTTGGTGCCACCCTTAGCACGGCCCCTCATGGAACCACGCTGTACCTTACGATACTTAACACGCTTAGGGACTAACATTACTTCCTCCCTTCGCCACGACGAGTGCGAGGACGGCTTGATCCCTCAAGTGCAGGATTAGGTGCAGGCTGTCCTGGGAGCTTTTCGCCAAGGTAAATCCATACCTTAACACCGCAAGAACCCATGGTTGTAGCTGCAGTTGCTTCAGCATAATCAATCTTTGCACGAAGCGTATGCAGGGGCACACGACCCTCACGATACCATTCACGACGACCCATCTCAGCACCGCCAAGACGACCTGAGCACTGAATACGGATACCCTTAGCTCCGCTCTTGCGTGCAGCCTGAACTGCTTTGCGCATAGCGCGACGGAAAGCAACACGACCCTCAAGCTGCTCAGCAATTGAGCGAGCTACAAGACGTGCATCAAGCTCTGGGCGCTTAACCTCAAGAACCTCAACGTTAACGTTTCCGCCAACAATCTTTTCAAGGTCTTTGCGCAAAACATCAATTTCAGCACCCTTTTTACCAATAACGATACCAGGGCGAGCAGTAATGATGATTACCTTGGTCTTATCGCCAGCACGTTCAATTTCAACACGAGAAAGAGCTGCACGAGAAAGACGCTTCTCTAAAAACTTACGAACTTCAAGATCGTTACCAAGATTTTGAGCGTAATCTTTACCGGCGTACCAGCGTGAGCGCCACTCTTCTGTTACGCCCAAACGAAAGCCTGTAGGAATTACTTTCTGACCCATGTGATTACGCCTCCTTTCGTGGTGCAACGATTACGGTAATGTGGCAAGTACGCTTGCGGATGGGGCTTGCAGAGCCCTTAGCGCGAGGACGAATGCGCTTCAAAGTTGGACCCTCATCTACAAAGCAGGTCTTAACAAAGAGATCCTCTGCGCGAAGACCATCTTTATGCTCAGCATTTGCAGCTGCACTATTAACAACCTTCTCAACAATTTCAGCAACTGCACGCTCATTGAAGCGAAGGATATCACGGGCATCTACAACAGCTTTGCCGCGAATTTGATCAACTACAAGGCGAGCCTTGCGTGGAGCTACACGCACCATGCGTGCTACAGCTTTTGCTTCCATGTATCAACCCTCCCTTATCTCTTCTTCTTGTCAGCTGCGTGACCCTTGAAGGTACGGGTTGGTGCAAACTCGCCAAGCTTGTGTCCTACCATTGACTCGGTCACATAAACAGGTACATGTTTGCGTCCATCATGTACGGCGATGGTGTGACCAACCATCTCAGGGAAAATTGTGGAAGAACGAGACCAAGTCTTTACAACTTTTTTCTCGCCTGCCTCATTCATCGCAGTAACGCGAGAAAGGAGGCGGGTTTCCACGAACGGCCCTTTTTTGAGGCTTCTGCTCATAAAAGTGTTCTCCTAAAACTCGTGTAACCGCAATTACTTCTTACGACGACGGATGATGAGACGGTTTGATCCCTTCTTCTTGTTACGGGTGCGATGTCCCTTAGTTGGAACACCCCATGGGGTAACAGGATGACGACCAGCAGTCTTGTTCTTACCTTCACCACCACCGTGTGGGTGGTCAATTGGGTTCATAACCGTACCACGAACCGTAGGACGAACGCCTTTCCAGCGGGTACGACCTGCCTTACCAATAGAAATGTTTGCATGCTCAGCATTTCCTACCTCACCAATGGTTGCACGGCAGGTATCAAGCACACGGCGCATTTCTGAAGAAGGCATACGGAGAATAGCGTAGCCATTTTCCTTACCCATAAGCTGGATAGAAGCACCAGCGGAACGTGCAATAGCTGCACCCTTACCTGGTTGGAACTCAACAGCATGAACAAGGGTACCAACTGGGATATCCTTAAGCTGAAGTGCGTTACCAGGCTTAATGTCAGCGCTAGAACCGGATTCTACGATGTCTCCAACCTTTAATCCCTTGGGATGAAGGATGTAGCGCTTCTCACCATCTGCATAGTGCAAGAGGGCGATACGTGCAGAACGGTTTGGATCGTACTCAATGGTAGCTACCTTTGCAGGAATACCATCTTTGTTGCGCTTAAAGTCAATACGACGATATTGACGCTTATGGCCACCACCCTGGTGACGAGTGGTAATACGACCATAGTTGTTGCGGCCTGCCTTCTTTGGAAGAGCCTCAACTAGTGACTTCTCAGGAGTCGATCTAGTGATCTCTGCAAAATCAGAAACCGTCTGGAAACGACGTCCAGGGGAAGTCGGCTTAAACTGCTTAACTCCCATTATTTCTCCTTCCGCCCGATTGCTATAAGACCATGGGATTAGAGCCCCGCAGATGTACGTTGCAGTCAATACGCCATCTACCTGCTCAGTCTTATAACTCCGAGCAACCACGCCCCCGGGTGTATCTAACATTTAGTGAGGGCACTACACTGCTGTTTTGGAAACAGCCTTATATATGTTAGTGCTTTTGGGATTTTTTTCCTAGCTAAAACTTCTGTTTTTAGAAAAATGCAAAGATTAACAAAGTATCTTCACAACTTTGTCTTTGCAAAATGCGCTATGCTTCTTTAATTTTACTGTGCTCTAGCAGATTCCCCAAAAATTTCTGGTCTAAAGAGTTTCATGAATTGAGTTTTTATATCCTTACCTAACTCTGCCTCCAGTAAACCACCCTTATATAAGAAATAAGCACCGTTCACAAAACTATCCAACTCTTCAAGCATTAAAAAAGGCGGAAAGGGTTCTTCACCTCTCCGCCTTAAAACTGCAATCTAATTATAATAATTAGTTGGCTGCGTTACCAAAAATCTCAATGCTCTCGCCTTCAGCAAGAGTTACAATAGCCTTTTTCCAAGAACGTGTGTAACCCTTTACATAGCGCTGACGCTTTGGCTTACCATTTACTGACATGGTGTTCACTTTTTTAACCTTAACACCAAAGAGCTCAGTAATTGCCTGAGAAATCTCTTCTTTAGAGCAAGTCTTAGCTACCTCAAAGGTATACTTATTTTGCTCCATAAGATCAAAGCTCTTCTCAGAAACGATTGGTCTAATAATAACCTCGTGTGCATCTACCATTATGCAAGCACCTCCCCTAAGCGACGAGCTGCTGCTTCGGTCATAACAAGGTTCTTATTGTTGAGAATGTCATAAGTGGTTAGCTCATCTGACACCCAAGGCTGAACACCAGGAATATTGCAGAAAGAAACCATGCTCTCATAATCATACTCATCAAATACAACAGTTACAGAACCCTTTACCTCTAAGGCCTTAAGCAAAGCAAGTGCCCGCTTAGTAGAAGGCTTCTCAAACTTGATTTGATCTACAACAATAAGCTCCTTATCTGCAAGCTTTGAAGAAAGAGCAGAACGAAGAGCAAGCTTAGTTACCTTACGGTTAACCTTTTTGTAATAACTGCGTGGGCTTGGGCCAAATACAACGCCACCGCCACGCCAGTGTGGAGCACGAATAGTACCCTGGCGAGCACGACCTGTGCCCTTTTGACGCCAAGGCTTACGGCCACCACCAGATACTTCACCGCGAGTCTTAGTTGCGTGAGTTCCCTGACGCATATTTGCTAAGAATGCAGTAACCACCTGGTGCATAACAGGAATATTTGGCTCAATGCCAAAGACGCTATCATTGAGTTCAAGGTCATTGACCTTTTTACCCTCAGCGTTCTTGATTTCAATTTTAGACATAATTCTTATCTCCTCTGTATTGCCTAATGACTGCTGTTAGTTTTTGTGACCAACAACTAGGCCATACGGATGGTCAAGAACGCGCCCTTGCCACCAGGAACAGCACCCTTAACAAGAAGCAAGTTTTGCTCCTCGTCAATGCGAACTACTTCCAAGTTGCGGACGGTTACACGCTCGCTACCCATGTGACCTGGGAGACGAACACCTTTAAATACACGTGAAGGTGATGCACACTGACCAATTGAACCAGGTGCACGATGGAAGTGTGAACCATGGCCAGAAGGACCAGAACGGAAACCATGACGCTTGATGGTACCAGCAAAACCCTTACCCTTTGAAACACCAGTTACATGCACCTTTTTTGCCTCAGCAAAAATAGATACATTAACGGTCTCTCCGGTAGCAGGTGCTTGATCAGCAGCAACACGTACCTCACGAAGGTAACGTACAGGCTCTACACCTAACTTTGCAAAGTGACCAGCTAAAGGCTTATTTACTTTCTTAGCCTTGATGTCGCCAAAACCAAGCTGAACGGCGCTGTAGCCGTCATTTTCTTGGGTCTTTACCTGCGCGACAGTGCAGGGGCCAGCTTGGATGACCGTTACAGGAACAATCTCATCTTTATCGTTCCATACCTGGGTCATACCAATCTTGCGGCCGAGGATGGTAGATACCATTGCCTCTCCTTCCTTATCGGTCGTGGGACCTAAAGAACACCCCGTGTGTTCTCCCCCAGAGGACCGCTTTACGAACAAACTGCTAAACTGCAGCTCTCCTAGTATAAAGTTAAGCTTTGTTTCTATCAATCTCTAAGCTTACACGCGCAAGCGTTTTAGCTGATAAATACAAAGTTTTTACAAAAAGAGCACATTTCTAAGACTTTTTTGCCAATCATCAAGACTTGGAAGCTCTAAATTTGCACTTGAAGCCTCAGATCTAGCCATCTTAAGTTGCATATTACAAACCTTTGCCTGCGGATAATAGGGATTATCCATTAGTTCCTCCGGCTCAAGCTTTAGTGAATGAGAGAGCTCTTGAAGATAAGACGGCTGCTCTTTATTATCATACGCAGACAAAAGATTGAAGTCCTCTATTCCATAGCGCAAATTGCACTCTCTCAAGCTGTGCAAAACCTGTCCCTTATTGCCTGGATACACTAAGTTCATATCCCCTGCTGCCCACTTAAAACTTTTGTATCGTGCCTCAGACCTGGGCTTATCGTGATAACAAGCATAGGACCAACGCAGCATACCTTTAAGACCCCACAATTTAGTAAAGGGCCCCGCCATCCTTGCCTCTATAAGCGGGCTTTTAAGAAAGAAATTAAACTCTTGAGGATAACAGCAGCTATACCAGGTAAAGTCTTTAGTTCTCAAAAAATCTTTGGCGATAAGATCTGGAACTAATACTAATGAGGCAGATGAATTCTCTAGAACTAATTCTTTATCATTAAGCACGCTTTTTTGATTAATGGCATATTTAAAGCGCAAAGGATACTCTGTGCACGACTGTAAAAATTCTTGAGAAGCTTTGAGGCTCTTGGGGTCTAAGGGTTGATCCGATAAAATCCGTACCTGATCAGAACGCAAGTATGGCTCTAAAGCAGCAAAAAGCAGACTTAGATATTCTCGCAATTCTGATTTCTTATGAAGGTAGGCATAGCTCTGCGTATCACAATCCCATGCCCTTAGACGTATAGCGTCTGGATAATCAGATAAGGGATTACCAAATTCTTCTGGATGCCAATTACACAAGAGACCGATAAGATCAATTTCTTGACATATCCCAAGCTCACACCCCAGATTAATATAGCGCTCTAAGGCCTTAGTATTTAGTTTGAGTTTTCCAGAGCGCCGCTCTAATCGCACGCAATTATATTCATAGAGCCTCGACGGGTTCTTGTCTACCTCAAAGCATGCCTGACCTGCCCAAGGCATATCACTTACGCAAATTGTTAAAACCTTTTGCCCCAGCTTAGCCATCTGGCTCAGATAGTGCTCAATGAGCTCAAAATGCTCATCAGACCAATAAGCTAATTCATGTGCTCTAGCCCATGAACAAGGGTGCTGCCACAAATCAAGAAAAAAGGAATCTTTGGTGCGGCTCATATATTCATAATAAGGAAACTTAAGATTGTTGAGCTTAATAAGCTGCGTTTCAATAAGCTGCTCGTCCTCATAGGAGTTTTGCTTGTACAAATAAGCATGTACATAGAGTCTTTCCTCTTTGCACTCACTATCTAACTTGATTTGGATAAAAACTGCCTGCTCTCCTTGTGGATATGCCTTAGCCTGATCAGGAAGCAAGATATCAGCTACCTCTAGCAAGCTATCATCACAGAGATATTCCAAATTATTTAATTCAAGAAAGGCGCTATAGTCTTGACCCTGTTCATCTTTGAGCCTTAAATCTAGGCGATATACCGCCTCTGTTCCCCACCAAGGGAGCTCAGATCTTGTCCCCAGGTTAATCCAGACTCTGTCCTCAGGACAAGTAAAACTTAAGAAAAAACCGAAAATTTTACCTGGATAAAAATCAATCTCATAGCTGCCGTCATCACAAGCTTGAAATTGAGCTTGTTTATTAGCCTGATCAAAACGGGAAGCGACTTTTTCAAGAGCCCAACTAAGCCGAGGGTCTAGATCTCCTTTGGCCTTAAGCTCTTTAAGCTCCCCAGATTCTCTGTACCAGTTATAACTTGAGTCCAAGAGTCTCATGAACACACCTCTAAATACAGCGCTGTTGAGTCCCTGCATCAAACTGCATCAACTTAGTGCTATCATGCACACGCAGCCCATATCTTTGTCCCAGTCTTATATCTTGTATCTGGGTAGTGCGCAGCCTAAGCCTTGCATCCTCTTTTCCTTCCACAAGCTGCAGATGTAACACAGACTCATTTCCATAATTCTCTATTAAATTGAGTTTAAAAGAATCACCTTCACACAAGCTCAAGTGTTCAGCCCTAATTGCATATATATGTTTTGAAGAAAGCTTTAGGGAATCTAGACCCACAAGATGAGAAGCGCAGGCTTCATCAAACACATTAAGTGCAATGTTACCCAAAAACTGAGCCACAAAAAGATTAATGGGATTGTCATAGATCTCTTGCGGGCTTCCTATTTGCTGGATGCAGCCATCTTTCATAATTATGATGGTATCAGCCAAGGTCATGGCCTCTATTTGATCATGGGTTACATACAGAATTGTTGTTTTTAACTCCTTATGCAAGCGAGCAATTTCAATACGCATCTGCATTCTTAGTTGAGCATCTAAGTTAGAGAGTGGCTCATCCATAAGCAGTAACTTGGGCTCTTTAATCAATGCTCTGCCAAGAGCTACACGTTGTTTTTGTCCGCCTGAGAGCTGCGATGGCTTTCTATCTAAAAGCTCTTGTAAACCAAGTTTTTCAGCAAGCTTGGCTATTTTTTCATTACGCTCTTTTTCTGGCACCCCTGCAATTTTTAAATTAAAGGCCAAGTTTTGTGCAACACTCATATGAGGGTATAGTGCATAGTCTTGAAAAACCATGCCCAAACCCCTATCTTTGGGAGCAAGTTCATTCATGCGCTTTCCGGCTAAACGAAGCTCACCCGAACTGATATCTTCAAGCCCTGCAACCATTCTTAATAAGGTAGATTTACCGCAGCCGGAAGGGCCAATAATAACTAAAAACTCATTCTCTTTAGCTGCATAGCTAAAGTTTGATACCGCAGCCTTTAGCTCTTGTTTTGCTTTATGAGAAGCTTTGGCTGCTTGCTTGTAATACTTAGTCAATTTGTCAAATACCAAAAAGTTCTTATCTTGAACTTCCTGATCATTAAGCGGCGCCCCGCTTGACACTAACTTTTGATCCTCTTGAGAAAGCTCAAGCTTATTTGAATTTTGAATAATCTTATCCATAGTATTACTAACACCTATCTAAACACAGCTCTTACACAGCTCTCTTCTGTACATAGTTCCCAAATAACAGCAGCCTATCTGCCCACTACATGCGGTCTTTTGTAAACAGTCCCCAGATAACAGCAGCTTATCTAGCCCAATTTTAAATAAAGTTTCTAGGCTTTAGCTTTTATCATACCTGTTGTAGGGTATGAGGTATAAGGTATTTTAACTGAGCTTATTGCTCAAGTAGATACTCAAAGCTTGTAAAAGCCAAAAATTGTGAGAGGAGTTATCTTGAAACCTAAGTTTAACAAGCTTATAAAACTTGGCTTTAGCCTTAGTGCTATCAGCGCTCTTTGTCTAAGCCTCCTTGCCTGTGGCTCAAAAGCTGCAGATACCAAAACAGAGGCTGCTGTACATGAAAATACTCCAGCAGAACTAAGTCTTCTTGTTCCTGGCTATGACACTGGCTATCTTAAAAAAGAGCTAGATCAAGGCATTGCAGATTTCCAAGCACAAAACCCAGATATTAAAGTTAAGATTATTTCTGTTGGCTGGGATGAGCTTAACTCAAAGATTGTTCAGCTATATCAAGCTCAGGAAGCACCCGATTTAATGCTTGCAGGTACCCGTTCTATTAGGCAGTTTGCTGAACTTGGAGCCCTAGAAGATCTAAGCCCATACATGAGTGATGATTTTAAGAGCAAACGCGTAGACTCCGTATTACAAACTGCAAATATCAACGGCAAACAATACGGCATACCCATGGACTTTTCTTCCCGTGCGCTTATTTATCGATCAGATCTCATCGAAAAAGCTCCAACCAACTGGGATGAACTCTTGAGCACAGCCCAGGCCGTAAAGCAGGCTCACCCCGATATGCATGGCTTTGCTATACCCACCGATATTACCTCAGGTGCAGATGAGCTTCTTAACTTCATTTATCAAAATGGCGGACGCATGGTTGATGAGCAGGGTAAGTACACGCTTAACACCCCTGCTAATGTTGAGACCTTAAGCTATCTTAAAAAGTTTGCAGACGCTAAGCTTATTCCAGATCCCGTAAGCACTAGTCGCTCTGGCCAAATTGATCTCTTCAAAAATGGCGATCTTGCTATGTTTATCACCGGTCCTTGGGATCAAAAGGTTTTAGATGAAAACAAGGATAAGGCTCCTTATGGCGTAGCAGTGCTACCTGCTGGTAAACAAGAGGCAGAAACTCTGGTAACTGATTCATATGTAATGTCTTCTTTGTCTAAGTATAAAGAAGCTGCCTGGAAGTTTATTGAGTTTATGGGTCAAGAGCAATATCAACGCCCCATTTCTGAAGCATTTAATTGGTTCCCCATTTTGAATGCCGAGAAAAACGACCCCCGCTTCCAGACTGAGTTTATGAAGCCCTTTGCAGCCCTGATTGACAAGGGTGTTGCAGAGCCCAATACACCAAATTGGGACGCCTTCAACAAGAGTTTTGTGACCGCAGCACAAAAGGCTTTAAGTGGACAGGCTAGCCCTCAAGAGGCGCTTGACGCTGCACAGGCTGAACTTACTAAATAAAAAAGAAGCTGTACTACAAAAGGGGTGGCAAGCCTAGGTACTTGTCACCCCTTTTTGCTTCCAGTATCTTAATAAGTGATGTCAATTAGTGATGTTGCTTATATCGCGAACTTATCGCTCTAACAAGCTGCCTAAGAGGGACCAAAAGAGGAATAAAGGCAAACTTCAAGCAAAGCGATAAGCGCTCGTCTCAAAGATGTATCAGACAAAAAGGAGCTTATCTTATGAATAAAAAGATACTACCCTATCTGCTTATTGCTCCTGTACTGATCATGATAGGAATGCTTTATGCCTATCCTCTTATTATCCTATTCAAACAGGCCTTCTCACAAATCAATCTAGTGAGTGGACAGAGCAGCTTTGTAGGTCTTGATAACTTCAAACTTCTTTTTAATGATGAGAGCTTTTACAGCTCCTTAAAAATCACCTTTAACTACACCATACTTACTCTCATACTTAAAATTGCAGGCGGTTTTATCATTGCCCTCTTTTTAGCTCGTGGTCTTTATGCGCAACGAAGCCTAAGTTTTTTAAGTCTTTTACCATGGGCTTTACCACAGGTTGTTGTAGCGCTACTCTGGAAGTGGATTTTAGATAGCAATTACGGATATCTAAACTATGTGCTTAAAAGCCTTAAACTAAGTGATGGCAATATCTCTTGGTTATCCCAACCTAGCACTGCATTTTGGTGCGCCTCAGTGGTAGATGCCTGGCTTGGCGTCTCATTTGTTGCCATGATTTTCTTAGCTGCACTGCAGGCTATCCCACAATCCTTATATGAGGCTGCTTCTGTTGATGGTGCAGGCGGCCTGCGAAAGTTTTTTACCATCACCCTACCAGGTATAAAAAAGGTTGGCCTGGTCACCACCCTACTTGTTTGTATTTGGACCTTTAATTCTTTTAATGTAATATTCACGCTTACAGGAGGAGGGCCTTTTAGAAGCACCGAAACCCTAGTGATTAAAATATACCAAGAAGCATATGCCAACTTTAATATTGGTCTAAGCTCAGCTTTGGCTGTCTTGGTTTTTGCCTTACTTATGGTTCTTATCGGCCTGTTTTATAAAAATATCGAGAAAAACTAAGTCTTATGATGAAACTAGATACCAAAAAGAAGCTCGGCAAATTAATACGAAGCATCATCTTTGCACTGTGCATGATTATATTCATTTCACCCTTGTTTATCATGATCTCAAGCTCACTTAAAACTTATAATGAGCTCACCTTGTGGCCACCCAAACTCATTGGTTTTGAAGCCCAGTGGAGCAATTACCTAGATGTCTTGCAAGGTGAAACAAGCATATTACCTGCGCTTAAAAATAGCCTTATAGTATCGATAAGCTCCTCCGTGATTTGCGTAAGCTTTGGTGTTCTGGCAGCCTATGCTGTTACTCGCTTTGAATTTAAAGGAAGAAGCCTCTTCTTGTTTGCTATTCTGGCAACACAGCTCTTTGCTGCAATCTTATTGGTGAACCCCATGTATATAATTTTTAGAGACCTGGGCATCTTAAATACTCTTCTAGCACTCATAATTGCAAATACCGCTGTATGTCTTCCTATGACGGTATGGCTTTTGTATTCATACTTAAGTTCTATACCACTCGCCTTAGAAGAAGCATCATTTTTAGATGGCTGCTCGCGCTTGCAAAGCATTGTACATATTCTTGTCCCACTCTTAATTCCCGGCATTATCTCAGCTGGACTCTTTGCATTTATTATGAGTTGGGGCGATATTATTTTTGCTAATACCTTTATTTTTGACAGTAACTTACAGCCTATCTCAATTAAGCTCATCAACTTTAGATCACTGTATCAAACACGCTGGGAACTTCAACTAGCAGCCGGACTTATTGCAAGCATCCCTGTCTTTATCCTCTTTATGTTTATACAAAAACACCTGGTTAAGAATATGGCCTTTTCAGGAATTAAATCATAAGGACACTGAGCCTTAGCTAATTTGAAAAGGCTAGCAATACAGCTACCGACTTAACTGGATTGAGCTGATGACTTTCTTGCAATTCAACGTAATTGGGAAGCGATAAATTCATCTGCTTGACCAGTTTGTAGATCTCTGTTTGATCAGCTAAACTAAGCTGTCCGTAAGCAGGGTAGAACTCTTTTTTATGAGCATAGCTCTTATCTAAGACCTTCTCTAAATGCTCAATTGCAGCCTCTTTTATGGCATCTAATGCACAAATTCCCAGCTTATCATCAATATAGGCGCGCATCATTTCACAGGAGCTGCTCTTACGCTCTATTTCAGGCTCAAGTTCATCACCCAAGGTATACACAAGTGCAAAAATACGTTCCTTATCAGAAAACAAAGCTTTATGCTCTTGATATAAATCATGAAATTCCTTAAGTTCAGCAAAAAATACCTGGGGCTTTAAGTAGTTATGAATAGTCTTAAGCTCTTCATCAAGCATCTGCTCAATGGGCGCTGGCACCTCTCTGGAGGCATAACCCAAAAAGCGTAGAGCTCGCTTTTTATCCAACTCTATATGAGATAGATCAAGACGCAGGGCATCTAACTTATCGTAAGGCAGACGGGCAATATCTATTGCAGCCTGCAAATTTTCAACAGGAGAATCGTTGGTGCAATTACAGCCAAAGGCGCATAAGAAATTACTATAAGGGCGCATGTCAGAACAGAGTTTTAAGCTTGCAAGCTTAATTTCTTCCACACTTCCATGTTCAAGCAGGCTTATGGGGTCCAAGTTTCCGATAAGAACCTTATCTTTTGGAATAAGCGGCATAACTTTTTGATAATCCATTACCTGGTCAAGAGATATGGCATCTGAATGGCACTGCAACATGAGATCCAAAAACTCAAAGGTGTCTCCGCAGATATGCAAAGAAGTCCACGTATCTAAGGCATCATAGATCTTGTTGAGTCTGGGAACTACCAATTTTAAGAAACGACCATGATCTAAGGTAACTGTTGCTGGCTCAGCAACAGAAATAAGGCAGGCTCCTGATTTTTGAACTGCTTGCGTATAGCGATATACAAGCTCAGTGGTAAAATCAAGCAAAGCTTCCACAAACTCTGGCTCATCTACTACAGATTTCAAGAGGTGAGTGGCTCCGGCAAGTTGAACCGCTAAGGTAAAAGGCCCTTGTATAGAAAGATATAAAGGACAGTCTACACCGTGGGCTATTGCTGCCAGGCTTTTCATGTTTGTTGCCATACGTACAGCTTTTTGCTCATCAAAGGGGTCAAGCATCTCCAATTCATTAAGCTTATCAATGCTGGTAATGGGATGAGATGCAACAGAAGGAAAATCATAATCGGGTTTTAGTACCTCAAGCCCACAGGCTTCGCTTAAAATTACGCCATCGCAAAGGGAGTAAATAAAGTCTGCAGGAAAGGTTTTGTGCATAAGCTGAGCCAATTCAAGCTGATATTGAGGATTTTCATAGACCTCATACACTGGTTTTTTATAAAGATACAGCCCATTAGTGGCCATGTCTGGCAAGAAAAAACCGCGCTCTTCTGAATTGATATATTCCATGAGGCTCATGCGCTTGTACAAGGGAAATGTGCTGTCGTCCTGCGCACTATTGGCCTGCGCGCCTTGCTCTGATTGCACGTTTTTATCGGCCTGCTTGAATTCTTGCTTCTGTGCCCCCAGATTACCAGACTGATCACCAAGCTCATCTTTTTCAAGCTTATCTTTTAGAAGCCTCTTTATGGCCATTACCGTTTCTGGAGCATT
>JAEZZM010000047.1 GCA_023418575.1 Actinomycetes bacterium | reverse complement strand
CAAGACTATAGAGATACCAGCTATGTACCTTGAAAATAGGTGGTTAACAAAAACTGTAATAACCATCGTGCAAAACCAAGGGAAAGCCTTATGGCTTTTGCTTGATGGAAGGGATCCACGCCAGGTTTACAATGAAGGTTTTTCCTCTGTTTTTACCGTTCCCCTAATAGGGGTGATAACGCATTTAGATGCATTTGACGGAATACCTGAGGAAAGAAAAAAGAGATTTGATCTTTGCAAACAAATTTTGCTAAGAGCTGGTGTGAAGACCGTAATTGACGGAACAGATTTAAATAATCTTTCTCAATATAAGTAGAAAAGAAAGGAGGTGCTCAATGAGGTTTATAACGGAGTCAGAGCTACGTCAAAAGGCGAAAACCTCTGAAATCAAACAGCTGATATTGCAAGCTAATGAAAGGCTTACTCCAGGAGCTCGTCAGTATCTTATCGACTTCAAGATACCTTTTTTCAATATAGAGGAATTAGACAACTTGGAGCCTGTGGCTAATGATGCGCCCCTTAATACTCAAGCTGATATGTCAGTTCTGAGTTTTTGTCCTGAGGTGGAACAAGCGCTTTACGATGAAATATACGATTTGGCTTATGTCTTGTTTAAGGAAGCTTGTAATTTATGGCAGTTAAATCATAGCTGTGCTACATGTCTGCAAAATTTAGCTGCTGATCTTAGTGTGCTAAAGCTTTCAACAGAGCTTTCAGATTTGCAGGATTATAAACCTCACGACCTTCAACATTTAGAGCATCTACATCTTAAAGATCTTGATTTAAGTAGCGTTAATACGCAGTGCAAGGCTTCATTACTGCTTATTGATTCAAAGATAGTGATGAGTTTTCACCGCTGGTATCGAAAGTTAAAACATAAGGCTCCTGGTTTAAATGGAGACGTTTACAGGATTAAAGAATGGCTTTATGTATTGGAGCAACTAAGAGAGCTGATTGTTTTAAGCAATCTTAAAGGAGGTGATAGTGATGCATAATCTCAAGCAATGTAATGAAGTGATTTCCAAGTTTGAATCTAGGATCAAAAAGCCAAGTAAGACCATATTATCTGGTGATCTCTCTGTGGGTCTAGATTTAGGTACTGCCTATATTGTTTTGGCCGTTCTTAATTCTTCAGGTGAGCCCCTTGCTGGTGCTTATCGTGCTGCATCAGTGGTAAGAGATGGGATGGTTGTTGATTATCTTGGAGCGGTGGATATCGTTAAAGAGTTAAAAGCTGAGTTAGAACTCAAGCTAGCTTGCGAATTAGTGGATGTTGCAGCAGCTATCCCACCAGGGACTGAAAGCACTGATGGAGGCGCAGTTAGAAATGTTGCTGAGGCTGCTGGCTTTAGAGTGCTTAAGGTTGTCGATGAGCCAACGGCTGCTAATGAACTAATTCAACTGCAAGATGGTGCAGTGGTAGATATTGGCGGAGGAACAACAGGGGTTTCAATTTTCAAAGGTGGAAAGGTTGTCCATGTTGTTGATGAACCCAGTGGAGGAAGGCACTTTAGCCTAGTTCTAGCGGGTGCCAAGAAGATTACTGAAGCAGAAGCAGAAGAATATAAGCTTATTTCTTCTCACCATAAAGAGATACTTCCTATTGTCTCGCCAGTAATAGATAAAGTTTCCAGCATTGTTGTAAATGCTATAAGAGACTTTGATATTAGTGAGCTGGTTGTGGTTGGTGGTACCGCTTGTCTAACTGGGATAGAACAAAAGATGAGTGAGCAAATTGGACTACCAGTTTCAAAGCCAATTAATCCAATGTTTGTTACACCTTTAGGAATAGCCTTAGCTTGTTTAAAGGCAAAACAAGAACTTGTAGAGGATGAAGGTAATGGACATTAGGTTTATCAAAGCTCCATCTGCCAAAGCAAAAGAAATTTTGCAGATGCGCTCAAGTCTTAAGTGGCCAGAGGAAGGTTTTGACGCTATTGGATTGGTGCAAGGCAAGCTCATAGAGATGATTGTCGCTGCCGATATCGCTGAAAAATGTGTAGGGGTATTTGTTAGTGACGTCAGAGGAAGTTGTCCTCAAAATATGGTCATGATCATGATCGCCGGTGAAACATCTGCTGTAAAAGAAGCCTTAAACAAGATTGCTCAAACTGAAGGAAGTGAGTATCGATGTTAGTTGCAAAACTGATAGGGCATATATGGTCAACTCGCAAGTTTGAGTCCTTGAATGGTTATAAATTCATGCTTGTCGAAGTTCTTGGAGGTAAGCAAGCAGGAGAGCAACTTGTTGCAGTAGATACTATTAGCGCAGGAATAGGGGATAGAGTCTTAATTTCTTGTGGATCTGCTGCTTGGCATTTTCTAGAAGGAAGCCAAGCTAATGGCCCTATACCTGTGGATGCCATCATTGTTGGAATTATTGATGAGGATTGTGAGCTGGCCTAGACAAGGCTCTGAATTGTTAGGAGATTCTAGTGAAGCGTTTGATCAATGAAGCTTCTGTCCAAAAAGCTCATGAGCGCCAAGAATCTATAGTGCTTGACGAGAATACTTTAATTACTCCTTCAGCACGTGATCTGGCTCAAGAGTTAGGTGTTCACCTATGCACCTGTGGACATGAGAAGCATGAACATTGCTGTTGCTCAAAACAAAGAAAAGAAGAGCATTCAGTTAGTGTAAGTCAAGAATCTGGGCTCGATGCGGACCAGATTTATAAGGTCTTAAAGATGGCCTTAGAGGCTGGTCTATGGACTGAAGAAGAAATGTATCAAGCATTAAAGGGTTTAGCGTAACGGGCTAGCCTTAGGGAATAAAGGAGAATTCAAATGGCACAATATGACGCACTTGGCATGATCGAGACTAAGGGTCTTGTAGGTTCAATTGAAGCTGCAGATGCAATGGTTAAGGCAGCTAACGTTACCT
>JAEZZM010000030.1 GCA_023418575.1 Actinomycetes bacterium | reverse complement strand
CTATTACTCCAATAAGATCATTGTTTGCGGTAGGATGAAACTTAACTAAGATTTCTCCCACAACACCAACTCTAGGTTTTGACCTGTCATCAATGAGTGCAAGCTGATCAAAATCATCTACTATAGCCTGACAAAGTTGGGTAAAACTAGAACGCTTTATTGAGGGGATCTGCTCTTTTGCTTGAGCCATCCATTTCTCATATAGTGCTTGTGCAGAGCCTTGAAGCGCCTCATAGGGTCTGGTTCTATACAAGCACTGCATGAGCACATCCCCCAAAAGTACAGCATAGCTGGCTTGTTTAAGCATAGGCAGACTGACTTTAAAACCTTCGTTTTTCTCGTCCAAACCACCTGGCCCTAAGGCAATAACCGGCACCTGAGGGCAGCCTGCATCTTTAAGCGCCTTTCTAATAAGAGCAATATAGTTAGTTGCTCGACAAGCTCCACCGGTTTGCGTAATGATAACAGCTGTTTTATTAAGATCATAGCGACCACTAGTAATAGCCTCCATAATCTGTCCTGTAACCAAAATAGAAGGATAACAGATGTCATTATTTACAAATCTCAGGCCCGCATTAACTGCACCGCTGTCCACAGCAGGTAGAAGCTCAAACTTATAGCCCTGCGCTACAAAAACCTCTTTAAGCAGATCAAAGTGTATAGGGGCCATTTGTGGCGATAAGATAGTATAGCCCTCTTCTTTCATCTTTTTGGTAAAGCGCTTCTTTTCAAAAGCTGCAGATTTAAGCTCTCTTGCTTTTGATGATGCCTCCAAGATCTCAATGCGTCTATCTTCTAAGGCTGCAAGCAAGGAGCGAATCCTGATACGGGCTGCACCCAGGTTAGAAACCTCATCAATTTTTAAGACGGTATACAGCTTGCCATTCTGCTCTAAGATCTCTTGAACCTGATCAGTAGTGAGAGCATCAAGGCCACAACCAAAAGAATTAAGCTGAATTAAATCAAGATTCTCTCTACTGCTCACAAATTTAGCACAGCGATACAGACGTGAATGATACATCCACTGGTCAACCACGCGAATAGGTCTGTCAGCGCTCACTAAATGAGCAATGCTGTCTTCTGTTAAAACGGCAAGATCAAAACTGGATAAGAGCTCGGGAAGCGCATGATTAATCTCTGGATCATTATGATAAGGTCTGCCTGCTAAAACTATGCCGTGGGCATCATGTTCATCAAGCCAGGCCAGACACTGCTCTCCAGCCTGCCTTATATCTTGCTTAAAGACATGATCTTCTCTCCAAGCAGCCTCAAGCGCTGCCTCAATTTCTTGAGGACTTAGCCCTGCCTCTGGGAATTCTTCCATCAGATAGCTACTCATGCGGCGCTTAAGCTCTTTTTTATCATGATACGGTACGAAAGGATTTAAGAAACGCACCTTGCCACTACAAATCTCATCAATATTAAGTTTTAGAGCCTCAGGATAGCTCATTACAACCGGACAATTGAAGCTATTACCTGCATCTTTATCTTCAAGACGCTCCCACTTAATACAGGGCATCCAAATGGTTTTGACCCCTTTATGAATAAGGTTCATCACATGACCATGAGAAAGCTTAGCAGGATAACACACTGATTCTGAGGGCATGGATTCTATACCCAGCTCATAAATTTGCTTACTGCTGCTATCACTAATGAGAACCCTAAATTGCAGTTGGGTAAAGAAGGTAAACCAAAAAGGGTAATTCTCATACATATTAAGAGCGCGAGGAATGCCGATAAGACCGCGCCTTGCTTTATTGGCATCCAAGGGCTTATATGCAAAGAGGCGCTGGTTTTTGTAAGCGAAGAGATTGGGGGCTTGGCTTTTATTGCGTTTAATGCCTGCGCCCTTCTCGCAACGGTTACCAGTAATAAATTTTCTACCACTGCCAAAATCATTAAGGGTAAGCATGCAATTATTAGAGCAGCGTCCACAGCGTAGCTGCCGTGTTTGCACCTCAAGAGCTGCAAGCTCTTCTTTAGTTAAAAGAGATGAGCAACTTTGATTATTAAGCTGAGCCCTATCCTTAGCAAGAAGAGCTGCTCCGTACGCTCCCATACACCCTGCAATATCTGGCCTATACGCTTCTTTATTAGTGAGGAGCTCAAAAGCACGCAATACTGCATCATTTAAAAAGGTGCCACCTTGCACAATAATCTCAGAACCTACTTCTGAACTATCTCTCAGCTTAATTACTTTAAATAGGGCGTTTTTCATTACTGAATACGATAAGCCCGCAGAAATATCTCCTACGCTTGCCCCTTCTTTTTGTGCCTGCTTAACACAGGAGTTCATAAAAACCGTGCAACGGCTTCCCAAATCAACAGGGGCTTTTGCTTCTAAGGCTGCTTGAGCAAATTCTTCTACCGATAAGCCCATGGATTGAGCAAACGATGAGATAAACGAACCACAGCCTGAAGAGCAGGCCTCATTTAACATGATGTGCTCAATAACTCCGTCTTTTACCCGTAAGCACTTCATATCCTGCCCGCCCACATCTAAAATAAACTCTACCTTGGGCAAAAGTTCTTGAGCGCCACGTAGATGAGCTACCGTCTCAATTTCACCTGAGTCTGCATTAAGCGCCTCTAAAAGCAGCCCCTCACCATAGCCGGTGCAACACACATGGGCAAGCTGTAAAGATTTAGGCAAGATATCATATAGATTTTCAACTATGGCCTGTGCACTAGCTAAGACCTCTCCTTTATTTGAGCCATACCAGGTATGCAAGAGCTCGCCCTTATCGCCCACCAAGGCTGCCTTCATGGTGGTAGAACCCGCATCTATACCCAAGTAAACACGGCTACCCTCATAATCATTAAGCTCACAGCGCTTTACCTTTTGAGCATCATGGCGGGCTTTGAACTCTTCTAACTCTTCTTGTGTTTCAAAAAGAGCAGGCAGTCTATTTACCTCATCATTTGTTTGACCCTCTAACGATTGCAAGGCAGAACTCAGCTCATTTAAATTTCTTGCCTGCTTTGCCAGGGGGCCAGCTAAGGGAGATGCCGCTTGCAGGGCTGCTCCACAGGCAACAAACAAATGAGCCTGCTTTGGGACAATCATATCCTCATCTTCAAGCTTAAGCGTAATCTTAAAACGCTTCCTAAGCTCACTGAGATACTGCAGAGGTCCGCCCAAGAAGGCCACCTTACCCCTGATGGGTCTTCCACATGCAAGACCGGAGATGGTTTGTGTAACTACAGACTGAAAAATAGAGGCTGCTAGATCTTCTTGTCGTGCCCCCTCATTTAAAAGGGGTTGCACATCAGTTTTTGCAAATACACCGCAGCGCGAGGCTATGGGGTATATCATTTGTGCTTCTTTGGCAAGCTCATTTAAACCTGCGGCATCGGTATTGAGCAAACTAGCCATCTGGTCGATAAAGGCGCCAGTACCACCTGCACAGGTTCCGTTCATGCGCTGCTCTATACCATTATCAAAATAGATAATTTTTGCATCCTCGCCACCCAGCTCAATAGCTACATCGGTTTGAGGAATGAAAGACTCTACCGCCATCTTTGAGGCGATAACCTCTTGCACAAACTCAAGTTTGAGCCACTGAGCTAAAGAAAGACCGCCAGATCCTGTTATAGCACAGTGAAACTGAGCCTGAGAAAAGTGTTCTAGAGCCTCTTGTAGGAGTAAAAGAGCTGTAGCGCGCACATCAGTATGATGACGCTCATATCGAGAATATATAAGTTCACGCTGCTCATTTAAGATGGCAAGTTTTACTGTTGTTGATCCAACATCTATACCAAGATAATAATCAGCACTAGTATTCATCGCTCTTATTCACCCTTATCTTGCCTGTCTCTATCTTGCTTTGCTTGTCTCTATCTTGCTTTGCTTGTCTCTTAGCTGTCTTGGGCTGTCTTTTGCTTTTCTTGCAACTGTCTTGGGCTATCTTGCAACTGTCTTACAGTCTTCATTCATACTTTTTCTTGAGCGTCTTTACCTTTGCTCACTGGTCTTGCTGTGCAAGAAGTTTTAAGAAGGTTTTCTTAATTTGCTCACCGCTCAATTCTGTTTCTATAGAGCGCCCATAAAAATCTCCGGGACGAGCAAATAAAATTGCAGTTGCTATACGGGCCATTTCTGCAGGTGTTTCAGGCATGCCTTTTTCTAACCACAATTGCGCTAAACCCAGCTGGGCAGATACTGAATAAGCCACATAATAGTCAAACAAATTGCCCATAATCTCAGGCTTAATACCAAAAAGAAAGCGTTCACTTAAATGCTCAATGATAAGCTCTTTAAAGCGCTGTTGAAACGCCGCATTTCCATTACTTCCCAAAATTGCCTGCATAATGGTGGCGTTTTCTTTCATAAACACAAAGATTGCCTCTGCCCCAGGATAAGGCTCACCCTGAGCCAGCGCACAAAAGAGTTCATCTAGGGTAGTTTGTTTTACCGCATCAAGTACCGCATGAAGCTCATCTAAAAGATCCCCTGTACACTGAGCGATAAAATCTGGCACATCTTTGTAGTGAGCATAGAAGGTTTTTCTTGAGAGATCAGCTCTCTCTACTAGGGAGCTTACGGTAATCTTCTCTTGACTACATTCGTTTAATTCGCAGGCCAAGGCTTCGCGCAGGGCTCGCTTTGATCGTTCACAACGTTTGTCTTGCTTAGATTTTTCTTTTAGGCTCATAACAATCTCTAACCATCCATCTAAGTAACACTATGATACTTAGTATACAAAGTGAGTAATAACTTGACATTAACTTATCGTAATAAAATGAGCTCTTATCACGACTTTTTCATAATGAGCTTGAATCAAAAAGCTATAAGCCCCACAATTAGAGCCAAGCTTTAAATATATTTTGGTAAAAAGAACCAGGTAGCTGACTGTAAGCCATCTTATGCGTGTAAAAGCTGCAAGATATTAGATTAGCTTTAGGAGGATTTATGTCAATTGAGCGCCATGAAATAGTTGAAACTCTTCAAATGGTATCTCAGCAACACCTTGATATTAGAACGCTTACCCTGGGCATAAATGTTCTCCCCTGCGCTCGCCAAGACATTAACAGCTGCGCCCAAGCTTTATATGATCATATCTGCAAAAAAGCAGAGCATTTGGTATCAGTAGCACAAGAGCTTGAGCGTGAATATGGCATTCCCATTGTAAACAAGCGTGTCTCAGTAACACCCATTGCTCTTTTGGGAACAAGTTGCGAGGCTCAATCTTATCTGCCCCTTGCACAAGCTCTAGATAGAGCTGCTCAAAGCATTGGCGTAGATTTTATCGGCGGTTTTAGCGCCTTAATACATAAAGGGGCAGGGCATAGCGATGAGATCTTAATGAACTCCATCCCAGAGGCGCTAAGCACTACCAGCCGCGTGTGTTCATCTCTTAATCTTGCAAGCCTTAGATCTGGCATAAATATGGATGGCGTTTGGCGCTCAGCAGAACTTATTAAGGAGCTTTCTAGGCTCACTAAAGATCAAGAGTGCATGGGATGTGCCAAATTTGTGGTATTTGCCAATATGGTAGAAGATTCTCCTTTTATGGCCGGTGCAGTGCATGGTCTTGGTGAAGCCGATTGCGTTTTAAATGTTGGTGTATCAGGGCCCGGTGTTGTGCGCGCAGCTTTAGAGCAGCTTGATAAGAGCGCTCCCTTACATGAACTTGCAGAATGCATTAAATCAACTGCCTTTAAAATCACCAGAACCGGAGAGCTTATGAGTCAAGAGGCTGCCAAACGGCTGGGGGTTACTAAAGGCATAGTTGACCTCTCTCTTGCACCCACCCCAGCCCCCGGTGACTCTGTGGCACGTATCATTGAGGCTATGGGTGTAGGTGTCTGCGGAGGACCTGGAACCACAGCAGCTCTTGCCCTTCTAAATGATGCTGTTAAAAAAGGTGGCGTTATGGCCAGTTCTAGTGTTGGTGGATTATCAGGTGCATTTATCCCTGTGAGCGAAGACGAAGGAATGATAGAGGCGGTTCAAAAAGGGGCCTTAAGTATTGAAAAGCTAGAAGCTATGACCTGCGTATGCTCAGTTGGCCTTGATATGATTGCAGTTCCTGGAGACAGTAGCACAGAAGCTATTGCCGGGCTTATCGCCGATGAAATGGCCTTGGGCCTTATCAATAACAAAACCACTGCCGTGCGTATTATCCCTGCCTACGGAAAACAGGTTGGAGACAGCCTTAATTTTGGCGGACTTTTGGGAAGTGCCCCTGTCATGGAGCTTAATAAACACGCTGGAACAGTATTCACTAGAAGAAAAGGTCAGATTCCTGCTCCCTTAAATAGTCTTAAAAACTAGTTGGTGTGCAGGCTCTGTGAGCTGTTGCAAAAGCGCGAAATTATAGCTTTATTTTTAGTTAAAAGATCTCTAAAATGTAGTGAGTTTGACACTGTGTAAACTCTATTACCTACGAAAGAGGAGATTATGTCTGATTCTAAACTTAAAGATCGCGTAAGCAAGGGCACACTTGAAACCTTAAATCAATCAAAGGGTCTTGCTGCAGAATTTAAAGAATTCATTATGCGTGGCAATGTAATGGATATGGCCATCGGTATTATCATTGGTGGTGCTTTTACCGCTATTGTTAACTCTTTGGTTAAAGATATCTTTACTCCCCTTCTGGGAATTTTGATTGGTGGACTTGATTTTTCTGGTCTTAAGATTACCGTTGGTGGAGCAGAGGTTCTCTACGGCGTATTTATTCAAAACGTTGTAAGCTTTTTGATTGTAGCCTTTGTTGTATTCATGTGCATCAAGGCTCTCAATAAGATTACCCGCCGCAAGAAGGTTGAAGAAGTTGTTGAAGAGGCTGTTGCAGAGCCCTCTGACGAGGTTAAGCTTCTTACTGAGATTCGTGATGCCTTAGTGAAGTCTCAAAACTAAGGTCTCATCCTTTTTGAGATTTTATAGTTCTTGAGATCTTGCTTGATAAAAAGTGTTTGACTCTTTTTACCTTGCTGTGTAGTATGGAGTAGTAAGTTTCAGGGCGGGGTGAAAGTCCCCACCGGTGGTTATAGTCCACGAACAGCCTTAAAAAGCTGTGTGATCTGGTGAAAGTCCAGAACCGACGGTATAGTCCGGATGGAAGAAACGCAGACTCAAAACATCATGAGCTTGTAGCCCGTACTGTTTAGTGCGGGCTCTTTTTATGCTCACCTTTTTGTCTCTGTGTTTTTTACTATGCATTGGCTAAGAGCTGTACTTGCGCTTTACATCTTATGAAAGCAGGATGCAGCTTAGCCCACGAGAAGAAAGGTGTGAACATGTCCCAGTTAGTCGCGCAAAAACGAATAATGAGCACAAAGCAGCTTGTTATTATCGCCGTTTTTATCGCCATTGCCGCAATCTTAAGCTATATTGAAATTCCCTTGATGCCCGCTGCTCCCTACCTAAAGTATGATCCTTCAGGAGTTGTTGCATTGGTGACTTCTCTTATTTTTGGTCCGCTTGCAGGTAGTTTTGTAGCTGTTTTATCTTGGGTACCTCATATGCTTACCAATCCTATTGGGGCATTTATGAACATTGCAGCCTCTCTTGCAATGATAATTCCAGCGGGTCTTATTTATAGACAGGGTGGAACCATTGGTAAAGCAGTAAGTGGTATGGCCTTGGGTATTGTCCTATCAGTGGTAATAAGTATTGCCTTAAATTTCATTGCAACTCCCCTCTATTTTGGTGGTTCTGTAGCAGATGTTATGAAAATGGTTTTGCCTATCTTGCTGCCTTTTAATCTCATTAAACTCTTTTTAAACTGCGGTATAACTCTTATTGTTTATAAGACTATCTCAAAGCTTATAAAAGGAAACGAAGCACAAGACTAAGGACTTATGACTAGAACAGCTCAAAGGGATCAATCAGACACTAGATACAGCATTAAATTTGAGGACCTCAGTTTTTCTTACCGAAAGGACTCTGAGGTCCTTCATCAGCTTAATCTACAGGTAAAAGCAGGTGAATACCTGGTTATTTTAGGACAAAACGGATCTGGCAAATCAAGCTTGGCGCGCCATTGCAACGCGCTTTTATCGCCTAGTTCTGGCAAAGCCTATATTTATGGTTTTGACAGTGCCTATGAAGAGCATTTTAGAGATATTAGACGCAGGGTGGGGATGGTATTTCAACATCCTGATGACCAAATGGTGAGCTCTGTGGTGCGCGATGACATAGCCTTTGGACCTGAAAATCTATGTGTAGAAACTCTTGAAATACATGAGCGTGTTGAATTGGCGCTCAAGACGGTGGGCATGCAAGCTTTTGCAGAGCTTGACCCCAGTGAGTTATCTGGTGGACAAAAACAGCGCATAGCTATAGCTGGCATTCTGGCTATGCAGCCAGAGCTTATTGTATTTGATGAAGCAGGATCTATGCTTGATCCCAGAGGGCGTCGCTCACTTAGAAAGGTAATGCGCAAACTCCATCAAGAAGGTTTGGGGATTATACATATCACCCACTTTATGGAAGAGGCTTTTGAAGCTGAGCGCGTTATTGTCCTAGACAAAGGCAGCATTAAGTTTGATGGCAGTCCTGATGAGGTGTTTTCTCACACACAAGAGCTTCTTGATATGAATCTTGACCTGCCTTTTGAAATGGATCTTAGAGAGAAGCTTAGCAAAGCGGGCATTGAACTTTCAGCTGAACTTGAGCTGCGCGAGGCCCTTGTTGAGTATTGCTCACAGAAGCCACCGCGAACTCAACCCTTACAACAGCCTCAGTGCTCACAAAACACAGCTAGCTTAACTGGGGACGCTAAAAGGACAGAAAGCTTTAAGAGTTTTAAGAGCTTTAAGGCAAGTGGCTCTGCACAAGAAGCAGAAGCGCAAAAGGCTGATCATATTCTTGAAGCACAACATGTATGGTATAGCTATCAGGGACAAAAAGGCCTCAAACAGGGACGTTGTGCACTCAAAGATATCAGCTTTACTCTTAAAAAAGGACAATTTATTGGCCTTATGGGACACACAGGCTCTGGAAAATCAAGCTTAATTGAGCACCTCAACGGCTTAAAAGTTCCTCATTCAGGCGAGATTACAGTAGAGGGCATCTCCAGTCTCAGCAGAGAAGGCCGCCGAGCTATAAGAAAAAGGGTTGGCTATGTGGGCCAATACCCTGAGCATCAGCTCTTTGCCAATACCGTGTTTGAAGATGTGGCCTTTGGTCTGCAAAATCTTGATTATCCAGCCGATAAAATAGAGCCCGCTGTTTATAAAGCGCTGAGCAGGCTTGGTCTTGATCCCCAAGAAATAAAAGATAAAAGCCCCTTTAGGCTTTCTGGTGGTCAAAAAAGACGTGTTGCTTTAGCAGGCATTATAGTTATGGAGCCCAAGATCCTCTTGCTTGATGAGCCCTTAGCTGGACTGGATCCCAAGGGCAGAAAAGATATCCTTAAGCTTATATCCGAGCTCAATCAAGAAGGCTGCACCATAGTAATGATCTCTCATTCAATGGATGACTTAGCGCAGCTGTGCGATGAGATCATAGTCTTAAATAAGGGAGAGCTCTTTTTGAAAGCTAGCCCAAAAGAGATCTTTAGTCAGCCTGAAAAGCTCAAAGAAATAGGTTTAGACATCCCTCAGATAAGCCAGCTGTACCTAGATTTACAGGATGAGGGAATTGATCTTGGAGCATTTTGCTATAAGCAAGAACAGTTTATAGAGGCGATGAGATCTTATCGCCAAACAAAAGAAGGCTTTAAAGATGGCATTTAAGGTAACTATAGGACAATACTATAACGCAGATTCTCTCTTGCACAGGCTTGATCCACGCTTAAAACTAAGCTGTATTTTCATTTTTATGGTTTTGGTATTTCTAGCACAAAGCCCTTTTACCATATCCCTAACAGCCGCATTTTTAATAGCATGCATGGCCATCTCTAAAATTCCTTTTAAGCTTATCCTGGGGAGCATAAAACCAATTGCCCCTTTTATGCTGATTACCGCCTTACTTAATCTCTTTTTTATAAAAACAGGAGAAACACTCTTTCAATGGGCTTTTATTACCATAACAAACGATGGTCTCTTTTTTGCCCTTATTATTAGTGTGAGGTTTTTCTTCCTAATGCTGGGTGGCTCTCTTGTAGCCCTTTGTACCAGCCCCATCTCTCTATGTGATGCAGCTGAAGATATGCTTAAACCCTTTAAGCGCTTTGGCCTTCCTGCCCATGAAATATCAATGATGCTTTCAATTGCCCTGCGCTTTATCCCCACCCTAGCTCAAGAGGCAGACAGAATTATGAAGGCTCAAATGGCACGAGGAGCCGCCTTTGATGAAGGGAATCTTATAAAACGCGCCCGTGTTCTTATTCCGCTTATTGTTCCATTATTTGCCAGCGCCATCCAGCATGCAGAAAATTTAGCTGTTGCTATGGATGCTCGCTGCTATGAAGGGGGCGATAATCGCAGCCATTATCACCAGCTTGTTTTTATGAGGCGCGACCTTGTTGCACTTATTGTTTTTGCAATCTATGCTTCCCTTTTGCTTAGCTTAAAATTTATGGGGCTTTAAGACTTGATCTACAAGCCTAAAGCCCCTCTCTTTACTGCAATGTAGTTTGGCAGTTTTATTTAGTAGCTTGGTAATTACAAGCTTTATATTAGCTAGCTTTATGCTTACTTGCTTCATCCTTACTAGTTTTATATTTACTAACTTCGCTATCTCAAACTTCCGTCTGAATTAAAGCTATATCGCAAACCAGAGATATAGTGAGTTCCAGTAAGCATGTAGCCATCTCCAGGTTTGAGGTAATACCACTTATTATTATCTTTAAGCCAGCCCGTAAGCATATGAGTGTTATTAGGCTCAAAGTAATACCACTTAGCTGAGATATAGTTCCAGCCCTGTGCTGAGTCTCCATCAGCTTTTAGATAATACCAAGAGCTGTTATATAAGATCCAACCTCGTTGCATAATACCGTCATCACCTAGGTAATACCATTTGTTGTTATAGCGTATCCAGTCTGTTTGCATAGCGCCAT
>JAEZZM010000019.1 GCA_023418575.1 Actinomycetes bacterium | reverse complement strand
CTTAGCCATCTCTGACTTAAGTGTTCTTTGATAGCAGCCAAGCTAAAAACTCTTCGAAATACTTTGCATCTAGATCATACGAAATAACTTTTGATGCCCCACAGTCTTTACAGCGCCATCTCTGGTTACCTAAAAGAAGTCTTACCATTTTTAGACATATTTGAGCCACAAGTAGAGCATTTTACTAGTTTCAACTAAGCCCCCTCTAAAATAGGAATTTAACAGCTTAATTTTCTAGTATCTACCTGCAAATGAAGTGATATAACTTACACATATTTTGGCCAGGTGTTTAAATTATCTTCTCCAATTTAAGGAACTAAAAAAGAGCTACCTACCTGTGTAGATAGCTCTAAAACGTACACACATTTTGGCCTATAAGCCGAAATTTCTTTTGATTCAAATAATTAAACGCCTAACCCTGTTTGTGGGAACAAGGTTAGGCGTTTTTTGGCAAAATTGAAACATTGATGATTGCCCAGATTGGCAATTCCCTGTTGTCTGGGCTTATCTGCTTTATGGCATTATATAAAGCAAAAATCTTCTGCTCACAAAAGGCGAGGTATAAACTAAAAGCCCAAGAAATCTAAAGGCACTGCAGCTTTCATAATAAGAAGTCGTAGCACAAAGCCTCCCATAAGGACTAAAAACTCAAGCACTAAGACCATAGCAAATCCTGCATGTTTGTTTTTAGCCAGCATGAAGGCTTCAACACAGGCTGGAAGAAGTAGGCCTGCAAGCACCAAAAGCAACCAAAAAGCAGGAGCATAGCTACCACAGGTGAGCAAAGCAACAGACTGGGCTCCTGCAGCATTTCCAGAGCTTACAATAAAGAGCATAATGCCCAAGAGCGCCAGCTCAACAAATAGCAGGGCACAATGTTTTGAACTAAGATGAGAAAGTCCTCCCAGTTCTTTGCGAGCAAAGAGAGCGCCAAAGAACTGGCTAGCAGCAATACCTGCACTTATAGCTGAAACAAAGAAGAGCACGGGTAAAAGTGCGTTATTCCATAGGGGAGCAGTCTTAATAACACCAATAAGTAGACCGGTGTAGGCTGCAAGTCCAATTGAAGCAATAACTCCAACTATGCAAAGAATCTTTTTTAGCTTTAAGAAAAGACGAGTGTACCAGTTATCTTTAGAGCGCATAAGTTCATAGAGTACGTATAAGAACTGCACTCCCGAGGCAAAGACCAAGATAACAACGCCCCAGCTCATAACCGAGCTCTTTATACCACACAGCAGGTAAAACAGTGAAAGTGGGTTAGAGTGAGAGCCGGGGGCATCTACAATAAGTAGGGCCAAACCCAAGCATACAGAAACAAGCGCTACAATTCTGCTTACCAAAAGGTAGCGAGTTTTTTCTGGGTGATGATGCTCAACATAGACTGAGCTTAAAAATGCACCTGCTGACAATCCTGCCAAAAAGAGGTAGCAGGCAATAATTGTTCCCCAAACCATAGTGAAACCTCTTTCTTATCGGATGTAGTAGAAGTTGGACTTAGTGAGATCACCAGCAATTGGGCGGGCGTTTTTCTCGGAAATACGCTTGTTGATCTCTGAATTTGGATCATCCAAATCGCCAAAGACTCTACAGTGAGTAATGCAGGTTTCCACGCAGGCAGGAAGCTCTCCATCTTCTACTAGGGTGTAGCAAAAGACACATTTTTCTACGGTTCCGGTAGCCTTTTGCTCTACACGGGCGTGATACGGGCAGGCAGCCATGCAGTATTTGCAGCCAATGCACTTGTGGTGATCCACCATAACAATTCCGTCATCACGTGTATATGAAGCTCCTGTTGGGCATACGCTCACACAGGGGGCGTCTGTGCAGTGCTGACATTGCACGGGGATAAACTCGTGGTGTACATGAGGGAAGGTGCCTTTTTCATGCTCATAGTATTTAATATAGGGCTCCGTTGGCGGGCACTCATTTTGCATTTGACAAGCCACACGGCAGGCACAGCAGCTTACGCACTTAGTAGCGTCTAATAGCATTCCATAGCGGGGCATATGCTACACCTCGGCTTTCTTAACTTTAACTAGGTTTTCTTGAGACATGCACGAACCAACATAGGGCTCAAAATCAAAGGGCGTGTGATCCATAGAGCCAATGCCCATACCAGCTCCAGCCTTTAGATAGGGTGATTGCGTTCCATAATGTGAAGCTGTCCAAATGCATTCTGGATGCAGACGCTGGGTTACATGTACCGCAACTTTTGAGGTGGTAAGATCAGAGCTGATTTCGATAATATCACCGTCTTTAATACCTAAAGCCTCAGCACGCTGGGCGTTCATCCAGACGCGCTCCATGTTATAGTCTTTTGAGATCTGAATTAGGTGCGGGATATTGGTGGTCATGGTGTGTGAGTGAATAGACTGCTTTCCTGCAATAAGCCTAAACTCAGATGGATCTTGAGGATTTGGATTAAACTTGGGGGCAATCCACTGAATGTTTCTGCCCAAACCGCCCTTGGTCCACAGATCATCAGCAAAATGAATCTTGCCGTCATCAGTGGGGATCTTGGGCTCACTAGAGTACTCAAACTTCTTATCAGGGAAGCTTGCAATACCCTTGGTTTTGATCTCCTCAATTTTTTCTGGGCTGAAGGCAGAAAGCTGTGCATTGATTACGTCTTCAAGCTCAAAGCTAAAGTATTCTCCAATGCCGCAGGCTTGTGCCAACTCTTTATATATTTGATGCACAGGGCGGGTGTTGGGGTGTACTTTTTCAATTCCTTGAAGTCTTAAATCTACAACAGGTACCTTACCGCCAACAGTTGAGGGAACCTCTGGGCGCTCCAGATAGGTGGTATCAGGCAAAACATAGTCTGCTAAGCAGGCAGTTTCACTCATTTGAACATCAATTACTACCAAGAGCTCTGCCTTGCGCAGCTTTTCTCCCAGTTGAGGCCCATTACCATAACCCATGACAGGGTTTGAGTTGTAATAAAAGGCGCCCTTAATGTCTCCGCGCTCACAGCCCAAAGGAACAATTCCTGCAATGCCGGTAGAGGTGGCAGCCAGAGGGTATTCCTGGGAGCCATATTGAGGTGCTACAGGCTCAGGAAGCTTTTTGAATAAGCTTTCATCACTTAAGGGGGCAAGCTTTACGCTGCTTGTCCAGATAAGACCACCCTTTTTGCCATAGCAGCCCAAAAGAGCATTAAAGAGAGCCATAGCACGGCCACACTCAGTTGAGTTTTTATAGGCGCAACCCATAGCAGCACGCCAGCTTTGTTCAATAAATGCCTTGGGGGCATGTTTTGCCATGGTGCGTGCTAGATTTTCAATGCGCTCGGCAGAAATAGTGGTAATTTCTTCTGCCCATTTGGGGCTGTAGTCTTTAAGCGCTTCTTTATACTCGTCAAAACCAGTGGTGTAGTTTTCAACAAATTCTTTGTTATAGAGATCTTCATATACCAAGACATGAGACATTGCCAAAATTAAAGCTAGGTCAGTTCCTGGTCTAATGGCTACCCACTCATCACACATATGCGCCGTTGAGTTATAACGGGGATCAACCATGATAACTTTAAGGCCGCGCTCGATTTCATTAGCTAAGGTAAGCGCAGATGAAGGCCTAATACCGTCACCGTAACTGCGGCCAATAAACATTACGCACTCAGCAGAACCAAAATCTGGGCTGGGGATCTTCTTTAAGACGTGCTCCCAACCAGCATTTCTAGAAAGATTGCAGGCTGAGGCGTGGGTGTAGAAGTTTGCGCTACCAAATGCCTTGATAAAGCGTCCAGAATACCAAGCGCCTGAGGGGCGAGGATCCTGTGTCATGGCTAAGGCCTGAGGGCCATGCTCTTTAATGATGGCTTTGACCTTATCGCCAATTTCTTGGTAGGCCTGCTCCCAAGAGATAGCGCTAAAGCTGCCATCTTCATTGCGCTTCATGGGGTCAGTAAGGCGTGAATCTGTGTAAGCATTGGTGGCAAAGCCGTGGCCTCTAGCGCACAGGGTACCCTTTGAATAGGGGTGTTCTTTAAGGCCTTTAACCTTCCAAAGACGGCCGTTTTTTGAATAGACCCGCATGCCGCATTTATTTGAGCATGCATTGCAGGTAGAAGAGCTTATCTTAATATTGCTATCTGCATAGGCCTGCTCTTTCCACTGATCCATTGTAAGCGATCCAGCGGCTATAAGCCCGGCCGAGGCAGCACTTGTTTTAAGAAATGCTCTGCGAGAAAGTGCTAGCTTTCCCATAATCCCTCCTCTGTTATATGAATGCCTATTTTGGCAATATACTGCGTAAATATATGCGTTAACAGCGTAAAAAAGCTTTAAGTTTTTACTCCTTAAGGACCCTACTCATCTTTATGATTGAGAGCTGGGCTATCTTGTAGAGCTGGGTTATCTTGTAGAGCCAGGCTGCGCTCTAGTGCGCTTGCTGTACTAAGGTAAAGTTGGCGATAAAAACGAGCGCAGAGCTTGTTGTAGGCTTTATTGTGGCTTTGATCTGCTCGATCCTGCGCCTCGATAATGCAGCTGTTATAGCGTTCAAAAAAGCTTTCAAGCCAAGTTAAGTGATCATGGTAAAAGTCTAAAATTGCAGCTTTATGTGCATGTTGGAGCAACAGAGCATAAAGAGCACATATCACACTTAAGTGGTCTGCCATAAGATGGGTGGGTATTTCTATTTGGTAGTGTTGTAAGAGTGCCTGCATGTGCAAACAGCAGTCAGCATTAAAGTGTCCCTTTTGACGGGCAATGCTCAGTTTGCAGTCTGGATCTTGCGTCCAAATTGAATAGATTGATTGGACGGGTGGAGCGGCCTGCTCTTTAAAGGCACTTTCAAAAAATCTGGTGTAAAAAGAGCTAAGCTCTTGGTCTGTAGAGGAGTGCTTGAGTTTTTGCGCGCATTCAAGAAGCTTTGCCAGCTCTACGCATAAGCTATCCAGACTTGGATCTTCATGAGATGTATAGTCTTTAGAACTGTTGGGTATAAGGTGCCGGAATTCTTGGCAAAGAGCATAAAGATTATTGACACCTTGCGGTCTCAGCCAGAGTTCTGATAAGAGCTCAAAGCTTTTAACAATTGCTATTTTAGAAGATATACCCCTGCTCATATTGTTCCCCTCTCAATAATAATTCTGACATATTAATATCGTGAGGTCAAGCAATTTATAGTCATCTAGCAGGGATTTCTATTATTCTATTTTGAGAATAGGCGTCTTAGTTTAAAACTAAAAGACGCTAAAACCTAGTTTTAAAAACGATGAATTCTCGTATATTTTTTCTTAAATTTAAGCCACAATTTTTTCCAGTTTTTAAGAACTGTTGTGTTGACACTCTTTTTTTAGATGTTACTAAACCTATGAAAATTGTATGAATTAAGAGAAAAATCGGGGGGGGGTTCTCTTATTCTGAGCTTTTTAAGGGGCGAAAAATTATAGAATGGACAAGGTTTTTGAGACGTTGTAAGTGCAACGTTTCAATTAAGTTTCTTAAATTTTGGCTACCTTTTAATTGCAGCAGAAATCAAAGCCCCATCAAGCCAAATAAGCTAGCCACACACATAGAGAGCTTTTCATTGTCTTAAAGCTTGGACTTAAGTCTGTGCTCAAGTCTTTTAGGAAGCTGTGTGGGATTGCCAGAAGTGCTGCCTAATAGCCTTTAGGCGCTTAGCCAAGACGATCAGCCAAGGCACTTAGGCTAGGGGATTAGGCAACTTGTTGGTCTTGTGCTTTACAGGGGGTTTTAAATCCGAGCAAACAAGAGGCTCAAAATTTAAGTTTAGTGTTGAGGCCGAGTTATTGGAGAACTATGAAGCGTAGTTACATGAAACCACTAATGAGAACCTCGTTGGTATTGGTTGCGGGACTTTCTCTTGCGGGTTTTGCTTCTGCTGCACAGGCAGTAGATAATGCAGATCCAAATGCAGCTCAACCCAATGCTGCTGCCGCCGCCCCTGCCATAACACCAATGAGCACTTCTTCAGACGCAGGTGAGGGTGCGCCAGCAGAAGAAGGACCTGTCGTTGCTAATCCAAAGTTAGCAAAAGAGCTCACTCCTCTTAAAAAGGAAGATTTTAAGACTCAAGTACAAGCTGGTAACTTTGAGGCATTAAAGCACGGTTTTCACGCAGAAAATGTTGTCAAGACTGAGCTTTTGCAGGCTGAGGATGAAAACGGCGTTGCTGAATGGAAAATCACCTTCAATGCTGGTGATGTAAAGGGCGATAAGAATCGTGTCAACTACACCGAGAAAAATTACTACAACATTATGCTTTCTAAGGATTTAGATGTTGTAGGTAATTTTCATGTAAAGATTAGCCCTGCTCTTATGGAAGATGAAAGAGGTTTATCTGGTACTTCTGAGCGTGATATTCAACCAGAAATAACTCTTAAAGATGGTGCTGGGATGCTTCCAAATACCTATGATGATCATAGGGAAGAAAGACAAGCCGGCGAATCACGACTTTCAGAGTGGGTTTATTGGAATGCACGCGAAAAGCCCGAAGAAGTTGCTAAAGTAATTTGGAATCAAAACTACGGCCATATTGAGGCTTCTTATATTGATGGCGCAGATCTTTCTGTAATTAAAAATATTGGTCACCTTTACCGTATGCGCCATAGCCATGCTGTTGAGAATATCCCTCATAAGGTAGAGGTTACGTTTAAGACTAAGCGCAATCCTCTTAAGATGTATATGATCACCAATGTTGACCTTCCGGGTGCACGCCAGGATGTACGTTCAACTTTTGTTAGCGGTGGTTTTAAGTCTTATGAGCGTGATTTGTATCTTGGTCTTAATACCATGTATTACAATCACGAGGGCTCAGACGTAGATACTGATCTCGATGGTCTACCAGATCTCTTTGAGAAAGCCATTGGCACTGACCCAAGCAAGCCAGATACTGATGGAGACGGTACCCAAGATGCTCAAGAGTTTGGTCACACAAATCCAGATCTTGCAGCACATGGTTTTAGATACCCAACAGAGCGCAACAGTATTGAATACTGGGCTAAATATCTAGAATATGCTGGAACCGACCCTCGCGTTGATACACCAAAAGTAACAACTGGTGAGAACAATGAGCTTAAAGCCGAAAAAGGCGAAACTGTTAGCGGTACCACAAGTGCTTACCGCACAGTTACCTTAGTAGCTAAAGGTAAAGATGGCATTGAGCGCATTATTGGTCAAACTATTTCTGATGCATCAGGTAACTATAACATTGAAGTAGGTAAAAAACTTAAACTTCAAGATGACCGCAATGCTTTTAATAATATGTATGCGGTTGAGGGTACTTCTGTTCAAGATATTAGACCTGTTATGGAAGATGTGAATGAGTCTGATATCTGGTATCGCCCTGAGGATAAGTTAACTGTTAAAGTTGCTTCTGATATGTGGGACGGCGGACCTCTCTTTGCTACTACCACTAACTCTGCTGAAATTACACGTACCAGTACGGTTGAGAATAATGTTTGTGAACCTATTGATCGCCAGCCTCTTAAAGGCGTAACTCAAATTAGCGAGTGGAAAACAGATTTTCAGCGCAGCAAAGACTTTGTTGATAAGCCAAGTAAGAAAATACAAGGTGAACAAAGCGGCGTTGCCATGGAAATTGTTGAGCCAGAAAATGCTGATGGTATAACTAAGTGGCGCATGGTTATCAATGAAGAAGAATTACGCAGCGGTTCCACTGACAGTGGTTCATATTGGGCTGGTTTTATTATATCTAAAGACCTTCATATTGATGGTGATATCAAAGTAAGCCTGTATGAGAGCACAGACTCACCTCGCTACATGCAAGGTAATGTTCACGAGTCTTATTTTAAGCCAAAGACAAGCATCACTGATGATAATAGTGGTGTAATTCGTCCGGGGTATGATATTGCGCTTGATGAATTTGGTCTCTTGAAGTATCAACGCAAGATTACTCAGTTCTTGTATCAAGATTTAACCACTTCAACCTCAAATCAAAGCGATGATAATTCAGCAACGGGTCGTTTATGGACAGACCGCGGAAGAAACAATCTTTCTAGTGCTCATGCTGCCGGTTTTGAGATGTCTAATTTCATGCCTGGCATGCAAGATATGAGTAAGATAACCAGCGCTGGTGATTTATACCGTATTCATGTTGACTCAACAAATACAGAAACTGCTGGAGGTAAACCAATTTTAACCATTGAGTTTAGCACCAAGCGCACTCCTCTTGATGTTTATAAGCGCTCTAACGTTGTTATTAATAATCAAAAGGAAGCTGCGGACAAAAGCACAACTTTCGTTTCAGCGATAGCTAAAACCTATGAAGGTAATGAAATTGCTGTTGGTATGCGCACCTATTATCTTGAGCACACTGGCTTGAATGTAGATTCTGATGAAGATGGTTTACCAAATGTCTTTGAGAATCTTTATGGCACAAATCCAAATAATCCAGATTCTGACTGTGATGGTAAGAAAGATGGCGCAGAATTTACAGGCGATGGTGGTTTTAGAAACTATGTAAGTCGTGCCGATAAAGACCTTCCAAATCTCTACACAGGAACTGACCCATTGGTACCACAACCTACTATTAATGAGAAGACTTCTGTGTTCACTGGTGAGGTAATTACAGGAAAGACTCAACCCAATCAAACTGTACATTTATACTTGCTTGATCCAAGCATGAAGGATGTGTCAGATGCTGAGTTTCCTGAGTACATGGCTCCAGCTTATGCTAATAGTGCATACAAGGAGATAGGTACCGCCATTTCAGATGATCAGGGTAATTATCGTATTGTAGTAGGTAAAGTAGCTCAAAAACTTGGTCCTAATAAAACCAATAAATATGGAAATGATTGGTTTATTAAAGACGGAACCGATAAACCAGAGCTAGAGCTCACAGATATTGATGAAAACATTTATAAGGAGTTCAAGGCTAAGCAACAGCTTGTTGTTGGTACAAACTCTGATGGCTGGGATGGACGTCCATCACACACCGCTCCTGAGATTTCTGATCGCGTTGATCGTGTGCCGATGAATGAGAAGTTTGATGGTCGTTTTAATGAACCTATCACTATTGAGGGTGATACTATTACGCCTCAAGATAAAGGTAATATTGTCAACAAGCTCTCTGAGTTCCCTGGTTTTGAAGGTCAAGTACAAAAGGTTGATGTTGATGATAGAACTGGTAAAACCACGGTAACCTTCACAGACGGCACCAAGCTTGAGTTTGATGCTAATAAGGTTATAAACGCTGGTAAAACCAAGACTCCAAGCGCAGAAGCAAGCTCAACACCTGCTCAAGGTGATACTCCCGCTACTACTACCATTAAGGTAAGCAAGAATGCTGATCAGCCTCTTCCATTTAAGGATGGAGATAAGATTACGCTTTCTTATCCAGACCCCAAAAAGCCTGGTGAAACTATTAGTAAAGAGTACACCGTAAGCGCTGGCTCAGATGCAGAGGCTAAAGTAGATAGTGACGGAGTTGTTACTATAGATCTTAAGCGCGCTGATATACCTGATAAGACAGAATTTACGGTAACAGCACAGCATGATAAATACACTACCTCTGATGCAACAACTGCAACCTTAACACTTGATCGCAATCCTCTAACGGATGCTACCAATGGTAAGAATGCTGTTGATAACCCAACTACAGAAGCAGAGAATCGCTACAACAACGCACTTGATGAAGCTAAAAAGGTTCTTGGAGACCCAAGTGCAACTCAAGAAGATCTTGATAAGGCGCTTAAAGAGCTTAAAGATGCTGAGAAGTACTTAGAGGAAGACAAGAAGGACAGAGAAGAGCAAGAAGCTGCTCTTGTTCCAACCAAAGCAGAGCTTGATGAGCCAATCACCACCACTGTTAACACAGAGGTTCCAGAAGGTAAGACGGTAACTATTACTGTTAAAGATGGTTCTCCTGCAAAGAAGAACACAGAAGTCTTTGTTAAGGTACCTGGCTCACAAACTTACGTTTCTATTACTACTGATGAAAATGGTAAGATCGAGCTTCCTGCCTTTACTCCTACTACAACAGAGGATAATACCATCTCTGTTTCTTTAACTCCTGATGGAACAAAGTCAATTGGTGAGCTTCCCATCACAGTTAATGAGGCAGAAAGTCCAGATCCAGGTTCAACAGAAGAGAGCAGCACTCCAACTAAATTACTTGATGCTCCAGAAAAGATTGAGGCTACTCCAGGTACCGCAACTCCTGAGACAAAAGTAACTGTTGCTGATGACAAGGATCAGCCTGTTAAGAAAGATACTCCTGTTTATGTCTTGGTTCCTGGTGCAGAAAAGCCTGTTGAAGTAAAAGCTGACGATGAGGGCAAGATCACCATCCCAAGCTTTAAGATCACCGATGAGAACAAGGATCAAACAAATAAGGTTGTAGTAAGCACTGATCCAGAAGGTAAAAAATCTATTGGTGAGATCCCTGTTGAAGTTAAAAAGACCGAGACAGAGACTCCAGATCCAGCAGATCAGGCAAGCACCCCAACAGCTATCAAGGACGCACCAGAAAACATCGTGGTAACTCCTGGTAAAGCAACTGATCCATTTGAGGTAACCGTTGTTGACGATAAGGGTCAGCCTGTTGCCAAAGACACAGAGGTTCAGGTTAAAGTTCCTGGTAAGGAAAATCCTGAGACCGTAAAGGTGGGAGAAAACGGCAAGATCACCATTCCAAGCTTCACCATGCAAGAGGATGACTTCAACACCACTCCAAAGCCAGTGGTTGAGGTAAGCACTAAGGGTGATGACAGCAAGAAGATTGGTGAGATCCCTGTTGTTAAAGCTAACCCCATTGATGAGGCTTCAGAGCCAAAACTTTCTGATGCGGACAAGAATAAGGTTATCAAGGTAGAACCCGGCAAGCCTTCAGAGCCCACCGAGGTCACTATTGTTGATAAAGAGAACAATCCTGTTGACCCAGGTAAGACTGTATATATTAAAGTTCCAGAGTCAGAGAAACCTGTTGGTGTAGTAGTAGGTGAGGGTGGCAAAGTAACCATCCCAAGCTTCACTATCCCAGAGGATAAAAAGGATGAGGAGCACAAGGTAACCATTACTACTGATCCAGATGGTACAAAACCAATTGGTGAGGTAAAGGTTGAGGTAGTAGACCCCAATGCTCCAGATCCAACAACTGGTGAAGATGCCGAGAAGGGCAGCCCAACTGCAATTAAGGGTGCTCCAGAAAATATCGTAGCAACCCCAGGTAAAGAGACCAATCCTATCCCCGTGCAGGTTGTAGACAAGGACGGTAAACCTGTTAAGGAAAACACTCCTGTCTATGTCAAAGTTCCTGGCAAAGAGGATCCAGTTGAGGTAAGAACCGATAAAGATGGCAACATCAAGATCCCAGGATTTACTCTTCCAGAAGAGGATAAAGAAAAGGATAACAAGGTAGTAATTTCTACTGATCCTAAGGGTGAAAAAGGGATTGGAAGTATTCCAGTAGTTCCTGCTAAGGATTTAGATAAGGATTCTGGTGTAACTATTTCACCTGATGACAAGGATACAAAGATCCCTGTTGAGCCCAACAAGCCAACTGATCCTACTGATATTAAGTTGGTTGATAAGAGTGGCAAGCCTGTTGGTGAAGGAACTACCGTATATGTTGATCTTCCTGGTTACGATGGACCAATTGGTGTAGTTGTTGGTGACGGTGGCAAGGTGAAGATTCCAAGCTTTACCATTACTGACGACATGCTCAAAGAGAATCCAAAGCCAACGGTTACTATCACCACAGATCCGGAGGGCAATAATAAGATTGGTGAGATCCCCGTTGAAATTACCAATCCAAATGGTGATAAAGAGCCTGGAGTTCCTTCTGGTGTTGATAACTCAAAGACTCCATCAGAGATCACAGGTAAACCTGGTGAAATTGTTACCAACCCTGGTAAGGTAGGCATTGTTGATCCTGATGGCAACTCAGCTAGACCTGGTGAGGTTGTATACATCAAGGTACCTGGTACAAGCGACTTTGTTCCTGTTACCGTTGATGAAAATGGTGATATCACCATTCCTGGCTTTGTTATCCCAGGATCAGGCACTGATTACATCATCATTGCGCTCAATCCAAATGGTGAGCCAGTAATTGCCAAGATCCCTGTTCGTGCCAGCAATGTTGATCCAAACTTTGACCAGAGCAGCCTTGCTGATGGTTCTGCAGCTGATAGCTCAAACAAGGCAGATACTTCTGCTTTAGCAGCTAAGAAGCAAGGAGCTGATATTCCAAAGACGGGAGACAGCTCAAGCAGTACAACAGCAGCAGGTCTTGGACTTATGGGCGTACTTTCGCTTCTTGCCGCCAAGCTCTTTAGACGCAAGGACAATGAAGCTTAAGTTATAACTAGGCTAATATAGCCTCAACACAAAGATGCCTCCAGCTCAGCTTGAGTTGGAGGCATTCTTTTTTGTGCTACGGGCTTCTTTTGGGAGTGTAAAAGCAAGTTATGGGACAAAAAGTGTGTATGGGACAGTTATTCAGTTAGGTATGGATAAGGGCTTATAAAAGGTTTTGAGCTTTAAAAGCTATGTGACTTAGTCTAAGCCATAAGCTTCGCTTGGTTACTAAGAATATGCTCTTTAAGTAAGTCAGGAGAGTTATTTCTTAGTTCAGAAATCTTTTCTAGTGTCAAAAGCATGCGCTCATTATGAATCTTTGCGCTATAGTTGTCTGCCTCTAGGCTGGCGGGATCATCAGTTTCTAAAAGTAGGCTGTCAGACTCTATGCTTTGGGCATAGGATCTACCTTTTTTGCTTGCCAACATTCTGTGTCCAATAGAAAAGTAAGCACCCGCTTTTCTCACCTCATAAAGCTCTTGAGAACTATCAGAAAACCAATGAAAGATATAATTCACCTGTTGGTTTTCTTGCTCTAGAGACCCTATGTTTCTTGGAACTCTTGGTATAAGCAGCTTTTGTGCGGCTAAAAGTTCCAAAACTTGTCCCGAGCTTTTTCTTGCATGCAGAGAGAGTACAAAGCGCTTATCGCTTTGTTTTATCGTCTTAAAAATAAAGCTGAGGAGTTTAATTTGCTCTTGTGCAAAGCACTGGTAAGAGGTCGTAAAATCCAGGCCAATTTCTCCAATTAAGATTCGCTTCTCATTAGCTAGGTTTTTATCATCTGCGCTTGAATCATCTGCGTATCCATCAGTTAGAGTTTTATTAGCTGTATCTTCACTGGGAATGTTTTTATCAAATTTGTCTTCATTGAGTTTTGCGCTAAATGCTTCTTCAAAGTCCTCATACGCATGGCGTAGTTCTTGTTTGGTATCTGCGCTGCTTGCGGCTAGACGTTTGCACAGCTCCCAGGGATGAAAGCCCAAACCCTCTTTAACACAGCTGTGTTTGCTTTTTGTATCTACCTGCTTAGGTAAGACGGTCACTGCCCATACGGAAATCTTTGTTTCTTTGCAAAACTGCTTGCGCCTTGCTTCGGGTAAAAAATGTAGGTGAAAATGATGATCACAAAGGCCATCATAGAGCTTATCTAAGGGTTTATTTAAGGGCTTATTTAAGGGCTTATCGTCAAGCTTATTGCAAAGCTCATCAAGAGAATTTTTGCGCTCGTTAAGAGGGGCGCTGTTCTCACGCATATTTTCATACATAGTATCTTTTGTATCTATAGTTGTTTTTATATAAGTCTTGATACTAGCCATACAAGCTCCAGTACTACTTATTCAAGCCCTAAAAGTTCCCTGATTACAAAACCTGCTATCATCTGCCCCATAACAGGGGGGACAAAAGAGGCAGTTCCCAAACTTAAGGCGCGTTCTGCGGGGAGCTTATCGCCCAAAGAGCTGGTGCGTTTCTCAGGGGAGTAAAGCACCTTAAGTTGTTTTATACCGCGCTTTTTTGCCTCTTTTCTCATTACCTTACTAAGCTTGCAACCCTGTGTTTCATAAATATCTGCAAATCTAAAGAGTTCCGGGTGAATTTTGTGCGCACCTCCCATGCTGGAGATGAGAGGGAAGCCGTATTCTTGGGCTAGCTCCGCAAGTTTAAGCTTTGCGCTAACGGTGTCAATGGCATCAACAACATAGTCAATCTTATGAAGCTTAGCTTTGATAAGAGGTTCGATAGTATCGCAAGTAACAAATGTTTCAATACATTCCACTTGTGCTTGGGGATTGATGTCTAAGATAAGATCCCGCATAGCCTCTACCTTTACTTTTCCTATGGTGCTATGAAAGGCAAGAGCTTGCCGGTTTATATTTGAGGGCGCTACCTTATCTGCATCTATCAAGATAAAGCGCCCCACCCTTCCACGAGCAAGGGCTTCTGTGCAGTTGGAGCCAACGCCGCCTACGCCAAAAATCATCACGCAGGATTGCTCCAGTTTATCTATAGCAGCCTCTCCGTAAAGTAAATTGAGCCTGGAACGTGGGCTTTCATCTGTGCTTGGCATCTTTTCTCGCTCTCAAATCTCATAGGGCAGCTCATTGCTTATTGTTCGCGCTGTAGCTCATGCTGCGTGCTTTCCTCGCGCTTCATATTATGACTTGTACTGTATTACGGCTTGCACTGCGAGCTACCCCTCATAAGTAAATTCATCTTAATGTGAGTTCTTATTCTAGCATCTTATGAATTTAGCGTGATGTTTTACAAATGGTGCTATACTTATTTGGCTAATGTTTTGGTCGGAAACCAAGACTCATCGGATGTAATTGTAAGGAGACAGGTATGAGACAAGGTATTCATCCTGAGTATGTAGAGTGCACTGTGCGCTGCTCTTGTGGTAACACCTTTACCACTCGCTCTACTAAAAAAGAGCTCAGCATAGAGCTTTGCAATGAGTGTCACCCCTTCTACACGGGTCAGCAAAAGTTTGTTGATACCGGTGGACGTGTTCAGCGCTTCTCAGATAAGTTTGGTGGCGCTGCTCAGGCTGCTCTTGAGCGTGAAAAAGAGGCTAAGGCTAAGCGCGTACAGGAGCAAGAGGCTCAGGCTGCTGCTAAGAAAGCAGAGCGTGAGAAGAAGGCTGCCGAGAAGGCAGAGCGCGCAAAGAAGTTTGCTGAGGAAGCTGCTAAGCAAGAGGCTCAAAAGCCTGCTGAGGCTCCTGCAGAAGAAGGCGCACAAGAAGCTGTTGAGCAAGAGGCTGCAGCTGAGGCTCCCGCAGAGGAGAGCGCTGAGTAGCTTTTAGCTTTTAGCTTGTTTGTTTTTAACTATGATGAGGTGAGGTGTTCTTGTGGACGCGTCACCTCTTTTTATATCAAGATTATGTGCTCTGTGATATCTGCAGTGTTAGATCTGGGTAGATTTGAGATTGATAGCTTTGTGATTTTGAAAACAGCCTTAAAAAGGAGCAAGTATGCCAGACGATAAGAGCAATGAACTTCAACGCAGCTCATATGACAATTTGATAGCTGAAGACGGAGAGCTCTTTCAAACGCATGTGGGAGGCGCTGCCCTTATAGAGGGTATTATGATGCGCGGAAAGTATAACTGGGCAGTGGCGGTGCGCCAGCCTGATAATAGCATCTATACTGAGGAGCATAAACTACCTCAGTCATATAAGGCTCCTTGGAAAAAGCTTCCACTTATTAGAGGCTGCTTTGCCTTGTATGAATCTATGGTTTTATCGCTAAAGGCAATGTCTATTGCAGCAGATCACGCTTATGATTTTACAGAGGAAGAGCCAAAGAATAAGGCTAAACATAAGCATAAGGCTGCAGTAATGCAGGATGCTGGGGCGCAGCATCCATCAGAGGCAAGTAAGCCCGCTAGTCCAGAGAAGAAAAACTATGATGAGGGCGGCTACGGCATGGGTGCAAAAGAGGTAGCCGTATCAATCATAGCGGGTCTTGTCTTGGGAGTTTTGGGCTTTGTTGCTCTTCCTGCCGTGCTCACCAATCTTATTATGGGTGATTATGCCCTGCGTCCTATTGCATGGAATGCAGTTGATGGCATACTGCGTGTGCTCATTTTTGTGCTTTATATCTGGCTTATTGGAAGACTTCATGATATTAGACGCATGTTTGGCTATCACGGGGCAGAGCATAAGTGTATTCACTGTTTTGAGCATGGCTTAGAGCTCACTTCTGAAAACTGTCAAAAGTTTTCTACTATGCATGTGCGCTGTGGTACAGCCTTTGTCATCATGACTCTTATTATTTCAATTTTTGTCTTCACCATATTTCCCACCAGCATGATTCTGGATAGCTATGAGGTGCACAATAAACTTGCTCGGCTTTTGGTGGTTATTGCTTCTCGTATAGTTTTACTACCTGTGGTTGCTGGTATTGCTTATGAGTTGAGTGTGAAGTGGGCGGGTTCTCGCCCAAACCACCCCTTGGTGAAGCTTATTTTGTGGCCAGGTATGCAGATGCAAAAACTCACCACTAATCCGCCTGACACAGGACAGCTAGAGTGCGCTATAGCAGCAATGAAGCTGGTGATAGCCTGTGAAGAAGAACAAGAAAAAGCGGGTAATCTTCGTCCGGTAAGCTTTGCTCAAAGTCCTTGTGATCTTGCGCATCAGCCTGCTTGCAGGGCTAGCGTGGCTAGGAAGGCTAGCCCTGCAGTTAGTAAGGCAAGCCAAGCTAGCTAGCGCCACAGCTAGCGCTGCAGTTAGTAAGGCCAGCCAAGTTAACTGCCGCAGCTAGTGAGGCCAGTCAGGCTAGCACCGCGGCTAGCATCACGGCTAGTGTGAGCTCATATTTAAAAGAGAGCCAGGCTTAAAGAAAGTAGCAAGCTTATTAAAACAGTAGCTCCGGCTGTGGGCTTCATGAGTTTATCAAAGATTTTGGGATCTTTTATTTTGATAACAGCAGGCATTGTTTTAAGCCAAATAAGGGCGGCAAGTATAAAAAAGTATGCATACCAAGGACTTGAGCCGCCGTTTTTATCGCCTACCAAATATCTAAAGACCAAAAACAGAGTAATAGATCCGCAAAGCAGTAAAAGCTGATAATAACGCATGGCGGGATCTCCCAAAAGATTAGCCATTGAGCGTTTGCCTTTTGCTTTATCGGTCTGGGCATCACGCATATTATTGATGTTTATGACCGCTATCACAGGAAGCCCCAAGGCAATGGCTGCGATAAGATCTGACCAGTTAAGAGAGTGCGTATAAAGATACACTCCGCCTAAGACCGCTACAATACCAAAGAACAAAAAGCACATAAGATCGCCTAGGCCAATATAACCATAGGGTTTGGGGCCAACGGTATAAAGAATGGCGGCAGCTATACAGATCAGTTCAAGTACAAAAAAGCCCAAGAAAAGCCCGGGTGAGCTTGTTCCAAAGGAAGCATAAAGGCATACAAGGGCAGCTATATTACTTAAGATAGAGCTAAGAGCCACAGCTGCAATCATTTCTTTTTTACTAATATCACCTCGCTGCAAGCCTCTAATGGGCCCCAAGCGATCCTCATCATCTACACCATTAAGCAGGTCTCCAAGCTCATCAGCAAAATTAGAAAGGATTTGTAAGAGCAGCGCCATAATGAGCATGGGGATAAAAATACTCAGTTTAAAGCTTTGGGCATGTAGCGCAATTCCTGCAGCTAGAATTACTCCTGCTGCCGCAAGGGGAAGTGTGCGCAAGCGCAAAGCCTCAATCCATGCGCTTAACTTGCTGCTTGAAGCAGCCTGTGATTTAGAGCTCATCTTGGGGATATCCTTTTCTTAGCATGAGTGTGCTTGTATTCTTGACTGTGCTTATTATAGCTAAGCTTTCTCTTAGACGTTGCTGCATTTTTACAACTAAGAACAATTGGGTATACATCCATAATATAAAAAGGGAGGTATAACTATGGCTATTCTAGATTCAATTAAAGCTCGTCGTAGTTATTATGACATTAATAAAAACACTGATATAGATAAACAAGAGCTGGTAGATCTCATTTCTGAGCTTGTTTTGTATACGCCAGATTCATATAATGGCCAATCTCAGCGCCTTATAATTGCCTTTGATAAAGAACATGATGCACTTTGGGATAGCATGTATGAGGCCTTTGGCGGCAAGGTGAGCAGAGAAAAGATGGATGGCTTTAAGGCGGGAATAGGAACTGTTTTGTTTTATTATGATACTGAGGTAGTTAAAGGCCTTCAGGATCAAAATCCTTCATATGCCGATAAGTTTGAAATCTTTGCTGAACAGGCTAATGGCATGCTTCAGTTTAATGTGTGGACTGCCCTGCGCGAGAAAAACTTAGGAGCAAGTTTGCAACATTACAATCCAGTTGTTGATGAGCCCATTAGAAAGCTCTTTAATGTGCCTGAAGGCTGGAAGCTTGTAGCTCAGATGCCCTTTGGCGCAATTGGATCAGAACCTCCAGCCAAAGAAAAGAAGCCTGTTTCAGAGCGCGTTATAGTAAAGGGTCTTTAGGTAATACAGTTAGTTAATAATACAGTTAGTTAAAGAACAAGATATGAATTCATCTAAGAGCGCTTCTCAGATGCCCGCCCTCAAAGCGAAGGCGGGCTCTGTTTATCTGCGCAAAGCTAAAGAACTTAATTTAACAGAGACTCCTCTTATTAAGGAGCCCAGGTATAAACCTGCCGCTTATGCTGCTCCAGGCACGCTTAAGCTGGGGACAAGCGCAAAAGAGCTACTCTTAAATCTTATTAAAGAGCATAAGCTGTTTCTGGCACTTTCTTGCCTAACCGCCTTTGCCCAGCGCTTTTTTGGAATTTTGGTCCCTTTGTTGATGGGCCAAATTATAGACCATTATCTAAGCTCGGGCTTTACAGAGGAGCTGCGTTTTGCCCTCTTTAAATTACTGGGGCTTATTGCCCTGGTTGGTATTAGTATGTTTGCAGATCAAATGGTCAATTTTTTGCTACACGCTCGGGTAAGAATAGTGCACTCTAGAAGCTTTGCTCAGCATGCGATAAAAGCTGCAGTTCCTATTACGCAAAAGAAGTCAAGCGGAGAGATAGTTTCAGTAATTAATGAAGACAGCTTTTCTTTAGGTATGTTTTTCATCTTTTTACCTGCTTTATTTTCTGCCTTTTTCATCATAATTTTTGCAGGCTGGCAAATGTTGTCTTCATCGCTTACCTTGGGGCTGCTTGTGATGGCAGGTATGCCCATAGCGGTGCTTTTTGCAGGAGCTTCAGCTAAACCTCTACATAAAAGATCAGCTGAGGCCCGTGTATTGAGATCTCAGCTTACTGGACTAGCTAGTGATTTAGTTTTGGGTCTTAGGGTGTTAAAAGGTTTAGGGGGAGAAGAGCTCTTTTACCAGCGTTATTTAAATAGCTCTGACGAAAGTTTTCAAAAGGGTAAACAACTTAGTGCTTGGCGCGCCTTTCAGGCTTCCTTACGTGTAGCCATTCCTGCTTTCTTTCAAACGACAATAGTTGGCTTTGGTGCCTATTTGGTATTTAAGGGGCAGATGAGCGCGGGTGCTCTTCTTGCTTTTTATGGAATGAGTTCGTATGCACAATCTTCCATGAATACAATGGTTACTGCCTTGCAAACCTATATTGATGCCCAGGTAGCAGCCTCTAGAACAGCTCAGTTCATGCAGATAGATCCTCGTGAGCTCCCTGCTTTGTCTAAGGATGACAGTTTTGAGCAGGAGCCGCAGGAGGTGCGGGAGCAGGTGCAGCAGGTACAGGAGCAGCCGCAGCAGATGCAGGAAGCTCAGCCGCAGCAAGCTCAGCAGGCTCAGCAGCCGCAGCAGGCCACCTGGCCAGCCACAAACAGCTTAGCTCAAGCTTTTGCTAAAGATGGCCTCTTGCTTAAGCCTGGATTAAAAATTGAGCCAGAAAGCTTTGTAGTCTTTTTGTCTCGCAATACTAAGCTTAGCCAGGAGCTTGCCCTCAGTTGTGCAGGACTTTCTCTTGAGCATAGACCACAAGTTCAAGGCAGAGAACTAAGCTCTTTTACTGCTCACGAGATCCAAACTTTTGTGCGCTATGCCTCTGGTGAGGATGGTTTGTTTAGCGGTAGCTTACGCAGCAATCTTTTGGGCTCTTATGCTCAAGACGATACGCCCTTATCGGCTCAAGAAAGCCTCATAGTAATGGAGCTTATTCGCCGTTCTTATCAAAATCCCGAGCTGCAAGATGAAAATAAAGATCTTGATGAGGAGCTTTTAGCCTGTTTGGAAGTTGCAAAAGCCAAAGATGTGCTTGAGAGTTTGGCAGCTGGCTCTAGTTTGCATAGTGGCCTAGATGGCCAAATCTTAGAGTTGGGACGCAATCTTTCAGGAGGTCAGCGTCAAAGAATAGCCCTTGCTAGAGCTCTTCTACATGCTCCTGAACTCTTGGTGCTCTTTGAGCCCACCTCTGCTCTGGACAAAAATACCGAAGACGCTATAGCGCAGCGTCTACGTAAGTTTAGAGCTCATAAAACAAGCATCTTGGTAAGTTCTTCTCCCTTAATATTGCGCCAAGCCGATAAGGTAGCGCTCTTCTCAGAAGACGGAGAACTCTTAGCTTATGAAAGTCATCTTGAGCTTTTGAAAGATGGGCGCCAAGACAAGGCGGCACAAGAGTATAGAACTATTTTGACTAGCCAGAGAGGGGAGGATGTATAAGATGGCCCTACCGGTTGCAAATAATAAAGAAGGCCTGCGTTATGTGAAGCGCTTAATCTCTAAGCATAAGGCGCTGTGCATTCTTACCTTTAGCTTTCAGCTCTTAGCAGCAGCGCTTGCAGGTATATTACCCTGGCTGGCGGGAAAAATCTTAGACCTTATCGCCCAAACTAATAGTTTTGTACTCTTAAAACCCTATCTTTTGGCCATTGTACTTATTTTTGTAGTGCAAATAATGGTTGCCTATTGCGCGGAGTATGCGGCAGGGATTTTTGGTGAACGCAGCTCTCAACACATGAGAGAAGAGGCTATGCACAAGCTTTTGCAGCTTTCTATTCTTAATGTTGAACAGGCGGGATCTGGTGATCTTTTGGGCCGCATCTCATATGACATTCGCATGGTGCAAGGCTTTTTTGCCCAAGGCTTTACCTCTATTGTGCAAGTTGTGTTAAGTCTAAGCGTAAGCTATGTCATGGTCTTTATTGCAGCTCCGTCTTTGGCTTGGTTGCTGTGGCTGAGCCTTCCTGCTTTACTTATCTTAAGTAAGTGGTATTTTAAGCGCGTTACCCCTCTTATCCAGGCGGGTTCTGCCTTGGTGGCTCAAAGTGCTGGGCAGGTTTCAGAAAATGCAAGTAACGCCAGCTTAATTGAGGCCTTTGGTCTGCAACATAAGCGCATTGCTAAGCTTGACGCCTTGATGTTAAGCATGTGGTCGCAACAATATGGTGTGTATGAAACACGAGCGCGCGGCTTTTCCTGCATGAATATGATCATGCTTATGCCGCTGTTTTTTGCTGTTTTACTGGGTGCATATTTTGTGCCTGCTGGCCTCATTAGCCTGGGAGCCTTAAGCAGTTTTACCATGTATACCTTACAACTAAGAGCTCCTATAACCAGTGCTATGTTTTTTATTACTAATGCACAAGTGGCCTGGGCTTCGCTTTTGCGTGTGAGCGGCTTTGATCTGGTGAAAGCTCAAGAAGCAGGTACTATTAAAGAACTTGATCATGCTGATATTGAGCTTAAAGATTTAAGCTTTTCATATGCTCCTCATATGCCTGCTGTTCTTCATAATATAAATATGACGATAAAAGAGGGTGAATGCATTGCTGTAGTGGGAACAACGGGTGCAGGAAAAACCAGCCTAGCTAGGATACTTGCAGGTATTGATCGCTCTTATGAGGGTTCTGCTTGTTTTGGTGGTCATGAGATAAAAGATTACGACGAGCAGTTCTTGCGAGAACAGATAATTATGCTCAGTCAAGAGCACCATGTCTTCTCGGCAAGTCTTCGTGATAATCTTGTGCTGGCTCGCCCTCTGTCACAGGCTGAGCCCGGTGGTGCACAGACTGCAAGCCCTGATCCTATGGGCGATAAGCCCGCTGGTGCACAGACCGCGAGCCCTAATCCTGCTTGCGATAAGCCCGCTGGTGCGCAGACCGAGAGCGCTGAGCTCCTAAGTGCTAAGAGCGCAGTGCCTGATGACAGCGAACTTATCGCCGCTCTTGATCTGGTTGGAGCTACTTGGTTTTATGAGCTTGAAGAGGGCCTTGATACTATCTTAGGATCAGCGGGGCTTCAGCTTAGTTCTGCTCAGGCCCAGGAGCTTGCCTTAGCGCGTTTAGCCCTTAAAGACCCCAAGCTCATCATATTAGACGAGGCTACTTCTATGATGGACCCAAGTTCTGCTTTTAAGTTAGAACGCGCTTTAGGGACCCTGCTTAAAGGTAAGACAGTGATTATGATTGCTCATAGACTCTTTACTGCACAGCAGGCTGACAGAATATGTTTGATGGATCACGGTAGAATACGGGAAATGGGATCTCACGCCGAGCTTTTATCGGCTCAGGGAGCCTACGCTAAGCTGTGGTCTGCTTGGAATAGTGATGATTTGACAGACAGCAAATAAGCAGCCAAAAGACTGCTATAATGAGTAAATTAGCTTGAAGAACAAAGTTTTAGGAATATAAGAAGATTCAAAATAAGAGGATTCAAAACAGATGCGTGAAAAATTAGAAAAACTTATTGCTGCCTACGCTGAATTAGAAAAGAAGCTGGGAGATCCCGCTATTGTGGCAGATCAAAAAGAATATATTCGTCTCTCAAAAGAATATTCATCACAAAAAGAACTGGTAACCAAGGCTCAGGACTATCTAAGGGCACTTGATGATATAGAAACTGCAAAAGATTTTTTGCGTGATGAGTCTGATCCAGATACAAAAGCCATGCTTCAAGAGGAGATTTCCTCACTTCAGGCTAAAATTCCTGGTCTTGAAGAAGATATTAAATTTATGCTTATTCCAGGAGATCCCAATGATGAGAAAAATACCATTGTTGAGATTAGGGCAGCAGCAGGAGGAGACGAGGCTGCAATTTTTGCAGGTGATCTCTTCAAAATGTACAGCCGTTTTGCAGAGACTAATAGGTGGAAGATAGAGCTTTTAGACACTTCAGTTTCTGAAGCGGGTGGCTATAAGGAAATTTCTTTTAAGGTTTCTGGCGATAAGGTTTACTCAGTAATGAAGTATGAGTCTGGTGTTCATCGTGTTCAGCGTGTTCCTAAGACTGAGTCCCAAGGCAGAATTCATACCTCTACTGCAACAGTAGCGGTGCTGCCTGAGGTTGATGATATTGAGGTTGAGATTAAGCAAGAAGACCTGCGCATTGATGTGTATCGTGCGGGAGGCCCTGGTGGTCAGTGCGTTAATACCACTGATTCCGCTGTGCGTATTACCCATCTTCCTACGGGTCTTGTGGTGCAATCGCAGGATCAAAAATCGCAGCTTCAAAATAGAGAAGCAGCTATGCAGGTGCTACGTGCTCGTCTTTACGATAAGATGCTGGCTGATCAGCAAGCAGAGCTTGGTGCACAGCGCTCGAGCCAAATTGGTCACGGAGATCGCTCGGAAAAAATTAGAACCTACAATGGTCCACAGGATCGTGTAACAGATCATAGAATTGGTTTTAACTCTACCTATAATGGTGTGCTTATGAGTGACAATCTTAAAGATGTAATTGACGCCTTGGCTGCTGCTGATAGAGCAGAGCGTCTTGCTAATGCTGTTTAAGGCAGCATAGACTAGTATGTCTCAGCCACAAGAGCAGCCGCAGGTTCACGCGCAGGTGCACGCCCAGGTGAGCGCGCATACGCAGCCGCAGGTTCACGCGCACACGCAGGTGCAGACACACACGCAAGCGGATGCGCAGGTGAGCGCCCAGGAGCAGCAAGAAGAGCAAGAGATCTGGACGATAAAAGCCATTCTTGACTGGATGGTCAGCTTTTTAACAAAAAAAGGTGATGAGCACCCGCGCTTATCGGCAGAATATCTTATCTCATATGCCACCGGCTTAAGCCGAGTAGAGCTCTATGCCTATTTTGACCGCCCTTTAAGCCCTGAAGAGCGCGATCTTTTGCGCACAGCTCTTAAGCGCCGCGCAGCAGGAGAGCCTCTGCAGTATGTAAGCGGAGAAACAGCCTTTAGGCATATTATTCTTAAGTCTCAGCAAGGGGTTTTAATTCCTCGCCCAGAGACCGAGCTTTTAGTAGAGCTTGCCTTAAATCATCTACGTTCCTCCAAAGCTTTGGCTCAAGCACATGAGAAAAATGATGAGCTAAATAATGAGGCGGGGGATGAGTTAAAAGCTGATCTAAAAGATGAGTCTTCTGCCGCGCTTGATTGTGTATCCGATAAAACCTGGCGTGTACTTGAGGTAGGCACGGGAACCGCTTGCATAGCACTTTCTTTGGCCTCTGAGTTTGAGCCCATACATGTAACAGCAACAGAGATTTCTGAGCAAGCTTTTGAGCTAGCGCAAAGAAATAGGGCTGCTTTGGGCTTAGAAGATAAGCTTGATCTTATCGCCTGTGACCTGGTTGAAGGGCTTGATGAGAATCTTAAAGAAAGCTTTGACCTTCTTATTTCTAACCCTCCCTATATTCCTCATGATGAGATGAAAGTGCTGCCCCAAGAGGTTGCGTCTTTTGAGCCTCACCTAGCCTTAGACGGGGGAGAAGACGGCCTTGATGTGTTTAGACGTCTTTTACATGAAGCAAGTAGTTTTCTTAAACCTGGTGGCTTTTTTGCTGTTGAGTTGCATGAAACTAAACTTTATGATGCAGCAAAGCTAAGTCTAGAGTATTATGAAGATATTGAAGTTCATAAAGATCTGGCGGGACGGGATAGGTTCTTAACCGCCGTTAAACGTTGTTCGTGCTGACCTAAGGAGGCACTCATGGGTAAGACGTATCAAGTAGATCAGGAAAACCCAAGCGCAGACGTCATTAATGTGGCGGCAAGCATTCTTCGTGATGGAGGAGTTGCGGTATACCCCACAGAGACGGTCTATGGCATTGGGGCTAGAGCTTCAGCTGGTTGTCCAGGTGCTCAAGAGCTCTTTGAGATCAAGAGAAGAGATAGACGTAAGGCTATTCCTTGGCTGGTAGAAGATATTTCTGCTCTTGATATCTATGGACAAGATGTTCCTGAATATGCCTACACCCTTGCCAAAAAGTACTGGCCCGGCGCTCTAACTATTGTTGTTCCCGCCTCAGATAAGGTGCCAGAAGATTTTAAGGCACATGATGGCACCATTGCGCTACGAGCTCCAGATTCTCCCTTGGTGCGCGCTCTTATTAAAGCTGTGGGTGAGCCCTTGGTTACTTCCAGCGCAAATACGCACACTCTTCCTGCTCCCACTAAATATGAGGAACTGGAAGATCGCATTGCCGCCCAGGCTGATGTCGTCTTAGATGGCGGAGAAACTAAGTGTAAAAAAGCCTCTACGGTTATTTCTTGTATTGGACCTCGTCCTTTGGTATGGCGTGATTCAGCCATTCCCATTGAGGAGATTATGGAGGCGATACAATAATGCCAGATATTGAGGTCGTGCCTGCCTTATCGGCTGACGCACAAGGTGTCCTGCGCGACACGATCTCATATCGCTCAAGTGATAATCGCAGCCTACTTGTTGGTTATCTATGGCACGCCCCAGCGCTTGAAGCCCGGGGCGTGCTTCACATTATTCACGGCATGTGTGAGTTTATTGAGCGCTACGATAATTTCGCGCGTTTTTTGGCCCTGAACGGCTATATAGTAGTTGGTCACGACCTGCTTGCGCATGGAGACTCGGTAGCTTCTGGTCAAGAGCGTGGACAGCTTGAGCCAGGTCGATCAGCCCGAATCCTTATTGAAGATGAGGAACGCCTGCGCGAGGCTATGGCTTCTCGCTATCCTGATCTGCCCTATGTAATGTTGGGGCATTCAATGGGCTCTCTTATTCTTAGGAATTATCTGCAAGATTATGTAGATGGTTTATCAGGTGCAATTTTTTGTGGCACTACCTGGGTGTTTTCTAAATTTGAGCTTAAGGCTGCTCAGGTTTTATCGTCAGTTTTATGTAAACTAAGGGGTCCTCAAGCTAAATCCTTAATTTTGGATCGTCTGGTTTTGGGGGCGTATGCACGGCATTTTAAGGGAGAAGGTCCCTATGCCTGGCTCAGCCAAGATAAAGAAATTCAAGAACGCTATGCTCAAGAGCCCAGAAATCAAATGCGCTTTAGTCTTGGCGCCTATCACGAACTGTTCTTTTTAATTGCGCGTTCTCAAGAAGAGCGCCTTATTTCTCGCATGACCAAAAGCCTGCCCATCTTTATTATTTCTGGAGATAAAGACCCGGTGGGAACTGAAGGCAAGGCAGCCAGCATGCTTAATGAAATCTTGCTGCGCCTTGGTTTTAAGGATGTAAGACTTACATTGTATGCGGGAAAACGCCATGAGCTTTTAAATGAGTGCGGAAAAGAAGAAGTCTATCAGGATATCTTAGCCTGGATGGAGAGACGCTATGAGCTATAAGGCAGCCGATAAGCCCGCACATAAGCCCGCGCACGAGACCATGCAGCTCTCAGCAGCCGGTATAGCCGCTGGTAAGCCCATGTATAAGCCCGCGCACGATTCTTATATTTTGGCCCTTGACGCCGGAACAAGCTCTGAGCGCGCCTTGCTCTTTGATCACGAGGCAAATTTAGTGGCTTCATCTCAGCACAGCATCAAGCAGATTTATCCCAAGCCGGCTTGGGTTGAGCAAGACCCCATGGAGCTTTTATCCACGCAGCTTGCAGTGATGACTCAAGTTCAGTTTAAGAGTGGCATTCATTCCGATAGGATAGCGGCCTTAGGGATAACTAACCAGCGCGAGACTACTATCATCTGGGATAAACGCAACGGAAAGCCTCTTTACAATGCCATTGTGTGGCAGTGCAGAAGAACCGCTCCCCAAATAGAAGAGCTTAAGGCTTCCAAGCCAGATATCATAGATCTTATCGCCGATAAAACCGGTCTTATTTTAGATCCATACTTTTCTGCTTCAAAGATCAAGTGGATACTTGATGAAATTCCCGAGGCGCGCTCATTGATGCGCCAGGGTCATCTTGCATTTGGGACAGTGGATTCTTGGTTGGTGTATCAACTTACTAAAGGTCAGGTACACGCCACTGATTACACTAATGCCTCACGTACCATGCTTTTTAATATTCATGATTTGTCTTGGGATCAAGAACTATTAGATCTCTTTGAAATAGATGCATCTATTTTGCCCGCTGTTCAAGCTTCTAGCTCATATTTTGGTGAAACTTCTTCAGAAGTTTCTAGTAGGGCTATTCCCATTTGGGCTTGTGCGGGCGATCAGCAAGCATCAGCCTTTGGTCATGGCTGTACCATGCCAAAGAGTGTAAAAAATACCTATGGTACCGGCTGTTTTATTGTTATGAATACAGGTGGGCGCCCCATTAAATCAAAAAATGGCCTTATTACTACTATCGCAATTGCTGAAGACGGGGGTTTAGCTTACGCTTTAGAGGGTTCAGTCTTTATAGGCGGAGCAGTTATGCAGTGGCTTAGAGATGAGCTTAATCTAATTGATTCAGTAGAGGAGAGCGCTGCCTTAGCGCAAAGCCTTGAATCTAATGAGGGCGTATATCTGGTACCAGCTTTCACAGGCTTGGGCGCCCCGTTTTGGAATCCAGAGGCACGCGGCCTTATTTGTGGTTTAACCAGGGGTAGCACCAAGGCACACATTGTGCGAGCTGCTCTTGAGTCAATGGCATATCAAAGTGCTGATATTTTAGATGCCATGCAGGCAGATTATGGTGAAGCCTTTTTGTCACCTACATCTGGTGAGGCTGGCAGGCTAAGCTCCGTCCCCGCTGCTGCATCAGGTGCCGCCGATACTTCAGACACCGCTGCATCCAGCTTTGCTCGTCTGTCAGTAGATGGGGGAGCCTCCTTTAATGAGTTTTGTATGCAGTTTCAGGCGGATATTTCAAATATGCAGGTGGAGCGTCCAGAACTTATCGAAACAACTGCGCTGGGCGCGGCTTATTTAGCAGGGCTTGGTTGTGGCTATTGGTCTGATGCTCAGGAGCTGCAGGCACTTAGGCGTATTAGCCAAAGCTTCACTCCACAACTTACTCCTCGTGAGCGTAGCATTTTGCGAGCTCAGTGGCGAAATGCTCTCAAAAAAGCAATAATGTCATAGATATTTGCTATGCTCTAATTAGGCTCGTGTTAAGCTCATAGAAAAGTACTAAGCAAATAGCAAAGCAAATAATAAAGCCAATTTTGACAATATATGTAGCAGCAAAAGACAAGACAAAAGTCCTAAGGACAGGCTTGAGAATTAGGGAGATCACATGAAGGTAGCGCTCGCTTCAGATCATGCAGGTTTTGAGCAAAAAGAGCTTCTCAAACCGTATATTGAGTCATTGGGTCATGAAGTAATAAATCTGGGCCCTTTTAATGATGAGAGGGTAGATTACCCAGACTACGCAGCAAAACTTGCTCACATGGTGGCAGATAATGAGGTCGATAAGGGTGTGCTGGTTTGTGGTTCTGGAATAGGCATGGCTATTGCAGCTAATAAGATAAAAGGAATCAGAGCTTCTGTTATCACTTCTCCAGAATTTGCTGCGCTTTCTCGTCAGCATAATGACCTCAATGTTATTACGCTCTCTGGGCGTCTTATACCCCTAGAGCTTAATAAAGAAATACTTAAGACTTGGTTTGAATCAAGTTTTGAAGAGGGAAGACATGCAGAGCGCCTAGCAAAAATTGCAAGTCTTGAGGCCTAAGCAGCAGCTTAAAAACTTAGATTAAAGCTAGATTTAAACTTATATAACTTGGCTCAAGCTTAGTTTAAGCTTAGTGTAAGCATAATTTTAGAAGAGCTGGAACTCAAAGAAAGGTGATTTGGATGTATGAGCTTATAAAAGAACAAGATCCTGAACTCTATGCTTGTTTAGAGTCAGAGCTAAGACGTCAAAGAGACTCCATTGAGCTTATCGCCTCAGAAAACTTCACCTCGCTGGCAGTTATGCAAGCCGCTGGATCAGTTCTTACCAACAAATATGCTGAAGGCCTACCAGGTAAGCGCTATTATGGCGGCTGCCATGAGGTCGATAAGGCCGAGCGTCTTGCTCAAGAGAGAGCATGCAAGCTTTTTGGAGCCCAGTTTGCAAATGTGCAGCCCCATTCAGGAGCTCAAGCAAATATGGCTGCATATATGGCTTGTGTAGAACCAGGCGACACAGTCTTAGGTATGGATCTTTCAAACGGAGGTCATCTTACTCACGGCTCTCCTGTTAATTTTTCTGGAAAGCTCTATAAGGTAGTGGGTTATGGACTCAACCCCAATACTGAGACTATAGATTATGATGAGCTAGAAAAGCTTGCCTTGGAGCATAGACCTAAGCTTATTATTGCTGGAGCCAGTGCATACCCTCGTGAGATTGATTTTAGCAAGTTTAGAGCAGTTGCCGATAAGGTCGGAGCTCGTTTGATGGTAGATATGGCGCATATTGCAGGTCTTATCGCCACAGGTCGTCATATGAATCCCCTTCCTTATGCAGATATTGTTACCTCGACTTCTCATAAAACCCTTAGGGGAACACGCGGTGGCTTTATTCTTACCAATAATGAGGAGCTCTTTAAAAAGATCAACTCTGCGGTATTCCCTGGAACTCAAGGTGGCCCACTTATGCACATCATTGCTGCTAAAGCCGTAGCCTTTGGGGAAGCCTTAACAGATGAGTTTAAAGATTATATTGACCAGGTGCTCTTAAATACCCAAGCTATTGGTAGGGCAATGGCACAAGGTGGTCTGCGTCTAGTTTCTGGTGGTACAGACAACCACCTACTTTTGGTTGACTTAAGTCCAGCTCAAGATGTAACGGGAAAAATGGCAGAGCAGGTACTAGATAGTGTGGGCATAACGGTTAACAAAAATACCATCCCAGGAGAGAAGCGTTCTCCCTTTGTAACAAGTGGCATTAGAGTGGGCTGTGCAGCTATGACAAGCAGGGGATTTAATGAAGATGAATCGTATAGAATTGGGGAGCTTATAGCCCAGGTAATCTTTAATATTGAAGATGAAGCCTGCCTTAAAGAGGTCTCAAAAGAGGTTACAAAACTTTTACAAAAGCATCCCCTCTATCCACAGCTTGCATAAAAAACGCTACACTAGATAGGGCAATCTTTCCAGAAAGGAACATTATGCATTCTGATCGCGTAAAAGTAATTGACCATCCCATGGTCCAGCACAAGTTAACCTTGCTCAGAGATAAGAATACCTCTTCCAAACAGTTTAGGGAGCTGGTAAAAGAACTTTCGCTTTTTATGGGCTATGAAGCAACTAGAGATTTTCCTCTGCAAAAAGTTGAGGTTGAGACTCCCATGTGTAAAACCGAAGCTTATGAAATTGCAGGTAAAAAGGTTGCTATTGTGCCTATTCTGCGTGCGGGCTTAGGCATGGTAGACGGTATTCTAGAATTGGTTCCTGCGGCTCGTGTGGGACATATTGGAATGTATCGTGATCCTGAAACTCATGAACCTCATGAGTATTACTGCAAGCTTCCTCAAGATATTGAGCTTAGAGAAGTGCTTTTGGTTGATCCCATGTTAGCTACCGGTGGCTCTGCTTTAGCTGCTATTGAGTACTTAAGAAAAGCTGGGGTTAAAGATATTAAGCTGCTTTGCATCCTTACTGCTCCAGAAGGCCTGGAATATATTTTAGATGCCGATAAGGATGTAGAGATCTTTACCTGTGCTATTGATGAAAAACTTAACGACCACGCCTATATCATTCCTGGACTTGGGGATGCGGGCGATAGAGTGTTTGGAACTAAATAATGCTTAAGCTTGTGTTGGGCTTTATTGCAGGGCTTATCGGATTTTTACCCTATGTTATGGTAATTAGACAAGCGCTTAGAGCCCAGCATAAGCTGCAATTATATACGGGAATCTTAGCAGTTCTCTTATCCTTTGCTTTAGTCATGGGATTTTTTGGAATTTGCTACCTCATTTCCCCTCAAGATTTAGTAGAATTTAGCTTAGCGCTCATTTTGGCTTTTTCACTTTCAGTGATTAGTGCATTAGCTTTATGCTTTGTTCGCCTATTTAAATAAGAGCGTTAAGTTTGGTTGAGCCTTAAGTCACACTAAGGCTTTTGGCTGTTATAAAGCTAAGAAAAGAGGTTCATCGGTGGGAGTATTTGACAAGCTGTCTGGTGAAATTGACCACTTGATAGACTCGCTTATTAGCCACCCAATTATTGGAACCGAGGCAGCTGGGCTTACTCAGTATACCTTTTGGATGGCTATAGCAATTGTGGTGCTCTTTTTGTTTGTCTTTGGAGCAATTAAGCGGCAACAGCTGGTCCCCAAGGGACGTTTGGTTAATGCCTTTGAGTACATTTTTGAATATGTAAAATCAGAGGTTGTAGAGGGTGTAATTGGTCCAGATAGTAAGCGCCACCTGCCCTTTATCATGACAGTTTTCTTCTTCATTATCATTAACAACTTAGTTGGTATGATTCCTGGAGCCAAGCCAGGCACTGGTACCATCGGTGTTACCTTAGCTTTGGCCTTAGTTTCTTTTATTTACTTCTTATATTTTGGTATCAAAAAACACGGTTTTGTTGGTTACTTTAAGACTTTCATTCCCAAAGGTGTGGCCTTTCCCATCAACATTATGGTGTGGGTAATTGAGGTCTTCTCTACAGCAATTCGCCTGGTTACCCTGGCTGTCCGTCTTTTTGCTAACCTCTTTGCAGGTCATGTGGTGCTGGGAGTTTTTGCTATCCTTACCTCACTATTTATTGGTCAAGCCATAGAGCAACTTAGCCTCATAAATGTAGCTGGGGCTTTTAGCTCTGTGCTGTGGATGGCCTTAATGATCATTTTGTACCTGGTAGAATTTGTTGTTGCAACAATCCAGGCCTATGTATTTACCGTTTTGTCAGCGGTATATATTCAAATTGCTATTTCTGACGAGCACTAAGTTTGTAGTGCAAGCGTTGGTATAGGACCCTATAGGAGACCCCAAGAGTTTGGGCGCAAAGGGCGTCAGGGGTTTAAGTTTTAGGAGGAAATGTGGGAGTTATTGGATTTGGTCTTGCCGTAATTGGAGCAGGCATCGGTGTTGGCCTTTCAGCCTTTGGTGCTGCCACTGGTATGGCACGTCAGCCTGAGATGCAAGGTCGTCTCTTTACCGTATTTATTCTCGGTTCTGCTTTCGTTGAGGCACTCGCACTTATCGGAATGATTCTTACCCTTATTAAGGGCTAGGTTACAACAGTTGATTCTTGATAAGTTGACGGGAGCGTACTTAATGAGAGGTACACAGTTAAAAAACCAGCTTGGTCTTGCTGCAATAACAGTGGGAGCAAGTTTGGCATTCCCTGTCTGCGCATTTGCAGAAGGGGGCGGAGATGACATGGGCATGCGCCTGCTCATCCCAAAGCTCTCAGAGTTTATCCCAGCACTTGTAGCCTTCTTGGTTATTTGGTTTATACTGGCTAAATTTGCTTGGCCTCAAGTTTCAGGCATGCTTGATAAGCGCGCCGAAACCATTAAAGAGTCTTTAGCAAATGCCGAAGCTTCTAGGATTGAAGCTCAGCGCTTGCTTGAAGAGTATAAGGCTCAAATTGCAGAAGCACGCAAGGAGTCTGCTGAGATCTTAGCTGAGGCTAAGCGTTCAGGAGAACATTTGCGCGCAGAGATGGCTGCCAAGGCTCAGGCTGAAGCAGATCAAATTGTAGCCAAGGCTCGTCAAGCTATTGAGCGCGAGAAAATCCAAGCACTGGGTGAGCTCCAGTCATCAGTAGCAGATCTTTCTGTTTCTGTGGCAGGACGCTTGATTGGTGAGGGCTTATCAGATGATGAGCACCGCAAACTCATTGAGAAGTATCTTTTGGAAGTAGGTAGTTTAGATGAAAGCTAAGCGCCTGCTAGAAAAAAGCGTGGTAAGCACGTATGCACAGGCCTTGTTTGAGGCTTCACGTGAGGCAGATCATGCTTTGTCTAATGTTAGTGCCTTAGAGCAGACGGCAGACACAATACGCTCACATCATGATCTACATGATGCCCTATGTGGCCAAGAACTACCAGGTGAGCATAAGCATGCGCTTATCCAGGAGCTTCTTTCAGAGCATTATCCTGCAGAGCTTGTTTCAGTTGTTGCCGTAATGGCAGAACGTGGAGATATAGATCTTATCGGCAGGGTAGCTGCTGCGTACAAAGAGCTTGTGGAGACTGATCTAAATGTTGTAATCACTGAGGTTACAACAGCTGTAGAGCTTGATGATCATTTACGTCAGCTTATTACAGATAAAATTGCTTCCATGACAGGCAAACAAGCCTATCTAGAAGAACAGGTAGATCCCTCTATTTTGGGTGGGATTATTTTAACCGCACAGGGTAAGCGTATGGATGCATCAATTTCAGCTCAGCTGCTGCATGCCCGCGCTGCTCTTTCCAAACCAGTATCTATCGGAGGTGAGGCGTAAGATGGCAGAAATTAGTGCAGCATCTATTGATGCAGCTTTGCGCAAGCAGCTTGATGCGCTCACAACAACGGTTGATACGCGCGAGCTGGGCAAGGTCATCCAGGTTGGTGACGGTATTGCCCGTGTAGAAGGTCTTAGAAATGCTATGGCCGGTGAGCTTTTGGAGTTTGTAAGCTCAAGCACCGGTAAAACGGTATATGGCCTTGCACAAAACCTTGAAGAAGACGAGGTAGGCGCAGTTTTGCTTGGTGACGTTAACGCAATCAAGGAAAACGATGCCGTACACACCACCGGCCGAATCATGGAAATTCCTGTAGGCCGCGGTATGCTTGGACGCGTAGTTAACCCCTTGGGTGAGCCAATTGACGGTAAGGGTCCAATTGAAACTGAGGGTAGCAGGCCCATTGAATTTAAGGCCCCAGGCGTTATTGAACGCACTCCTGTATGTGAGCCTGTTCAAACCGGACTTTTGGCTATTGATTCCATGATTCCTGTTGGCCGTGGTCAGCGTGAGCTTATTATTGGTGACCGCCAGACCGGTAAAACCGCTATTGCAACTGACACTATCATTAACCAAAAAGGTGAAAACATGATCTGTGTTTATGTTGCAATTGGTCAAAAGGCATCTACCGTAGCTCAGATTCAAGATGCTCTTGAGCGTCACGGAGCCATGGAGTACACCGTTATTGTTTCTGCAACAGCTTCAGATTCAGCACCACTTCAGTTTATTGCTCCTATGGCAGGTGCAGCTATTGGTGAATACTTTATGTACAATGGCGCTGATGGTAAGCCAGCAAATGAAAACAATCCTGGCGGCCACGTACTCTGTGTATATGACGATCTTTCAAAGCAGGCTGTGGCTTATCGCCAAATGTCACTAACCTTACGTCGTCCTCCAGGACGCGAAGCTTATCCTGGTGATATTTTCTATTTGCACTCACGCCTTCTTGAACGTGCGGTAAAGCTTTCCGAGAAAAACGGATCTGGCTCTCTTACCGCTCTTCCCATTATTGAAACTCAAGCAGGTGACGTTGCAGCTTACATTCCTACCAACGTAATTTCTATTACTGATGGCCAGATCTTCTTGCAGACCGATCTCTTCTTTGAGGGTCAGCGCCCTGCGGTTGATGTTGGTATTTCAGTTTCTCGTGTTGGTGGTTCTGCTCAAATTAAAGCAATGAAGCAAGTTGCAGGCTCACTTCGTTTGGATCTTGCTTCTTATCGTGAGCTTCAGTCTTTTGCTCAGTTCGGCTCTGACCTTGATAAGGCAACTCAAGACCAGCTTAACCGTGGTGCACGCATGACCGAGCTTCTTAAACAAGGACGCTTTGTTCCCATGGATGTTGAGGATCAGGTTATTGCCATCTTTGCTGGTAATGAAGGATTCTTGGATGATCTTGACTTAGCTTGGGTTCTTGATTTTAAAGCAGGGCTCATTGATTACATGCATGCAGCTAAGCCAGAACTTAGAGCACGCGTAAAGGCTGAGGGCAAGCTCTCAGATGAACTCCAGGCAGATCTGCGTGAAGCTATTAAAGAGTTCCACGAGCAGTTCGTCGCAGAGAAGCAGGTGTAGCGTATGCCCAACCTTCGCGACATCAAAAAGCGCATAGTTTCAACTGCTTCTACTAAGCAGATTACGCGCACCATGGAGATGGTCTCGTCTGCGAAGATCAGAAAGGCGTTTGCTCGTATTGAGTCTGCAACTCCTTATGCTCAGGCTATGGAAGACATGCTTGCTAAGCTGAGCTCAGGCGGCCAGGTAGATCACCCTCTGCTCACCAAACATGAGACGCTTAAAAAAGCGCTCTTTATTGTTGTGGTCTCAGATAGAGGTCTGGCTGGCGGATTCAATGTTTCAATTTTGAATGCTGCCGATAAAAAGCGTCGCGCATATGAAGCGCAGGGAATAGAAGTAGAACTCATTGTCTGCGGTAAGAAGGGTCTTGGCTACTTTGCTTATCGCGGTCAGACACCTGTCTTGTCATATACCGATCTTTCTGCAGATCCCAGCTTTGATCAAGCTCGCGAGATCTCAATTTATGTGAGAGATCGCTACATTCAAGGACAGGCAGATGAGGTTGTTCTATTCTACAATCATGCGCGCAACCTTGCTGACCAGGATCTAAGAGAACAGTGCTTACTACCGGTAAGTACAAAATCTCAAGAAGAGTCTTCAGCAAGCTTTGATTTTGAGCCTAGTGAGGCCGCTGTTTTAGAACAGCTGCTTCCAGCTTATATTGACGCTATGGTTTATCGCGCACTTCTTGACTCTGCTGCTGCTGAGCAGGGAGCAAGAAGACGTGCTATGAAGTCGGCAACTGATAACGCAACGGAAATTATTTCTACCTTGCAGCGTAGTTACAACCGTGCACGTCAGGCTGTTATTACCACTGAGCTCAATGAGATTATCGGTGGCGCTGCTGCATTGGAGGAATAACCATGGATGAAAAGGAAACTAGGATGAACGTGGGACGCGTAGTCCGCATCATTGGTCCTGTTGTAGACGTAGAGTTTCAAGAAGACCAGATGCCCGCTATTTATAACGCGCTCAAAGTTGATCTTGACACCCCAATTGGACACTTAAACACCATCTTAGAGGTTCAATCCCACTTACCTGGTGGTGTGGTTCGTACCGTTGCTATGTCATCAACTGATGGCTTGCAGCGTGGTGTTGAGGTACAAGACACTGGTAAGCCAATGGTTATGCCAGTAGGTCCTCAAACTTTGGGACGCATTTGGAATGTAATGGGTGAGCCAGTAGATGGTAAGGAGATGCCTGAGGTAGAGGATTTTTATCCCATCCATCATCCTGCACCTGAATTTGAAGAGCTCACTACAAAAACTGAGGTTTTTGAGACCGGTATCAAGGCTATTGACTTGCTTGAGCCCTACATTCGTGGTGGTAAGACGGGTCTATTTGGTGGTGCTGGTGTAGGTAAAACCGTTTTGATCCAAGAGCTCATTAACAATCTTGCTATGGCTCATGGTGGTACCTCAGTGTTTACCGGCGTAGGTGAAAGAACTCGTGAGGGTACTGATCTTTACTTAGAGATGAGTGAGTCAGGAGTTATCAATAAGACCTGTCTGGTATACGGTCAGATGAATGAGCCTCCAGGAGCACGTCTTCGTATTGCGCTTGCTGGCCTGACCGCTGCAGAGTACTTCCGTGATCAGGGTCAAGATGTTTTGCTCTTTATTGATAACATCTTTAGATTCTCTCAAGCAGGTTCTGAGGTTTCTGCACTTCTCGGACGTATGCCTTCTGCGGTAGGTTATCAGCCAACCTTGGCAACCGAGATGGGTGATTTGCAAGAGCGCATTACCTCAACTAAGAACGGTTCAATTACCTCAGTTCAGGCTGTTTATGTTCCTGCTGACGATCTAACCGATCCTGCTCCTGCAACAACCTTTACACACTTGGATGCAACCACAGTTTTGTCTCGTTCAATTGCAGAGCTTGGTTTGTATCCTGCTATTGATCCTCTGGCTTCAACCTCTCGCGCTTTGGACGCCTCTATCGTAGGTGAGGAGCATTATCGCGTAGCAGTTAGAACCCAGGAGATGCTGCAAGAGTATTCTGCACTTCAGGACATCATTGCAATTCTTGGTATGGATGAGCTTACTGAAGAGCAAAAGCTTACCGTTAACCGCGCACGTAAGCTTCAGCAGTTCTTGAGCCAATCCTTCCACGTAGCAGAGCAGTTTACCGGAAATCCCGGTGTATATTGCAAGGTGGAGGATACCGTTCGCTCTTTTGCAGCCATTGTTGATGGTGAATGTGACGACATCCCCGAGCAGGCATTCCGTTATGCAAGCACTATTGAGGATGTTCGTGAGCGCGCATCAAAGCTTGCTAGCTAGTGAGAGGTGAGCTAAGATGGCTTCTACTTTGCATGTAGAGATAGTTACACCTGAGTGCAAACTCTTTGAGCAGGAGGCAAGTTTTGTATCCTGCCCTGCAGCTCAAGGTGAGGTGGGTATCCTGCCTATGCATGAGGCTTTTATCTCAACCTTGCTTGCAGGAGAGCTTAAGATTAAGCAAGAAGAAGCTGCGCAAGAACATCTTTATATCATTGCAGGTGGATACTTGCAGGTAAAAGATGATCAAGTTATTGTGCTTGCTGATAGGGCTATTGAGTTTTCTCAAATTAATGCAGAGCAGGCACAGCTCAGGCTTCAAGAATTAGAAGCTGAGCTTGCAGCTATGCAAGAGCTTGAATCTGAGAAGGCCAAGGCGCTTAAAAATGAGCAAGACTGGTATAAGGCTCAGCTCCATAGCTTAGATAGGCACTAGCTTGTAAGCCTTGGGTATATGTGCTTTAGCTAAGGAAGTGAACTGTGGCGATCCTGATTATGGGGTCGCCACTTCTTTTTTATACGAAAGCCCGGCTTATAGATTGACTTGTAGGGCGAAGAGTAATAATGCATCGGAATAATTGATGGGTCGTCGTACTCCTCATAACTCTTGATCTTTCTGTCTGCTGTTGTATAGATGGCGTTACATCAAACTAGTGTGTAAGTTCTGCTTATAGCTCTTACATTAGGTGCTAAAAAGAACCCAATAGGTTATTTTAGTTTGAAAACTTATGCCATAAGCGTTATGATGCTGCTAAAGGAGGTGCTCATATGAAGCAAGCAACATTTAGTGTCCGGATGGATGAGGATCTAAAACGCCAGTTTGATGAGTTGTGTCGTGAGTTTGGCATGAATGCTACGACAGCTTTTAATGTGTTCGCTCGAGCTGTGGTTCGAGAACGAAAGATTCCCTTTGATATTTCTGCGCAAAGTAAAGACGATGCTATTCGTACATCGGGAAGAGCTGCTTTTGCAGCACTGAGGATGCAAGGCGCACAAAACGGGCTGTCGGATATGAGTTTGGACGAGATCAATCAAGAAATTCAAAAAACGCGTCAAGGTGTCTGAGTATGAACTGCTACGCTGTCATCGACACCAACGTTTTAGTTTCTGCATTGCTCTCTTCCAATCCTGGTGCAGCTACCGTTCAAGTTCTTGAGTTTATCTTTGATGGTATCGTTACACCTCTGTTTAGCAAGGATATGCTTCGTGAATACCAAGAAGTATTGTTACGACGTAAGTTCATGTTTGATCAGGCTATGGTCAATACTTTTTTACAAATGATTTGCGAGATTGGTCTGTATATAGAGCCAGAGTCTAGTGGCGTGGTTTTGAAAGATATGAAAGACCTTCCCTTCTACGAAGTTGCTTTGTCTTGTGTCCACACACCTAAATATCTGGTGACTGGAAATCTAAAACATTTCCCGCAAGAAGCATTTATCCTCTCTCCCAGAGAATTTATAAGCCTTTTTTAGTTGATGTGAAGATGGATAGGGCTTGCTGCTTAAGCTTTGCAATAAAAATATGTAGGCTTTGGCAACAAAAGATAGAGCTTTCATTTGAGAGAGGGTCTAAAGCTCCCTCTCTTTTAGTATAGTAAGGGGGATTATTTTTTAAGCATCTTGTTTAGATTCCAGAAAGGTAGCACATGCAAGTAATAAGGGTACGCGGGGGAAATGATTTACGCGGAAGCGTAGAGGTAGAAGGCGCAAAAAACTCAGTGTTAAAGCTGATGGCAGCCTGCGTTTTATGCCAGGGAATCTTTAAGATTACACGTGTACCTAATATCTCGGACGTCTTGGTCATGAAACAGGTGCTTGAGCGTCTGGGGGCAGATGTTCGCTTAGAGGATAAATGCCTAACTATAAATACTCAAGAGCTTGATAAGTTTGAGACGCCCTATGAGCTGGTAAACAAGATGCGCGCAAGCATATCAGTTTTAGGTCCCCTGCTTGCACGTTTTGGCAAGGCGCAAGTGTCAATGCCTGGCGGATGTCAAATTGGTGCACGAAAGCTTGACCTGCATTTTTCTGCACTTTCTGCCTTGGGTGTGGACTTTAAATTTGAGCATGGAACCATCTATGCAACAGCGCCCCAAGGTCTTATCGGAAATAAGGTAAACCTGGAATTTCCTAGTGTGGGAGCTACAGAAAACCTTATGATGGCCGCAGTAAGAGCCCAAGGTTGTACAGAGATTAGCAATGCTGCTCGCGAGCCAGAAATTGTAGATCTTGCTAATTTCTTAAATGAAATGGGAGCCAAGATTAGCGGGGCAGGCTCGCCCATCATCAGCATTGAGGGGGTGCAAGCTCATGAATTGCACTCTGCCACTCATGAGACAGTGGGAGACAGAATAGAAGCTGGAACCTTTTTGGTGGCAGGCGCCTTAAGCGGTGGGCCTGTTGAGGTGAGAGGCGTAAAACCAGAGCATTTGGGAATAGTCTTGCGTAAGTTTGAAGATATGGGTTGTGTGCTTGAGCTTTCCGATAATAGCATATGCATTTCAAGAAGCCAGCCGCTTAAGCCTGTAACTATTCAAACCCTGCCGTTCCCTGGCTTTCCCACAGATATGCAAGCGCAGTTTATGGTGCTTGCTGCCTTTGCTGAAGGAAATTCAATTATTACCGAAAACGTTTTTGAGAATCGCTTTATGTTTGCAGCAGAATTAGCGCGCATGGGCGTTGAGGTAAATATTGAAGGTCATCATGCCTTGGTGAAGGGCTGCAAAGAACTTTCAGGAGCGCCCGTGGCATCAACAGATCTAAGAGGCGGTGCCTCACTGGTTTTAGCAGGTCTTATGGCTAAGGGCCAAACAGAGGTATCTGGCGTTGAGCATATTATGCGCGGATATGAGCGTTACGTAGAAAAGTTACAAAGCTTAGGAGCAAATCTCGAGCTTTGTGAGCTTGAAGTTTAGATCAGGTGATAGCACGCAAGCTAAGGGCATCGCAAGCAAGCGTTACCATAAGCACAAGCTAAGGGCATCGCAAACAAGCGTAAACTACCGCAAGCACAAGCTATCGCAAGCATAAGTTAGCAATAGCACAAGTATCAGGAGTTTTTTAAGTAGTTATGAAACATAGTGCACAGCATAGAGCAGATTATAATGATCCCGCCCAGGAGTTTTCTCGCTTATATGCAGAAGAAAACTATCCACTCAAACGTAAGCGTAAAACTAGAAAGCGCCGCTTAATCAAGGGAGTCTTGCTAAGTCTCTTGAGTATTTTTGTAGTAATAGCAGGCGCTCTAGCTATTTATGTTAACGTCTTGCAAAACCGCCTGGGCTCTAACGGAAATCTTGCACAAAGTATTGCTGGTTTGCTAACCGAAAGAAAAGCCCCAAGTGACCCCTTCTATGTTCTTCTTTTGGGAACTGATGGAAGACCAGGGGAGAGTAAATATCGCTCTGATACCATCATTTTGGCACGTATCAATCCTGCAGATAAGCAGATTACCCTAGTCTCAATCCCACGCGATATTCCCGTTGAAATACCTGGTCATGGCAGGCAAAAAATCAATGCAGCTCACGCCTTTGGAGGACCATCTCAGGCTATTAAGTCAGTAAGTGAGTTTTGCGGAGTTCCCATCACCCATTATATAGAGGTCTCCTTTGAGGGTTTTCAAAGCCTCGTTGATGCCCTGGGCGGTGTTGAGGTTAATGTACCAGTAAAGATTAACGATAAGGACGCAGGTACCGCCATTATTGAACCAGGCCTACAGGTCTTAAATGGTGATCAAGCGCTCACCTTCTGCAGAAGTCGCAAATTTAAAGATGGTGACTTCAGCCGTATGCGCCACCAGCGTCTATTTATTGAGGCTTTGGCTAAGAAGGTGCTCAATGATAGTAATCTGGTGGACATGGCTAAGACCCTTGACTCTCTATCAAAGATGGTTATTACCGATATGTCGGTCTCAGAGATCTTAGATCTTATGCAGCAATTCTCAGGCTTTGATCCAGCTAATATATATACAGGTGTAGTTCCATCTGACCCTCGCATGATTGGCGGGGTAGCCTATGTGGTTCCAAACCTTGTAGAGTGGACCGAGATGATGCGCAGGGTAGATGCGGGTCTTAGCCCTTCAGAGAGCGAGGCTGAAAAGGCTCAGGATGCCAAAGAAGCAAATGCACGACAAGAGAAAAAGAGCATAGCTGCTGAGGCTTCAAATAAGCAGATAACCGTTGCAATCAAAAATGGCTCACGCCTGACCGGAGCAGGAACTACTGCATCAAATATTCTCAAGCGTGCAAACTTTACGGTTTCTGGAGTAGGCGACATTGATGACAGGCTCTATGATGAAAGCGTCATTTTGTATCGCAATAACAAAGGAAAAGAGGCTGCCGATAAGATCGCAGCAGGTCTAGGCTTCGGGACTGTTAAAAAGGATACCGGTGAAACGCGTTTTAACGGAGATCTTTGCTTGATAGTGGGCACAGATTGGGCGCGTAAATAAGCTTAAAACTCAGCTCAAATGTGTATGATTTGTGAACTTAGATTTTTACATTGACTCAGCCTAAAGATGAGCGTATAGTTATTTCTTGCGCCGCGGGGGTCAAACAAAAGATTCCCAAGGTAAAAAGGCAAAAATGAACCTTGAAAACTGGATACTGAAACTTCAAATAA
>JAEZZM010000045.1 GCA_023418575.1 Actinomycetes bacterium | reverse complement strand
ATTGTGTGCACGTTCTTGGGTCCCTTCGCCCTCAAGACGCTTTTCAATCCACTCGTTTGCAATGCTCTTAAGCTCTTCATTTGAACTGCTCTCAGAGAGCTGGCTTAGGTAGCCTGAAATTCGGTCTCTAATTTGGCAGGTAGCCATATGCATACCTAAACCATTTTCAGCATTGTCCTCAAAGAGGGAGTTAGCCCATGAAGGTCCATGACCATCACGATCAATAGTGTATGGAGTTGATGGGCAAGAGCCACCCCAAATTGAAGAACAACCGGTAGCATTAGAAATTTGCATACGCTCACCAAAGAGCTGGGTTACAAGCTTAACGTAAGGGGTCTCACCGCAGCCTGCGCAAGCACCAGAAAACTCAAGATAAGGCTTCAAGAACTGTGAGCCCTTAACCATAGTAGCTTTCATGGGGTTAGGCTTTTGAGGCAGGTTGATCATGTACTCCCAGCGCTCTTCTTCTGCCTGCATCTCATCAATAGGAGTCATGATGAGAGCTTTGTTCTTGGCAGGACATACGTTTGCACAAGAACCGCAACCAGTGCAGTCAAGCAAGGAAACCTGGATCTTAAACTTGTAGTCATTGTAGGGCTTAGTACCGTCGATAAGCTCGGTGCCCTCAGGAACGCCTGCAGCCTCTTCCTCAGTTAAGAGGAATGGTCTAATTACAGCATGAGGACATACATATGAACACTGGTTACACTGGATACAATTCTCAGATATCCACTTAGGTACGTTTACAGCGATTCCGCGCTTCTCGTACTGACTGGTTCCCTGAGGAAGAGTACCGTCAACGTGATCCATCATTGCAGAAACGGGTAAAGAGTCACCCTCTTGCGCATTGATGATGTCAGCTATGTTTTCGACAAAAGGAGTAGCCTTGCGCAAGAATGCCTTGTTGTTTGCTCCATCAAGGTTCTTCCAATGCTCAGGAATCTTTACCTCGTGAATGTGATGAATACCTGCATCAACTGCGTTGTAATTCATCTTTACGATAGCTTCACCTTTTTTGCCGTAGGACTTATCAATAGCCTTCTTCATGTACTCAACAGCCTCTTCAATAGGGAGAATGTTGGCAAGCTTAAAGAAAGCTGACTGAAGCACGGTGTTGGTGCGGCCACCCAAGCCAATTTCTTGAGCAAGCTGAACAGCATTAATGGTGTAGAACTTAGCTTCCTTAGTGGCAAGCTGGTGCTTTACATGATTGGGAAGATTCTCTTCAAGCTCTTCATCAGTCCACCAGGTATTAAGTAAGAAGGTACCACCTTGCTTAAGAGGCTTAAGCATGTCATAGCGGTCAATATATGACTGCTGTGAGCAAGAAATAAAGTCAGCAGCATCAATTAAGTATGGCTGACGGATTTTATTATCGCCAAAACGAAGGTCAGAAACGGTAATACCACCAGACTTCTTTGAGTCATAGCTGAAATATGCTTGAGCATATTTGGGGGTGTGATCACCAATGATCTTAATAGAGTTCTTGTTTGCACCAACAGTACCATCAGAACCAAGACCCCAGAAACGGCAAGAAATGGTTGATGGGTGAGAAACGCTGATGTGATTCTCACGGGGGAGACTGAGATGAGTTACATCATCGGTAATAGCAATGGTGAAGCGCTCTTTTGGCTCAGAAGCTGCAAGGTTATCAAAGACAGCCAAGATATCATCAGGAGTGGTGTCCTTTGAACCAAGACCATAGCGACCACCAATGATAAGAGGATTCCTATCAGAAAGATCATTAAATACAGCTTTTACATCCAAGAGCAAAGGCTCACCATGAGCGCCAGGCTCTTTGGTGCGATCAAGAACAGCAATGCGCTCTACGCTTTGAGGAATAGCCTCTAAAAGACGCTCAGGAACAAAGGGGCGATAAAGGTGAACATTTACCAAACCAACTTTGCGTCCTTGCTCGTTAAGCCTATCTACGGTCTCTGTGATAGTGTCACAAATTGAACCCATAGCAATGATGATGTCGCTTGCATCTGCTGCACCATGATAATTAAAGAGTTTATACTCACGACCAGTGAGTTCTTTAATCTTTTCCATGTACTCTTCAACAATTGCAGGAACAGCATCATAGAAGCGATTTGATGCCTCGCGGCTTTGGAAAAATACATCAGGGTTTTGAGCAGAACCACGAAGCGTGGGATGATTTGGAGAAAGACTGCGCTCACGGAAGGCTTTAACAGCATCCATGTCTACAAGAGCTTTCATGTCCTCATAATCAATAGCTTCAATTTTATTGATCTCATGAGAGGTTCTAAAACCATCAAAGAAGTGAATGAATGGAACGCGTGCCTTAATAGTTGAAAGGTGAGCAACGGTTGCCATATCCATTACTTCTTGAACGCTTGATGCGGCAAGCATAGCAAAGCCAGTTGCACGACAAGCCATAACATCTGAGTGATCACCAAAGATGCTTAGTGCGTGAGAAGCAACTGCACGTGCAGATACGTGGAATACTGCAGGCAAGAGCTCACCAGCAATCTTATACATATTGGGGATCATGAGGAGCAGACCCTGTGAAGCGGTGTAGGTGGTGGTGAGTGCACCAGCATTAAGTGAGCCGTGTACAAAACCAGCAGCACCAGCTTCTGACTGCATTTCTACAACGTTGACCGTTTGGCCAAAGATGTTTTTGCGTCCCTGTTGTGCCCAGGCATCAGTGAGATCTGCCATAGGTGAAGAAGGGGTAATAGGATAAATACCCGCAACCTCGGTAAAGGCATAAGACGCATATGCTGCAGCGGTATTACCATCCACAGTCATATAGGTTTTTTCTCGGGACATACTGTCTCCCTTTCTGTATGCATCCCAACTTACAATCAACCTTTGTCCACTTAAGGTTGAAGTGGGAATAAATGTTTTTGTGAAGGTCTCCTAGTCTTGAGCCTAACTGCCCAAGGATTAAAACGCTGTGATGTTCATCACCTTAGACGATAAAGACGCGTTCTTATCGTCTAAGTGTAAAGCGTCTGCCAGCGCTTTTTTACCTTCTCTAGAGCAGCTCTCCTAATCTGCTCATAAGGCTTTTAGACAGAGATTTGTCTTAAACACAGTACTTCTATTTTACTCTTTTTGGGCTGCTTAAGGCTAGGCTTATCTGCAGCTTTGACCTGTTGAAATACAGCTTTACAAGAGCATAGAGGCCTAAATTAACAGCTGTACGAGGCAAATAAATTTTTACCAATTTTCTCAAAGATAGTAGAGAAATCGGTGAAAGGAGCGTTTTTGCCTGTGAGCGAGAATTAGCCCTTTTCAGACTACATTTCCGGTTTAATATGCACTCTCTAAATGTAAACCTAAATGTAAAGCTAAATCTGAAGCTAAATCTAAACTTTAAGCTAAGCTTGCTTGAAGACAGGTTGGTAAAACACTTCTGCCTCTGAGCTAATGGTGCTTTGTCTTCCAATGCGTTGAAATACTCCACCAAAGCGTCCGTTAAAGAGATAAAGCCCAACTAGATTGTCAAAGGACTCAGGGTCTCCAGTGGCAGATTCAATATCAAGCTCATAGGATTTATAGGGCTGTATATATTCTTGAATCACAAAGGCGCCGCTGTGTGCAGCCTCTTTTACAATGCGCTCCCACTGGTCTTGTTTGTCAAGATAAGATAGACCGGCATAAACGCCACAGCCACCATAACCCTCTGCAGCCTTTACTATCCACTTTGCGGGGTCTTCTAAAAACTTATCCAGATTTAGCTCTGTAGATAGCCTTATGGTTTTTGGGCTGTGATCTTTAAAGAACTGATGGTCTTCTGGCGATAAAAACTCAGCTCCTTCTAATGAGCACAGTATAGGCAGGAATTCTTTAACGCTGGCGGGATGCGTAATAAAGCCGCCAACACTACAAACTGCCTGGTCTTTGCACGCTTCAATCAGGGCCACGCAACCCTCATCCATGCGCTCAAAAAGCTCGGCGCTAACTGCTCGTCTCCAAACTATATCAATGGGCCAATTAAGGCTTTTTGCATACAATTGGCCTTCCTTGTATTCCAGATCCCTTGTATCAATAAAGCGCGCATCCATGCCATATTCTTTACTAAAAATTTGGACAAATAAGTCAACTTCAGACTCAGTAACCGAGTCTTCCCAGTCAACGATAGCCAAATGAGGCATGTTTTGATCGGCTAGGTTCTTATCGGCGTGCGCTTTTAACTTGTGTGAAAGGAAGTCTTCGTAGCATTCTTTAAGAGCCTGCGCCCACAGCTGCATAGTTTGATAGGTTTCAAGTTCAAAATGCTTAGTGAAGCGCTTGAAGATAGAACTTTCCTTAAGCAAACGCTCCGTTTCATGCATAAAGATTTGGCCTGAAGTGCCATCCGTATTAAGCTCGCAAAATTTCCAATCTCCACTTTGATGATTGTAGAAAATATCCACCCTAGACAAGGGAATGAGCTGCGTATAGCCCTGATCGATAAGGCAGACATCATTTACAGATTTTGAAAAATTAAATAGCTTTCTAAAACCATCGTCCTCTTTAAAGCGTGCTGTTGCTTCAAGCATGATTTTGTGACAGCGCTCAGCGATTTCTTTGAAATACTCATGCTCTGCGTGGCTAATGATCCTTGGAGTAAAGGTCCAATCTACAAGCTTATTATGCTTTTTTGCACGAGAGTTTCTGGCTTCGCTTTGTAAGGCTAAACGCTCATCATGATTTTTTGGGTCGGCACAGCTTAAAAGTCTAAAATAATTACTAAGTTGTTCTCCAGTGGCGATAAAACCGGGGAGATCTCCAACGCACAGTTTGGCTTTAATAAGTGGTTTGAGATAGTTAAGTAGACCTGCGTCACAGCGTAAAATTTCTAGGTGAGGATTTTCATTAGCTGCGTGAATGAGTGCCTCCTGGGCATACTCTACCAGGGTATAGGCTAGCTCCTGGATACCGTGTCCATATACATGAGCTTCCCAGCCCTTATTCATAAGATCGGTTCTACACTGCATGAGTGTTTTGATGCTCAGTGAGTCCATGCCAATATAAGAAGCGATCTTATCGCTTATCTCGTCATTATAAATAAGACCTTCTACTAAGGCGGCAAAAACAGCCACAAAAGGTTCTGGTAATGAATCAACATCTCTAATTTCAATAAAGTTTTTGAGGCGCGTGTTAGGGAAAACCATGGAGAGCAAGTGCTCAATATCATGCTTGCTTAAGGGATGATCAACATTAGCCAAGTCACGAACCAAGAGATGTTTGGTGTCAATGCTTTTACCCTCGTCAGTTGTCATTAAAATTGCAGGCACTGAGAGCACCCATTGAGTGTATGCCTTGAAACCAAAGTTGGAGTCAAAAAGGGTGGGGGGAACACCGCAGCGCACAGAATCTGTATCACGCCAAATGTATGAGCGAACCATGCGCTTGGCATGCTTAAGCTTTTTACTGTGTGCGGCGCTGGCATTATCAAAAAGGAAGGCAAAAACAGGACCCAGCGCGCAGGTCAGACGGTAGCGCTTTATAAAGTTTTGCTCAGATGAAAAATCTAAGCTTACCTGCGTAGAAGCAGAGCCTCTCATCATGTCTATGCCATGTTCTCCTGTATGAGAAAAATGCTCATCCATAAGGCGATAGCGCTCTTTTTTGATGAGAGGCAGATCACGAGCATCTTTTAAGGGGTTATAGCCTTTAGTTTCTAACCTATATGAAAGCCCTAGCTCATGAGCTGCTAAATAAAAGAGAGCATAAAAGTCCTTTAAGCCAACTTGCGCTTGGTATACATTCATAGAAGGACCAACAGCTATTTCAAGCTGGCTTGCAGGCTCCAGGCTTACAGCAAAGCCAATTTCTTCTTCTAACAAGCTCTTACAACTTGCACAGGGTTTGGTCTCTTGAAGACCAAAGTCACTAAGCTCTAATAAGAGTTTCTTTACGCTGGGTAGGGGGTTTAGCTTATGTTTTTCGATAAGCTCTTTAAGCTTTTGCGCACGCAGAAGCCTTTGTTCGTGAGAACTTTTTCCTTCCAGACCCATGAGCTGACCATCTATGATGATAGCTTGAGCTTCAGGGGCAAGTTTAAGCATTTGCTCCAAAATATCTTTTAGACCATGTTCATAATCTACAACGCTTACGTCTTTGAGGCTTTGTGGGTCATAGTTTAAAACAAAGTGCTCAACTTCAAGCCCTACACGCAGCTCATTATCCTCTTTTATGCCTGAGGCAAAGTAATTTTCAATAGCTTCAACATTAGAATCAAAAAAGGCTGTTTTTTGAAACTCGCTCATATAGACTCCTTTGAAATACTATAAGCTCAGGCAGCTTGATTAACTGATCTAACTAAGATGCTTAGCGGATGCTGCACAAAAGATTGTGCGGTGTAGGGCTTGCATTACAAAACACCGCAACGGGCACAAAGCTCACAGGCACTTGGCGTAATTGCAAGACCGCCTTCGGCTGTTTCTCTTAATGAGGATGGTAATTGTTTTCCTACCCTAAACATGGTTTCTATAACCTCATCAAAAGGAACTAAACTTACAACGCCAGAAAGGGCAAGGTTGACAGCTGTGTAAGCTTGACTAGCTCCACCAGCGTTTCTCATTTGACAGGGAGCTTCAACCAAGCCACCAATAGGGTCACACACTAAGCCCAGCATATTAGAGAGGGCTATGCAGGCAGCGTAGAGAGCAACTTTTGGCTCTGCTCCCATAAGCTCTGCTAGTGCGGCTGCTGCCATGGCGCTGGCTGAGCCAACCTCTGCTTGGCAGCCACCTTCAGCTCCTGCAACAGTTGCATTGCGCATGATAAGGTATCCCACTGCAGAGGCGGTATATAAAGCGTTTATTAGTTCTTCGTCAGAAGACCCCAAACATTCTGCAGCTGAGAGCAAAACTCCTGGAACCACTCCAGAGGCACCTGCTGTTGGAGCAGCAACAATAACACCCATACTTGCTGAGCGCTCTAAGACAGCCATGGCATAAGCGCTTGCCTTTGATCTGGTTTCACCAAAGAGGTCCTTATGCTGCGATGCAGCTTGATAAATGCTTTGAGCTTCTCCGCCGATAAGACCTCCCAAAGATATTTGGGCGTGTTCAAGAGGGCTTTTTACTTCATCTTTCATAACCTCTAATACACGCTTCATACCTTCTTGTGCCTCTTGCTTGCCTGAGAGCTGTACTTCTCGCTCATACATAAGTTGTCCTATGCTCTTATGTTCTTTAGCGCAAAGTTCTAATAATTCAGCCCCGCTGATAAAGTCTGAGCTAATGCTTAAGCCAGGAGCAGCTGTATTGCCAGGTATTTTGATGAGCATGGCGCTTTTGACATGTTCACAGTGCTCAATGGCGCCAATGACTTCTTCATTAGGTTCTTCATCGGTCTCAAAAATGGTGTATGCCAATCCTGATTTTTCTGATCTAAAGGTGCGCATAAAAGCAATATTGATCTGATGCTCTGCTAAGCACTGGGTGGTATGGCTCAGCACGCCGCAGGTATCCTGGTGCACAGCGAAAATGGTATTGTAATCTCCTGTAAGCACAACATCAACACCGTTAATCTTGCTAATGGCAATGCGGCCACCACCTAAGGATTCGCCGCGCACACTGGTTTGACGACCAGATTCTGTATACATGCAAATATCCACAGAATTGGGATGTATGCCTTCTCCTTTTTCTGAGATGATGAACTCATAGTCAAGCCCGGCCTTATCGGCCTCTTCAAAGCTTGTTTTGATGCGCGGATCGTGAGCCTCAAAGCCCAGTATACCGCCCAGTAAGGCACGATCAGTGCCATGCCCTTTGTGAGTGCGGGCAAAGGAATTATATAAGGTAAATTCAACGCGTTTAATAGGTGATTTAACTAACGATTTAGCAAGCATTGCAATGCGTAAAGCGCCTGCAGTATGCGAGCTAGATGGACCAATCATAATGGGGCCAAGAACTTCAAATGCACTGGTAGTGCTCATATCACATACCTCTCAATTTAGTGATATACGGTTAGGGCATTTTTACCATAGGGCAGCTGACGAAGATTTGTCAGTCATCTTTGACAGCTGTCATATAACTGTAATCTAATTGTTACCTATATTTCGGGCTTAAAGCACTTGATTTTGACTACACTTAAAAAAACAGACTTGAGTTTGGTAGTATTACAAGTATGAAAATTTTGATAACAACTGACACATATGAACCCGCAGTAAATGGCGTAGTTAGTTCGATAAAGACCTTGTCGCAGGAGCTTTTACGCCTTGGCCATGATGTGCGTATTCTTGCGCCTTCAACAAAAAATGAGGTCAGGGGTAATGTCTACTATATCAAAGCCTTATCGGTGCAAAGTATTTATCCAGATGCTCGCTTGGCATATCCAAAGCTTTTACCTTTGGGCCTTATGGCTGATCTTATTGAGTGGAAACCGGATATCATTCATGCTCAGACAGAGTTTTCAACGTATTTAACCGCGCGTAAAATTGCCCGCTCATGCAAAGCGCCCATAGTAAACACTGTGCATACCTACTATGAGGATTACACCCAGTACTTTGCTCCCTCTGATGAACTAGGTAGACTTGCGCTTAAACGTTTTATGCATCTTGTTTTAAGAGATTCTGCAGCTATCATAGTTCCTTCTATGAAAATTGCTTCTGTGCTTGAGCGCTATGGTTTATCGCGCCCAGTATTTTGTATACCAACAGGTATACCCTTAGAAAAATTTAAGCCACAGCCCGCTGAGGGCAGTGATAAGGAGCTCAAAGAACTTAAAAGAAGTTTGGGGATTCCTGAAGAAAACTTTGTTTTTATCTCTTTGGGTCGAGTGGGAAAAGAGAAAAATCCCAGCATGCTGCTCAAAGCTTTTTCTAGGGCGATACAAGCGGGCCTCAAACAAGCAAGTTTGCTCTATGTGGGCGATGGTCCAGCTTTAGAGGGACTTAAGCAAGAAGCGCAAAGACTCTCGTTGGGCAAGACTGAGGTGCTGTTTGCTGGAAGAGTTTCTCCTGATAAGGTTGCTGCCTATTATCAACTTGCAGATATGTTTGTTTGCGCTTCTAACTCTGAAACTCAGGGGCTTACTTATCTTGAGGCATTAAGCTCTGGAACTCCTTTACTGGTAAAGCATGATTTATGCCTTCAGGGAGTCCTTAGAGAGGGGACAAACGGCTATGGCTTTTCTAGTGAACAAGAATGTGCTGAGCTTATGTGTAAGCTTAGATCTGAGCCTGAGCTCATTGGACATTTGTCACTGGGTGCAGAGCTCTCTGCGCAAGAGCATTCAGCAAGCAGCTTTGGTAAGACTATAGTAGATCTTTATCACCGGGTGCTTGAGCGCGCCTCATATCATGAAAAAGAGTTATTTGGGGGAAGGCTTATAGGTCTAGAGCATAGTGCAAAAGACAAGGCTGAAGAGATCTCAATTCTGCGCGATCAGGTCTTAACTATTGTTACCGAGCGTCTCAATTTAAAAGCAGGGCCAGAAAGTGAGTCTAAGGATAATGACTAGTTCTCTTAATAGAAAGAAACTGCGTCTTGCTATGTGGTCTTATGCTGAACAGGTAAAAGGGCAAGGGGTAGCTTCTGCCTATAGAGAGCAGGTCAATCTGTTGCGAGCTCAGCTTGATGGCTTTGAATTGCGCGAGAATCCTCCATCTGTCTCTAAGCGCACTGAGCTTTGCGACATCTATCATGTGCATTCAATTAATACTTCTATTTTTATGAAAATGAGGCTGCTTAAGCGCTTTGCACCAGAAAAGCCCCTGGTAGTATCAGTGCATTTTCTACCTGAGACGCTAAAGGAGTCAATTACGCTTCCACCTCTTGCACGTTTTGTTTTTGAGCGCTATGTGCTGTGTTTTTATCGCCAAGCAGATCATCTTGTTACGGTGAACCCAGATTTTATTGATAGGCTAAAGGCCTTAGGTTTTGATGAAAAGCGCCTGCACTATATACCAAATTATGTCAAAAAAGAAGACTTTTATCTGGAGTCTCCCTATATGCAGGCTTCTGGTGTTGAACAAGTAGCTGATTTTACATCTGCCAATACCACATCTACCAACCCCATAGCAGCTGATCTTGCGGCAGGTCTTGAGGCTGAGCGCAGGAGAAAGAGCTTTTATAAAGAGAAGGCGCAGGAAGAATTTGGTTTAGACCTAACTAAGTTTACAGTCTTATGTGTGGGGCAAATCCAAACGCGTAAAGGAGTTCTAGATTTTCTAGAACTTGCTCGGGCTATGCCGGAGATAAGCTTTGTTTGGGCAGGTGGTTTTTCTTTTGGGCGCATTAGCCATGGTTACAAAAAACTTAAAGCTGCTCTTGAACATGTACCTGATAACGTTAGTTTTTTGGGGATTGTACAGCGTGAGAATATGCCTTTACTCTATGCTGCTGCAGATCTTTTATGGCAACCCTCTTATAGCGAGCTCTTTCCCATGACCATACTTGAGGCCTTTGCAGCGGAGCTTCCTGTGTTGCTGCGAGATTTAAGTCTTTATGATCATATCGTAAAAGATTTTGCTTGTTTTGCGCATGATAATAAAGGTTTTATCGATAAGATCAAGGAGTTTTCGTCTCAGCCTTTAGAGCTTGAGCGCTATAGAAAGCGTGCCTGTGCGGGCGCCAGCTTTTATAGTGCTGAGCAGGTCAGTAAAAAATGGGAACAGTTTTATAGATCTCTAATCTAAAATCTTAAAGCAAAAGCTTTCATAGCTCATAAAAGCTTACATAGCTCATACGATAAGGATGTTCAAAAACTAAGCATTCAAAAAAATAATCAGCCAAGCATATAACTTGGCTGATTACTGTTTGTATTATACGCTTTTAGACTCAAAAGCTTAATGCTTGAAAGCTAATGATCAATACATTTAAGCACTGGTCTTACATTTGATACATGAAGACCTGGATAACAAGTAAGATTCCTCCAAAACTCAAAAGGAAGGCTACCATAGGCCATACAAATTTAAGCCAATGCGTATATTTCATATCCAGCATCTGCAGCGTAGCCATTACAAGACCAGTAGGAGCTAGATAAAGCATTGCATATTGACCCCAGTTGTAAGCAGAAACAACTATAAAGCGAGGAATTCCAATAGTATCAGCTAAAGGAGCCATAATGGGCATGGCTAATACAGCTAAACCAGAACTTGAGGGGACTAAGAAACCCAAGACAAAGAAGATCGCAAGAAGCATAAGAATAAAGGGGGCGCCATGCATACCCGAAACCAAATTTGAGGCATGATAGAGCATGGTGTCAGAAATTTGCCCCTCTTCCATAATTAGGTTGATACCACGTGCAAGACCAATGATGAGTGATACGCCCACCAATGAAGAAGCTCCATGCGTAAATGAATCTACAATCTTTTTCTCAGGCATACCAGACAAGAAGATAACAATAATAGTTATAGCCAAGAAAGAAGCAGCCATGGTGGGGAACCACCAACCTTGAGTCATAACTCCCCATACCATGATGAGAAATGCTGATACAAAGCAAACTAAAATAAGCTTTTTGCGCAAGGTAAATTGCTCAGCATGACCAGATGACTCAGTGGTATAGATCTTTCTAAATTTCTCTCTATCTTCATAGGTGTAAGAAAAGCTGGGGTTTGCCTTGATCTTCTTGCAGTACCAGTAGAGATAGCCAATAACTACCAAACCACCCACAACGCATCCAAAGATACGCCAAGCAATACCTTCAGTAAAGGTGATACCTGCTGCATTTGATGCAATTACTACAGAGAAGGGGTTGATTGTTGAAAAACTGGTACCCATTGAACCAGCTAGAAAGATAGCACCTACACTTACTATTGAATCATAGCCTAAGGCAAGAAATACGGGAACTAAAATGGGGTAGAAGGCCACAGCCTCTTCCTCAATTCCGCAAAAGGTTCCACCTATAACCATAAGAAGTGAAACCAAGAATACTAAAGTAAACTCCCTTCCTTTTGTCTTTTTTGTTAGTGCGAGAAGACCGGATTCAAATGCACCAGATGCGTTGACTACGCCTATTAGGCCTCCAAGCACAAAAATGAAGACCATAATATCAACAGCCTCAATAGTGCCATTGACCATGCTGGTAAAGATGTCACCAAGACCTTTTGGCTGTTGCTCTAGTCGTTCATAAGTACCAGGAACTGAAATCGCTTTTTTAATAGCCCCTGACCTAAACTGTTCAATATCTATTTTGACGCCTAAGGTATCCAAACTCTCTTGAGTTGCAGGGAGTTCTTTAACTTCACCTTGAGGGTTTGTTAAGCTTAATGCTGTAGTAGAAGCTTCATACTTGAGTTTTGAGTATGATCCTGCTGGAACGAACCATGTAGCAATAACTGCAATTATGGTAAGTACAAACAGAATGGTAAAAGCACTGGGAACATCAAGTTTAAACTGCCGCTTTTTATTTGGCTTAACAACTGCACTTGCTGTTGACATAGTTTTCACCTGCTAATGTGGTAGTTTTAATCCAATATATAAGCCTCTTTAGGCATGAATGATGGTGCCTGTTTCACCTTTAAGACCAGCTGCTGCAGCCTCAAGCGATGTGATCAATGCTTTGCCTTGGGGATAAGACTCAATAAAACTCAAACAGGCTTCAATCTTGGGAAGCATGCTGCCTGGTGCAAAATGCCCCTCCTTGATATAGTCTTGAGCTTCTCTAAGACTTAGACTGGACAGATCTTGCTGCTGTTCAGTGTTATAGTGAATTGCTACTTTTTCAACTGCAGTTAATATAACAAGGGTGTCAGCTTTAAAGGCAGCTGCCATCAGAGCTGCGGATCTATCCTTGTCTATAACTGCAGGAATACCTTGGTAAGATCCATCTTTTTCAATAACGGGAACTCCTCCGCCGCCTGTGCTTATTACAAGGACTCCCGCATCAATAAGGGTTTTAATAGCATCAAATTCAATTATCTCTTTTGGTAGGGGGCTTGCAACTACTTGGCGCCAACCTCTACCAGCATCCTCTTTATAGCAGTAACCCGTTTCCTGAGCCTTTGCCTTGGCTTGTTCCTCTGTAAGAAATACGCCAACGGGCTTACTGGGATCGTTAAATGCGGGATCATTTTTATCAACTAGGGTTTGAGTTACTAAGGAGACGCAGCTTTTTTGTATACCGCGCTTGATGAGTTCACTTTGTACAGCTTGCTGTAGGTGATAACCAATATAGCCTTGACTCATAGCGCCACATTCAGGAAGTGGAATCTCTGGAGTTTGAGCACCCTTGTTGGCAGCAAAATCTGTCGCTGATTTAATTACTCCAACCTGTGGACCATTTCCATGGGTGACGATAAGTTCATGCCCATCAGCAACTAGATCAACTATGCTGCTAGCTGTTTGCTTCACAAGTTCTAATTGTTCTTGAGGGTTATTACCAAGTGCATTGCCGCCTAAGGCTAAGACTAGACGAGACATGGGCAGCTACCTTTCTTGAGCTCTTATGTATTAAACTCGAATAAAAAGGGCTGCTCAGAAGAGCAGCCCAAAGCGAATAGCAAATTAGCAAAGCGTTGCATACATAACGGCTTTAATGGTGTGCATGCGGTTTTCCGCTTCATCCATTACCTTAGATTGAGCAGATTCAAATACCTCGTCTTCTACTTCCATTTCTGTTACGCCAAATTTTTCAGCGATTTCCTTACCTATAGTGGTATTGGTGTCATGGAAACTTGGTAGACAGTGTAAGAAGATGGCATTTGGCTCAGCCTTGGCCATAACTTCCTTAGTTACACGATAAGGAGTAAGAAGTTTAACGCGCTCTTCCCAAACCTCATCAGGCTCTCCCATAGAAACCCACACATCAGTATAGATAACATGAGCACCCTTTACTGCCTCATCAATGTTTTCTGTGCAGGCTACAGAGCCACCGCTTTGTGCCGCTAAAGCTGTGCAGGTATCGATAAGTTCTTGATCAGGCATGTTTTTCTGAGGACCACAGGCAACAAAATGCATTCCCAGTTTTGCGCATACCACCATAAGAGAACGAGCTACATTATTTGCTGCATCTCCCATGAACACAAGCTTCTTACCCTTAATATCATAATTAAAGTTTTCCTGAACGGTTAATATATCTGCAAGCATTTGAGTGGGGTGCCACTCAGTAGTTAAACCGTTCCATACTGGAACGCCAGCATTGGCAGCAAGGTCTTCTACATCACTTTGAGCAAAACCTCTAAACTCAATTCCATCATAGTAGCGTCCTAAAACACGTGCCGTGTCTTCAATGGACTCTTTCTTGCCCATTTGTGAGCTACCGGGATCAAGATAGGTAACACCCATACCTAAATCATACGCACCAACCTCAAAAGCGCAGCGTGTGCGTGTTGAGGTCTTTTGAAAAAGAAGAACTATATTTTTTCCTTCAAGGTAGCGATGGGGAACACCAGCACGCTTCATATCCTTGAAATCTTTTGAGAGCTTAAGCAGATATAAGATTTCCTCAGTTGAGAAATCTAAAAGTTTGAGAAAGTGCTTTCCTCTAAGTGGCTTAAGCATAGGAACTCCTTTCGTTGATGTGTGAGGCCTGCCTTCATCTTTATGTAGGCATAACAAGCCTTGTTCCATGGCCTTAGTCTGCTCCGATCTGTTATGAGGGTCAAGCAAATAGGGGGTGAATCCTGGTAGCAAATTAAACTACTGTGGTTTACTATGAAAATACACCCGTAATACACCCGTTGTGTACAGGTATTTTTTGAGGCTTTGTAGTAAACTGATGACTTAATTGGCTGTAAGCATGAGGGATGTGAGAAGAGATGAATTACTTTCTTTTCTACTATACACTCTGTAACTTACTGGTAATAATGATGAGCTCTGCAGTGTGTCTTTCATCATATCTTGTCTCAAGAAATAAGTATGCGCTTTTGTGTTGTGGTCTATTTCTCTTTTACTTTTTTGACATTGCCTTTGTGTTTCAAAATGATCATTTAGTAAGCAGCTCTGAATATTTTTATTCTATTGGAGTCCCCTTTGCCTCAATGTTAAGCGGGGCGGGTTTGCTTAGCTGTTTCTGGCTTATGTGTTGTAACTTTTTGCGATTTAAGACGGTATTGATACGCTATATACCTACAGGTTTATTTATTATTGCATCACTTGTGGTCTTAGAATGCATACCTCTAGGTTCTGTTCAAACCTTTTGTTTTTACTCTTTACGTTCTGTCTTTTATTTAAGCTTTCTTATAGTGCTTTTTATTGTGGGATTCAAAAATAAGGACCCTTTTATTCAAACCAGGATAAAGCGCCATCATAAGCTCTATCTCTGCTTGTGGGTCTTTGGTTTACTGCCCTTATTAGAAAACATCTTGTTTTTGTTGCTTATAAAACAAGAAACTCTACAATCAAGTTACTTTGCTTTTTTACCACAGCGCAATTTTGCGGAAAACCTTTTAATGTGGGTAGTAGCCTTTTTTGCTGTAAGAAAAAATATTGCAAGCTTGAAGCTGCGCTTTGATAAACCTCCCACTAATGCGAGCGAGTGCTTGCAGGAAGATCGCGAACAGTTACTTTTGCAGTACGCAAAGCGCCATGCCTTATCGCAAAGAGAGACAGAGGTCTTGTCGTATCTTTTGGACGATAAAAACAATCAAGAAATAGCAAATATACTTTTCTTAGCTCCATCTACGGTAAAACGCCATGTGCATCATATCTTGCAAAAAACAAAACATAGCAACAGGCAGGACCTGATCCAAGGTTTTTGGCGTCATCCGTAACGTATCAAGACGTATCAAATAAGCTGAGGTATGATTCTTGCATTGATTGCTAGGCTTGCAAGCTTCTCATGGATTAAGAGAGTGCAGCTTAGGGCATACTTTTTCATTAGGACTATAAGCTGTGGAACATATTTAGCCAGGCACAAAGGCTTGGCTTGATGTGCAAGTAACGAGGAGCCTTTGTGCAATCAACATCAAGAAGCATAATCATTAATCTTTGTATACTAGCTTCTTGCCTAGCTGCTCTTTTTGCTTATCTTGTTCTTAGTGGAAAATGGTCTGTGGTTTTGCGCTCTTTTTCTACTTTAAACCCGTGGTATCTTGGTATAGCCTGTTTATGCATGCTTGCCTACCTGGCACTTGAGACCTGCTCATTACATGTGGCACTCAAGTTGTCAAATATTAAGCTTAGCTGGATAAGACTTGTGTCTACCAGTATGGTTGGCCAGTTTTTTGGTAATATTACCCCTTTTCAGTCGGGCGCTCAACCAGCGCAGGCAGCTTCTCTTGCTCTTGCAGGATTAGATATAGCTAGAGCAGCAAGTGCCTTGCTTTCAAAGTTTATTGCCTATCAAGCAGGGCTTACTATCTTTGCAGCTATTATGCTATTTTTTAAGCTAGATTTCTTCAAGCAGGCATATGGAAACCTTGCTCTTATTGCCATCTTAGGTTTTGGGATTCATGTAGTGGTGCTTTTGGGTTTATTTTTTGCTGGCATATCACCTAAGCTGCTGGAAAGCTGTTCGCTTATCATAATAAAAGTCTTGGCTCGTCTGCGCATAATTAAAGATGCATCAAAATATAAGCGCAAAATGAGAAAAGAGATTAGAGATTTTTGTTTCTCTTTTGGACAGCTTAAGCATCATAAGACCGAGCTCTTTTATATAATTCTTATAACGTTTTTACAGCTTATTGCCTTTTATCTTATTCCGTATTTTGTTTTAAGGGCTTTGGGTCTTGAGGGGCTTGATGTGCTTGTGCTTATTGCGGCCGCAGCCTTTGTTCTTTTAATTGCCACGAGCGTTCCTTTGCCAGGAGGCTCTGGCGGGGCAGAAGGCTCATTTGCAGTCTTTTTGGGACTTTTCACCCAAAGCAGTGAGCTGATGTTAAGCGCACTTATACTCTGGAGGCTGATTAGTTTTTATGGGCCTACGGTTGTATCGGCACCCTTTGTTGGCATATTAAGACGCAAACAGAAAAAAGCTGCCAGTTAAAATTGAGTTAAACTGACAGCTTTGTTTACTTATCTTTTTTATGCTATGTAGCTATTTAGGTATTTAGCAGCATTTTACCAGCATATTTCTTGCACTAGGCTGGATCTATGCGCTCACATTAAAGAGCAAATTGACATTAAAGAGCAAATTGACAGACCTTGCGCATGCGCTCTAAACAGCGCTCTTTACCCAAAAGTTCCATAGACTCAGCTAGCGGGGGAGAAACTTGGTTTCCACAAACTCCAACACGCACGGCCTGAAATACCTTCTTTTTTGAGGCCTCAAGTTGTTCTGGAAGAGGCTCTAAAGCCGCATCAATTTCTTGAATGTTCCAGGTTTCTACCTTGTCTAAGGCTTCTAGGGCTGCCTCACAGATCTGCTTCATACCCTCCTTGGCAATGTTTTTAGCTAAGCTTTTCTCGTCAAAGTTAAAGTCAGCCTCTGGTGTGAACAGGAAGGATACCACGCCGATAAGCTCGGTGCATAATTTAATTCTTGGCTGTACCAAAGGAGCAAGCTTGTGATACCACTCAGCATTTGATGAGTAGTCTTCTTTATTGATATAGCCAGCTGAGACGAGCTCAGGGACCATAACACGCTCGCAAAACTCTTGTGGGCTCATTGCTTTAAGGTATTCTGCGTTCATCCACATTAGTTTCTGCTCATCAAAAACAGCGGGATTTTTTGAGATGCGATCAAGATCAAAACTTTGGCAAAGTTTCTCTTTGCTGATAATTGTGGTTTCTCCATCAAGAGACCAGCCTAGAAGAGCTAGGTAGTTGATCATAACCTCGGGCAGATAGCCTTTTAAGTAATATTCCTGAACCGAAGTTGCTCCATGGCGCTTTGAGAGGCGTTTTCCATCCTGACCTAAAATCATGGAAAGGTGAGCAAACTGAGGGACAGGATAGCCCAAGGCTTCATATACAAGAACCTGACGAGGAGTGTTAGAAAGATGGTCATCACCTCTTACCACATGGGTAATTCCCATCAAGGCATCATCAACAACCGTAGCAAAATTGTAGGTAGGGCTTCCATCAGATCTAATTAAGACAAAGTCATCAAGTTCTTTTGCCTGAACAGCGCAATGCCCATGAACACTGTCTTCAAATTCGATAAGGCCACGATCCTCAGGAATGCGCAGTCTCCATACATGAGGCTCTCCAGCCTCAAGTCTTTTGGCTACCTCATGAGGATCTGCGTCTCTCCAAATACCAGGGTAGCCTTGGAAGGAGTCACCACGTTTGCGTGCTTCTTCGCGAGCAGCCTCAAGTTCTTCAGCCGTGCAAAAGCAGGGATAGGCCGCGCCCTTATCGGCAAGCTTTTTGCAGGCCTCCTGGTAGCTTGCTGCACGCTGTGTTTGGAAATATGGTCCAACCTCACCACCAACGCCAGGGCCTTCATCCCAATTAAGCCCCAGCCAATTCATGGCATGTAAAATAGCGTCGGTATTTTCTTGGGTTGAACGCTCAGGATCGGTATCGTCAATGCGTAAAATAAAGCTTCCACCAAAGTGACGTGCATATGCCCAGTTGTATATTGCTGTACGAGCTCCGCCAATATGTAAGAGCCCGGTTGGAGAGGGGGCAAATCTTACTCGAGGTGCGCCTTGCGCTGTACTCACGGTTGATCTCCTTATCATAAGTTTTTAAGCTATAGTCTTTTGTAACTTTTGTAATAACCTTTATGATTATAGCCTTATTTCTCAAGGTATATAGTCTAAGAGGAGATAAAGCTAAGCTGTTCAGAAAAATTATCTCTTTTTTGAGCTTCTGTGCTACTCTTTACAGGTATATGAGGGTACACTAGATAGCAATGTAACGAGCGTCCCTTGTCTATTGTATGCATAGCTGTTGTATGCGCAGCTATTGTTTGCGTAGCTATTGTATGCATAGCCCAGGGAAACTACCTAAGAGAAAAGCTTCTTCATGAATACTAATGAATATCTTTTTACCTCTGAGTCTGTCACTGAGGGTCATCCAGATAAAATCTGTGATCAAATCTCTGATGCGATTTTAGATGCTATTTTAGAGCGTGAAGCAGAATTAGAGCAAATGCATTATGTCTCTAAGCACGGTGAAGCAGCATCGGTAGACAGGGTGCGTTGCGCCATTGAGACCCTAGTAAGCACCGGTACTATTATTATTTCTGGAGAGCTGCGCTGCCAGGCTTATGTGGACCTAGAGCAGATAGCGCGCTCAGTGGTAAGAGATATAGGCTATGACCGCGCCAAATATGGCTTTGACTGCGATACCTGCGGTGTCTTAACTATGGTGCATGCTCAGTCAGCGGATATAGCTGCTGGTGTAGATAGCTCATATGAAGCGCAGCGATCGCTTGAACAAGAAGTAGATCCTCTTGATCTTATAGGCGCTGGAGATCAAGGAATGATGTTTGGTTATGCGGTAAATGAGACTAAGGAGCTCATGCCGCTTCCTATTGCTTTGGCCCATAGGCTTGCGCGTGGCCTGAGCGCTTTAAGAAAAGAGGCTAAGCTAGACTACCTGCGTCCAGATGGCAAAACTCAGGTTAGTGTTAGATATGTTGACGATAAACCCGTGGCAATAGAGACCATCCTTATCTCCACCCAGCATGATGCTGAGATTGTTGATATGGATGTGATTAAGCAAGATCTTATCGAAAAGCTCATAGAGCCGACCTTAGCTGAGTATCTTAAAGGGCAAGAAGTAGACTACTCTAATGTTCGCATCTTAGTTAATCCCACTGGTAGATTTGTTACGGGTGGACCCATGGGAGACACTGGCCTTACGGGAAGAAAAATCATAGTTGATACCTATGGCGGTTTTGGCAGACATGGAGGCGGCGCCTTTAGTGGTAAAGACTGCACTAAGGTTGATAGGTCTGGAGCCTATGCTGCACGTTGGGTGGCAAAAAATATTGTTGCTGCTGGTCTAGCACATCGCTGCGAGGTTCAACTTGCTTATGCTATTGGTCTTGCACACCCCTTGTCTATAATGATTGATAC
>JAEZZM010000029.1 GCA_023418575.1 Actinomycetes bacterium | reverse complement strand
CATGCTATAGCTACTCAATATAAAAATCCTTGCGCAAGAGCCCTTCCTGTTTTAAAACAGCATTGAGTACCGAAATGTCGCTTTTAATATCTTGCAAGTCTTCAAAACTCATGTTCTCAATAATCTTATCAAAGGCCTCGATTAAGGTATCAAGACAAGCTTCAATTTCACCCAAGGCTTCCCTATTTTTAGCACTCATTTGTGCCAAATCGCAAAGTTCACCATGCTTCTTTAGCAATTTATCAAGGGTGGGGAGCAGATAATCTTGATATTTTTTTAAGATTGCAAGCTTATCGACATCCCTTAATAAAAGCTCTTCTATATGTATCATCTGCTCAATAATTGTGTTGAGCTTTCTTTCACCCTCATTGTTAAAGTTTGATTTATAGCCCTCAAAGGCTTTAAGATACTCATGATGGCTTGACAAAAAGCTCTTTATTTCTGCAGGTAGTTGCGTATTAGCTTCCAGCTCTTGGCGATAAGCCCTATCCCTTACGCTCGCAACAGATTGATTAAGCTGTGACTGAACTTTAGTGCCAGCTTTCTCCTGTGAGCTTAAATCCTCTCCAAAAGCTTTATGAGACGAGTAAGGAGAAGCTTGCTTAGCGCTCTCTCGCAGATAATTTTTATAAAGCCCGTAAGTCTCATTATCTATTATCAGGAGCTTTCCTTCTTCTACCAGACGTGCTTGCTTTAATACGCCCTCATGCACCAGCATCTGTATGTCTTGTCGAACCTGATCAATAGAAACCATAGCTCCAGATGCAAGCTCATGTATGGGAACCACGCTGGTATCACCTATAAGAGAAAGATAATTATTAATGCGCTGAGCCATGAGCTGCTCTCGCTTTTTCTTTTGATAAAAAAATGCAGAACTTATCGCGCAGCAAAGTGCAATAAACAAGGGTGCCAGATAGTGAACCAGCCCTGCATCAATCATGTAGAAGGCAACAAGAGGGCCAATAAATAAAGCAGTTGTTGATAAGGAAAAGCGACCGCTTTGTTGGCTAGTGATATCTTTAAATCTTCGCTTATCAAAGACTTCTTTTCTTTTGATGGGTGCTATGGAGCGAGGCTTAGCAACTGTTTTTCTTTCTAGCGATCTTTGAGCGCTTTTTTCAAGCAAGCCACCTGCATACTGAAGACCTTCAGCAGCTGCCTTTCCCCCAAGATCAACTAAAAGACTTAAGGCTTTACCCGCCTGTTTTATCTTATCCTCATCAATAAATTGCTCTACCAGCTTTACATAGTCAAGCTCTGAGACATCCTTTTTAGCTTTTTTGCTATTCTTCCTAGCATAGTTTTTGAATTCATCGGTATCGTATTGTTTTGACATGGTCTCCAGCCTATACATAAGAATTCTTTGTAGCTTATTCTACCCGCCTCTCCCCTATTTAAGCGAGCAAACATGGTAGTATGCCAACTGTTATCATGCTATAGTTATTCCTTAACTAGAAAGGTTAGCTATGAGTTACGAATCCAAGATCTCACAAAGTTTAGAATCTGAAGCCTATCTAAGTCAGGAAGACTTGCTTAAACTTGATCCGCACAGCATCTCTAATATTTGTTCAATTTTATCATGCTCTGCAGATCAAATTAAGGATATCCTGCCAATAAAAACAGGACTTACCAACAAGAGCTATCGTTTTGAACTTGAAGGAGATTATGCTCTTAAGGGAGCTAGAGATCCTCATAGCAATGAGCTCTTTGGCGATAGTTTTATCTATAGAATTCCCAGCCATCAATTTGATGAAAGTATGATATTTCGCTCACATGAATATCAAGCAGAGCTGCATGCCAAAGAGCTTGGACTAGACCCTTCTTTTATTCATATGGACCCTCAGCAAGGATGGAAGCTGGCTCACTATCTACCCCAAGCTAAGGCTTGCAGTTATGCTGATCTTGACAAGATAGACGAAGGAATTTTACTACTTAAAAGACTGCATGAGCAAAACTATAGCTTTGCCAGAAAACTTGATCTGTTTGCTTTTTTGCGAGAAGCCAAAGCACTGATTGACGATAAGGGCTTATCGCCAGAGCATCAAAACTGGATTGACCAAACCTATGAAATGGCATTGCAACTAGAAGATGCCTGGAATGATGAGCTTGAAAAAACCCAGATAACCATGGTTCATATGGATTTTTGGCCCAGAAATCTTCTTGCTTGGTCGGGTGGGCTTGCTCTCATAGACTGGGAATATTGCTGCTGCTCGCATCCTTTAATGGATCTTGCAACCCTTAGCTGTCAAACTACTGAGCTTAGTGAAGAGCAGATCTACCATTTCTTTGAGCATTATTTTGGGCAAGAAGAGCTAAGTGAGGAGCAAAAGCTTAGCGTTGATCTTATTTTGGCTCTTAATCCCGCATTTTGGATGTGCTGGGCCATGCAGCTTGACTTAAGCGATTATAGCGAAGAAGATTTTGAGATCTTTAAGTCCTATCTTGAAATTTGCCTGCGCTATGGAGCCAAAGCACTGAAAGCATTATCCAAAAGATAAGAGCAAGGCAATTCATTCTTGATACCAAAAGACTCTCAACCATTGCATGGGCCAAAAAGCCCCCTAAGCAAGCCGCAAGCACAGCAAACAAGAAATTGTAGCAGGTAGTTCTTGAGGCAAGGGCACAAAATGCTCCTACTATAAAAGCAATTAAGACTATGCTGCCCACCATGCCATAGCTAGCTAGAGCACTTAAATATTGATTATGAAATGAACCTCCCAAGAGGGAGTGCTCAATTTGAAAGCTATTAAAATAATTTGAGTATCCCAGCTCAAGTGATTTGGGACCCCAGCCAAAAAAGGGGCGCTGCGCTATCATGGGAACGGCTTGTTTCCAAAGTTGAAACCTTCCGTTACTATCAAATTCCTCGAGCCTATTTTCATAGTCTTCACTCTGTTGATATATTAGTTCTTCTCTTAACTCTTTATTTACTTTTTTATCTTGTCTTTTATATATCTCCTCATTAGGATCACTAGCAAGCGGTGCTACATGTTCAAGTGAAGGATCATAAGCATCAATAGCCTCTTGCGTTTTAAAAGCCTTGGGCCTCCATTGATCTAAAACTATGAGCTTTTTTGCCTGCATATCTTGGGCATACACGGAAAAAGCTTGGTTAAATGAATAGCTTGCAAAAAAGAGTGCAGCCATGCTAAGGGCAGCTATAGTCATGCGCACAACTGTAGCTTTTAAGCTAGATGCATAAGCTCCCTTAGCAGCAGATCCTGGCTTATATACAAATAAAATCACAAGAATAAAGCCTAAAGCAAATAATAAAGATCCTCTACTTTGCATTAAGAGAAACATGAGTACCTGTAAAACTAACTGAAAGTACAAAAAAACTTTTGCAGGCTTAGCTAAGCAAAGTTTATGCTTTGAATCTAGCAATAGAATCACTGCAGCTGCAATCATGCTCAGTAAAGCACAAATAGAGCTTATATTGGGATTCATAGGCCCCCACAGTCGCCCTCCAAGAAGACCCAATTTAAAGGCAATATGATCTCCATCAACAATAACAGCGCTTATTTTACTTACAAGAAGTGCCAGGCTTATGAGCGCTATCAAACAAAAGCAGATTTGCAAAGTCCAAAAGATCCAATAACAGGCACTCTTATTTGAGAACCTGCAGTCTTGTTGATTAAAGCATGAGCCCAAGCTTACAAGACTAAGATTAATGCAGCTTAGATAGATATTATCTAAGGTCTGCTGTGTTTGAAGATGCAAACAAGAACTTATCAACATACTTAGACTAAAGAGCGCAAGCAACAGCCTATAAAGCTTATAAGAACATAAGTCCTCGGTAATCTCTCTTAAAAAGAAAAGTCTATACACTACTAAAACAAGATGGAAAATAAGACAGGCAGCAATAAAAGGCTTAAAAAAGGCCTCAATATAAAATGATTCACTAAGGATAGAAAAAACAAGAGCAGCCAGAATGCTTATTGTATAAACAGGCTTAAATAGCCTTGATATACTAAGCATTCCGGCTGACCTCCCTTAGTGCGTCTTATACAAGAAAGGCTAAAAACATAAAGCCTTTTATAGACATAGGTGTTTAATGAACTTAGTCCCTCATTAGCATACCAGAGAGATATTCATAGGCAACTAGACTATATAATATAGAACCTCCCACCAAAGAAGATTCATCAATTGTGAACTTTTCATTATGGTTGGGATAGTTTAAGGAGCTGTCTTCAAAACCTCCGCCCAAATTTACAAAACACCCAGGAACCATGTCTGAGTAAGCACCAAAGTCTTCTCCGCCAAGCGTTGCGTCAAGATCTAAAAGAGCTTCCTTTCCAGCAAGTTTAGCAATGAGTCTTTGAACTCCAGCTGTCATATCTTCATGATTTTTTACAATTTGTGTGCCATAAGTATAATCTATCCTTGCAGTTCCGCCTTCCATAGCGGCTATATGCTGTGCATAGTCTTCAATGGAACTCTTTATAAGTTCTCTATCTTCTGGATAAAAGCTTCGCACTGTTAAGCTACATTCTGCACTACCAGGAACAATATTAAAACGGGTACCCGACAGCATTTTTCCCACTGTTAAAACTGCAGGATGCTGAGGGTCTATTCTTCTAGATACTACTGCCTGAATGTTGCTAACAAAGTGAGCAAGCATAACGGCACAATCAATACCCAAATGTGGTTGAGCTCCGTGACTAGCAAAACCCGTAAAATAAATGTCACAATAGTCTGCTGCAGCATAACGAGGTCCGGCTTTTACATCAAAGCTCCCCTTTTTCTGGCTTGCAAAAATATGCGAACCATAGCAGGCATCAACACCCTCCATTACACCCTGCTCAATGAGCTTAAGTGCTCCCCTAGCAATTTCTTCTGCAGGCTGAAATACAAAGCGCACACGACCCTTTAATTTGTCCTTATGCTCTACCAAGGCTTTTATCGCACCATAGAGCATAGCAACATGAGTATCATGACCGCAGGCATGCATAAGACCCTCATGTTTGGAGCTGTATTCTAAGCCCGTTGCCTCACAAACCTCAAGGGCATCCATATCTGCACGCAAAAGGATGCAAGCTCCATCCTCTGCCCCTTCTGCTGTTCCACAAAGATCTGCACTTAGACCTGTAGGCTCATACAAACATACCTCTAAACCCAAGTCTTGAAGCAGTTTTGCGAGCTTTTTAGTAGTCTCAAACTCTTGAAATGAAAGCTCAGGATGAGCATGAAGTTCTCTTCTTAATGTAATAATGTCCTGCTCCGCTGCAAGACAGGCCTGAGCAAGAGCCTGTTCATCTTGATTTAGCTGATCAAATCTCATTTAGCACTCCTTTTAGTGAAGCAACTGGGCAAATATGCCAGCAACAATTACAGAACCAGTAGATACAGAAATAAAGCCAGATACCAGGGTGGGCGGCAAAAGTTTGTGCTCAAGAGCCTGTTGCTTTTCTGGACTATCAGCAACTATCTGGGTTATCTCTTTAACGATGGTATAATTACCAGGATAACCGATGAGGCAGTTGACAGCACATCCAAGTGCAAAATACCAGCTTACTTTTAAAGCTTTGGCGATAAGAACGCATGCAAGCAACATAGCAAATAGTCCACAGCAGGCCACTATAATAAAGGGCACAATTTGACTTAAGACAACATCTGGAGCTGCCTTTGAGAGACCATCAAAGATGTAAACCATAACAAAGGTGATAGCAAGACCCTGACCACCAGCAAGCTCTAACTCATTATTTTCAAAAAAGCCTAAGGTACGCGCTAAAACGCCATATACCAAGCAGAGCACAAAAGCATTGATTTCAAAACCCAGCATGCCTGTTAGTGTTGCAGAAGCATATGCCAAAGATCCAACAATCAAAAGCTTGAAGTAACGAGCATAGGTGGTAGAAAAGGCCTGTTTAAGCAAGCTTCTTGGTTGTTTTGAGCTTGAATCTATCGAAGTATTTCTACCCAAGTCTCCAAGACCGCCTCTACCAAACCTTAGTTTCTTCCTTCCTACTTTTTTCTCTGCAATTTCTGCTGCAGCAGCCAAATTTTGAGTTTCAAGCTCGCCTGAGGATAAGAGTCGCCTAGATTCTTTTCTTATCATTAGACTTAATAAGGGGTATCCAACAAAACCCTGCAAAACAAAGACCACGATGGCAAAAACACCAAGGTTAGCCATATTTTGAGCTTCTGCTGCAGCCTGCATGATAAGGGCTGCAACTACCGTTCCAAGAAACGATGGCACACCAACAATGAGCATATTTTTCTCAAGAAATAGCGCTCCTATAAACATAATACCTGCTGTTGCTGCAGCCATGCCCAAGATGGTGATAAGAGCTGCGCGCCACTGAGCTGCAAGATCTTTCAATGAAAAGGTGGAACCAAGGTTAAGTAAGCATAAAGCAATAGCTACAGAAGCTAGTGATGGAGTTACGCCTGCCTGAGATACTAGGTCTTTTGGAATAATGGTCCAAAAGCCAATCATAAATAACAAAGCTGTTACAAACACTGACGGAATTCGTGCCTTGGATACCAAGGTCACCAATTCTCCTACGTACAAAGCAGCGAGGCATATGCACAAACACTGTACTGCAGCCATAAGCTTACTCTCCTTTCCTATTTTTTGATAGAACAACCCATTTTTAGGTAAAGAAGACTAGGCTTTAGAAAGACTAAAGCAAAATAAACTAAAATCTATAAAATGGGTTATGGAGTAAGTATAGCTGTAGAAAATTCTTAATCAAGATCTTGCATCCAAATTTTTTACTTGTTATAATTCAAGAGTTGTTTACGGGTGGTGGCTCAGCTTGGTAGAGCACTTGACTGGGGGTCAAGGGGTCGCAGGTTCAAATCCTGTCCATCCGACCAGTTAACACTTAAGGCTAGGTATTTCACCTAGCCTTTTTTGCTTCTTTACGCTTGTGGCGGCGAATTATAGATCCCTCTGCGCAATACGCTGCGCACAATACGCTATTAAGTTTTGTGCCAAGGCTTGCTTAGACATCAACTTGAATGTGGGACCTTCAATAATTTCACCATTGCTTTTACGCTCTAGTATAAAGGCGGCGTTATTATCGCTTGAAAAACCCTGTTTTGGATCTGAGACATCATTTGCTATCAAAAGGTCACAGCCTTTTTTAGCTATCTTTGCATAAGCATGTTCTTTGATATGATCCGTCTCTGCAGCAAAGCCCACAATAAGCGCCTGCTTATCTTGACTCTTGGTATGCTCAACTAAGCTTGCAAGTATATCAGGATTTTCAACGAGCTTTAGTTGATACTGTTGCTCTCCTGAAAGCTTATCTTTCTTAATCTTTTGTGAGGCGATCAATTCAGGTCTAAAGTCAGCAACCGCCGCTGTGCATATACAGATTTCAGCTGAATGCTCTTCCAGTGCATCAAAAACAGCCCTATGCATCTCTCTAGCACTTACCACATTGATAATGCGTAGTCTATCAGTATAAGCCTCTAGAGGTCTTAAAAGATTCTTATCTATGGGACCGCAGATAAGATCTAAACTAGCCCCAGACTGCAGGGCAGCTAAGGCCAAGGCGCAACCCATTTTTCCGCTTGATTTATTAGTAATATAGCGCACAGGATCTATAGCTTCATGGGTAGGACCCACAGTGATAAGTAGATGCAGGCCAGCTAAGCTTTTATCGGAAAAGTTAAGAGATTTCTCTTGGTGACTTACATTACAAGCGCAATTGTCTCTTTGCACGCTGTCCATATGAGCAAGACTAGTGCGCACTATCCTCTCTAGGGAAGCAAGCTTGCCTACACCCTCATATCCGCAGGCCAGAGTTCCACTCTCGGGCTCTATAACACAGACTCCCCAGCTTTTAAGACGCATGATATTAGCCTGAGTAGCTGGATGAGTATACATATGAACATTCATCGCCGGAGCAATAATAATATGCTTGGGATCAAAAGCAAGAGCGGTACTTGTCAAAAGATCATTGGCAATGCCTGAGGCAAGCTTTGCTAAACAGTTAGCTGTAGCTGGAGCAATAATAAAGAAGTCATGTTCATCAGCAAGCTTGATATGCGCTATGGGCTCACTGAGCTCTTGTCCAAATTGCTCAAGGGCAACTGCTTTGTGGCTAAGGGCTCTAAAACTTTCAGGACCAATAAACTCAGTTGCGTTTTTAGTCATAAGTACCTGTAAGTCAAAGCCCTCTTTTTGAAAGAGACGAAGCAGTTCACAGGACTTGTATGCAGCTATGCCGCCGCACACTCCTAACAGTAGGTTCTTTGCCACGCAAGACTCATCTCCTTAAGCTTAGATCCTGAGGTCTTTAAGAAAGCCTATAGCTTGTTTTTGCTACAGGTGATTCCCAAACTACCACCTCTTCTAACTGTATGTGCTCGGGCAAACATCCCTCAAGCTCATGAAAAAGATAGCATGAAAGGTTTTCAGCAGTAGAGTTTATCTGATCAAAAGGGGCAACATCATTCATAAAACCATGATCAAAGCGGTCAAGAATTTTATTAAGGTCTGCTTTTAAAGCCTTAAAGTCATATAAAATGCCAACTTCATCAAGTTTGTTACCCTTGATAGTGCACTCAATATCCCAGGTGTGCCCATGGAGCTTTCTGCACTCTCCTGGATAATCGAGCAGGGCGTGCGCTGCATCAAAATGTGATTTTATCGTAAGCCTAAAAACACCTTTAATGGGAGAAATAGCCCTATTGGGAAGCGTATTGCTGGTACTTGCGTCTGAATTTACATCAAAGAGGCTATCTTGGTCTGAAGTGGAGTGCTGCGTGTTTGAACTAGGACGAAGACGGCCCTTTAAATTAAGAGGCATGCCATCCAAATCAAAAACATAGTTACCAGAAGCTCCTTGTTCATCCATTGCCAAATTTGCGAGCTCATCCGCGCGTTTATTTTCTTCGCGATAGATATGCTTAATTGTTATTGAAGCAAAACGCTTAATTATGCGCAGCGCTTCCTGATGTAAAGCCTTGAGCTTTTCATCTTTAACTTGATAGATGCCATTGATTTGTTTGACGATAAGTTCTGAGTCAGCACAAACGACTAGAGTTTTTGGCTCAAGGCTTAGGGCATTATGTAGACCCCATATAAGAGCCTTATATTCAGCCACATTGTTGGTGCATTCACCAAGATAATAAGCACCGTACATAAGCTCATTATCCAACGCTTCTGCTGAAGACTTGGCACCATCTTCATATGAAGTTAAAGGAAAAATGCTAAAACCTATACCAGCAATTCCTGGGTTACCTCTAGAGCCTCCGTCTGTCTTGAGGCAAAGCTCAGCGGTACTTGATCTATCATAGGCCATAATACACTCCTAAATATCTCCAAGGTGGCCCGTCTGAAACTCACTGCTGTCCAGCTCATCTTCAAAGCGCACCACTATCATTCTGTGACAATTGGGACAGCTTGAAAGAGCTGGTCCTTTAAGCAACCTCTTAAGCGCTCCCTCCTGAAAATGAGCCCCACAAACAGAGCACTTTTGGGAATCTAGGCGCGCAACAGCAATCCCATTTTTCTTCACGCGAAGATCTTCATAGCGCTCAAGAAGCTCTTCATCTATCTCCTGGACTTCTGATACCCGCTCTTCTACCAAGGATTCAATAGTCTTTATTGCATGTTCTGCAGTTTCTCTAAGTGATTCTTCTAGCTTAGAAATCTCAAGCAAGATAGTTTCTTTAAGTTTAAGTGCCCTACTTTCAAGCAGCTCTATTTTTCTGAGCTCTTCTTTTAGAGGCTGTTCTTTAAAATCAAGTTTTTCTAGTTGTTTGGAAAGATTGCTAAGTTCACGCTCATAATTTTGTAAGAGCCTGTGCTCCGTACTTTGATTGAACAAACTTTGCTTTTCCTCTTTAAGTAGCTCTGCATTAAGGCGCTGCTCTTGCAAGCTCTCCAGCTCAAGCGAAATATCCTTTTTTCGGCCTAATAAGACAGTAAGTTTTTTAGAAAGCTCTTTAAGCTGCTGCTTGTATCTTGCAAGTTCTTCTCGCTGTGGCAGCTTTTCCAACTGCGCTCTTAAACGTAAAACTTCCAAGTCTATATCTTGCAAATTTAAAAGCTTTGCACCCTGGCTCATTACTTTTCCTTACCTCTCTATAAAAATTACTGCCACCAGCTCAGGCCTTCATCAATATCAACAAAGTATGAACTAGGTACATGCTTTTGCATTAAGGCCTTTTTTATTTCTTCAATCAAAACCATCTCAGAAAGATCATGTCCCAAGACAGATACTGCTACCCCTGAAAGCTTTAAATCATGAGCTCTATGAAATGAACACTCACCAGTCACAACAGCATCAATGCCCCTGCTTGCCGCATCATCAGCAAAGCTACCCAAAGATCCACCTAAAAATAAGATACGCTTTATACTATGCTGTGGATCACCATAGCTCATGGGACGCCGATTAAAGCGCTTCAATGATCTTTCATGCAGTTCACTTAAGCTTATAGGCTCATCTAGCTCAACTAGTGCACCTAATCTTCCCCAGCTCTCCTTACCAGGTAAATAACGCTGTTCATAGGGCTCTTTTGGCTCAAAGCCCAAGCTGCGAGCAAGGGCATAAGCTCCTTCTTTTGAACGATCTAAATTGGTATGCATGCTTATGACATGCATGCCCTCTTTAATGGCCTTATAAAAAGCTGCAGCACTTGCATGCGCACCTGACTCAAGATTACTCAAGGGAAAGGGCATATCTATACATATTGGATGATGTGCAACTAAAAGATTGGCACCAGCTTGTTTTGCGAGATCTATAGTATGAACGCTTGCATTAAGACTAAAGGCTATCTTTTTAACTTGCGCATGCCTATCTCCTACCTGCAAACCACAACGATCCCAAGATTCTGCATCATATGCAGGATAGAGCTTAAATAGCAAGCGCTCAATATCAGCTATGGTATAAGACATCTACTCTCCTTTAGCCCTATGCAATTGTTAAAACCTGAGGACTGCAAGCTCTTCTATAAACAGGTTCTTCTATAAACAAGCTCACCTTATAAAAAAGGGCTCAATAGAGGAGAAGCGCTTGAGCTTATCGTACCTCCACCGCAGACCATATCATCTCTATACCATACACACGCCTGACCTGGAGCAAGCGCTTGCACAGGTTCTAAGAAATTGACGATAAGATCTGAGCTATTTTCAAACGTATTTATTGTAGCTGGTACGGCCTGGGTTCTAGATCTAAATTTAACGAGATACACTTCTTTTTCATTGATGGGCTCATGTAAGACCGTATCTTGAACTAAGACCTGATCTGCCTTGAGCTCATGTGCTGGTCCTACAACAATTTGATTACTCTGAGCTCTAATTTCTAGTACATAGAGGGGCTCATGATAGGCTATGCCCAAACCCTTACGTTTGCCCACGGTATAATGCGCAAGCCCAGGATGCTTCCCTAAGACCCTGCCATCCTTAAGAATAATTTCACCCTCTTCTTGAGCTTGAGGATAAAGTTTAGAAATCAGCTCAATCCTAGTATCATCATTTACAAAACATATATCCATTGAATCAGGCTCATGAGCACTAGGAAGCTCTATCTTATCGGCATAGGCACGAATATGCTCTTTTTCCAAGGCACTTAAGGGAAACTGGATGTACTTAAGAAACTCAGGGCTTATCCTATATAAAAAGTATGATTGGTCACGCTTGGGGTCTGCGCCCTTTATTAAACGTGATCTACCTAGCTCATCTTTTACTATACCTGCATAATGCCCCGTGACTATATAATCAGCCTCATGCCTCTTAAGAGCATCTATTAGATAGCTAAATTTAATGGTGGGATTACACATTACACAAGGATTTGGAGTTCTGCCCATAGCATACTCACGGGCAAAATACTGAACAACACGCTCTGCAAAATCCTTTTTAGCATCAACAAGCTCATGTTTTATACCAAGCTTTTTTGCCGTTTTTTGCGCAAGTTCAATTGAGCGTGCCGAGGGAACAGAGGGCTCGTCTTGCATCCATAAGGTAATGCCGATAAGCTCATGACCTTCTTCTTTTAAACGTGCTGCTGTAGCCGAAGAATCAACACCACCACTCATTGCCACTATCAATTTTGCCATCTAGTGCAAGCCTTTCTTATATGCTTCAACAATGCAAACCGCCGCCCTATTAAGCTCCTCAAGACAGCTGCGCTCATCAAAGGAAATGCGCAAAGCACCATACGCATAGGCAGGATCAAGCTTTAAGGCTTTTATGCTAGCTGAGGGCTCAAGAGAAGTGGAGCAGCAGGCAGAACCAGATGAAATATATACACCTTTTTCGCTACAAGCAGACACTATGCGTTCTGCCTCACAATTTTTGCACAATAAAGCTGCAATACCAGGATGGCTTTCAATCTCTTCATCAAGAAGTGGTTTTATAAGTTCTTTTGCTAAGGATGCAGCTCTTAGCTCCTCATTGATTTTCTGATAAAAATGCTCTCTAAGATTTGTAAGCTTACTTACTATGGTCTGATTCTCTCGATACTTATACTGAGCTACTGAGGCAAAAACATGCGCAAGCTCAACAGCTTGGGTACCTGAGCGTTTACCAAACTCCTGTCCACCACCATGTATGAGTTCTTTAAAAGGAGCTCGCGCTTTAAGGTATAAAGCTCCAATCCCGCAAAAAGCACCCAGCTTGTGAGCAGATATGCTCATCGCGTCTAAGTCAAGTTCTTGAACCTTGCAAGGAAGAATACCAAAGGCCTGAACTGCATCACTATGCATCAAAGCGCTATGACTATGTGCAAGCAGGGCAAGAGCTTTTATGTCTTGAATAAGGCCAAATTCATTATGTACATATATACAACTAACCAAGGCAAGATTGTCAGTATCTTGCTCAAATAGCCTTTTGCAAGATTCAAGATCGATAAGACCAGAACTTTTCAAGGGCAAATACTTTACGTTAAAACCCAGCTGTTCCAAACTTTTTTTACAAGACGCAACTGCCTCATGTTCAAGAGCTGAAATATAAATGATTCTGCGTTTAGAGCCTTGAGCGATAAGCCCTTGGGCTATGCCCAAAAGCGCCATATTATCTGCCTCAGTACCACCTGAGCAAAACATAATCTCACTAGGGCGACGAGCGCCAAGAAGCTCTGCCAGAATTTTTCGTGAGTTTTCGAGAGACTGCGCTGCCTGTCTACCAAAGGCATGCAAGGAATTGGGGTTTGCTCCCAACCAAGCTTTAGAAGCTAAATCACTGTGAGCCTTAAGAGCCTGAGGACTAACAAGTGAAGAGGCAGCGTTATCCAGATAGATCATCTTGATGCATCCCTATTTAAGCTTGAAGCTTTTGACCTGAATATGCTGCAGCTCGTATTTCAGAGATAGCTTTTGCTCTATCTTGTGCTCCATAGACTGCAGAACCTGCAACTAATATATCTGCTCCAGCAGCAGCAAGTGCACAAGCAGTATCTTTGGTAACTCCGCCATCAACCTGAATTAAGGGACTGCAAGAAAGATCTCTGCAAAGAGCACAAAGCTTATGTAATTTATTAATGCTTGATTCAATAAAGCTTTGACCCCCAAAGCCTGGGTTCACACTCATAAGTAAAACCATATCAAGTTCAGGCAATATCTCTTCAAGCACAGAAACTGGTGTTGCAGGGTTAAGAGAAATGCCAGATTTGAGACCTCTTTGTTTTATTTCTGCGATAAGCCTGTGCATATGCCTTACGGCTTCCCAATGCACGGTAATACCATCAGCCCCCGCATCAGCATACCAGCTCAGGCTGTTTTCAGCATTTTCTATCATGAGATGAACATCCAAGAACGCTTGAGTAAGTGGCCTGATGGCCTTAATAACAAGAGGACCTATAGTAAGATTAGGCACAAAATGACCATCCATGACATCAATATGAATAAATTCTGCCCCAGCCTTATCAACTTCTAAAATCTCTTGTCCAAGCTTTGCAAAGTCTGCACTTAAAATAGAGGGCGCAATCTTAATCTCTGAATACATAGCTGCACATTCCCTTACTGTTTATCTCTTATAAAGCTAAGCCTCTAGACCATAAAACTCTTCAGTTTGCATGCGAGCAAAAAGCGACTTCATTTGCTCCTCAAAAGAAGCTCCTTCATACAGCAGGGCATGCACCGCCCTGGTAATTGGCATATCTACCTGTAGTTCCTCAGCAAGCTTTTTAATAGCTATGCAGGCTCGTGCACCCTCAACCACCATATGGCGGCGGCTTTGAAACTCTTCTAAGCTTTCTCCTTGCGCAAAACTTAAGCCAAAACTCCTATTACGAGAGTTTTCTGAGGTACAAGTAGCAATAAGATCCCCCATTCCGGCAAGCCCCATGCAGGTTTGAGCAGAAGCCCCCATAGCATGCACCAGACGGCTCATCTCAGCTAAACCACGTGTCATAATAAGAGCTAAGCAGTTATCGCCTAGCTTATATCCAGCGGCAATACCCGCAGCCAAGGCTATAACATTCTTTGAAGCTGCGCAAAGCTCTACCCCCAATAAATCTTCTGAGGTATAGACTCTAAAATGCTCACAAGAAACCAGATTTTGGAAAAACTGAGCTATCTGTGGCTGATAAGATGCCACTACTGCAGCTGCCGGTAATCCTCGTGCTATTTCCTCGGCGTGATTAGGTCCAGATAAAGCTGCCATTCTTTCTGGGCCCCCCAAGACTTCTGCTGCAAGCTCAGACATAGTAAGGCCTTCTTGAGCATCAATTCCTTTAGTAAGAACGCAAACAGGAACTTCTCTGGGAAGATAAGGAGCTAATTTTTGACAGCTTTCTTTAAGCGCCACAGATGGGGTAGCTAAGATTAAAGCAGACACACCTGCCACAAGCTCTGAAATATTACTTTTAGCTTCAACAGTTCTGGGTATTGTGTAGTCACTTAGATATTGAGTATTAGTGCGCTGCGTATTAATTTCTTCTACCAGCTCACTTCTGCGTGCCCACAAAAAGACCTCATGACCCGAGCGTGCCAACATACCCGCAAAGGCCGTCCCCCATGAACCAGCTCCTATTACTGCAACACGCATATTCTAACTCCTATCTAAAATTTGCCCAATAGCTGCATATAAGCTTAATTTGAACAAGTAAGATGAGCTTCAAAACTAAGCACAATTCCGTCCATTGGGCTAATCTTTTTTAGCAATAGAAAAGCTTTTTTCTGTCCCTGCAAGCAGATTCTTTATATTGCTTTTGTGTCTCCATATAACAACTAAACTCACACAGGCAAGAGGTACTAAAACTAAGAAATCTTGCGTATACATAAGAGCAAAAAGACTCAAACCCGCTGCTGCTGCCAAAGATCCCAAGGAGACCTTTTTACTTACAAAAGCAAGCAGCAAAAATATGCACAGATCAAGCAAGATACCCAGGGGCATACAGGCTAGCCCGCAACCCAAACCTGTTGCTATGCCCTTACCTCCCTTTCCCTTTAAAAAAGGAGTATAGCAGTGAGCTATGACACTTATCGCAAATACAAGGCTAATATAAACAGCTTCTTTACTTTCAAGTCCAAAACTAAGCCCTTCGTAGCCAAGACTTGAACCTATAAGTAGGCGTGCGATCAAGACAGATATCAATCCTTTTGCAATGTCTGCAATCAGGGTAAGTACTCCCACCCGCATACCTACAACCCTAATAGCATTAGTAAAACCAATGTTACCTGAACCCTCTTTTTGTAAATTAAGACCGCTGGCCAGGTATTTAGCAAAGATATAACCAAAGGGTATGGAAGAAAGAGAGAATGCAAGCAAAGCACTGATAATAAGGGCGCCAAACAAGGTCAATTCTTTCTCCTACTCTTTTTTCTTAAAGCGAAGTCGTATGGGGGTGCCTGTTAGATCAAAGGCAGACCTAAGCCTATTTTCTACATAGCGCCTATAGTTTGCATCTATCAGATCTGGATGATTAGCATAGAAGGTAAACTCAGGAGGGGTGTGCCCTGTCTGGGTAACAAAATGCATCTTTAAGCGTCTATTCCCCTTTGAAACTGTGTGACCAAAATCTCTCATTTCTGCCAGCAGCTGATTGAGCTTATTAGTGGGAATATGAATCTTTCTATGCTCATTAATAAGTTGCATACCAGCCCAGATTCTATGTACTGATCTTCCCGTTAAAGCGGAAATCCTTAAAACAGGAGCATAGGATACAAAAGAGAAGCGATCTTCTAAGCGAGAAATAATATCATCACGCTCTTGTTGCGTCTCAAGCAAGTCCCACTTATTAAGCAGGATCATAAGTGCGCAGCCCTTCTCGTCTGCCAAACCTGCTACACGTTGATCTTGATCAGTAAGTCCAACAGTGGAATCTACTACCAAGAGGGCTACATCTGCTCTATCAATGGCGCGCATAGCACGGACGAAACCATAATATTCGATGTCATCGCTAATTTGAGATTTCCTTCTTAAACCAGCTGTATCAATAATCTTAAAGATTTGCCCCTCATGTTCTACCAAGGTATCTATGGCATCTCTCGTGGTACCAGCAATATCAGAAACAATAGAGCGTTCTATACCCGTCATCTTATTGGTAAGTGAAGACTTGCCTGCATTAGGCCTTCCAATAAGAGCAACAGAAATGTGTTCCTCGTCATCTTGAGCATCTAAGCCATCTTCAGCTGGCAGCCTCTTAACTATTTCATCAAGCAGGTCACCTGTGCCATGTCCATGTACGGCTGAAACGGGCATGGGGTCTCCCAAGCCCAGTGCATAAAACTCCCATAAAGCAGATTCATCAGCAGGATTATCAAGCTTATTAACAGCAAGAAGTACGGGTTTTTGAGCGCGAGTCAAAATGCGCGCCACCTGTTCATCATCTGGTGTAATTCCTGTATGCGAATCAACCAAAAAGACTACCAGATCAGCTTCCTCACTTGCTAAAAAAGCCTGATCTCTGATGGAATTTTGAAAATGATCATCACTAGACATCTCAATTCCACCAGTATCTATTAAGGTGAAGCTTACTCCACTCCACTCTGCCTCATGATACGATCTATCTCGAGTAACACCACGTGACTCATGAACAATAGCCTCAGAGGTCTGAGCTATTCTATTAACTAAGGTTGATTTACCAACATTTGGACGACCAATAATAGCCACTATAGGCTTTGCCACAGGATCTACCTCCCGCTATAGGATATACGTATTACCTTAGTCTACCACGTTGCACAAAAACTCAAAAAGAGGGCGCGGTTCTGTAGGCACAATTACTAAGTCTACTCCCCTGGCCTTAAACTGCTCTTTTAACTCAGTCTTATGCATTCCGTCTAAACTAAGACCATCAAAATTAAACATGACTTCAGGTAAGCTTGCGATAAAAGCGCTCTGCCTACTCTTGCACATTTCATCTAATTTAGTCAACACATCTTCTGCACACAGCAAACCTGCAACATCTACATTACCTCCAAAGTAGGCATTTTTAACTGCCTCTACCTCAACAGTTTTAAGTAATCCCTGAGCTTGAGCTTTTTTGATGAGTTGCGAAAAGGCGGGTGCAAAAGCACATCCTGTGAGGCAGACTACGTGTTTTGATAGCCCTTCGATCTTATCGGAAAACTTCTTAAGAGGGCTCAATCTCTCATCCATAAGCTCACTAAATTCGTCAATAAAATAGCGATACATGCCTATGCCATCATAATACTGGGGATAGCCAGCATAATCTTGAGCACTGGGGGGATCTTCCTGCGTCCATAAATAGAATTCATCTGCCAGCTGGTAACGACTATAGCCGAGCTTTTTTTGGTTAAGTTCTTGAAAGGGCCTTACTATCTTAATAACCTCTGCAGCACTCTTTATATCTTGAAAGCTCTCCTTAAAGCGGTTTTGATGCTTAGTAAAACCTAGAGGCACTATACCAACACTGGTAATACCGGGGCGCTCTTCAATAAATTCAAGAGTTTCTTGCAAGGCTTGTGCATCATTAAGACCAGGACATAAAACAATTTGCGCATGTATTTCAATCCCATGTGCAAGTAGAGTTTCTAGAACTTCTAAACCTCGCTGAGCATGCCTTCCTATCATCTTGCGCCTTAACTCAGGATCTACAACATGTAGACTCATATTCAAGGGAGAAATATGCTGAGCAATAACACGTGAAACATCCTGCTCATCCATGTTTGTAAAGGTAACAAAATTACCTTGCAAAAAAGAGAGTCTATAATCATCATCTCTTAAATAAAGACTTGAGCGCATGTTTTTGGGAAGCATGCTCATGAAACAAAAAACGCAGGCATTTTTACAGGTACGAATACCATCAAAAACTGCTGATGAAAATTCAATACCCCAATCTTGACCTAAATCTCGTTCAAGATTACATTCAAACTCTTCCCAAGAATTTGAGCCTTCATCATACATAAGGCCCTCTAAGAAGAGCTCAAAGCCGTCCCCGTACCATGCCCAGTCAATCATATCGCGCAGTACTTTACCTTCAATATGGGTAATAATCATGCCCGCTTTAAGGCCGGCCTTATCGGCAACTGAATCTGGCACAATCTTTTCAATCATAGCGCAGTTATCTTTATGATCACTGGGTGCATAGTCTGCGCGCAGCTTTTGCTGAGACATCAGCAATTCGCTTAGCTCAGGATCTTGAATGCTATTGCAGTTTGGGCAGGATAGACCTGAAATCTCTAGCCCTGGATATTTCTCTTGCTCACTCATCTTTATTGATTTCACTCTTACTTAGCAAGCTTTGAGTGGCTTCAAGCTGATCAGAGAGTTCTTGTAAAGCTTCTACTACCTGCGCTATTTGATATGCAGGCGTAGAGGCGCCTGCTGTAATGCCCACCTTATCTGTTGGATTGAAATTAATCTCTTGCAGCTCCTGAGAGGATTCAATGTGGTATGAGCGGGGACACAGCTCTTTGCATATCTCATACAAACGCTTGGTATTACCTGAGTTTTTACCCCCCACCACTATCATAAGATCAGAGCTTGTAGCCAGCGAAGCTGCCGCTTCTTGGCGCTCCTGCGTGGCCTCACATATGGTATTAAAAATTCGAAGCTCTTGAACTCTTGGGAGTAAATATGAGCAAAGCTCTTGTAAAACTGCCTGACTTTGTGTAGTTTGCACTACAAGTCCTACGCGCTTTCCAAGTTTTAAGGCTTTAAGATCCTCTACCTTAGTGGTGACCACATAAGAGGTGTTCACATATGAAGATATGCCTTCTACCTCAGCGTGACCTTCATCTCCAACTATTATGACAAAGTAGCCTTTTTCCGATAAGCTCTGAGCACAAAGGTGCGCACGCTTTACAAAAGGGCAAGTAGCGTCAACCAAGTCAAGACCACGCTCTCTTAGATCATGTTCTAACTCAAGGGCAACGCCATGAGAGCGCAAGACTACCGTTCCCTCACTGAGCGAATCTGGTTCATTACTTACAGCCACGCCTTTTTGCTCAAGAGAAGATACTACCTGGGGATTATGAATGAGAGGGCCCAAGGTATGAATGCTTGTTGCTTCCTTTGCGGCCTCTTCAACAAGCTTTAAGGCACGCTCTACGCCATAACAGGCTCCGGCCTTATCGGCAATCTGAAGCTTCATAGTCTTTATTCCTCCTATCAAGCTCATCTCTCATAGCATAAACTTGCTCCATTGCATCTTTTTCTAAAGCAGCAATGCGCTCTTTTCTATCTAGATGCTCATAGTTTTGCATCATAAGAGGCTTGCCAATTTTTATGCGCACCTTTCCTGGTTTAGGCAAGCGCCAAAGCCCCTCAAGCGCAATAGGTACAACAGGGGCCTGTGCCATATGGGCAATGACTGCAAAGCCTCCGTGAATCTTGCCTCTTCCGGCCCTGCCTCTAATTCTTGTTCCCTCAGGAAAAATTCCAACATCTTCTCCTGCTTCTAAGGCCTTTACCGCTAACTTTAAAGCTGTTCTATCTGCTGTATGCCTTTTAACAGGGAAAGAGCCCACCCAAGCAAGCAATCTTGATACTAAAGACATGCTGTCAAACTCTGATTTATATATAAAACGTATACGCCTTGCTCTTGGACGCGCCGCTTGAATAAAACCAGGATCAAAGGCATGGCTATGATTAGCTACATAAACCACACCCTTAGAGCTATCAAGACCCTCAAGCTCTTCTAAACCCTCAATTGTCCAGCGGGTCCATAGCTTAGTGGCAATAAAAATGAATACATATAAGATGCCAAATACCAAGCGTGCATACCAGGGATGTTCAGAGCAGGGATGATTATGATACCAGGCATGAGGGTGCTTTTGCTTTTTTGTTTGCTCGCTTTTTTTAGCTCCCTTTTGCCTGGAGCTTTCTTTGGCAGCTTCCCTATCACCTTGTGATTCTTCTAACTCTTCTTTGTGAGGCGCTATGGCTTTGTTATTATCGCCATCAGGATACTGCATGCGCTCTTGAGCTAATTGACACAGCTCATCCAGGCATTGCTCTGGGCTTTTATTTGAGCTGTCATACATGAGCGCGCCCTGGGGAACTTGTAAGGGCGCCTCTTTTCTATTTGAATCATAATCATCGCGGGCTTGTATCTGTGCTTTTATCTCTTCAAGGCTCTCAAGCATGTCGAGCTGCCCCGCCTCAAACCGCGCCTTGTTTTGCAAATAGCGACGCTGAGCGCGCGCCTCAACGCTTGCATAAAGATAGACTTTAAACTCAGCCTCAGGAAAGACCACAGAACCAAGATCTCTACCTTCAGCAACTATAGAAGAAGTACCCGCTAAATCGCGCTGGATAACTAAGAGGGCTGCTCTTAGCTCAGGTGCTGCCGATACCTCAGAGACGCAAGCATCAATCTCAGCTCTTCTTATAGCTAGACTTAGATCTTCATATTCTGAGTTTGAGTCTAAGCGTGCATACACCTTTTGCTCTGCATCCTGCTGGGGCACAAAACGAATATCTAGATCAGAAGCAAGCTGTGCAAGGGCAGCTCCATTGCTCAGCTCAATATGTTTTTGCAAAGCAAAATGAGAAACAAGACGGTATAGGGCACCTGTATCAAGATAGGAAAATCCCAATTTATGGGCAAGTTTTCGCGCTAAGGTAGACTTTCCAGAGCCTGCAGGCCCATCAAGAGTAATTATCATTATCGTCCTTTTTACTTATGAATTGCGCCCTGCTAGCTCAGAAGGCTTAAGACCTACGGCCTTCAAATAGAGGTGTGGGCCCCTCATCTCAAAGAGACATGATTGAACATTATCTATATCAATGTACCATACATCCTGTGGCGCAATTTTAAGATATGAGCCTAAAACAAGCCTAATTACACCACCATGGCTAATAACTGCCGTGCGCTTGAACTTAGCCTTGTTAGTTTCGGCGATAAGATCTGAGCAAAAATGAGATATACGTTCATGCATCTGAGCTAAAGATTCACAGTCAGCATCATCCTCAAATTCATTTAATTCTGCTTCCCAGGGAAAGTGAAGACCCGCCGCCTGTACTTCTTCATAGGTTTTACCCTCAAGCTTGCCAAAATTTATTTCTAAAACCCTCTCATCAATCTCTAGATCTATGCCTAATTGCTCAGCAACAGGCTGAGCAATGGCCCTGCAACGATCCAGAGGAGAACACAATATGCGCTCAGGTTTCCAAGCAAGTAAAGCATCTTCGGCTTCTTGTCTTTGTAACTTACCTTTTTCACTTAAAGGTGAATTAAGCTGGCCAATAAAACGACGTTGAACATTACCTTCAGTTTGAGGATGCCTCATAAACAAGAGCTCATAATGCTGGGATTCTGCCTGTGATTTTGGTTCTAAAGCACTCACATTAACACCACCGTACATAAACACAAGATCTCTGACACTGTAAGTATTGTTCCTAGTATATCCCCGTTAAGGCCACCAATGACTCTACAAAGCTTTTTGAAAAGAAGAAAACTAAGGAAGAAAACAAGAAGCTGGGTTAATGAGAATAGCATAAGCGGCACGAGAGATAGCCTAAAACTTATACTACAAAATCCAAGTAACAAAGGGATAAGTGAAATACAAAATGCCATAGGTCTAAATGTAGTTATAAAGGATGAACCCAAGCCCTCATGAATAGCCTTTTCTTTGCTAAGCGTGCAGCAATAGCTGATAAAACGAGAAAACACAAGCACCCACAAAAGAAAGATCTCTTTTTCTTGATAATGCAAAGCAGCAAATAATAAGAGATAGAGCGTTAGACAAAAAAACAGACTTGATACAGCAAAGCTTCCCAGATGAGGATCTTTTAATACTGCTTGTCTGCGCTCAATATCAAAACTTGAGGCCCAGGCATCAACAAGATCAGCTAGAGCATCTAGATGCATAAAACGACTCAAGCAAGCGAGTAAGATAAGTGAGGCAAGTCCAGAAAACAAAGAGTTCAAACTATCAGAAAGAAAGTCTAAACCAGGAAAGAAGGGAGAGATTCGATAATAAGCAAGCTCTGCAATTTTGTTTAACGACAAAATAATACAAGCTAAGACTAGGCCAAGGTATGAAAAATACTTAGCAGCATGCGAAGAATACTTCTTATAGTCTTCAGAATCTATCTTAATGAACTTATATACCGGCAATATGCTCATGGTAGCAAAGGCTATCATACAGGCCTTAAGCTCACGATATAACATCTCTCTTAACCCCATTATCTTATTCCCTTAAACCCTCTCCCCTTTTTAAATCCATTAAGCATTGGAGAACTGTGCAAAGCTGTTGTAAATGCAAGAGGGCACCACAAGCTTCACCCGCTGAAAGCCCAGAATTAATACCTGGCTCAAGACCGTAGCGCTCTAAAGCATATCTAGCCAAGGGCTCAGAGCTATAGTGACTTGCGTATAAGAGCGCCTTATATTCAGGCTTGTATTCAAGACAAAGTGCAGCAGAGGCAATACTAAGCAAGCCATCCAAGATACAAGGCACCCCTTTTTGCAAAGCAAATTGAAGAACACCTATAAGAAAAGCTATCTCATATGAGCCCAGCTGACAAAGCAACTCAAAGCTTTTTGATTGGGTAAATAATGGATCTGCTAGCCTAGTTCCAAAAGCGTAAGTATGCTTATCTAGCTCAGCATCTGCGCTGAGTTCAAGATTGGTAAGTTTAGTAAGTTTACCAAGCTTGCTAAGCCCACTAAGCTCTAAAGACTCTGAAATCTCATCTATAATGGCTCTTGACTTATATCTCTTAAGCGCCTTATTTATACAGGCGCGCTTATCGGCATATTGTTTGTCACTTAATAATCCATGGCGATAAGAAATATCGCCCTCCACCAGTTTCTCCCTACCAAGAAGAGAGGCTAAGACCATAGAGGCCGCTGTGGAATTAGCAATGCCAAACTCACCTAAAGCCCAAATAAGAGCTGCGTTTTTATCGCAAGCTTCCTCATACAAGTCTTCTGCATAAGCAGCACCTAAAGAAAGATAAAATACGGCTGCTTCTTTACTCATAGCTGGGCCTAATGAGGCATCATTTGAAACTCTAAATTTTCCAGGGATCGTATGCTCAAATAGACCCTCCTTAAGCTCAGTGGCAAGGCCACAATCATAAAGCTTTAAGTCTAAGGCATCTAAAAGCTTAATGCTCATTGAACGCATAAGTGCGTTAACTGCCGTCTTACCCCTCAAGCAAAGCTTACAGAGCTTATAGGTATCGCTTTGCTGATAAGCAGAAAGACCGCAAAGTGAATACTTATTATCTGAGGCAGCAACAATAAGCTGAGCTCGCAATGGTATAGCCTTTAAGCTTTGAGCATCTTGAAATAGCGTGTTAGTGGAAGTTTTTTTCTCAGAAATAAGCTGCATACAGCAATCTTCGTACAAGCGAAGCGCATCTTCTTCCAGCTCTCCAAAGGCGCTTCGAGCCGGAAGAAGCTCGAAGCGACAGGTCTTGATTGCCTGCCTTAGCCTTGTTCTTTCTTGTTGAATATCAGTCATACTAAACCTTGGACCCTTAATGCTTCAGCCTTAAGCCTTCAAAACAGCGCGCCTAAGCTTAGGACAAAACAAAGGACTTACCAGCAATAACAAAATATGCTGTCTTCGCAGCTCTTACTAGTTTTTGATTAGCCAGTGCAAGACGCTTTTGGTATGCGCGCAGCTCCTTATCGCAAGGTACAAAACTTAGACCTAGCTCCGCACTTACTATAATAGTATCTCCAGCTCTTGCGATGAGATAATCTATAAGCGTCTCCCAGCACTTCTCTTGCTGGGGACAATCATGCTCCATAAAACAGGACAGAGCTGTGCTTAAGTCATCTAGAATCAAGATCTCATCCTGAGCCTGGCGCTTAATAGCTTCTAGTGGCTCCTCATAGCAATATAAGGTTTTAATTAAAGGATTACGCTTAGCTTTATGAGCCTTGATCTTCTCTAAAAATTCCTCGTCTTTTGAGTCCTCATTTCCAAAAACACAGATTGAGATCTCAGGAACTGATTGCTGATGAGATGACTGCTTAGGGCTATGATCGCAGCTTAAATCCCCACGAAGCTTCAAGGCAAAATTCTCAGCCGCCTCAGATTTGCCGCTTGAGATGCCACCTAAAAATACATACAAAGCCACTAGCCCACCTGCTTTCGTAAGAGTTCAAGTTCGGCAGAACTAAGATGCCGATAAGATCCTTCCCTTAAGCCCTCTAGCTTGAGTCCAGCAAATGAACTTCTATGTAAAGCTACCACAGGGTGGCCTATAGCAGAAAGCATGCGCTTAACCTGGCGCTTTCTTCCCTCTTTCAAGATTATTTCCACGTGGCTAAGCGATCTTTGTCCGCTTTTTGATTTGATAGGTTTGCGCAAACTGCGCTGGACGCTATGCTCAAGTTCTTCATTGCTTATTATACGTACCTGAGCTGGAGCGCAAGGTCCATCATCTAGGGTAATTCCTTTACGTAAAGGCTCTAAATCTTTATCTTTTACAAGCCCCTCAACACTAGCTTGATAGCATTTACTTACATGTTTTTTGGGATGCAAGAGATTTTGTGCCAATTCTCCATCAGTCATAAATAGCAAGATGCCTGTAGTATCTCTATCAAGGCGCCCAACAGGAAAAAGTCCTGGATAGTTTGTGGTATCAACAAGCTCTGCAACAGTTGCTCTTTTCTGCGGATCGCTCATGGTAGTTAGGTATCCCGCAGGTTTATTAAGCATGATATATACAGCTTGATCTTGTAAGCGCACTTCTTTATCGTCAACAGTAAGTGTGTCTACCAGGGGATCTATCTTTGTACCCAACTCTGTTACCAGCTTGCCGTTAAGCTTTACTCTACCAGCAGTCATGAGATTTTCTGAACCTCTTCGTGAGGCAACTCCGGCGCGGGCCAAAAA
>JAEZZM010000003.1 GCA_023418575.1 Actinomycetes bacterium | reverse complement strand
CCCTTGCCGAGCTCATAGAGAGTGTGCTCGGTGTTCATGAGGCCGTCTTTCTCGTCGATCATGCTGATCTCAACAAGGTCGCCAGCCTTTACCATACGCTTGCGCTTGATGTCGTGAAGTTCAGCGTAATAGCCGCGGAAGGTCTCGATCTGCTGATCGATGTCCTCGTCGGTTGCAACGGGCTCTGGCAGGTAAATCTCGACTGCATCGTAGCTCTCGAGCTCAAGCTCAGGACGGATGACTACCTTGATCGCGTAAGCGTAGTCCTTACCCTCCTCGACAAGATCAACATTGTCATACTGTGCCTCACCCAGTGGAGCAAGGTCAGCCTCGTTGAGCGCCAAAGGCTCCATCTTGCCGATCAGCTCGTTGGTTGCCTCAGCAAGGATTGCCTCCTTGCCAAACATTGAGTCAACTACCTTGCGAGGTGCCTTACCAGCACGAAATCCAGGAATGCGATACTTCTTCGTGAAGTTTTTGTACGCAGCCTTAATCTTGTCATTAACGTCTTGTGCTTCAACAACAACGTTGACTTGCACAAGGGCGTCTTCAAGACGCTCGGTCGTTACCTGCACAATTCCTCCTTGATGGACTAAAACGAGTGGTGCGGGCGAGAGGACTTGAACCTCCACGGGATAACCCACTAGAACCTAAACCTAGCGCGTCTGCCAATTCCGCCACGCCCGCACATGCGCAAAAAGCGTAAGAACATCGGCTAAGTTTAACAAGAAATCAAATCGGGACACGCGTGATTTTATAACTGCATACTTTGAAGAAAAAATAAATTCTGGGTTTTGGTTTGTCTGGCTGGTTTTTCGTGTATACTTGCATTCGCTCTTGATCGAAAGAGCGCGTCGGGGTGTGGCTCAGCTTGGTAGAGCGCCTGCTTTGGGAGCAGGATGTCGCAGGTTCAAATCCTGTCACCCCGACCATTTTTTTATCTACGCGGCGGTAGTTCAATTGGTAGAGCCTTAGCCTTCCAAGCTAATTGTTGCGGGTTCGAGTCCCGTCCGCCGCTCCACTAATACACTCAATTGATACGCTGTATCGATTTTGCAAGCTCCCCTCGCCGGGAGCTTTTTTATTGGGTAAAAACGCTGGTAGATAGCGGTTTTAGCGATGCTCCTCCAGTGCGAAGGTTGTGTTCCAAGTCTGCGCGAGGATGCTTTGAGAGGCCATTTGGAGGCCTATTTTGCTGAGTATAGCGAGGCGGGCGAGAAATTTTGAGGACGCTTGATAGAAGTAGCCGGAACCACATCATGGCTCCTAAGCACAAGTGGTCAAGCGTGGGCGCTAAATCGCGTGAACAAATTGCTGAGATCATCGGGCAAGCGATGGCCAACGGGCGTCGCGTTACTAGGAATGGGTATACGGAAGTCTCCTATTGGTATAGGGGTAAAGAGGTTGTGGTCAGATATTCTAATGGTGGGAAAATCTCTAATGGTTGGGTCAAATAATGGATTTAATGGAGTTTGAGTCCTTCGTTACAAAAGGGCAGCACATGACCGATTCCCGTTTAAAACGACATGTGGTCCTTAATAGCTCAATTTCCGATTGGGATCCTGGTCTGTTTTGGGAATGGAAACAGAAAAATTTTAAAGTCTTTGGAGACTTCATCGTCCGTTCAGTTAATTCCTTTGACGGTAGTGAAGATATTAAGCTGGTAGAAATGCTATTAGCTAATATACACCTTGTGATTCCTTGGTATGACGAGAATAATGCCGAGTTGTGCACCTTATTACTTGAAGAATTTGTTTCTAAGCAAGTTACTCGGATCTTAAATGTGTTGGATTCGGCTTGGGAAGATTTTTCTGGCCATCCCGATTTTAGCGATAATAAAGATAAAATTCTCGCTGATTTAAACAAGTATAGGGACTCCCTTTCCAGACTAAATTTTTCCTACCTTGACAACCTTAAGTAAGGGTTTTTAGCTGCCTTCGGCACTAGCCCTCTACTGACACGGCATAAACAAAAAAGCCCCGCGACCCAGATCTTTGGGTAGCGGGGCTCAAAATCAAACATCTACACTTCAGTTACCTGCCACAGATTCTAAAGCTTGATTAACGATATAGCTTCCTCTGCTCTTCAATGCAGGCTTTAACCAGTTTTACCGCTTCATCCACAGCAAGCATCTGCTTTTCTCCGCTTGCTCTATTTTTAAGCTCTACTTCCCCATTTTGTAGACCTTTTTTACCACAAATAAGCTGGTAAGGAAAACCCATTAGGTCATTATCTGCAAACTTAACGCCTGGACGCTCATCTCTATCATCAATGATAAGATCAATGCCTTCGCAGGCAAGCTGCTCTGCAAGCACTAAAGCCTGGGGCCAAACCTCTTCATCTCCTACGGACAAAGGAATGATGCTCAATTCATAAGGAGCTATACTCATAGGCCAAATAATTCCATATTCATCATGATGCTGCTCTATTACTGCAGCTAAAGAACGTGAAACTCCTATTCCATAGCAACCCATAATAAAGTGTTGTTCTTGCCCGTCCTTATCGGCAAAAGTAGCATTCATAGCCTCTGAATACTTAGTCCCCAACTTAAAGATCTGGGAAACTTCAATACCACGGGCAGTTTTTAAGACTTCACCTGTTTGTGGATGCTTGTCTCCAGCCTTCGCGAGCAAAAGATCAGCATATTGAGGCTCTTCAAAATCGCGCCCCTTTAACGCGCCTTTTACATGGTAATCAATTTCATTTGCTCCACAAATCCAATAATTAAGATCTTTTAGAGACTCATCTGCATAAACCTTAATTCTGCTATCAAGGCCTACAATGCCGATAAAACCGGCGCACAAACCATACTCCTGCATATCTTCAGCTGTCATCATGCGATAATCAGGACCAAGAAGACGCTCGGCCTTTAGCTCATTTAGATCATGATCACCTGGCAAGAATAGGATATACGGATCATTATTTGCGCTCATCAAGGCAATAGATTTAATAGTTGCATTGAGCGGAAGCTTGAGAAAATCTGCAAGCTCTTGCATGCTTGCCATATGAGGAGTAAAGATCTTTTCCATCTCCTCACAAGGGCACTCTTCAAGCTCTACACAAACCTTTGCTACTTCTGCATTTGCAGCATAATTTTCGCCATAAATGATCTCATTCTCACCTGCATCAGCAAGCGCCATAAATTCTATGGTCTCTGAACCACCAATTTGACCATTATCTGCTTGTACTGGTCTATAGTCTAAACCTAGGCGCTCGCAAACGCGGCAATAAGCCTTGTAAAAATCTTGATAGGTAGCGTCTAAGCACTCTTCATTTGCATGGAAAGTATAAGCATCCTTCATCATAAACTCGCGCGATCTTAAAAGGCCAAAACGGGGTCTGCGCTCATCACGATATTTCAGTTGAATTTGATATAAGCTGCATGGTAACTGTTTATATGATCTAAGCTCTGATCGAACTAAAGCCGTAATGACCTCTTCATGAGTTGGACCCAAGCAAAATTGACGATCATGTCTATCGCTTATACGCATAAGTTCTGGGCCGTATGCAGACCAGCGCCCCGACTCATCCCAAAGCTCTCCCGGCTGCAAAATAGGCATTGAGATCTCTTGGCAATCTATAGCTTCCATCTCTTCACGGATTATTTGCTCTAACTTAAGCAAAGAACGCCAGGCTAAAGGCAGGTAACTATATAAACCTGAGGCCAAACGGCGCAGCATACCTGCTCTCAGCAAGAGCTGATGAGAAACAACCTCTGCCTCTGCTGGAGTTTCTTTTAAGCTTGGAGCGTATACTTTTGAAAATCTTGCAAAATGTGACACAATTATCCTTTCAGCTATCTTGCTGGACAAGTGGGTTTTGAGCTTAAGACACTAACTTATTGTACGTTTCTCAATCTCGGCATACAAGGCTGAAAGGATTTCTTCTTCAGGAACTTTTTTAATCATCTCACCTTTAGAGAACAAAATTCCCATTCCCTTGCCACAGGCCACGCCAAGATCAGCATCTTTTGCTTCCCCCGGCCCATTAACCGCACAACCCATAACCGCAACACTTAAATCTGCTCTAAGAGTGCTTAAATGCTCAGTCACCTCATTGGCAAGAGAAACGAGATCAACTTGGCAGCGTCCACAAGTAGGGCAGCTAATAATTTCAGGAGAGCGCCTGCGTAAAGACAGGCTAGCTAAGATATCCCATGCCACCTTCACTTCTTCTTTGGGATCAGCAGTAAGTGAGACACGCATGGTATCCCCAATACCTTGTGAAAGTAAAAGACCAAGACCTAGTGCTGACTTTACGGTCCCCTGTCTAAGCGTCCCTGCTTCTGTAACGCCAATATGCAGCGGTATATGAGGGAGTTCACGTGATAGACGCTGATAAGTTTCTACCGTAGTGTTCACGTCATGCGCCTTTGCAGACAAAGCAATATCTTCATAGCCACGCTTCTCAAAATGCTCCACAAAAGCCTGAGAAGAAGCAACCAGCTTATCCGGCAAGCTCCACCCACCTTTTTCACGATAATAGGGGTCTAAGGATCCGGCATTTACCCCTATTCTAATGGGGATGTTTGCCTGAGCGGCAGCTTCAATAACTGCATCAACCTTATCCATACTGCCAATATTGCCTGGATTAATGCGCAAAGCCTTAGCTCCACGTTTACTAGCCTCAATAGCCAAACGATAATCAAAATGAATATCTGCGATAACAGGAATAACTGAAGCAGCGCAAATTTGTTCAAAACCATCAAGGGCTTTGCTATGAGGAATAGCTACGCGCACAAGCTCACAACCCAGCTCTTCAAGACCTTTAATTTGCGATAAAACACGCTCTGGTTCAGTTGTGGGCTCTGTGCACATGGACTGTACGCTTACGGGAGCCCCTCCACCAACCTGAACATTACCAACAAAAAGAGCTCTGGTCTTATCGGAAGCTTTATCCTTGTGAGCTGACATATAGATCCCTCTCTTTAAGGTCAAATCTCTACTCTCAACTACATTAAAAGATAGCTGAGGGCCTAGCCACTGATAATTCTAAAAATATCCTGGCCGGTAAGGTAGATAAAGAGCATTAAAATGAAGGCTACGCCTGCAATACTTAGCGCTACTTGGATTTTTTCTGAAACAGGTCTACGCGTAAGTGCCTGTACAAGTTCTATGACTACTTTTCCTCCATCCAAAGGTGGTATGGGTAGCAAATTCATAAAACCTAGTGACAAAGAAATGGCAGCAGCCAAACTTGCAAAAGGCAAGATACCTGACTGGGCAGCATCTTTTGCCATGACCGAAATAGCAACTACTGAACCAGACTGAGAAATGGTTTCACTAAAGCCTGAAGGACTAAAGAGGCGGGCTACTG
>JAEZZM010000039.1 GCA_023418575.1 Actinomycetes bacterium | reverse complement strand
TATATCTCAAACAACTTAGACGCATATGGGCTGCAGAACTGCATATATATCGCCCAGTTTGTAAGTATGCATGTGCACACAAATACACATAGATACATGTAAAAAGAATAATACCTATTGTTATTCCCTATTTAACCTCTCATAAACTATAAAAGAGCCTAGATGGGCTGCTTATCATGGAAAATCATGTAGGCTTATAGACAAAAGCGCTCCAAGCCCCCTCAAAGATTTTTTAAGATTTTTACGTCAGATTTTTACGTCAGAAATAGGCTATAAAAAATCCCACCTAAGGCGCTTAAGGCTTTAGGTGGGATTAGCTATCCAAGACCTTAGATGTTAAAAGCTTAATACCCAAGTTTGTTCCTGGGCACAAAGCTTAGGGCTGATCTTTTAAGCAACCATGTTATAGAACAAAGCTGCAATGGCAACCAGACCCATGATAATAACAAATATGTTGGTGGGACGGCCACGGAAACGTTGTAGTGCTGGAATCTTGTAAATAGCATACATGGGCATGAGATACAAAATAGCGGCAATAACTGGACCAGAAAGAGTTTCAATAAGACTCAAAATTGATGGATTAATTATGGCCACAATCCAGCCTGTAATAAAGATAAAGCCTGCAACAAATGCCTTGATCTTCTTCTCACCGTTTTTATCGTAAAAGCTTGGGGAAAGCTCACGAACAATACCAACTGCGCCTTCCTCTGTACCCATATAGTGACCAAAGAAGGAAGAAACAATAGCGGTAATGGCAATCAGTGGACCAGCGTATGAAATGCCTGGTTGGCTAAATACATTAGCCAGATATGACAAGATTGGCAGGTTTTGAGCACGAGCCTCTGCAAGACCAGATGCACCCAAGGTAAATACACAAGACCAAACAAAGAACATGGTAAAGGCTACCAACATAATTGCGGTATATACCAGTGATCTAGAAGCAGCTGCTCCGGCCTTATCGCCATAGGTGCGCTGCATAGAAAGTGAAAACTGTGAGATTGCAGGAGAATGGTTGAAGGCAAAAATTAAAACAGGAATGATGATCCAAACATATTTAAGAAAGTCGCCCACTGCAGGTACAGGACCTAAGGTCATATGCTGCCAGTGAGGAATGAGGTAAATGGAAATCACAAAGAGCGCAATAATAAGCGGATACACCAACGCCTGTGTAACAATAAGCATTAAGCGCTGGCCTTTAATCATAACTGCCATCATAAGAGCAAGCAGGATAAATGAAAGCAGCGCGCGTGGAATATGTGGACCTCCAAGCTGATTCACAATAAGAGAATCCACGGTATTAGTGATACTTACCGCATAAATAAGAACAATAGGATAAATTGCTAAGAAGTATAAGATGGTAATAAACTTACCAACTCCACCACCAAAGTAATCTACAGCAACCTTAGTAATATCCTCACCTTTTTTGGGAGATTCGCACACAAAGTGTGAAAGACCTCTATGTGAGAGATAGGTCATAGGACCAATAAGAATGGTCACAACAAGTAAGGGCCAAAGACCATGGGCACCAGCATTAATGGGAAGGAAGAGAATACCTGCTCCAACAGCGGTACCAAAAAGCGAAATGGCCCATGTAAAATCAAAGCTAAAACCAGGCTTTCCTGTGACTTTGTCATCAGTCTGAGCTGAAGCTTGGATTTCCATGTCTTTATTTGACATGATTATCCCTTTCTAAATAAACAAATCCCTGGTAGACGGCATGGTCTTGGAGATGCCGACTACTCTTGCCCCAAAATAATAGCACAAGCCAAATTTTACGGCGATAAAAGTGCTCACTATAGCGTATGATTACAGCTAAGCATTAAAACTCAGACTTTTACTTGAGTGCTTTTACTTGAGTACCCATACTCGAGCGCTGATACTTGAGTGCCTATACTTGAGTGCTGTTAGCTAAGCCACTAATAAGCTGTGATGCTCTAGCGCTCTCACTCTAAAGGATGAATGACTGTGAAAAAAGCTGCTACATATAAAGGAACTGCTCGCAGGCGGCAAACTAAGAATAAGGGCTGTCTGTATGCCCTGTGCACCTTACTGATACTTGCTTTGTGCGCGTCTGGGCTTTTTATTCTATTTACATCTGGTGTTTTAAATGGAATACCTTCATCTTCAAATCAAGAGTCTCAAAACTTAGCCTCAAGCAGCTCTAGCTCTTTTAATGCCCCCACCGTCAGTGACCGTATGGCAAAAACTGAAGATCAAAATCAAGAAATCTCTGCTGAGAAGCAAACAGAAGTGCTGCGCATACGTGTTGTGGGCGACATGATGTTTTCCAGAAACATTGGACTGAATATAGAACAAGGTAAGGGCGATAAGCACTTAAGCCAAGTAAAGGAACTCTTAAGAGATGCTGATCTTACCATAGCCAACCTTGAAAATCCCTTGTGGAAGTACACAGCTCCAGCTCCTCCAAAAAAGAAAGAGGAGCAAGATGCTCAAGCGGGGACTGGCGCCCAAACTAGGGCAAGCAGCAAAAACGGCACTAAGAACGAAAATGCTCAAGTACCCGAAAAAATCGTCCTCATTGGGCATCCCAAAGCCAAAGACATCATAAAAGATGCTGGAATTGATATGGTCAGTTTAGCTAATAACCACCTTATGGATGGAGGAAGCGAAGGTCTTATCGCCACCCTTGAAAATTTAGATGCCGCAGGTATTGCGTATACAGGCGCAGGGCGCAATTTACAGGAAGCTATGAAACCTGCTACCAGCGAGATAAAGGGTCATAACATTGCCTACCTTGCCGTATCAAATATTATCCCCGGTGGCTATGCTGCAAGCAGTAACAAAGCTGGTATAGCTCCTGGCAGAACCCAGCCCAAAGCAGTCTTGCAGGCCATTAAAAGCCTTAAAGCTGAACATGATGTAGTCTTGGTCTCCATACACTGGGGAACAGAGTATGCCGATAAACCCAGTGCGCAACAAGTAAGTTTTGCACACCAGTGCATTGAGGCAGGGGCCGACGCTCTGCTTTGCGCTCATCCCCATGTTTTACAAGGATTTGAGTTATATAAAGGAAAGCTGATAGCCTATTCTTTGGGAGATTTTCTTTTTGATATTTATCACAGTAAGGCTGATGAATCAGTCATTTGCGAGCTGGAATTTAACGAGCAACATGAGCTTAGCGCCGCTCGCCTTTTACCCATATTGATAAAGCCAGGTGCCATAGTAAGTATTCCTGATCCAACAAGGTCTCAAGAAATTCTAAAGCGTCTTAATACTTTAAGTTCAGCCTTTAACACAAGTATTACTTTTGGGGGCGATAAGGTCGGGCAGATTAGCGGCTCTTAGACCACTCTTATCTGCTGGAAAGTAGCAACTGCAATAGAGTCTGCTCAAAGGGGTTTTCACTTAAAACCCTACGTGCTAGCAAGGGGTCATCGGTGATGATATTATCCACCTGCTTATCGCGCATTTCTTTAATCTCTCGCTCATTGTTGACGGTCCAAACCGCAATAGTCTTACCTTGCAGGTGGATCTTTGCAATATTTGCGCTATTTGCAAAACTTGCTTCAATTGAATAAAAGTCTATATAAGGATCAGCATCAAACTTTCCCACAGCTACAGCCAAGATGTATCCTAGCTCCAGATAAGGATCTAGCTCATCCATTTTTTTAAGAATCGTTTTATTGAGTGATGTTATATCGACATCATAGAGCAGATCTTTATCTTTTAATATTTCAAAGACTGCCTGTGCCAAAGCCTCTTCATTGCCGTCATGAGGCTTCAACTCTATATTGAGCTTAAGCTTGGAGCCACATAAATCTAAAGCCTGCTCCAAACTGGGGATACGCTCAGAAGAATAGCTTGGATCAAAATGTGAGCCCGCATCAAAGCTTTGCAGCTCATCAAAACTATAGTCTGCAATCTTTCCTGGTTGAGAGCAAATTCTACGCAAATCATCATCATGAAAGAGCACTACACGGCCATCTTTAGTCAGCTGAACGTCAACCTCAGCCATATCTGCTTTATTTTCCATTGCCTTGCTAAGAGAGGCTAGGGTGTTCTCGGGAGCCTCTGTTGAACTGCCTCTATGAGCAGTAATTAACACAGGGCGCTGCAAATTAAGAGGAAGGGCATCATAGCGCAAATTGGCATAAATTGCTAACCACTGCAAAACAAATATAGCAATAACAAAAGCAGAAAAAGCGGTGATAAAGGCGGGATGACGGCTAATTTTATCTTGCAACCTTATACTCCTACTACGCTGAGCAAGAGGAATGGGATCTGCCACAACATGGTCTACATAGCCTCCCATAAACTCATACATCCTACCCAGCCACAGCGCACTAGCTGCTCTATACACAATAGCGCTTAAGAAAAAGGCGAGGCGAGAAGATCCAATAACCGCCGTTATAACTTGTCCCGATAAAGACAGGCTTTTTTCTAAAACAAAGCCCAAGCACAAAGCTCCACCAACAAAGACAAAATAAATCACTGCTACTAAGGGAAGTATGAGCAGAGCCCCCTTTATAAACAGCCACAAAATATAGAGCCATCTAAAGCGCGTAAGCCTTATGCTTTGCTTAAACGCACGATAAGGCCCCATATGTCCTATGGTTAAACCATGCACCCAAAAACAAGAGCGCAGCAAAAAGGCTGCTCCTAGTAAGAGCACAATGAAATAAATGAGCGCATAGCGTGGTGTTGCATAAATGGTTGATAGAATAAATTCGGGCACTTTAAAAGAGCTCGTTATAGTTGATGAAAAACCAGAGCCAAAAAGACCTAAAATAATAAGAGCTAAAGGTCCATATACTATAAAAGCGGGTCTTAAAAGCGGTTTAAAATCTGAACGCAGGCGCTCTAACATAGTAAGGCGCCCTCCCTGATGGGGACTATTTGGTTCAAGCCAGCTAAGCCTAATATAAACATAAAGCTCAAAGAGCAAGAGTAAACCCACCATAAACATAAATATGAGAGCTACAATGAGCACGCTGGGCTGAGAGAGCACCTGCTTAAAGTTATCATTGCTTAAGTGGTTAACCTTTAACAGTCCAAAGATAAAACTGGCAACAAATTTAGCAGCGGGAACTAGGCAATAGTGCACAATAAAGGTAAAGACAACACCAAAGAGCATAAGTTTGGGCATCTTTTTAAACCAAGCTTTATAAAATGATTTAGCACTTAATGGATGCATCTACCCACCACTATCTAAGCAACTAACAGTATCTAAAACTAAAAACTCTAAAAGCCTGTATGGGCCCCTGTATTCTTAAGCTCCCACAAGCCTGCGCTTGAGCGCAGAAAAGATACGCATAAGAATAGCACGACTCTCTATGCAAGCCTCAGATTTCCAAAAAATTAGTATGTGACCAAGGCTAGGGATACTAGCACCTATAAGGGCATAGACCACAAAAGCTGAAACTCCGCTTAAATCAAGGAGCCTGCATAAGATAAGGCTTAATCCAATAAGGACGCTACTTGCTAAAGCATAGCGCACATATGCTAAAAGATAATGCGTGAAAGGTTGTTTTAAGCCATGCTTAAATAAGGCATAACCTTCAATGCTGGTACTTATCGCCACCTTAATAAAGACTCCCGTAAACAAAATTCCGTTGAGTCCATAGAGTTTAATTAAGGGAATTCCCATAGCTATAAACAGTAAAAACTCAGCAAGCGGCTTATAGCGTGTCTGCCAATAAAGGCCATAGGCAGAAGTAAAGCTCATGACCGTACAGCGCATGCCATAAACATAAATCCCCAGACCTATCCAAAAAACCGAAGATACTGAGAAGAGATATTCTGGGCCTACCCAAATGGGGATAAAGGCATTAACTGAGCACAAAAAACCTCCGCAGGCAACGCTATAGCACAGGGCATTGATAAAAAAGGTGGTCTTAAAAACCTGGAAGCTGCGCTCAGATCCTTCCAAAACTACCAAATTTCCCAGGCTGGCGATAATAGCGTTGAAAAGCTTATCAAAAATATTTTCTATCGCTGATTCAACCAAAACATAGTTGGCATAAAAACCTGCCTGGGCCAGTCCTACAAAATTTGAGATAAAGATTGAAGTAAGGGGACGAGTGGCTATACCGCCTATGCGATGCATAACTAAAGCAAGCACATTTTTCTTAATTGCAGATAAACTCTCATGACCAATTGCCTCACCAAGCTTCTCCTTAAAGGGCTCTTTTAGAAAAGGATAGCTGCGATTAGCAAGATTTGAGATCACCAAATTTTGCAAGAAGGTGCTTGCAATCATGACCGCTAAAAAGAGGATGTAATTATGAGTAAAAATTAAAACCGCAGCTTGCAGCACACACATCAAAGCTAAAAAGAGATAGGTGATAAAACTCACCACATATTCACGTTGATTTGCCGTGATTAAGGCTGCTTTATAGGAAAAGAAGTAGGAAATGCCCGTATTTAGTACAAACAAAAAGAAATAAAGTCTTAATTCTGAAAGCGTAAAAAGTGCTGGTATTTCTTTAATAGTAAGATGTACAAAGGGCGTAAGCAGTGCTCCCAAAAAAATTACTATCATACCAATGCTGATGTACGCACGTTTAAAAAGCTGCATCAAGGCTCTAATTTTATACTCATCACGCTTGGCTATAGGCTCATATAGAGCAAAGGTTATAGCAGATCCTACACCTAATTCTGCTAAAGACAAAATAGTAAGTACTGAGGTAAAAAGACCTTGAACACCCAGATAGTCTTGACCTAGAGTGCGTGCAAAGACCGCCCTGGTGACCATATTTGCAATCATATAGCACACAAGTCCTACCCAGGCAGTACCTATATTTCTTAATGCGTATGCCAGGCGAGATCCGCCTGACGATGTTTGTGTAAGGCTCACTACAGCCCTGTCTCCTTTGTCCGTGGACGGCAGCATTTATTGTACCGAATACTCTGCACTACATAGGTGCACTAAGCTCCTATAGTAGCGCAGAGCTGTGCATAAATAAGGTTACACTTATGGAATTTTACTAGCCCTTGTTAGCTAAATCTTATAAGATTAAGCAAGACTTAATCATAAGCCATAAGCACTACCCTTTTCATTACCTCACAAAATAGGGCTGTAAGAGGAGTACTTATGTCTTTGGAAAACAAGATGCTAGATAAGACAGATAATTTTTTAAGCTTAGAAGAGATAAAGCAAGAAAGTCTTGAGATACTCTTAGACTTTGATGCACAAATGAAGGCTCACGGCTTGCGCTACTGGCTGGCCTATGGCACTCTTCTTGGTGCAATGCGACATAAGGGCTATATACCTTGGGATGATGACCTTGATGTTATGATGCCCTTATCTGACTATAAGCGCATGATAGAGCTCTACCAAGAAGGAAGTCTTAAATTTAAGGATAGCTATGTTTTGCACTATCCCTTAGAGCCAAGCGGAAAGCATCACATTAATTTCCCCAAACTTATAGACAAACGCACACGCTGTCACTGGGAGTATGTTTTACCACGCTGGCAAGAACACCAGGGCTTGTGGCTTGATATTTTCCCTCTTGCTGGGCTTGATACCCCAGGTGATCCAAAATTGCAGCAAGACTGTGACACCTTAACTTATAGGGTTGATCTTGCCTACAGTAAGTTTGTGCCCGTAAAGCGTGCCTATGACCTTGTTAGAAATCTAGCCCGCCTTTGGACCCGCTGCTATGGTTTGCAGCGCTACATCAAAGATTTCAATAAGATCATATATGCCTGTAAGGATCCTTTTGAATGCAGATGGTGTTTTGATCCAGTAGCAAGTAAAAGTTTTTATGAAAGCAGTCTATTTAAAGAGACTGTAGAGCAGGAATTTGAGGGTCATCTTTTACCTGTTCCTGCTCAAGCCGATAAAATCTTGCACACCTATTATGGAGACTGGCAAAGTCTGCCGCCTGAAGAGGAGCGCGTTAGTCACTGCTGCAAGATCTCAAGGCGCTAGTTTCTTAACACGCTTATAAAGTTATCTGCTAAACTTAGCCGCTGACCTATAGCACAGCTGACAATAAAAAAGGCTGAGCGAGCCTCAAGGGCACACTCAGCCTTTACGACAGCTATTATAAGACCACACAAAGGGCAGGCTCAGCTTTTTACCGGGCTAAAACTGCTCCCAAAACCTTTACACCTAAAGCATTTAAACTACTCATGGCTTGTTCTAGTTCTTTTGCAGAAGCCTTTCCTGCCTTAAGACTTAAAACGCAAGCATCAGCCTGTGCCAGCTTAATAATATCTTCTGCAGACTCAAGAGATGAACAGTGCAGCTTTGTTTGCCCAGAACCTAAGATATTTTCTGCCACCCTAAGATATGCTGGGTTAAAATCACCCTGAGATGGACAAAGCATAAAGAGTGTATCTAAATCTTGCTTTTTCATCAAAGCAGCAATATTACCCATAGCAAGTTCTAAGTCCTTATCGGAAGCCTTTTTATCAAGGGAGGCAATAAGAGGCACATTGAGCAAACGCTCAAGATCGTCTTTTACGTAAATGCGCTTTGAAAGCAGGTCTTTGCAGATAAAAGCTGCTGCAGAAGCAAATAAACCAAGGAAGACAAAGATTAAAAGACGACGCTTGTTAAGACCAGCACTTAAACCCGTGCTTTGCTCCTTTAAGTTGCCTGTTCCAAAATTAAAAGTCTCATCTGCTTTTGAGCTGTTAACTAAACTTGCTGGAGAGCTGATACTTACATTTTTCAAAGGTAGGAGCTCTTCCATTTGAGACTTTGCTAGCTCTGCAGCACGAACTGCTGCCTTAAGCGCTAGCTCCTTATCGGCAGCACTTGCACTAAGGGTAATGAACTCAGAGTAGCCATAATCTCCCTCTTGGTTTTTCCAAGGGGCAGCTTGAATGGTCACAGACTCACCAAGCTCTTTTCTTACCTCTCCTGCCACTTCCTGGGATTCAACAATCCTAAATATGCTATTTTGCGTATATGCGCCCAAATAAGAGGCCTCTATTCCTAAGGCTTTCTCATCTTTTGGCAGCGTATCATAGGTGAAATGCAAAGTAGCCTGAGCAAGGTAGCGAACCGAACCCTCCTCTGGAGCTTTAAGCTTATCCATTGCCACCGAAAGACCAGCAGCCACAAGGGTAATAAGCACAATCCAGATAAGATACCTTTTTACGCTTGAAAACAGACTTGCAAAACTAATCATTGTCCCTCACTTTATATCCCACGTGCTCTAAGAGCAAAGCACCAATATAAATACCTAGTATTGCTAACCAAAAACGGTTTTCTAAAAAGAAAAAGAAGAGCTCATTTACATAGCCGCGAGGCATATGCATTACATTTTGAGCAACTACCAAGGCTACCATACCACCAAACCAGCTGATTCCTATGCGATTAGAGCAGAGGCATAAAAATAGTCCGATAAGCACAGAGCCCACAATAATACCCGGATAAGAAAAATCGGCAAATAACTCTAACACATAAGAAGAGCCATATCCCTCACCGTTTAAGTAATTGGGATGAGCAAAATAAGACATGGTATGCGCATAACTGTGGCCCTCAAGGGCAAGTTGGGCGGAGTTATAATCTGGAAGGCTGGGGAGCTGCAAAATAAGCTGTCCGATAAAACCTTGTCGTATATCATCAATAACGCCACCCAGACTAAAAAACTTAAAGCCTAGCGCTGCGATCTTATCGGAAACCTCATAGGCATGACCAAAAACATCAAAACTTACACCTTGTTTATAAAAGGCATCAGCTAAAAGTGTTAGAAAATCAAGGCGCACATGCTCTCCTGCGCGCAGATAATTCATAGCTCCCATGGCGGCAATACCTATTGGAAGCAAGAGTAGCGTACATATTACCAGCTTTTTACTGATCCACTTTTCATCTAAGCCACATTCTTTTGCGATAAGAGCGCGCGCAACATAGTAGAATGCGGCAAAAATGAAGAGTAGGACAAACCAGGAGCGTGAACCTATTTTTAACATTGGAATGGTGGTTATAAGGTAAAACACCAAAACAAAGACGGTCATGCGGCGCTTGGGCATACAAGCAAGATAGGCTGCAAAGAGATAGGGCAACATGCTAGATAAGGTCCCAATAATCCAAGGAGTTTTACTTGACCAATCTATGGTGTAGTAGTCAATATAGTCCAAGCCTGCCATATTTTTTAAAACAATATAGCCTTTTAATAACTCTGCTGTTAGAGCAAGCATGAGCAATAAAAAGGCAGAAAGGCGTATACAATCTAAACGCTGACTATCTCCGCTGGCTGCCTTTTTAAGTATGCCTTTAAGTTTGTAGTTAAAACCCTGTATGCTCGATACCTGCATGCTTGAAGCCTGCGTGGTTGATGCCCGCATGCTTGAAGCCTGTATACCGCCTTGATGGGCTTCGTGTTCTTTGTTTAAAGATGGATCATGAACAAGCTCAGCATTTTGCTCATGGTCTAAGCGCAATGATGATTTAAGAGCTAATCGGCGTGGAGAGCGCAAGATTTTCTCGGCAATATTAGTGCCAAAACGCAAAGAAACTAAGGTCAAACATATACTTCCCAAAGCAAAAAAAGTAGTTTCATAAGAACCTAGCCACCACTTACCCCATGGCAAAAGCCCGCTAAATAGCGGTCTGGTAAGCCAGAATAAAAATATACCCGCGTGAATATACATAAGCAGCAAGCGGCTTCTTAAATTGACGCAGCAGTAGATAAGATTTGAAATAAAGAATAAGAAGACTGCTGCTAAAACAAGTTGCAGAGCCTCTTTACTTAGGGAAAGATAGTAAGGATCCCACCAAGATTTAAGCTCAAAGAGCATGATGGCAGCAAAACCCGCAAATAAGATGAGCTGGCTTATGCTTTCAAGGAGCTCTTTTTGTCTTATGGATCTCAATTGCCTCATAAGCTTCGTTAAGCCGTCCTAAATTCTTCTATCAAAGCATGCCATTTGGGCATGATACTTTGTTTGGAAAAATCTTTCTGCATCTTCTCATGAGCACTCTTGCCCATCTGCTCTCTTAGTTCATATGAATTCATGAGCTTATCCAGCTTAGCGCAAAATTCATCAATCTGGGCGTCTGGCACAAGAAATCCTGTTTTTTCATTTTCAATAATGTCAGCAGGTCCAGTTTTAATATCGTAAGAAACCGCAGGTAAACCCATGCTAGCTGCCTCAAGAAGTACAAGGGGGAGGCCTTCCATGTATGAAGTCAACACAACAATGCTGTGGCTAGAGTAGACCTTTAATTTATCGGAAGCATAGCCACAAAATCTCAACTGATCCTGATTAATACTAAGCAAGGAAGCCTGTTTTTTGTAGGCCTCAAACTCTTCATCGCTGGCTGCTGAGCCCACAATATCTATGCGCCAGTCTGGATGCTTGGGCAATATACGCTCGGCAATCTTAAAGAGCCTGTCTACTCCCTTTTCCTCACTAAGCCTTCCAAACCATAAAAGCGCCTTGCTCTCAAGCTGTGCTTTTCTCTCAAAGCTGCTCAAGTTCTCATAAGCCTTAAGCAAGCTGGGGTCTGCCCAGTTGGGAATAACTTGCAGGCGCTTGGGTGAAACAAAGAGTTTTTTGCGATAGCCTTGGGCGTTAAGACGGGTAAGACTTACTATCTTGTTTGCAAAAGCGCAGACAATGCGCAATACTATGCGCCACTTTAAGCTCTCTGACCAGTGAGAATATATTGAACCATGATCACAGCATATCAAAGGAATCTTGCGCTTTTTACAGGCTCTAATAGCTGACAGACTCTCAGAAATACCCAAAGCAAAGAGCATGTCTGGCTGCTCTTGATCCAAGATCCTCAAGAGGGGATCTTGCGCCTGCTTTATATTTTCTAGAAGACGCCTATCCCAGTTGCAACCCAGACTATAACAGGTAAAATCCTGCTCTGCTGGATTTTTATCAAGCTCATAATCTACATATGATATAAGGCAGAGCTCATAGTTTTGTGCAAGCTCATAGGCAAGCTGTCTTCCAATTTCAACTGCTCCGCCATAACTTCCCAAATTGGGGAGAACTAAGGCCAGTTTAAAGCCTTTGTTTAGTGCCATAAAAACGTCCTAAGCTTTCTTCTTTTAGTTCTTTATAATCGCCGTCAATAATTGACTGCCTAATTTTTTTAGTAAGCTGGACAATAAAGTACTCATTGTGGATAGTTGCTAAGGTAAAGGCCAAAAGTTCATGCGACTTTAAAAGATGGCGCACATAGGCCCTGCTAAAGTTTTGACAGGTGTAGCATTGACAACCCTCTTCCAGAGGACCAAAATCATGCTTATATTTTGCATTTCTTAGATTAATGCGGCCATGGGCTGTATATATAGCACCGTTGCGAGCTGTTCTAGAAGGATTTACGCAATCAAAGGTATCTATACCTGTTTCAGCACCTGCAAACAAATCATAGGGTTCTGATAAGCCTAATAGATGGCGTGGTTTATCGTCAGGAAGCTCTTCACAAGCCCAGCTTACAATTTCTGCAAGACGCTCTTTTTGCAGGGCTCCACCAATTCCAAAGCCATCAAAACGCTGTCCCTCAACTTCCATTTCTGCAAGGTCATGCGCAGCCTTTCTACGCAAATCCTCATACTGAGCACCCTGTACAACACCAAAGAGCATTTGATAGGGGCGATGAGAACGCAGCTCCGTCAAGCGCTTATGCTCTGCCAAGCAGCGAATAGCCCAAAGGCGTGTGCGCTCAAGGGCTTCTTCTTGATACTTACGGGTATTAAGCAGGGTGGTTAATTCATCAAAGGCAAAGATAATATCAGCGCCCAGCTTATGCTGTACCTGCATGGAAAATTCTGGGGTAAACCTATGCCAATCACCACCTATGTGGTCTCTAAAGGTTACGCCCTCATCGTCAACCCAAGCATGGCGCTCGTGCTTATCGGCTGTTTGCTGATCATCTTGCGCGGTACCACTAAATTCTTGACTTAATACTTTTTGATAACCTGCCCCGAGGCTCATAACTTGAAAACCACCGCTATCAGTATAGGTAGGGCCATCCCAGCTCATGAACTTTGCAAGTCCGCCCGCCTCATCAACAAGATCGGGACCGGGTCTTAGGTATAAGTGATAGGCATTTGCAAGCACCGCCTGAGCCCCCAGCTCTTTAATTTGCTGAGGTAGGACACATTTTACATTTGCCTTCGTACCCACGGGAATAAATATAGGTGTTTCTATATCTCCATGAGGGGTATGAATAATGCCTGCACGCCCCAAACCATTACCATAGTCTAAGCGCGCTACCTCTGTATATGCTTGGCCTTCTTTCATCTACCCTACCTTTATCTAAACTCTAGCTGCTGTATTAATATAAGCGCTGCCTTCTCGCCTGCAAGATAACTAAGAGGCGATAAAAAATGAGGCCGCAACTTAAGGCGCGTATTGCAAGCTTGCGTGCCCTACTTACTGCTGGATGCGCCAATATCTCCTGCTTATGCGATAAGAGATACGAAATTACCTTGTTCTTATCGGCTGGATCCACCTGAGCTTGTTTAGCCAAAACCATGTCATCAAGGGCGGCAAAATAAGCCCAAAAGACCCTAAACTTAAGTGCCTCATGCAAGGAGGGCCACTCTTCTTGTGAGCGCCAGGTCTTAAGCTGCTCTTGCACACGCTCCCATGCCACAATATTATCCAAAGAAGCCTTACCATACGACGCGCTGGTAATGCTTGAGCTATTGTGAAAATATACATACAAAGGATCAGTGCAAACTGCCACAGATTTAAGCCTCATCAAAAGATCTAAGAGCATATACGCATCTTCGTGAGCATAACCCGCAGGAGAAGAGACCTCTTGCATCAGCCAGCGTGGATATAGACGCGGCGGTATACCAACCATAAGGGTCTTATTAAGGCAGATATCCTCAAAAACCTCTTCTGGACTCATGATTCTATCAGGAAGCGTAGCAGGTACCTCTGCCTTATGAGGGTACTGATCTTTAACCCCGCAGATAGCAAGATCTACCCCCTCATGATCTCTTATAAGCTTATAGAGCCTCTCATACATCTGAGGCTCACACCAGTCATCGCTATCCACAAAGCCAATAAAATCACCTGTGGCATGAGCTACACCCGTGTTTCTTGCTGCCGATAAACCCGCATTTTCTTGATGCACGCAGCGTATACGCTGATCAAGCAAACAAAGCTCATCTGCCAGCTCTCCAGAACCATCCTTAGAGCCATCATCTACCAAAATAATTTCTAGATCTTGAAAGCTCTGCTTAAGCAAGGAGTCTACGCAACGCCTTAGATAGGCTTTGGTATTATAAACCGGCACAACCACAGAGATTTGAGGTTTAGCGGTCAAGACGCTCCCCTCCTCCAAAGCTATAAGCTGCAGCTTCAAGCTCATGCACCTGTGCCCTATCAAACTGTTCTACCATCTGTGCCGATAAGAGCATAGCCTCTTCAAGTTGTGGGTCCACTAAAGCCCCCAAACCCCCCTCTTCTATGGCACGCACAAAGGCATTAAGCTCATAGCGCTGGCCTTCTCCTGCATAAGGGTAGAAAAACTTTTTACTCTCACGCAAATCTTCACAACGCAGCTCAAAATATTCTGTTTTCCACCAAGGCGCAGGCACATAAACATAGGCTTGAGTGCCCGTTATGGTCATATCACCCTCTGTTTTCATGCCTCTACCTGCACGCAGACTCACATCGGCCGTTTTATAGCGCAAGTTACATTTAGTCCAGGGGCTAAATGCATCCACAAGCATACGACTCATATTCACCTCAAGAGGCTTAGAGCCCAAAAGCTCTACAGCAGGAAGCAGTAAAACTGAAGCTAAGTCATAAAAGCTTCCCTGATATTTATCAGAGGTATCAAGGCCCTCAAACACATGTGAAAAGGAGGCATCTATATCTTTGATCTCGCCAATATCACCTGATTCAAGCAAGAGCTTAAGATGCTCAAAGGCAGGAAAATAGCGCGTTTTAAGCGCCTCCATAAGTATGAGCTTACGCTCCTTAGCAAGAGCAATTAAGCGCTTAGCCTCTTCAAGGGATAAAAATAAGGGGGCTTCGCATAAGACATGGGTATCCGATAAGAGCGCAGCCTCTATCAATTGAGCTCGCTTATCAATGGCTTGCGATATATATACAGCCTCTACCTGTGAGAAAAGCTCATCAAGACTGGCTGCTTGAGCAAGACCTTGCTTGTGATATTCATGAGAAGGATCAAGGCTAGCTTCAGCTTTGCCAAATTGAGGCTCAACGTAGGCAACAAAACTCATAGAATTAAGTTTTTTTGATTCTCTAAGCATGCGCTCACAAAGATAGTCACTTCCTATGATTCCCATCTTGTGCAGCACTTGGCTTTCAGCACGCAACTGTGTGCTAGAGATTCCTTTGGTACGCTCAAGATATACTACTTCACAGTAGTTCTTAAGGTAGTCAAACTTGCCTTCCCAGTCTGAACCAATGGTAAAAACATCAACGCCATATCGTCTAATATCAGCAATTTTTTGCCCGCGATACTCTTCAACTATGACCTTATCGGCAATACCAGTATTCATAACTGCACTAAGCCTGGTAGCTAAATCTTGTTTAACATTAAGCTTGCCACGTGATCTATCAAAGGCGTCAGAGGTTACACCAACTATAAGATAGTCGCCCAAGGCCTTTGCGCGCTCAAGCAAGGCAATATGCCCATAGTGCAAAAGATCATAGGTACCATAAGTTATGACTACTCGTTTATCTTTCATTTTTAAGCTCCAAGCTTACCTTCATCTCTTAAACAGCACAGGGCCTCTATCACTCTATCATTATCCTTGGTGGTCAAAGCTCCAATATGTCCCACTCTAATTACTTTAGAAGAAAGTTCTCCTCCGTTAGGGCAAAGCCAAATATTGAAACGCTCTTTAAGTTCCTCAAAGATAGCATAGGCGTTAATTAAGGGATCTACCTCTAATGATGTTACAGCCGATGAAGGATTAGCTGCAAACAACTTAAACGGTAGCTTCTCAGCCTTAAGTTTGTTCCTAAAGTCCTGGGCTAGAGCCTTAATGCGCATGTGCTCAGCCTGCGCACCGCCCAAATCAATGAGCTGCTTAAGCCTCACATGCAGTTGAAGTAGAGTGCTTACTGCAGGGGTAAAAGGTGTTTGCCCCCTCTGCCCATTTGCTAGCGCTTCTCGTAAATTAAGATAATAAGAACAAGGTTCTATATCACGCACACGCTCTAAGGCTATCTCGCTTAATACTAATGCCGATAAACCCGGGGCCAAGGCAAGTGCCTTTTGTGCGCCAATGATCAAAGCATCAATACCAAGTTCTTCCATATTAAGCTCATCTGCTAAAAATGAGCTAATAGCATCTACTATTAAAAAGATTGAAGCCTCTTTACAGAAGTCTGAAACCGCCTGCATGTCATGTAATACACCGGTAGAAGTTTCACCCATATTGATAAGAAAGGCACTGTAGTTATAAGGATTGTAGTCCCGTAAGTGCTCTTTGGTAAGTGCTTGTCCGGGCTTAAGCTTAAGTTCATCTACCTTAAGCTTATAAAAGCTGCAGATCTCTGCAAAGCGCTGGCCAAAGCTACCAGCATTTACAAGCAAGATCTTATCGTGCTTATCTAAAAGACCGCTTACAGCAGCCTCCATTGCAGCTGTACCTGAGCCCGTGAGAAAAACAGCACGAGAGCTTTTAGAAGCACCAGCCAATTCCTTTAGTAGAGCCTCATTTTCTAGCATGCAGGCAGAAAATTCTGCCGTCCTAAAATAAGGTATCTGCTGAGCAGAGATGGCTAAGATCTCCTCGTCCATCATTACGGGACCTACCGCCAAATTTAACATGTCTCTTGAAGAATTCATCTAAGCTTCCTTACCTAGCCAAGGCTTTAACTTACTGCTTTTAAGCTACTAGTTTTATGATTCCAACACTTCTGAATTATGCCAATTCCTTTGATCTTCAGGAGGTGGCGTCATATAGTTAGGGCCATATATACACTCTAATATTTCTTGATACTTACCAGGTGCCCATAACTCATGTCCTTCAAACTTGAGCTTGCATCCAGGCTCAATTGCCCTAATAGCAAAAATCTCTTTAAAACCTTGGGCAGCATACATATTAAGACAGCGTCTCTCCTGATCATAGCTATAGCGTTGAAGTGCGGCATCCATCTTAAGTAAGACCTTATGATAATCATCTCCATAAGGTTTGATATAGCGACTCATAAAGGCAAGTATTTTTACAAGAACATTAGCTAGAGCTCCTCTATCACGCCGCACATCTACCACATGCTCAAACTCAGCTGTAGCATCCATTATTTTCCAATAAACTAAACGCAGCTTATGCAAAAAGCCCCGTAATCTACACTGAGGAAAACCATCTAGGGGAATAATATCAATCCAAGCATCTTCAATATGCTCTATACTGGCGCTTTTATTAAGAATGCGCACATCAGCACAGCACAGTTTAGCCATACCCTGCCTATAGTTTGTATTGGTATAAATAGACTGCAGATACAAAGGATTTCCTGCTGATGAAAGACCAAAAATCTGGGGATTATCTTTGCAAAGCTCAATAAATCTTTGATAATCTGGGCGTGGCATACAAATATCCACGTCATCATCCCAGGGAATAAATCCCTGGTGTCGTATGGCACCCAAAAGGGTTCCGCCCAAAAGATAGTAGCGCAGACCCTGCTTTTCACAAAAGTGATGAAAACGCAGCAAAAGATCAAGCTCTACCAGCTGAAGTTTTCTTAAAGGACTTAGTGTATCTTCCTTATTAATTTCCACAAGCTTCCTTGTTAACTACTCATGTGCCTATGTACTCATCTACATTGTTACTTCTGTGCGCATATGCTTTTGTATGCGCTTACTTCTGCGTGCATTCACTTTTGCACCTTTGCTTTTGTACACGCTCACTTTTATATGCGCTTGCTCAGGCGTGCGGCAGTATGCACTAATTGTAATGTAGCTTTACCTTATATGAGTATATTGTGCCTGAATGTTTTATATAAAGCGTGTAGGCATCATTGAGATTCAGTGCATCTCTGCGTGCTCCCCATAAATAAGCGCCATTACTTAGAGGATATAAGTCATAGGGTTTTGAGGAGCCCAGGCTTCCCGCAATCCATGCACCCTCATTATCTTGAGCTCCCCAGCCTTCTGGTAGAGAAATAAAGAGATTTTGAATGGAAAAATCAGATTCTAAGCCCACATAAATTGTTGAGTTTTGAGCCTGTGCCTTCCTAAACTCTTTAGCACTGGGATACTCATAAAACTGCTTTTCTGCCAGAGGAAGGCTGCTATAGAACGCATTTGATAAGGTATAATCGGCATTTTCCATAACCACCACATCAGGCTGAAATACACTTAAGTAATAGTCCAGATTGACGATATTCTCATAATTATGAACCTGGGCACAGCGTGAAAACTGATGCTGCAGCATGGCGCCATAAGAGTTGTAATAGCTTCCTTGAAACATAAGTAGGGCTGGTGCATCAGACTTGGACTCATTAAGATAATATGCTGCACTATTATGATTGCTGTCTATCATAAGCATATCCAGGTATGAATCCTGATGAACTGCCTCTTTACCATCATCATTATGAACATATTGGTAGGTCCACTCATGAATGGGATAGTTTGAAGCTGGCAAAATTTTCTCTAAGATGTCTACCTTGTGATAATCGTCTAAATCTATATCCTCAATAGTCAAGCCTCTCTCCTGCAGCTTATCAATAACAACTTGGCTGCCTGCATACATGCCCTCCGCATTCCAATGGCCTGCATCATAGACCTTATTGAAAACCGCATAGCCCTCAGCTTTATGTTGGATTAAGGCGTCATACTCGTCTAGATAATTAACCCCCAGCTCATCAAAGCACTCTTTTAAATATGCCGCGGTATTATCGGGTTTAGCTATAGTATCTGGCAAATATTCAGCATATACACGGGCTTTTTCTGGAGAAATAACAAAAAGAAAAGGAACGCCCCTATCCTCGCAAAAGTCTTGGGCGCGCTTAATATACTCGGCAAAGCTTCTAATAAATTGCCGATCATAGCGCTCATCACTAAACCTAAAAAAGCTCCACCCCTCTTTACCATACTCATAAAGAGGATGAGTCATTAAGCCAAAGACCTTATCGTTAAAAGCAGCATAGCCTGCAAGAAGCTCTGGCCTAAAGCCCACTCTGTCAGTAAGGTAGTTATTAAGCTGCTCTTTCATATGCTTGCCCTTGGGAAACTCGGTGAGCATTCTGTTGTCTGCCTCACTTTTTACCTCTGGAGCAAAATTACTATAGGCTGCAGGAATTATCATAAGCACGAAGATGGTGAGCAAAAAACTATAGTGTATAACTAAGCGCATCTTGGATGATTTTTTGGCTGAGCCCGTAGTTATATTCTTGCTAGTATCCATAGGCACTTCTGCAGACGTTTTGATAGGCGCTTGCTCGGGCGCTTGCTCAGGCGCTTGCTCGGGCGCCTCCATAGACCTTTTCTGGGATGTTTTTCTAATCATTTTCATACACAGTACCTTAGAATTGCGCATATAAGAATGGTGAATAACTGCTGCTTAGCACATAGGCTAGACATAAAACAAATAATGCTATGCATGCCAAAGAACGCAGCAGCTCATACCAGCTACAGGTTTCAAGTTTCTTACTTAGTTTGGGGACAAGAGGAAAGCTTAAAAGGCTGCCTATTACAAATAAGGCCAGAACACGCCCATCAAAGTAGTAGCCTGCCTTGAAAAATTGCCCATCATATTGACCTATACCAAAGAGAAGCTGCAGATATTCCCAAGCCTGATATAAGTTTTCTGACCTAAAGAATACCCAGCCAAGAATGACAATAAAGACGGTACATAGCCAACCTATACATTTAGCAACAGCAGAGCTTTGTGCATCAAGCCAAGGAACCGCCTTTGGAGCATGAAGTTTTAAGATTCGCTCTAAAACCATAAAGAAGGCATACCAAGCTCCCCATGCAACAAAGGTAAGATTTGCTCCATGCCACAATCCAGAAAGCAAGAAGACCAAACTTAAGTTGACATATACATTGCCCCTTCTGCTGCCTCCCAAGGGGAAATAAACATAATCTCTTAGCCATGTTGACAGGGAGATATGCCAGCGGTGCCAAAATTCTCCCAGGCTGTGAGCGCAATATGGATAATTAAAGTTCTCCTTAAGCCTATAGCCAAAGAGCGCAGCTAGACCTAAGGCCATATCTGAATAACCAGAAAAATCAAAAAAGATTTGCAAGCTGTATGCCAAAATACCAATCCAGGCCGTAGGCGTATCAATACCAAGTGCCTGTTGACCAAATATGGTATCAACACTCACGCCCAAGATATCTGCTATCATCACCTTTTTAGCAAGACCTATCACAAAACGGCGCATACCATAGGCTACAAGCTCTCTGTCAAAAGACCCCGCTCTCTCAAGATTCTCTTGTGAAAACATATCGTCATAGCGCGCAATAGGTCCACTAGTAAGCTTAGGAAAAAAGAGAGCCCACAAGGAAAAATTGAGCAAGTTTTTATCGGCGATAATATGCTGACGATAGCAATCTACTACATATGAGATGAGCGAGAAGGTCAAAAATGAAATACCTAAAGGTTGTATAAGGGAAAAGCTCTCTACCTGTAAGATCAGGTATGGGCTTAACAAAGAAGCAAAAAAGTCTAGGTATTTATAAGATACCAAACAAGTAAGGTTACAGATAATTATTATCAGTAAGCTTATCTTTGCTTGAATTTCTCTATTATTAGACCTGCTCTTAGAAATGAAAAGAGCAAATAGCCAATTTAGTAAAATAAGCCCTGAAAAGAATAAGCTATGCTCCTGGGCTATCCATGTTGCAAATACAAAACTTGCTGCAAACAGCAGAAGTTTCTTAAGCGTGGGGGCTAGCTTGGATGTAAATAGAGGTGCTAAACCATAGTAGGCAAGCAAAACCAAAGGTAGCGCCCAGCACAAAAAAATAACTGAGTTAAATGCCATGTATTCTCCCTATCTCATCTTATTGTAGCTATTGCCAGTAAGATAGGGAGAAATACTCAAAATAAATGCATGTTATTAACTACTTATAACTTTTTTTATCAAGCTTTTTGCTGGCTGGCTCCTCGCCTGGTTTCTTGCCTGGCTCCTCGCGCTCATTGCCTGAGACCTCGTCTAGCCCCTCGCTTGGTTCCTTATCTGAGGCTTTATCATCATGCTCATTATTATCAAGCTCTTCAATAGATGTAGATACAGCTTCAAGTGTCAGATCTTCATCAACACAATCTTCATCAGCAAAATCTTCATCATCACTGTCATCATACAGTGCCCTAAAATCAGCCTCTTCTCCACCAATAACATTGCGACTCACATCTTCAACTGATTCAGAAATTGACTGGCTTAATTTAGAAACAAAGAGATCATGGCTCTTTTCTGGCTGCTTTGCCCCCTCTTTAAGATGAAGCTCTCTTCCGACATCAAGCGCAGTTTGCATATCTTCCAAATAACTATCTCTTATCTGTACAGACCTTGCATTCCCAGCTTTTGCATCAGTGCTTTGCTTGATCCCAACACGCTTTAAGGTAAGCTGCGCTTTTTCACGAGAAAAGAGCGGCACATACTCATAAATAATGCTTGAGCTTTCCAAACCATACCAGCGAGCAGAATTACCGCATGCACGACGAAGCGCATATTTTATCTGCAAAATTCTTGAGTCCCAGGGACGCAAACTTGTTTCTGGACAAAGAGCTTTTCTAATGAGACAAAACTTAAAATCTCCAACCTGCTCGGGGTTCTTATAAATGGAATAGCGTTGAGGATTAGGTTTAAGCTCACCCGTACACACCAAGTCTTGAACTATTTGACGTAAGTAAACATTAATACGCTGAGCAACCTTAAAGCCCAAGTGAAGCTGCACTTTAAAGACATAATCTGTACCAAAATTTTGTACGCTATAAGTGCCGGTATAAGGCTCATCACTTACTTTGACATGCACAAACCAATAAGAACGAGCGCGCTTAGGACGTTTATCTAAAATGCTATATAAAATGTCTCTGTCTAAGCGTTCCATTTGGGGATCATTTGTCAAAAAGACCAGGTTATCAGCCAAAAGACCAATGCTTTTATCGTAACGTAGTTGAGATAGCTGCTTTAGATAATCCTTAATAGGCAAAAAGACTGATTGAGAGCGCTCTATAGCAGAACCTCTAATCCATACATACATCACTGAGAAGATAAGCAGTGCGATAAAGACGGTAACAAAACCCCCGTGGAAAAACTTGGTAAGACTAGAAAAGAAAAAGCAAGATTCAAGCGCCCCAAAAAATATCAAAAAAGGCCAGGACAGAACTCGTAACTTTAACACATTATGTAAAAATGCAAAGAGCAAGATACTGGTCATAAGCATGGTAATAGTAATTGCCAAACCGTATGCTGCTTCCATGTTGCTTGAGGATTGAAAATACAAAACTACAAGGCAACATGAAGCCCACATGAGGGTGTTTACCATGGGGATGTACAGCTGACCTTTTGTTTGTGAAGGATAGCTAATTTGCATATGGGGCAACAAATTGAGTCGAGTTGCCTCTGAAACCAAGCTATATGAGCCAGTAATTAAGGCTTGGGAAGCAATGAGGGCAGCAATGGTAGAAAGCACAATAGAAAAGGCGCGCATAGATTCAGGCAGCATTTCATAAAATGGATTAAGATCTGCTTTACTTAGCAAGTCTATATTATTGCTTTGCGATAATACCCAAGCTCCCTGTCCAAGATAATTAACTATCAAAGAAAGTTTAACAAAAGGCCAGGTAGCAAGAATATTCTTTCTTCCCACATGCCCCATATCAGAATACAGAGCTTCTGCGCCAGTGGTACACAAGAAAACAAAGCCCAAAACCATAAGCCCTGCCTTATTGACAGGACTAAATAAAAACTCAATTCCATATAACGGGTTTATCGCCCGTAAAATACTAAGATTACCAAGCACATGTGCAGCGCCGCTTAGCAAAAGAAAGCCAAACCAAATTACCATCAAGGGACCAAAAGCTTTTCCCACCATTGAGGTTCCTGCTCTTTGCACCAAAAAGAGGATGCTTAATATGATGAGCGTGATAAGCACTACGCGCATTTGGTCATCACCCAATAGGCTTTGCCCCAGCTCTATTGAACGCAGACCCTCAACAGCTGAAGTCACCGTAACTGCTGGAGTTAAAATGCCGTCCGATAAAAGCGCAGCTCCACCTATCATAGCTGGAATAACCAACCAGGGGGCACAGTGTTTTACCAGTGAATAAAGAGCAAAAATGCCACCCTCTTGTTTATTATCTGCTCTAAGCGCAATGAAGACATATTTAAGAGTGGTAATGAGCGTCATAGTCCAGATCATTAAACTTAAGGCACCCAGCACAAGATCTTCACTTACACTCGTAAAACCTCCATTACCATTAACTATTGCCTTAATGGTATACATGGGGCTGGTACCAATATCACCATAGACCACACCTAAGGTGATAAGAGAAAGAGCAAAACTAAAGGGTAAGGTTTTAGCATTCTCCTTAAGCTGAGTTTGAGATACAGCTCTGAGCTTTGATTTCATAGCTCTCCTATCTAAAGCGGCCCTGGTTTATCGATAAAAACGTGAACTATCTTTTATCAAAATTTGGGCCATAAGCTGTATAAATCTATCTATTAAGCAAGATGAATTTACAGCTGTTAAAGTGATAAGGAGACAATTTTAGTCCTCCTTAAAGGGCAATACTATAGACCAGAGAGCTTGTCACTATTTTGATACTTTTGCACCATCGTACTAACACATAGTTGTATAAAAAAGGGTTCTAGCTCAAAAAGAGCCAGAACCCTTGATCTTATAAGAATTTCTAATACCTAAGCAGCTAAAGCTTAGCGCAGAGCCTTATTGCCTTGCTCTACAATCTTTTGATGAAGATCGCCCTCGGCGCCCTTGATGCCTTCAGCTTCTTTCTTATCGAAGAGAGCCCAATCGGCCTTATCCTCAAGACCGCAAGCCTTAGCAACACCGCGACCATAGTCATGATCTGCATAGTAGCAGTGCTCAATGTGGCGAAGCTTAATGAATTCCTCTGCGTCACCCATGCAAGCTGCAGTGTTGTCAAAGAGTGCCTGCTTTTGCTCATCATTCATGATGCGGAAGAGCTTACCAGGCTGGGTGTAATAATCATTGTCATCTTCACGTGCACACCAGCGGTCAATGTCACCATATACCTTTTCTACAGGCATGGAAACCTCTGGGGTCTCAGTCCAACCACCGTAGCTATTGGGAACATAGTGAAGCTCTGATCCCAAGTTGCCATCAGTACGCATAAAGCCATCACGATGATAAGGATGGAAGTTCTTAGCGTTGCGTGGATAGTTGATAGGGATGAGCATATGGTTTACACCAAGACGATAGCGCTGAGCATCACCATATGAGAAGAGACGACCCTGAAGCATCTTATCTGGTGAATAGCCAAGACCAGGAATGATATTTGCAGGATTAAATGCTGCCTGCTCTACCTCTGCAAAGTAGTTTTCTGGGTTACGGTTAAGCTCAAACCAACCAATTTCACGCAGAGGGAACTCATCATGATACCAAACCTTGGTAAGGTCAAATGGGTTATAAGGCATATTGTTAGCCTGCTCTTCAGTCATAACCTGAACATAAGCCTTCCAGCGTGGGAACTCACCGCGCTCAATTGCCTCATAAAGATCGCGCTGATGTGACTCACGATCCTTACCTACTAATACCTCTGCCTCGGCATCAGTTAAGTTCTCAATACCCTGTTCTGTCTTGAAGTGGTACTTAACCCAAACGCGCTGACCCTCTTTATTAATCATTGAGTAAGCATGGCTTGAGAAACCATCCATATGACGATAAGTACGGGGGAGACCACGATCAGACATGGTGATAGTAACCTGGTGAAGGGCCTCAGGCTGACCAGTCCAGAAATCCCAGTTGGTATTTGCTGAACGCATATTGGTACGAGGATCACGCTTAACTGCATGGTTAAGATCAGTAAAGCGCAAAGGATCACGCAGGAAGAACACAGGTGTGTTGTTACCTACTAAATCCCAGTTACCATCCTCAGTATAGAACTTGATAGCAAAACCGCGAATATCACGCTCTGCATCAGCAGCACCGCGCTCACCAGCTACGGTTGAGAAACGAATAAAGATCTCAGTTTCCTTACCCTTCTCACTAAAGGGAGCAGCATAGGTAAGATCTGAAAGATCTGCGGTGCAAACAAACTTACCATGTGCACCAGAACCCTTTGCATGCATACGACGCTCTGGAATTACCTCACGATCAAAATGTGCAAGCTTCTCCAAAAACCAGGTGTCTTGAAGCATCATAGGACCGCGTGCACCAGCGGTCATTACATCTTGATTGTTAGCAACAGGAGCGCCATTTGCCATGGTCAACTGAGGATTAGCTGCTACACGATCATTTTTTGATGTAATCTCTTTTTCCATACTCTCCTCTAATCTCTCCTTGTTTTAAGGCAAGCACCTTAAATCCCAATATTTAATTCCAATAATTCTAGTTAGTACAGTTTTAACTATATACCCTCTTCTGTTGATAAAAATGAGAAAAATTCTCAAATTAGCAATATTCACATGATGGATACAAGTTATTCACGCCTCCTGTGATCTGTCAAACATCCATCCTGTAGCGCACTGCTTTCACTTGCGCGCCGCTTTTACCTCCGGCTTTAGCCTTCTACTTTCCTTCTACTTTAATAGCTCCAAGTTTAAAAGCTCCGACTTTAGAACTCCCAATTTTAATAAGCCCTGATTTCAAACACTCTGCTTTAAATTAAGGTATTGGGGTAGGACATATAGGTCAGATAAATTTTGAAGCATTATGCTCAAGAACTTGCCCGCTTTAAGTGCTTACACATTTATGCACTTGAGCACTTAGGCAAGATCATAGATGGGAGTACAGGTGTCAAAGCAGTACAAGGTTAAAGTTCACTACACTGGTAGCTTTGATGATGGCAGTGTTTTTGATAGCAGTCATGACAGAAATGAAGCCCTGGAATTTACCCAGGGTGCCGGCCAGGTAGTGCCCGGCTTTGATAAGGCGGTTGCCTCCTTAGAACCAGGTCAAAGCACAAAGGTCCGCCTTGAACCTGCTGAAGCTTATGGAGAATACCAAGAAGAACTTGTTCAATCCTATCCCTGCAGCATGATTCCTAATTGTGATCAACTACCTGTGGGACAAAGCATTTATCTTCAAAGTCCAGAAGGCTACCCTATTCCTGCAAAAGTTTTGAAAATTGAAGACGATAAGGTCTTTTTTGATTTCAACCATGAAATGGCAGGCAAGGTGCTCAATTTTGAGATTAGCCTTCTTGAGAGAGAAGAACTCTAAACTAGAGCCTCTATACTGCTTTTAGCTTTATTATCATGGCCTTAATGATAAGTTTTGGGCTAGCCCTAAGGTCTTACTCCTAACTTAACTCCTTGTTTATTTAACTCCTTGTTTGTAAGAGAAGTGCAGGGCAAGCTAAGTCCTGCACTCTTCTAAACCCAGCTGCCCATAAGAGAATGGTAAAGCTGATATGCTTGTGCCAATTGCTTGCGAGAAACTCGTTCATTTTCTTGATGTGCACAAGAAAGATCTCCAGGACCTATAATAACAACGTCTCTACCAGCTCTTCTTAAAGGTGTGCCATCTGTAGTTCCCGTGAAGCAGAGCTCATGGGTGCTTAAATTCATCTCTTGCATAATACCTTTACAGGAGCGCAGTAGCCTGCAGTCTTGTGTCTCCCAAGGCTCTCGCGCGTCAAGCACCTGCAAACTAAGCTGAGCTCCTTGTTCAAGATAGCGCTGCTCAAGTGACTGGCGTATCTGCTCTAGCTTTTCCCAAATATCTTTAGGATCATGACCTAGGGTAAGACGAGCATCCAGCTTAAGCGTACATTGATCAGGGACTACCCAAGGATCAACACCAGCCTGAATCCCCAAAGGACGCAAAAAACTCTGCCCATAGCTATTATCATAAGCGCTAAAATCAAGCTTCATCATCTCTGTTATAAATTCATGTGCCACAAGAAGCGCATTACAGCCTGATCCAGGCCTGGATCCATGGGCAGTCTGACCTTCAACCTGCAAAAGCCCATAGGTACGCCCGCGTGATTTGCTGCAAAGCTGCAGATTGGTTGGCTCACAAACCACCACCGAGTCAAAATGTGCCAGTTCCTTATCGTCAGCAAAAGAACGAGAACCCATCATTGAGTCTTCCTCATCTGCCGTAATAACTAAGGCAATATCACGCTTTGGCTTAAATCCCTGGTAAGCAAGGTCACAAAGGGCCTGGCAAGCCGCCGCCAAACCCGACTTCATATCACAGGCGCCGCGTGCATAGATATAATCCTTATCCACATGAGCCTTAAAAGGATCGCTATTCCAACGCAGGCGTTCTTTAGTTGATACGGGAACCACATCCATGTGACCCGTAAAAATGATTCCGCCCCGCGATCTTTCTTCTGCTGAAGGCTCTGCATCAGATAAAAGAGTTGCCACCAGCGAATCCCTGCCCTCAAGCCCGCTGGCTTTGCGCCTTACTGCTAAACCTGCCTTACGTAAATAATCTTCTAAGTAGTCTGCCACTGCGGCTTCTTTTCCTGGTGGGTTTATGCTGGGAATCTCTACCAAGTCAACAAGCAGCTGCTCAAGCTTAGTTAGCTGTTCATTATGTCCATCATGCTTAGTCATCTTAGCCAAGTCTCCTTATTAACCCGCGGCCTTGAACAGCTTATATGAGCACTCAGTTAGGCGCCAGGGTTTATCGCCCTTAAAAAGCTCTTCTAACTCACACAAAAGCTTTTGTTCTTCCCCGGCTAAAAAACGTAGCTGCAGTTCAACCTCTTGCCCATAGGTGGTAGAGATAAGCTCTGCATTATGTTTTCCAGCTAGAAAAACAAGCTGATCATAATAGTTATACGGCAGATGAAGGATTAGATCCTGACACAGTTGATAGTCCACTATCTCTGCTGCAGCAAGAGCTTGAGAAGCAGCTAGGCTGTAGGCTCTAATAAGCCCTCCCGTTCCCAAAAGCGTACCGCCAAAATACCTGATAACTACTATGATAATATCTGATAAACCACGTGCTTTAATGAGATCTAAAACAGGTAGACCTGCGGTTTTTTGAGGCTCCCCATCATCGCTATATCGGCTACGCTGATCTTTCCTTAAAACATAGGCATACACATGATGGCGTGCACTGGGATGTTCTTTTTTAAGCTCTTGCAAAAAGGCTAGAGCCTCTTCTTCTGTACATACCGGCGCGGCGTGAGCAATAAAGCGAGATTTCTTTTCTTCTATTTCTGCACTAGAGGTCTGAGCAATGCTTCTATAAGCCTGCTCTTGCACCCCAGAGCCCTGCGCAGCTTGCATATGCTGCATAGCTTGCTTAGTTTGCCTAGTCTTCACGATCTCTCACCATTTACTCATGCCATTCATACCGTTTTACTTAAGCCATTTATGCATTTACTCATGCAGTTTACTCATGCAGTTGTATGGTGACGATAAGCCCGCCTCCCAAACGCTTTCGTGCACGCAATTTAGCCCCGTGAGCCCTAAGACCCGCAGTTGCCAAAATAAGATCAAGCTCATCTTGAGCAGACAGCTTGCGATCTAAGCGTTTGAGTGAAGGGGCTTTAAATATAGCTTGCTCGCGCTTATGAAGATAGCTATCAGAAAAGATAAGGTTGAGAAGTTCTAGCTCTTCTTCTCCACTATCTGTTGCAAAAGAAATAATTTTACCTTTGGGGTTTTGCCTCAAAGACACCTGTAAGACCTTCTTATCCTCAGCATGCATAAGAAGCCCGCTTAAGTGTTTCATAAGCAGCACTAAAGAATTAATAAATAAGCGTTTTTCTACCAAGGCTTTTGACTCTATGCCACTTAAATCAAGCTTAATAAGACAAGGACAAGAGCTTTGTCTCTCATGCTGAGCGCCTTTGAGTTTTTCTTGCGCGGCTTTCAAAAGATAGGCCAGTTCAACCGACTCATAATTTGCCAAAGATGGGGTTAAGACCAAACTTAAAGCCTCAGTAAAGCGATGCTCGCGCTGAGATTCTGCTGCTATGAGGTGTGAAAGCAATTCTACTGTAGGGCAAGATGGCTCTGCTTGCTCTTGAGCAGACTGTAACTGTAGCTTTACATCTTCATCTTGTCTTTGCACTGCTGCTAGAGCTAATTGAGAACAGGTATCTTGCACCTGCTCTTCTTCAGCTTGAGCATCATGCAGATTTGAGCTGTCAAGCTTTAAGGCAATGAGCTTGCGGCTCAATTCATTAGCGTAACGAGAAGAGAGGCTTGCATGCTTAATAATCTCCTCAGCAAAGCGCGTTTTTATCGCATTAAGCTCAGCTTTTTGCAGATCATAACGATGCTCATCAATAAAAATTTGACGCTCAAAGGCCAAAGCAATTTGATTGCTGATCATAGAAATAAAGGTTTTATCGTCTTCACTAAGAGGAGCTTTGCGCGTTGATATACCCAAGACTGCTAAACAGCTTTTGCTATCTTCACCAGCACTAATGGGAATATAATGAGCGCTTGCCATACTCATAATATCGCTGTCTGCACCCGTTTCAAGCTGCTTTTCTAAGGCTTTTTTTGCAGCCTCTTTTTCCAAGCTGCTTGAGAAGAGCGCCACATCCATATCACCTGTGGCGGGTCGCACTTTTGCAGATCCCTCAATAAAGGGATCCTTTAGATACATCACAGCAGCCCTGTCAAAGAGGCGAGTTATGGTTTCTAATGAAGTTGAAACAACATCTTGTATACCACGCGTATGCAGCAGATTTTTATTGAGCTCATAAAGCACCTGGGTATGTTGCTCCCTTAGACGAGCTCGCTGTGAGTCACGCTGCATCCTGGATGCTAAGGTAGTAATGATCAAAGAAACAACTATCATTACCAAAAAGGTTACATAATGCGCCTTATGCTCAACACTAAAGCTATAGTAAGGGCGCACAAAGAAATAACTCATAGTGGCAATAGACAGGAGGCTTGCAATCACGCCAGGTAAATAGCCTTGACTAAAGCGTGCCACTAAAGCGGCTCCCAGCACGTACAAAAGAACGGAGGTCTGAGAAGAAAAGCCAACTGAGCTTAAGAGCTGGACTATTATGGTAGCCACCGCAACTGTAAGTAAGGTGAAGACCAGATCTTTAAAGCGCAGATTAAGAACCGCCTGCCTTAAGATGGGAGCTCTTAGGTGGTACTTTTTCACTTTTAGCAACTGAGGAACACTATGAATATGCACCGTAGGAAGCAAGGCCGCTATCTTATCGGCACGAGGTAACACAAGGGGCAAAAGCATTCTACGTGCTGCCGATAAGGGCGCGCGGCTTAAAACCACATCTGTAACTGCCTGCGCCTGAATATAATCAGCTGCGATGCTTAGACTATCCTCGCCCTTAAGCACAATAAACTCTCCTGAAAGCTTTTCTGTAAGCTCATGCAGAGAACTTAAAGCTGTCTCTTTTTTCTTTTTTTCATGCGAACTTAAAAGGTTATCTGGACTTCTATCTACAAGGAGCACTTTTAGGGGTGCGTCAAGCGCCTCTGCTATGCGCGCCGCCTCGTGAATTACCAGCTCGTCTGCACCGTCAAGATATATAAGCGCTAAGACCTTCTCGTCTAATGAACGCAAGAGGCGACGCTTTGCTTCTTTGCGAGAAGAACGTGAAGCATACTCACTCACACAGTGAAGTGCCAGTGCACGCAGCTCTTTTAGCTGTGATAAGTCTGGGCTGGAAGGACCATAAATACCAAGATTTTTATGACGCTCAATGAGCTCTTTGGGGTCAATATCTACAAACTCTAGTTGGTCACAAGAATAAAATACCAGATCTGGAACAAGATGCTCTGGTTCTACAGAAAGGATTTGGGATACACGGTCTGAAACTGACATGAGGTTTCCCACATGCATGGTTGCAAAGACATCTATACCTGCAGCTAATAAATCCTGCACATCCTGCCAGCGATATTTATTGCTTGAACTTGGGGTATTAGTACAGGCTATATCATCAATGAGCACAAAGTCAGGGTGCTCTGTAAGTAGATAATCTAAATCAAAGGGAACATTATTTATCTCTTGTGAAAGCTGGAGTTTTTCTGGGGTGCGCACTAAAGAAATAATGCAGGTATAGCCCGACTCCATAAGCTCAAGAGCCTCCCCCAACATATCTGAGGTGGCTCCTGACTTTGAATAGTATGAGAAAAAGAGCTTAAGCTGGCCTTGGCCTTGCTTGAGCTCTTTTCTCCTTATCTGTGTTTGAATGAGTTCTTTTTCGTCCACAGACTATCTACCTGACTATCTACCTTAAGCCTTATTGCTTAACCATCTGTCCTTCACTGCTGTTTACTGGCTTAGCATTAGGGTCAGACTGATTATTAACTGTCTTATCCTCAATAGCTAACAAGATGGTGCGTCCATCCTTGCGGCTGTATGAGCAGGTTGAAAACTCAAAGAGATGATTGACCTCTTCTACCTTAAAGTCATCAGCCTTAACGACTGAAGCATCCAGGCGACCTTTAAGCCAGTTTTGGAACTCTGCATCAGAAGCAAAGTCAAAGACGCGAACATTGGTGTCATTACCATCAGTTAGGTAGGTGGCAATTGCTTTGAGAACATAGTTCTTTTCTGGAGTGATGTAGTAAACGGTTCTATGTTCATCAAAGAAACCTTTGTTTACATAACTAGCAATTGCATGGAACATGGAGCCATTTTGGATATTATGACCATATACAATTGAGTGTCTATCATCTATGTTTCTAGATGAGTCTGAATCCAAGAAGATTGAGCCCTCAACTGCAGATACGCCACTAAGTGTGGTGAGAATATAATCATCATTTGTAGCACCTTGAACTACTGGATAGTTAATGTTGGTGCCCGGAATTTGTAACCATGCACAGATATCTTTATTGATTGCATGAAGCTTATCCCAATCAACCACAGGAATTTGTGCATTTGTTGGCACTTCTTCATTTGCTGCAGGAGGCTGTGCTCCATCTGAACTAACTAAAGCAGATTGGGCCTTCTGCAAATCATCAGCTGCAGTTTTTGAACCAAACCACTCACGGCCAAACATGACCGCAGCCGCAATAAGAAGGATTACACCAACAATTATTGCGATAAGTGAAAAGATTTTTGTGCTGCTCTTTTTGGTATTTTTGGGTGCAGGACTAAAATGACGACCTGCTCCACCGTTAGCGCTATTTGTAACTGGGCGGCGAACTTGTGTTGCCTGGTTTTGAGTAGCCTTATGTGCATTATTGTAGTTTGTAGCCACTTTTCTCCAAACGTCGGACCATTAGTACAAAATTAGTCACCTTGAATCATACCGCAAAACAAGTATCTCACTCTAGCTGCTCACATAAAATATATGCTTAGTTAATTGTATGCACAACTTAACCATGCTTTGGTCATCTTATCTGCAAAAGGCTCTGTTTTTTCAAGCCTTAGTTTAATAGTTGCAACAGCAAGGAAGCGCAAAAGCCTATGTAGCCTGTTTTAAACTCTGCGCTATGCCTTATGAGTCTACTGTAGACAAAAAGCCTGAAATTGGGCATTATACAAGTGTCAGATTAAACACTATTGAACTGCATATTGAACTGCAGATACTGTATTTTTTAGATAAGAACGTTTGGGAATCTATCAATGAAGTCTTACCTTGAACATGCTAAAGATATTGCCCTTAGCGCACAAAAATCATTCCTTGGCCGAGTCCTTTTAAGTTTTAGTAAAAATGGCGGAACTGATGCTGCTGCTGGACTTACCTATTATCTTGTATTTTCCTTTGTTCCTCTTATTCTTGCTGCTGTTTCCTTGCTTGGTATTTTGGGCTTATCGCAATACTTATTAGATAATCTCTTACCTGTTTTAGAGCAAAATATCTCAGCAGAAGTTTTTTCAATAGTAAAAGAGCCTCTTTTAACCTTTAGAGATTTTGGCGGAATTGGCATTACCTTTGTTATAGGTATAATTTCTATGGCTTGGTCTGCCTCTAACTATCTTTCTGGCTTTGGCCGCGCCCTTGATAAGATTCAAAATACAAAGGCAGAAGATGCCCAAAATAGCATACTTGTGCGCCTTCGTATGTTAGTTCTTACCTTGATACTTCTTATTCTTTTAGTTGTTGCCACTGGCTTTTTCATGATGAGTGAGCAGCTACTGGGCTTTTTGGAAAGCCACCTGGATAAGCATATCGTAACGCTCTTATCTTATATTCATCTACTACGAGCACCTGTTATCCTACTTTGCTTTATTGCAGTACTTGCTTTGCTCTATTTTGCTACACCCAGTGATTTTAGCCTGCGCCACAGAAAAAAGGGCCGCGCCTTTTTTCCAGGAGCAAGTATTGCACTTATTTTAGTTATAGCTGTTGTTTTGGGATTTTCTTACTTTGTAAGTAACTTTGGTAAATATGATGCTGTATATGGAACCTTAGCAGGTGTAATTATTACCTTGCTGCTCTTTTGGATTATCAACTGCATGCTCTTATTGGGTGCAGAAATCAATCATCAAATTGATATTAATAGAGGCCTCAAGGAGCCTGATGCCCAGGAACAAGAGCTCCTTGAAGCTTAAAAAGACATACTATTTTGAAAGCTCTTCTTTGATAAGCTCTGCAGCCTTTGCCTTATTAAATAAGTTTGAGGTTTTATCGCCCAAAGCTTTCATTAATCTGCCCATATCCTTAATACTTTCAATCTTAAGCTCATCTTTTAAGTCTAAAATCAAGCTTTTAAGCTCTTCACCATCAAGAATGCTGGGCATTAAACTTTCCAGAACGCCCACCTGATAGCGCAGATCTTCTGTGCGCTGGGCGTTGGTCCCTGCCTTTTCAGAAGCTTCTAAGGTTTCATTGGTCATCTTAATAAGCTTTTGGATAGCGCTATTTACGTCTGCATCAGTAGATTCGCGTTCTCCTGTTTTATCGATAAGTAAAATCATTTCTTTAATTTGACGCAAGATTGATAGTTTGAGCTTATCCTTTGAACGCATAGCTTCTTTAATAGCTTCTGTTAATTCTGCCTTGGTCATGTTGTATGTCACCCCTTAAGATCTTTGATATATACTCATCACCCTATATGCATATAGGTATATAAACTCTGCTAGCCATAGTAATATTCTAGTAATATTCAGCTCTGTTTATACCTCATCTGACTAAGAGCCAAAATAAAAACGGTGCAGTCTCTAACAGCCTGTACTGAGACAAAGCTTAGACTACACCGTTGTTGTGCACGCTTTATGCAGAGCTCTTATTGTTGAGCAAGAAAACTAAGCAGCAGCTTGTTCTTCCTTGTTTACACGATCCTCAGGAGCGCGATCCTCATCCTTCTCACGCAATACAAGGTTAAGAATAACAGCTACGATACATGCAAGAACTACAGGGCTGGTACCAAGAGCGGTGTAAGCACTAGGAGAAAGCCATCCCATGGCCTCAACAGAACCAGCTACATTTTTGCTCATATCTACTACTGCAGTAAAGCCCATACCAGCAGCAACGGACAAACCAACAATGGTAAGGTTGCGTGGGGTAAAGGGCTGTTTTGCAATTAATCTAATACCATTCATAGTAATCATTGCAAATACTGATAAGGTAGCACCACCAATTACTGGATAAGGAATGGTGGTAAGAATAGCAGAGAGTTTAGGACAAATACCTGCAATACCAATGATAATAGCAGCAATCAAAAATACGTTACGTGCAATAACGCGGTTTTGAGCAACAATACCTACGTTTTGTGAATAGGTTGCTGTTGGAGGGCAGCCCATAGCGGCGCAAAGCATGTTAACAAAACCATAAGCAACAATACCGCCGCGCAATTCCTTTGTGGTGGGAACACGATCCATACCACCAACAGTAGTAGAGGTAAAGTCACCAATTGCTTGAATTGAGTTAACGATAAACAAGATTACAAAGCTTACGATAACTGCAGGTTCAAAAATTGGGAAGAAATGCAGTGGTGGGGCCAAAGCTAACCAACCGGCAGTTCCAACACTTGCAAGCTTAACCATGCCAAAAGGAATGGATACAATATAGCCCACGATCATAGCAAAGAGAACAGAGCTGAGCTTAAAAATTCCCTTGGTAAAGTGATTAAAGAAGATACCACAGGCCAAGGTAAAGATACCTACAAACCAGTTTTCCCAGCTACCCCATCCGGGAACTGCAACATTACCAGCACCGCCCATATATTTCATAGCTACTGAATATAAAGACAGACCAATAACAAATACAACAGTTCCGGTAACCAGTGGTGGGAAGAAAGGCTTGATCCACTTAACAGCCAAACCAAAGAGTACAGCTACAATACCACCAACGATTTGGGCACCCAAAATAATGCCAATTGCCTGAACAGGGCTTCCCGTGCTAGCAGCAAACTGACTTGCTACCGCTGACATGGTGGGAACATAAGCAAATGATGCGCCGATAATAACGGGCAAACGTGCTCCCAAAAAGCCAAAGATAGGAAAGAGCATGATAATGGTTGAAATAGCTGACATAAATAAGGACATCTGAATCAGCAAGACCTTATCGCCCTGCTCTAGACCCGCAGCTCCAGCGATAATTAAAGCAGGTGTAATACAACCTGCAATCATTGCTACTACGTGCTGCAAAGCCAGGGGCAATGAGTCTTTAAGTCTTGGTTTGCCCTCAAAAGAGAATAGCTCTTTATGACTAGCTGTCTCCACGTAAACCTCCTTGTTTTTAAAAACCACGACCTTTCTATTATATATGAAAAAGTCGTGAAGATGGAGTTAAATAAGGAGAAGAGCTTAACTAATATGACCACAGCCAGAGCAGGACTGAGCGCCCTCTTTTCCTTTATGTAAGATCTCGGTACCATTATCAAAGATAAGGGCGTGTTCATCTCCAGGAAGAGCAGCTCTTGCCTCATCACGCAGGGAATTTACACCGATAAAGAATTGGCGCATCATAACAACCATAAGATAGCGTCCCTTAGGTGTAAGCGTTAGGCATTCATCGTCATCCCTATCAAAGGCCCCATTAAGCTTCATAAACCAATACTCTCCAGGAATACCCCGTTTTACACTTACGCCAAAGCGCTGCTTCCAGGCCTTCTTATCAAGCTTTAAGCCAAAAAGTTCCATCATAAAGCGGTAACGCATGGCATCTATTTTGGGGAAAACGGTTTTACCCATAACTGACATCTTGCCTGCCTCAATGCGGCGATTATAGTCGCTTAAAGAAAAGCTATTTACGTAAAGAGAGCCATTGAGATAAGAAATACCACCTGATCCCGCTGCAGGATATTCTTCGTAATTCACTACATACTCATCTACCATAGCATCTGCATGCCTAGAGAAGGTGTAAGCAGAATTAGGGACAAATTCGGGCTGTTCTCCCCCGCAAAAACTATCGTATATAAGATGATAATATTCAGCCTCTCTGCGATAATCTACCGTACCCAGATTCTTTTCTATGGAACGGCGTGAAACAGGAGAGACCATAAGAGGGTAAAAGGTTGTCTGATTTGCTCCAGATGCCTTAACCATCTCTATATCATGTTCCAGCATTTCTCTGGTCTGACCAGGGAAATTGAAAATCATATCTACATTGAGAGAAGTAAACATACCAGAAACTGCTTTTATTCTGTCAAAGGTTTCTTGAGCAGAACCGTACTTGTAATAACGATCCATTTTTTTAAGCAAGCCGTCATCAAAGCTTTGAACACCTACGCTTAAACGCTGGACTATCTTACTAAGGCGTTCAAGATATTCTGGGATAAGATGATTGGGATTTGTCTCAGAAGAAACGTCTTTAATACTGGGAAAGAGCTCACGAGCATAAGCTATGGTTTCTTCAAGCTCATCCATCATAACAGTTGGAGTGCCGCCTCCCACATAAACTTCTTTGAACTCATAACCAAGATCATGAAGCATTTTTATTTCTTTGCGCAAATTCTTGAAATAAGGCACTGCACGCTCTTCTGTAAATTTAAAGCGATTGAATGAACAATAGGGGCATAAGACCTCACAAAAGGGTATGTGCATATAAAGCATGTAGTCCTTTGAGGCTTGTGGACCCGGAAGACACTGCTCTTCTGTGGGGTTAATATGAAAATATTTATTTCCCAAGGCTTGAATTAAACGAGATAAAATGCGCTCGGAAATCATATCTAAGATGTCCTTTCGAGTAGTTAATAGCTCTACCCTATCATAAAATAGCTAATAAACAGGAGGAATCCCATGGACAGCATACAAACTGCCCAAAATCTTTCAGCCCTTGTGGTTTTTACAGCGGGTTTACTATCCTTTTTCTCCCCCTGCGTGATACCCGTGTTACCTGTATATTTATCTCTCTTAACAGCCTCTGAGTCAACAGGCTCTCGCGCAAGCGCTGCTGGCGCAGGCGGTGCTGGCGCAGGTGGCGCAAGCGATGCTGCTGCTCATGACGACAGCGGCGAAGCTGGAGCCACCAGCAAGGAGGGTGGCAGTACTGCTATCCCACAGCAACAGCCACAGTCACAGTCAACAAGGCTCTTAAGCCTACCCATTATAAATACAGTCTGTTTTGTAGTAGGTATCTCCTGCGCTTTCTTTGTTTTGGGCGCAGCTTTTAC
>JAEZZM010000023.1 GCA_023418575.1 Actinomycetes bacterium | reverse complement strand
TATATGATATATGAAAGCTGTGACATTAACGGATATTAAAGTTTTGACAGACAATAATTCTTTTAGTAGACTGGAGGAGAAATAGAAACTGATCATTTCTATTTCGTTTGACTACTCTACAAAATTACACTACGAGTTCAAATAAGAACTTTCGTAACCACAGCTTTGCTGTCGCCCGGTGGGCACTTAATTGATCAAGAAAAACGAGGTAGCCTTTTTTGGCTTACCTCGTTTTTGTTGCGTGTATTAGGAATCAAGAAGAGATGAGTTTAATAGCTTTACGCACTGGCTTGAGGAGAAATAGAGGCTTTAAGGTGCTGGAGTATATGAGTCTGCCTTGATATGCTTAAAACAGAAAAGTGAAAAAGGGATTAAAAAATAACAAAAAAGAAAGTAAAAACTACTAGATTTTTAGTTTCGTTGTAGTATTATAACTTTAGAGAAGGTTCAATTATTACTAATTTAATAAAAGATTTTATGACAAGCCCTCTATTTGTAGACGTTCAACCTTGATTGACTGTAATTCTTAATTGTAGGCCTTATTTATTGAGTATTTAGACTAAGACTGTCTTTATACCTGTTTAAAACTATTCAAATATAAGTTTGAGGATTGACCAAAAGTATTATTTATTTCTTTAGTTTGGGTCTAGCATGCTAGTATGCCTGATTTATTGAGCAAAACCAATTTGAGAATTGATGATTTTAGCTACTGCTACCTTATGAAAGACACATATTTAGGGAGATACATATGGACATGAACAAGGAAAAATTTACAAAAATGAAGAATCTATCCGATTTCTTAATGTATGAAAAAATCAATTGTTTTGTTGATCTTTTTAACCAGTCTCACGCGAGTCATTTTGAATATTCTAATGATGGCTTTAAGAATGAGATGTTAATAAAGTTCCTACATATTCTTGTTTTAGCAAAAAAGGAAATGCAAACTAGATACCAAGGTTTAAGGAGATTAGATGCTACGGCTTTGTCAGAAGAATTATTTGAATTATACAAGCATGAATTATATACCTTAGTGGAAGAGTTAAATGAAGAAAAATCCTTCTTTTATAGTGATAAAAAGGAGTTTTTTGAGATTTATAAGACTTTTAATCGCTTACAAAAGATTGATATTTTAGAGGTTCTTAAAATAGCTCTAACACGCGGGGATAAATATTCAAGTTTTATACATCAGTATGTTTGTAGCGCCGTTCATATCCCTGCAAATACCATTTTAGTAACTAGAGCAGAGTATTATGGTGAGGTGTTATACAGGAATATTAATATGCTTTGCGATAAGATTTTCACCTTGCATAGTTCTGAAAGAATGCATATAGATATTCTAAGTTATGTGTTTAGTGAGTTTAAGAATGTCCGCTTTTTAGAAGCTAATATTTATAAATCAGGAATTACTGATGAAAAATATGAGCTTATTCTCAATATTACTGATTATAAAAAGAAGCGAGGAGGTCGAAAAACTCATAAAAAATATGAGCCTTCATATATTGAGATTATGAGATTGCTGGAGTGCCTAAGCAAGAAAGGAACTTTAGTAAGTGTCTTTTCTGCTCGCAGCATCAGGAGATATAAAAAGACCTCTCAGTTTAGGAAGCAAATTGAGCGCAATTATAGTCCGATTAAATTTCAGGCTCTTATTGCAAAAGGTAAAGAGGATTTATATCTGCTCATGTTAAATCCTGGTAAAACAGACCATATCTCTCTTAAGCAGATGAGTGTGGTACTTAGATCAAATTTTGAAGGTGAAATTAAGTTTGAGCATGTGGAAAAGTACTTTTATTATCCGCATATTGTAGAAGAAATTACTATCCCATATAAGGAATATAAAAATTGTGATAGTTGGAGGATGGAGAAATTACTTCTTAGTCAAGAGAAAGAAGTGCGACAGCTCATAGAGTCTTCAATTCCAATAATGCGCCTACAAGATGTAGCTCGTGTATACAGAGGGTTTATCCCAAGGCGTCATGCAGCAAGTGGAGAAATTGCTATCATAGATAGCTTTAATCTCAATAGGCTTGGTGTTAATAATATAAGACTACCTAAGGTTAAAGCAGATGCAGAAAAATATATACCTTATATCTTGAACGAGGGCGATTTGATACTCGTTGCATATGAAGGAAAAATAAAGACAGCAGTGTTCAAGTCTGAACCATTGCCTTGCTTGCCTTCTCACAGGATGATTGCAATTAAACCAGGTGAAAAAATAAGAAGCGCATATCTTAAGTTCTTCCTTGAATCTTCTTTAGGTCAAAAGATGTTAAAAGCTTTAATAAATGGACATGAGCTGCAAGAGAGCAGAATTGCTCTTCTGGAGCTTGATTTACCAGTTCCACCTTTGGAAGAACAAGAAGCTTTGGTTAGCAAGTTTGAAAAAGGGCTGCATGATTATCATCAAGCTTTATCAAAAGTTGAGAAAGCTTGGGATGAGGCGCTGTTAAAGATGGAGTCTCAATTCATAGGGGAGGAAAGCAAAAAAGCAGTCTAATGACCACTTTTTTGCTTTATAGGCTTGGTATACCGCTTGGGCTTCTTCTGTAGATCTATAGGCTAAGAGACCTCAGGAGCCTATGTAGGAGTCTATGGGTGTCCCGGGACTGATAGGGCTTCCGAAGCGCTATAATCTCCCTTTTTTTATCCACGCCTCTTACGTCTATACAACACAGTTCCAGAAGCAATTAATACAATGGAAGCTGCTCCAATCAAAGAAGCTGTGTTTGCCGCAAAACTGCTCTCACCGGTTTTAGGTAGACGCAGCTTCACTGCTCTATCTGGCCTGTTTGGGTCTGGCAGATTGGGCATGGCTGGGTTTTGCGGACTTGGGCTCTCGGGCTTCTCAGGCAGCACAGGTAATCCTGGTGTGACCGGAACATCAGGTGAGGGAGGCTGCGGAACTTCAGGTTTATCAGGGTCAGGCTTATCAGGGCTAGGAGGCTCAAATGGATCTGGAGGAGTGGGCGGTGTTTTATCGGGATTATTAATAATAGTAATCTCAAGTGGCTCAATACGCTCTTTATCCTGCAGTTTTACTTCAATGATTTGCTCAGAAGCTTTCTTGTAACCTTCTGGAGCTTCACTCTCTCTTAGAATGTAAGTTCCAGGGCTCAAGAGAATTTCTTGCTTGTTATTGGAAAGAGTCTTTAGATACACTGCGGCAGACCCATGATAAGCGGCAGGATTATTGCTGCTTACAAACTGAGCAAGTTCTTCTTGCGTATATGTTTGTCCGGGGGCTCCCACAGATCCCTGTTCATCAGATACAAGCCCTGAGAGCAAGAGCTTCTCAGAGTCTTTAGCATCTGCGCCTTCTGTACCCTCTTCACGTTCTTTACCTTCTTTATCAGAAAGCTTTACATATAAATCAAACTTAGCCTTAGCAAGAGGGGCGCCCTTATCGTCAGTCTTATTAATATGCAGAGGCTGGGGAAGGGCTCTATAGGTAAGGTAGTAATATTTGGTATCTAATAAATCAGCCTTAAGCTCTGCCGGTGTTGCAGCTCTGTCCTGCGGCAGTCGCTCATAGCTGGGGATTTCTTTATCTGGGTCAAAAGCCATATTGAGGCGACTGTTATCAAACTCACTGGGCATGCCAGGATAGTAGTTTTTGAATTGAGTTGCAGGGTCTGGCTGATCAATATCATGAGAGATATAGACGTAACCTGGCAGTTCTTTCTTAATATCCTCAAAACTCGGGCGCTTTTGCGCCAGCTGTTCATCAAGTATGTAGTAGGGGCTTTCTGGCATCATCCAGTTGTAGAAGTTGTCAGAAGCAAAGTCTTGGCTGCGGTCTTTTTGATTAAAGAGTGGATAGACCGACTCATATCCAGCGGCTGCCAGAAGGCTAAAGGGAGCAGAAATTTTAGGACTGCTTTCGTCTGCTTTAGTAAGTTTTGCAAGCTCTAAGGGCTTGAAAGGGCTTGGGTCAAAGGAAGGCTTTCCTTGTGCTCTTGAAGGAAGGGCTAGCGCTTCTTGAGTGGTGGGACCAGCTGTAAGTTTAAGACCTTGTAATTCACGATAAGCAAGGTCATCTACATAATTAAATTCTGCAAAGGCTTGGCGGTATCCATTAAAGAAAAAGGTTGCAACACCTGCAGAAAGTGAGCCGCCACTGCTGGCAGACATATAGAGATCTTTTGAAACAGCGCCAATACCATTGGGAATCTTGACACGATATTCAATATATTGACGATTATTAATTTGCCCTGGCCACTGGAAATCTTTTTTAAGATTAAGCGCAAATGCGGGGTCGCCTTCTTCTTTTTCATCTGTCCACATGCCATTATGGTTGTAGCGTTCCCAGGCTTGGCCATTTAAGTAGACTTGGGTCTCTAAGGGAACACGGTAGAGAGGCTCTTTGCTTGAATAAAAAAGATTAGAAAGCCTGGATATACCATCTGCCCCCAACTTTTCATGATGTGCAACTCCGGCAAAACCAAGGTTAAATTTGATGTTGTTATATTGTCCATCAGGGGTAATGGCAAGATAAAAGCGCAGTTCATCATTGGGCTTAAAGATAAAAACAGGGCTTCTGCCCAGTTTATAAGCCTTACCATCTCTAATTACTTCATAGCGATAGGTAAAATAGCTTCTTCTGCTAGCCTTTTGCAGGTCAGCGCTTATCTCTTCATCACTTAAGTGTTCTGAGAAAGGATTGACCGTGGGCGTATTGGGATTTTCTAGCTCTTCTTGTGTGAGATTTCCTGCAGCAGAAGATTCACTGTCTGAAGCAGGCTCTGCATAAGCTAGGTACTCTGTATCAAAGGAGGGCTTAAGCATAGATAGAAACATGCAGATAAGCATGCTTATGCCGATAAGAAAGATGAGTGTTGCGAGCGATGATCCCCTTAGATGCTGCGTTTGTCTTTGTTTTTGTGGGGACATGATAGCGCTCCTTTCTTAAAGATAGTAGCGAATCTTTTATGATCGTAGCCTGTATCATTCGCATTGAACAAGCACGCATGTGCAAACACTCATACGTACGCATGTGCAAGGCTGAACACACAAGCTGATCATAGCTTTAAAAGCTTTGTATTTAGTACGTTAAGCTATAAAGCTTAGTATACAACTAATATTTGACATCTGTCAGTGGTTTGGGGAGGATTTATTGAAGTCTGTGTTGAAAGCTGCGTTAGTGAATGATTTAATTTACATTTTCAGAACAACCCAAGTTTCTGTTGCATACAAGACCTCTATCCTGCCAAATATCGTTTATCTTAGATGCCTTAAAGATGGCACATTAAAACAAAGCTCAAAATTACATATAGCTATTATACTTTGCGAATAGTTTTAAGGTGTTTATAATTTTCTAAGCTAGCAAAAGTGTAAAATGTGCTTATTTAATAATGCTTAATCGAACGATAAAGAGCCTCTAATTTCTTTTTGTACTTAAGAAGTGGTAGCCTTAATCAGTAGATATTTTCATGGTAAAAGCAAAGCGTCTTTATCCGCATCATAAGAGAGGGAATGAGATGTCCAATAAAAAACATTATGATGATATAGATTGCGTCCATATCCTTCATCAAATTGCAACTCTCTACACTGGTACAAAAGTTCCGCATGATTATGGAACAGGGGAGGAATATAGCTCCATTGAGGTCCATACTATTATGCATATTGCTAATGAACCAGGTATTACATCTAAAGATTTATCAATACAGTTTGGGCGCACCAAAGGTGCTATTTCTCAAATCATTCGTAAACTTATAGAAAAAGGCTTAGTCATAAAATCTGATGAACAAACTGACAAAGGTCAGCCGCTGTATTTAACAGAAAAGGGCATTGAGCTTGATAGGGTGCATCGTGCTTATGACCGCAAAAACTTTGGTAAATCTATGAGCCCTGTACGTGAAAAGTTTTCAGAAGAAGAGATAGCAACCACCTTTTCACTATTAGAGTATTGGTTAGAAATCCGTAGAGATATTCAGCAAAAGAGAATGTACGGCGATAAGGCCTAAATCTAACTTATATGCAATGAGCTGCTAAATAATTTTGAGTTTAGTTCCTTGACTCATAACTTTTTCTAGTTTAGTATCTAAACTGAGGAATACCTCACGAGTACTCGTTTGTTTTGTAGGGTCTGCTGGTAGCACTCTATCAGTAGCGTATTGTCTGGAGACAACGATGGAAAGTTTGGTATCCGTAGTTTTAACACTTGCGTATATCGTAGCCGTTGCTGTTCTTGTTATTAAGAAATATAATTCTGTGCTTGTATTTCTAGGCTCGGGAATTCTTGTCCTTCTCGCAATTTTTGCCTTTAAAGACGCATCGATTTTAGGAGATAAGGCAACAGGTAATTTTGTCTTTGATGTTTTTACCTTTGCTACACAGGCGTTTTCAAGTAATACTGCCGGTGTTGGTATGACCTTGATGATGGTAACGGGCTATGCAGTCTATATGTCTCATATTGGTGCTTCTACAAAACTTGCAACTATTGCTTCAAAGCCCCTATCAAAAATTAGAAACCCATATATTGCTTTAAGTTTTGTATTTATTATCGGAATCCTTTTAAAGCTTGTTATTACTTCTCATGCAGGTCTAGCAATGTTGCTTATGGCAGTCTCATTTCCCATATTAACTAGCCTTGGCATTAGTAAGTTAAGCTCTGCTGTAGTAATTGTTCTTTGTGGTTTTCTGGACTGGGGTCCAAATGATTCTGCAGCCATTTTTGCTGCCGAAAAAGTATCTGGTATGCAGATGGTGGATTACTTCTTTGGATATCAAGCTAAGGTAGCTTTTGCTCTTATTGCTATTTGCGCAATTGTGCTACCAATATATTGCAGATGGATTGATAAAAAGCAGCTGAGCAATGAAGACACAAAAGCAGAAATTGACTCACTTGAGCAAAAAGATTGTCCAACCTTATATGCAATTTTGCCACTAGTTCCTTTGCTGCTCATTATTATTGTGAGCTTTATACCTGGTCAAACTCTATCTGTACCCGCAGCCAACTTTTTAGGTCTCATGTTTGTATTTGGACTAGAGTTGATTAGAAGGGCAGAAAAGAAGCTGGTTAGCAATGACTTTAAGGTTGTTTTAGAGGCAATGGCAACTTCTTTTAAGAGTGTAGTAGCAATTTTAATAGGTGCAGCTGTGTTTGCTGAGGCAATTAAGCAGCTAGGAGGTATAACGATTATTTCTAATACCTTGGCGCACATTCAAACAGCTCCCATTATAGTGGTGGCTTTAATGGCCTTAATAACCTTCTTAGCTGGGGTTGTAATGGGCTCAGGGAATGCGTCATGGTATGCTTTTGGGCCTTTAGTACCAGATATGGCAACACATATGGGCACTCATGCAACTACTATTGCAGTTCCCATGCAACTGTCAGCAAGTATTGGACGCTCAATGTCACCAGTTGCTGGTGTTGTTATTGCGGTAGCAGGTATGACCCAAATAGATATTATGGATCTAGTTAAGCGAATAGCTCCTATAGCTATATTACTTTACTTTTCTAATATTCTTGTTTCATATGTAATTGTCTAGGTGTTTGGGAGTTAAGATGAAGAAATATAATTTTGACCTTGGTATTAAGCGTAGAGGAACAGACGCCAAAAAGTACAATCCTTCACTTTGCCCTGAGGACGTTTTGCCTTTTTGGATTGCAGATACAGATTTTCCATCTCCTGACGAGGTGAAAGAGGCGGTTCAAAAGCGTTTAGATGACCAGCATTACGGATACCCCTATATTAGTGATAGTTTTGAAAAGAGTATTGCAAGGTGGTATAAGGTTCGTCATGGTTTAGAGATAGATCCACAACTTATAGACTTTTCACCTTGTGTTATACCAGCAATGATATGGTTTGTCTTAGAATTTAGTGCTCCTGGCGATAAGGTCTTATTGCAAACTCCGGTATACCCCCCATTTCATGATTTGATTAGAAATAACGGTAGAAATATTTCATATAACTCAATGAAGCTTGTAAACGGGCGCTATGAGATAGACTGGGAAGATCTTGAGAAAAAGCTTTCTTGCTCACGCTGTAAGATACTGTTTATTTGTAATCCGCAAAATCCAACTGGAAGAAACTTTAGCAAAGAAGAGCTAGAGAGAATGGGGCAGCTAGCACTCAAATATGATGTCAAAGTTGGTGTTGATGAGATACATGCTGATATCGTGTATGACGGTAAAAAGTTTGTTTGCTTCTCTGGTATTAGTGAAGAGCTTGCAATGAACTCTGTAACTTTTTTAAACCCTGCTAAAACCTTCAATGTTGCTGGATTTAGAACAGCAGCATGGTTTACCCATAACCCAAAGATCTATAAAGCTATGATTAAGCAACAAGCGAATGCTAAAGGTATGGGAAGAACCATTTTTGGCACAGTGGCTACAGAGGCATGTTTTACTCAATGCGATGATTATGCTGATGCTTTGGTTGAATACTTAAATGAAACTAAAAATCAGCTTGTTAAATATGTAAGTGAAGAGATTTCGGATATTGACGTTATTCCAACTGAGGCAACTTTTATGGCCTGGCTTGATTGTAGAAAGCTTGGTTTTGAAACTCAAGCTGAATTAGAGAGATTCATGTTTGAAGATGCTAAGGTTTTGCTTAGCAGTGGAACAACTTTTGGCGAAAAAGATGGATTTGGTTTTATGAGATTTAATTTTGCTGCTCCAAGAGCTCAGGTTATGGAGGGGCTAAAGCGAATAAAAGAAGCGGTAGATAGGTTGCAAAATTAGAGATTTGAAAAGCCTTACAGATCAGTATGTAAATGTTTAAGAAAGGGTCATCTATCTGTATAGATGACCCTACTTCTTACACATATTTTGACCTATAGGTATGTAAGTCTATCTGTAAGCCCATAGGCCTAACAAAAAAGAGTGCTGGATTACTCCAACACTCTTTACTCAGCTTTCACATAATATCAGGCGTCCTGCTAGACCTTATCGACAAACTATAACGATAGCAGAAGACTGTACTAGTATTTCTGACTCGCTAACGCACGGCGAGATTCTGCAACACCTCTAGCTCATTCCTTTTGATAAGATTGACAAGTTTTTTCAAACGTATTTGCAGTAAATGTATTTGCAATAAACCTATTTGTAATGCTAGAGGTGTATGGGGAGTACATATAAAAAAGCTGACGGCTCACAAAGAACCGTCAGCTTGCAAGCTAAGCTTTTAGGTAAAACTGAGAAAAACTGAGGTTAAACCCAAGTAAAACCTAGGTAAAACTCAAACAAAAATCTTAAGGATGAACGCGCTCAAAACGCTCGGTTACAACATCCCAGTTTACAACGTTCCACCAAGCTTTGAGATAATCAGCACGCTTGTTTTGGTACTTAAGATAATAAGCATGCTCCCATACATCATTAAGAAGCAAAACGCGCTTACCGTCACTTACTGGTGAATCCTGATTGGGCTTTTTAACAATTTCAAGCTTATCGCCATCTTTTACTAGGCAAACCCAGCCAGAACCAAACTGCGCAGCACCAGCTGCTTCAAACTGCTCTTTAAATGATTCAAAGCTGCCAAAATGTTCATTAATAGCCTCAAGAAGAGCACCGCTAGGCTCTTTAGCACCACCAGGCTGCATGGTTTTCCAGAACAGGTTGTGATTAAAGTAACCGCCGCCATTATTTCTAACAGCATCACGCTTTTCAGCAGGAATCTTGTCAAGTTTAGTTAAGAGATCACCTGCGCAGTTAATTTCAAGCTCAAGACCCTCAAGCGCCTTGTTAAGATTATCGGTGTAGGTTTGATGATGGCGATCATGATGGATTCTCATGGTCTCCTCATCAATATAGGGCTCAAGTGCATCGTAAGCGTAACCAAGCTCTGGTAATTCAAACTTTTTCATGTAAATCTCCTTAAATATGGGCATCAAAGCCTTGCAAGAACTTGATGCTGACTTATCTATGAAATACCCAGAATCTTACTAGGATTTCATTCATCCGTCTTAGTAATTTAGCTTTTTACGATAAGATCAGCTTTTCTGTAAACCCAGGCTTTACCATAAAGCCAGCCTTCTTATGATATAAGCGCTGCTTGCTCTTGCAGATACCTATGAATTCCAGCTGCGGCCTTTTTGCCGGCTCCCATAGCCAAAATCACCGTTGCAGAACCACTTACTGCGTCACCACCAGCAAATACACCAGCCATAGATGTTTGCCCGCTTTCATCGTCAATAATAATTCCGCCGCGTGGATTAGTCTCAATCTCACTGCCTTCTAAAGCAACAGGATTAGCATTGGTGCCAAGTGCTAAAATAAGCAGGTCACAAGCCATGACAAAGTCTGAACCCTCAAGGGCGTGCGGACGTCTGCGCCCGCTTTCATCGGGCTCACCCAGCTCCATTTTTACGCACTTAAGAGCAGAGACCCAGCCCTCATCGTCAAGCAAAATCTCAACAGGATTTGAAAGCAGCTTGAAGATCACGCCCTCCTCTTTTGCGTGGTGGACTTCTTCTTGTCGAGCAGGAAGCTCCTCTTCTGAACGTCGATATACAATGCTCGTCTTAGCTCCCAGTCTTAAGGCTGTTCTAGCTGCGTCCATAGCCACGTTTCCACCGCCAACTACCACAACATTTGAAGCTTGGGGAAGCTTGGTGTCAAAGCTGTCATCATAAGCGCGCATGAGGTTTACCTTGGTAAGATACTCATTTGCCGATAAAACACCATTACCATGCTCACCAGGAATATTCATAAAGCGGGGAAGCCCGGCACCACTTGCAATAAATACCGCGTCAAATCCCTCTTCTTCCATAAGCTGCTTGATGGTAAGGCTCTTTCCGATAAAAACGTCGGTTTCAATTTCTACACCAAGTTTAGTGACCTGGCTAATTTCATAAGCCACCACCTCATCTTTTGGTAGCCTAAACTCTGGGATTCCATACTGCAGTACACCACCTGCCATATGCAGCGATTCAAATATTTTGACCTGATAGCCCAATTTAGCAAGATCTCCTGCACAGCTTAAGCCCGCTGGTCCAGAGCCAACTATAGCCACGCGCTGCGTTTTTGCACACTGCTTTTTTGTATCAGTGCTTGCGGCGCTCGCGCTCGTGCCAGCGCTTAGGGCATTGCTCGCGGCTGCAAGGTCTCCGGCAGCGTTCTCTGCTGTGCTCGCGTTTGCGCCAGCGCCCACGCCAGCTCCCACGCCAGCTCCCATGCCAGCACCAGCTCCCGCGACCGCATCTGCAGTGTAGCCTGCTTGTCGTGCCCAATCCGCAACAAAGCGCTCTAGCTTACCAATGGCAACTGGCTCACCTTTGCGCCCCCTAATACAAACACCTTCGCACTGATCTTCTTGAGGGCATACTCTGCCGCAGACGGCGGGTAAGCTACTTGACTGCCATAAAATCTGAGCGGATGTTTCAAGATCACCTTCTGTGATGTGCTTGATAAAACCAGGAATATCAATAGAAACAGGGCATTTACTTACGCAATGAGGCTTTTTGCAATCAAAGCAGCGCCTAGCCTCTGCCTGGGCCTCTTCAAAATTATAGCCATAGCAAACCTCATCAAAGTTTTGAGCGCGCACAGCTGCGTCTTGTTCTCGTATAGGCACTCTAAGCCACTCATCAAGGCACTGTCCTTCGTGAAGCTTTTCTCCCTCTTCTCGCTCTATTTGCGCTCGACCTTCTGCACTTTTAGAAAGACGCAACCTGCGAAGTGCCTGATCAAAGTCAACACTATGAGCGTCAAATTCTGGGCCATCCACACAGGCAAATTTTGTTTCTCCATTAACTAATATTCTGCAGGCTCCACACATACCAGTACCATCAACCATAACAGGATTCATGGAAGCGGTAGTGGGGATATTAAGCCCAGATTGAGAGGTGAGTTGAGCTACAAACTTCATCATGATCATAGGGCCAATTACCACCACATGATCATAGTGGCGCTGCTCTTCTTTAACCAGGTAAGATAAGTAATCTGTTACCAAGCCTTTTCTGCCATAGGAGCCGTCATCAGTGGAAACATGCAAGTGCTCGCAAACAGCTTTAAGTTTCTCTTCCCAAAAAATAAGCTCCTTGTTTCTAAAACCGATAATAGCTTCAACGCAAACACCACGCTCATGAAGCCACTTAAGTTGTGGGTAGATAGGAGCAACACCCAGGCCTCCACCAATAAACATGATGCGTTGGCTTTTAAGTTGCTCTAAGTTTTGATGTACAAATTCTGAGGGCTTTCCCAGAGGACCCAAAACATCTAAGAGTGAATCTCCTTTTTCATAGGCCTGTAGTTTGCTTGTGGAAAAGCCAATAGTCTGCACCACAACACAGACGCTACCTTTTTGCGCGTCATAATCAGCTATGGTAAGAGGGATGCGCTCGGCCTTATCGTCAGCTTTTACGATAAGAAATTGTCCAGGTAGGGCATGTGCTGCTACTCTTGGTGCATGGATTTCTAAGCTAAAGACCTGATCATTTAAGATTTCTTTTTTCAAAATTTCAAACATGGATCCTCCCAAATCTCCACGTTTTATAGCTCTCTTATCTATTGTAGGATTTATCGTGTGATTTCAATCACAACTGGTAGATTTATAGGCATTAGCGGAGGAAATTCTATAAACAGACTTATAGTCGAACAGCTGAGTATAAACAGTTGAGCATAAATAGTTGAGCACGGTATGTGAAAATCTCAGGTGCATTGCGATAAGAAACTTGCATAAAAGGCTTGCATAAAAGCCTTGAATAAAAACTCCCATAAAAGCTTGCATAAAAACAGGGGTATAAGAAAGCAAAAAGATATACAGCAAGGAGGTTTTTAACCGGCTATGAAAATTGCAGTCTTGGTTTCTGGGGAAGCTCCAGAGCTAAAAGCACTGGTAGATGCTAAAAATGATGGCTTATTTTTGGGGCAAACTGTAGAGATTGATTTAGTGGTATCCAGCAATGAAGAGGCGCCTGCCCTGCAAGACGCTCAAAAGTTGGGCCTGCAGACCATGGCGCTGAGCAGCATTATTTTTGATGCAGACCCCCAGGTAGCTGATGAAATAATTGCAGCAGAATTAAAAAGCCGCCAGATTGACTATGTCTTGCTTTGCGGATATGAAAAAGATGTTCATGAAGCTTTAGCCTTAAGCTTTAAGGATAAAATCATCAGGGTTCACCCCTCACTGCTTCCAGCCTTTCCCGGCCCTCATGCCCTTGAAGATGTCTGGATTTCTGGCGTAAAAGTAAGCGGAGCAAGTATCCATTTTGTTAATGAATTTGGCCAGGCCTCTCTTATCGCACAGGATAGTTTTAAAATTCCAGAGGGCGCAAGCCTAACAGAAATCACCCAGATAACGCAAAAGCTCATTAACACTATGTTGCCTGAGGTAGTGCGCCTCTTGTCTTTAGATTTGGTTCGTCTTAAGGCCGATAAAACCGTGGCAATCCTCCCTGAAAGCCCCAAGGCTTTGCGCTTGCGTTGGCGCTGTGCAAAAAAAGATCTGGCACTAAAAAAGCGCCATTTTGCAAATTTAAAATACTACGGTTTGCCTGATCCTTTAATATCATGGATGATTCAGCATCTTGAGTGGACGCTTCCTGAGGCCCTTTCTTCTCACAAGGATGCACTTCTGTGTGTTGAGGTGGCACAAGACTCAAAAGCCGCCATGGATCTCTTGCCTTATAAGGCGTTTTCAGAGCAAGATCTAAGTGCCAAAAAGCTCAATATATTTGCTAAAACTGCTGGTACTAGCCCTAAAGATGGTATTGATTCAGAGGTATTTTGGACTCTTGAAGATGGGAAGGCAAACTGCTGGACCACAAGCGCCAATCCCTTATCGGTAGCAAATCAGCTGTGCAAGGAGCTTCTTGAGCAAAAAGGTATAAGCTGCTGCATTAAAAACAGGGAACTTGCAGATGATGATCTGGAAGAACTGTGTAAAGCAGGCATGAAGGCAGATGCCAAAGCTGAGCCTCAAGCTAAAAGCTTTGAGTGTTTTCTTGTTAGTGATGAGCACGGAGTGATTGCCTCGCCTGAGCACAAAGCAAAATGGGCCAGCTTCTTAGAGGATTGCTGGAATAAACTTTTGTCGTAATATTGTCGTAATATTGAGTGCAAGAATCTTTGTGCTAATTATCACCAAAAATAAGAATAAAGTACGGTAAAATAGACAGACGATACGTGGGAAAAGAATGAAATCCCACAAAGACTATTGCTGTAGAAAGGACTTTGCTTCTATGCGTAACAAAGTTATTGCTTCAATTGCAGCTTGCATGATGGTAGCATCTTGCTTTGCTTTAACTGCTTGTGGTGGTGGCTCTGCTGCTTCATCTTCAGGCGCTCAGTACAAAGATGGTACCTACACTGGTGTTGGTACCGGCGGCCGCAAGGGTGATGTTGAGGTTAAGGTAACTGTTGAGGGTGGTAAGATCACCAAGATTGAGCCAGGCGCTCACAATGAGACTCCCAACAAGTTCCAACCTGTTGTTGATCAGCTCATCCCAGCTATCATTGAGAAGCAGTCAGTAGAGGTAGATAGCATCAGCGGTTCTACCATGAGTTCTGACGCTGTAAAAGATGGCGTAAAGAAAGCTCTTGAGCAGGCTAAATAAGCCCTCAGCTTTTTAAAGAATCTAAGTCCTCTTGCTACTTATGTGCAGGGGGACTTTCTTTATATTCATATTATGAGGTCTAGAAGTCTAAAAACCACTATTTGCGATAAGTACGGGCATGATGGCGGGTACAATGAGCAGTATATGTTGTGAGTTTATGCAAGGCTGTGTGCATGTCGCTTAATACCTGTTTTGCTGGTGCATATCTGCGCATATGTGGTTTTGTAAGGCTTAGTAGCTGCGCGCAAGCCGCGCAAGCCTGCAGAGCAAAGAGAAGAATCGAGTAGCTTATGTCTTTTAATCAAATTTTTAAGGAAAAGAGAGCTTTGTTTGAGCAATATGCAGAGCTTCTCATCAAAAAGGGAGCAAATGTCCAAAAAGGCCAAGGTCTTGCCATTGACTGTCCAGTAGAGTGCTATGAATTTGGGCAGCTTATGGTGCAAAAAGCCTATGAACACGGCTCAGGTCATGTTGAGCTCATTTATTCAGATGACGTACTAAGACGACTTACCTTCCTTAACAATGATATTTCCTTTTTTGAAAACCCCGCCCAGTGGAAGACTGAACTTTATAATCACTTGGGACGCGAGGGCTATGCCTTTATCTTTTTAGATGGCTCTAACCCCATGGCTTTAAAAGATATTGATCCAGCAAAACCCGCAGCCTCCCAAAAAGCTAATTCTGAGCGCTGCAAGGAGTTTAGAAAGGCGCTGGATTTTAATATTAACCAGTGGAATATTGCAGCTGTGGCAACAAAGGCATGGGCAAATAAGGTATTCCCCAATCTTACTGAAGATGAGGCGCTTGCTAAGCTCTGGGATTTAATATTCAAAATTGCCCGCGCTGATGGCAGCAATCCTCAAGATGATTGGGAAGAGCATAAGGCAGCCTTTGATCGCCGTAAGAGATGGCTTAATGAGATGCAGTTTAGCAAACTTCGTTATAGCAACTCTAAGGGTACTAATCTTGAAGTAGGCCTTACAGATAAGCATATCTGGGAAGGTGGCGGAGCTTTTAGGCAAGATAAGCAGGTATACTTTTTCCCCAACATGCCAACTGAAGAAATTTTTACCAGTCCAGATTTTAGAAAGGTGGACGGAATAGTATATTCTGCCTTGCCTCTTGCACTTTTTGGTGACGTGGTAGATGAATTTTGGTTTAAGTTTGAAGCTGGCAAGATTGTGGATTATGGCGCTCAAAAGGGCAAAGAATTGCTCGATAAACTCTTGAGCATAGATGAGGGAGCTCGTTATTTAGGTGAATGTGCCTTGGTGCCCAAAGAAAGCCCTATTAAGCAAAGCGGTGTTTTATTCTATTCAACGCTTTATGATGAGAATGCATCATGCCATCTTGCAACAGGAAAAGGTTTTCCTGAGTGCTATGAGGGAGGACTTGAGTTTACTAAAGAGGAACTTGCCGATAAGGGCATAAATGATTCTCTTACTCATGTTGACTTCATGATTGGAACAGATGATTTGTCCATTACCGGAATAAGCGCTGAGGGCAAAGAATATCCCATCTTTGTTGATGGTACTTGGGCAGAAGGCTTATAAAAGAATGGAGAAGTGGTGGGCCGTTAGGGATTCGAACCCTAGACCTTGGGATTAAAAGTCCCCTGCTCTGCCAACTGAGCTAACGGCCCACAAAAGAAAACTGCATGACAAAAATAACAAGCAGCTGATACAGTATACAACAAGTAAAAGAAAAAGTCGTCTTATATTTAAAAATTTTTAGAAAGCTGCAAACTCACAAGCACTAGGAGCATGACATGGAGCGTAATTCTCAGCCTCGTAACTACCGCATAGTTATTGTTGGTGCCGGCTTTGCTGGCCTGGTTAGTTTTATGGAATTGCAGAAGAAAGCCCTTAAAGATAAGCGCTTAGAGCTTGTGTTACTAAGCCCTAAGGCATATCAAGATGTGAGAACAGAGATGGATTGCGTTGCAGATCTTGGTGTCTCCTCTTCATTTTGTAAACTGAGTTTTGAAGAGCTTATGAATCCAGTGTGCAGTTCTTATATTGCTGGAACTATGGAAGGCTTAGATTCTACCAAGAAGACTTTATATTATCGCCCAAGTTTTTCTTCAAAGGATTCAGATAAATTAGTACCCTTGGAGTACTCACAGCTTATTATTGCTTGTGGAGCAGAGGCAGCCTTTCCTCCCGTTGAGGGATTACAAAAAGAAGCCTTTCCTATGTGGGAAGTAAGTCATCTTGATGAGTTTAAAAAGCAGATTATTTTACAGATAAAAGAGGCAGCTCTCTATCTTAAGGGTGAGCATGCAGATTATAAAAAGCTTGCATCTGGAGAAAGTGAACTAAGCCAAGAAGACCTGGTAGAAAAGGTTGATGAGCTGCTTACCATAAGCATTATTGGTGCAGGCGCAACAGGCGTTGAACTTATTGCTCCTCTTGTTGTTAGTGCAAAAGAATATGCACAAGATTTGGGGATTTCTCCTCACTTGTTAAGCGTTCAGCTCTTTGATGGGGTGGATACGCCGCTTCCAGAGTTTTCTAAGAAGATTCAAAAATATGCAAAGCTAAAGTTAGAGGAACTGGGTGTTCAGCTCTACCTGGGTTCTTTTGTAGATAAGGTAGACGCTCACTGGATTTATCTTAAAGATGGGCGTAAGGCTAAAAAAGGAAGCCTTGCTTATGCGGGAGGAGCTCGTGTAAGTAAAAAGGTGCAGGAATGGAACTTGGCCTTAAGTCAAAGTGGTCGTATTCAAGTTGATAATTATTTACAGGTAAAAGGCCATAAAGATATTTGGGCTTTGGGAGATTGTGCAAGTTTTGCTGTCCAAGATGGACAAAACATACAAGAGCTCCCTATGCTTGCTCAGCATGCTATGAGGCAGGCAGCCGTAGTCTCATATAATGCATATGAATATTATTTGCAAAGTTATGATCGCTTAGTAATAAAAGAGCAGGCACTGAGCTTAGAAAATGATAAAGCTCAGAAAAAAGAAGCTAAGAAAAAATATAATCCCAGCTTGCATGGGCAGTTTGTTTCTATTGGAGAAAATTATGCCTTGGGCTGGGCAGGAGCAAAGCGTGCCGAATTTTTTGGTAGACCTGCAAGCGTCTTAAAGCGCATGACCTATGCCTTATACTGGAAAACCTTAGCTGGATCTTCATTTGCAACTAAGCGCATGAAAGAGTTTTTATCGCTCAGACAATAGCGCTAAGAACAGCTAAATAGTGCCGATAAGCTAAATGAGTCTAAAAAAGAAGCCTAAATAAGGTATCCTTAAGTACATGATCAGGATTTGGAAAACCTCAGAAGAGGGACGCACTGAAGAAATTGATACCCTAGAGCCCGGTAGCTGGGTGGTTCTTGTTGACCCCGAGCCACAGGAGCTTACTCGCGTGCGCCTTGAGGCTGGCATTGAGCTTGCTGACATGCGTGACGCTTTAGATCCTGAGGAAAAATCGCGTATTGAGGTAGATGAAGACTACACCATGGTGATTGTGGATGTCCCAGTGGCGGTGCTTGAAGAAGAGGGCCACTGTTCATACACCACCATTCCTCTTTCAATTATTGATAATGGGGAAATTTTAATCACCACCTGTCTTGAAGATCTTGGTTTTGAGGCTGTTTTGCGCCCCAGAAAAGGCCTACTTATAAAAAGTGATACTACCAACAGAACACGGATGATGCTCCAAATTTTGAGCTTCTTTGTTCAGCGCTACCAACGCTACCTTACTGATATTGATAAGGAGCGCCAGCGCATTGAAGATAAGGCACTCTCAAAACCAAATGATGATGACTTTGTAGAGCTCTACAGACTTTCACGCTCATTGGTTTACTTTAGAATTTCGCTTACCTCTAATAAGGCGGTGCTCGATAAGCTCTTTGATCCTCGTAAGGTTGAAGAAATGCCAGAGGTGAGATCTGTCTTTGATGACGTAGTTATTGAGACGGGTCAGGCTATTGAGATGACCAATATTTATGCGGAAATCCTTAAAATGACTATTGATCAGCTAGAGGCTGTTCTTAATCATCACTTAAACTCAACCATGCGTCTGCTTACTATTTTTGCCGTTATCATGGCAGTTCCAACGGTTATAGCGGGCTTCTTTGGCATGAACTTAGAGCCCTCATCTATACCGCTTTCAAGCTCTCCCAACGGTTTTGCCCTGGTAGTAATCTTTAACGTTGTGGTTTGCTTAGTTCTTATCGTACTTTTGCAACGCAGAAAATAACTATACATCTGTCAAAAATTTCCCCTTATTGTATATCTTTTAGAGCGCAGTATTGCTAAAGTTAAGCTAAGGCTAAAAGATAGAAAGGGGAATGCATGTTTAAACGTAAAATTCATGCAGGTGTAGCAGCAATTTCTGCTCTCACCTTAGCCTTCGCTGCTCTTAGTGGCTGCTCACAGCAGCAAGAGCCAGCAAAAAGCACCGATAGTGCTTCTCCAAGCGCAACAAGCACGATCAAAACTGACTATGATGTCTTGGTTGTTGGCGCTGGTGGAGCAGGTATGAGTGCAGCTCTCACTGCTCAAGCAGAGGGCGTTTCTGTTGGTCTTATCGACAAGGTTGCTACCGTTGGAGGAAACACGCTGTTCTCTTCTTCAGGTATGAACGCATCTGAGACCAAGTTCCAAAAAGAGCAGGGTATTGAGGATAGCAATGCTAGTTTTGCTGCCGAGACCATCAAGGGTGGACATGATAAGAATGATGCCAGCCTAGTAGAGTTTATGGCTAACAATTCAGCAGCTGCTATTGAATGGCTTGATTCCATTGGCATTAAGCTGGATAACCTTACTCAAACGGGCGGCATGAGTGTTAAGCGTACTCATCGTCCAACTGACGGATCTGCCGTTGGTGGTGTATTGGTAAAGGGCCTCAAAGAAAATATTGATAAGCAGGGTATTGAGGTTCTGGGGGACATTACCGCAACTGATCTTGTTAAAGAGGGCGATAAGGTAGTAGGTCTTAAAGCTCATGATAAGAAGGGTAACCCCGTAGAGTTCAAAGCTAAGGCTATCATTCTTGCTACCGGCGGTTTTGCTGCAAATAAAGAAATGGTAGTAAAGTATAAGCCTGAGTACGAAGGCATGGTTACCACCAACCCTGATACCTCAACAGGTGACGGTATGATTATGGCCGAGAAGGCCGGTGCAGAGCTGGTCCAAATGGAAAACATCCAGATTCATCCCACTGTTGAGCAAAGCACCTCAACCCTTATTGCAGAGGGTATTCGCGGTGGCGGAGCTATTTTGGTAAACCAGTCAGGTGATCGTTTCATCAATGAGATGGAGACTCGTGATGTAGTTTCAGCTGCTGAGCTTAAGCAAGAGGGCGGCTATGCATATGAGATCCTTGACCAGGGTGTTCGTGAAGCAAACAAGGCTGTAGATAAGTACATCAAAGAAGGCCTTGTTGTTGAGGCTCCAAGCCTTGCAGAATTAGCTGCTAAGCTCAATGTAGATCCAGCAAAGTTAGAAGCTTCTGTTGCTACATATAATGCTGCAGTAGCTGCTGGTGGACAGGGAGATCCCTTTAATAGAAGCACAGGTCTTAAAGCTTTAGAGACTGGTCCCTTCTACGCTATTAAGGTAGCTCCTGGCGTTCATCACACTATGGGTGGTGTAAGAGTTGATACCTTAAGTCGCGCTCTTACTAAAGATGGAAAACCCATTGAGGGTCTGTATGCAGCTGGTGAGGTAACTGGCGGTATTCACGGTGCTAACCGCATTGGTGGCAATGCAGTTTGCGACATTATTGTCTTTGGACGCAATGCAGGCGAGCAGGCAAGCAAGTTTGTAAAAGGACTGTAGTTTAGTAGAAGCTTGGCTTAGGGCGATAAGATCGTATCGCTTAAGTATCGCAGCGATGACCAGAAGGTGTCCTAAAGATATCGTGACGGTATTGTAATGTTATAAGCTAAGCTATGAGCGCTACTTGTGAAAGTTTTATGCAAGAGCTTGTACAATAGCCGATAAATTAGCATTTGGGTCAAAAAATGCTTGCTTTTATCGGCAATATATTACATAATCTCTACTTGGTCATGAAATGCTCCCATCGTCTAGTGGCCTAGGACGCCGCCCTTTCACGGCGGAGATCACGGGTTCGAATCCCGTTGGGAGTGCCATTTAAGAGTAGTTCAGGGGATCCTTTGGGTCCCCTGATTTTGTATAAGGACTAAGTTACATTTTAGTTACTTTTACTTTTGTCAAGGTGAGTCTTGTAAAGGTGAGTCTTGTTAGTGTAAGTCTCTGCAGTAGCTACTGCTTCTTTTATTGCTTATCTGTCCCCATCGTCTAGTGGCCAAGGACGCCAGCCCCTCAAGCTGGAAACGGAGATTCGAATTCTTCTGGGGACACCAAAAGCAAGCCTTGTATGCTCCTCTAGGCCCTAAGCATGTTAAGCATGCTACTTAGCATCTTAAGTAGCTACGTATTTGGCCTTCTGTCTATGATTTCTTATATATGTTGCTCATATATGCTTCTTATATTTGGTTACCATTTGGCAACAAAGTCCTGTGTAATTTGTAATAGTGATTTTTAGCTTGGTATTTTGAAGTCTTTCCTTGTTATAGTATCTGTGCTTTATGTTCTGTGATTTATTGCAGCGTGCCTCAGCTTACTGCGATTAGCAGTGATCTAGAGTGCCTATAGCGAACAACAGCAAATCATGGTAGTTCAAATCATGGTGACCTACCTTATTTAACTTTGTTACTAGTTAGACCTTATACAAGGAGATGATAATGACAAAAAAGAGTATCAGCATGCTGTGTTTATCAGTGTTAGCGCAAGGACTAATATTTTTTGTCCTCAACACCTATGTAAAGCCAAAGCTTGCGTTACCTGATGGCCTTGACTACATACTTATTTGTGTAATTTCATTTATCCCCGTTCTTATCGCCATGCAGGTATATGCGGGAGGATACAAAGAGCTCTTTCAAAAAAGTTCCGATCAAAAAAAGATGCTCATTGGATTATTCATCATTTTGGTTATGGTGCTTTTGGGTTTAAAGTTTTATGAGGCATTGGGAGCAAAGCTTCTGGAATCTCTCTTAAATGTTTTTGGCCTGAGCGCTAAACCTCTTGAAAGTGCAACAGCAGCCACCACCGTAGCGGCAAGCGGAATTGCAGGTCTTTCTCTTTGGAATATCTTATATTCATGCATCTTGGGTCCACTTTTTGAAGAGCTGGTATATCGTGGTGCTCTTCTCAAGGCTTTGCGCCCCTTTGGAAAGCCTGCTGCAATTATTATTAGTGCCCTTGCCTTCGCCTTAACCCATCATGATATGTTACAGTCAACAGCTGTATTGCTTACTGGTGTGGTACTTGCTGTGATTGCGATAAGATATGGCCTTATCTGGAGTATAGTCTTCCATATCATTGGCAACAGCTGGGCCACCTTAACAGCTGAGATTCCCAATACTAGTCCAGCCTTTACTGTAGTAGCAGGCTTAGGCATGCTTTTTGCTTTAGTAAGTTTGATCTACGCTATTGTTTTGCTGGTTAGAAGGCTTCGTTTAAAGAAAACAGCTCATACTGGAAGCGCACAGGCAGATGCCGCTAGCGCTGTAGCTGCCGTAGATACAAGCACAATGAAGCTTTCACAACATCTTGTTTGCATAAGTCCTGTGATTTTAATAATGGTATTTGATTTTATCTTATGTATAAAATATAGTTTACATAGCTATTAGTAATTTTGCTTGACCTGCAGCGCTTTTTATTATAAAGTAAAACTGCACTCCGGATCTGCCTACGATGTTAAGGAAACTTGTATCGTACGCAGATCTTCTTTTTTTATATTCTTGTTTTGCATCCTTATTGGCGTCCTTATTTATGCCACTGAGCCAAACTTGCATCAATCAGCTCATAATATTCTTTATTTGCCTTCATATTAGCCTGAGGGCTACCACCTGTTTGAATCACCAAAGATCCAGAGACAAGTTGGCTGAAGGGGGCAAAGATATGACCCGCACCTTCAAAGACCTTAAGTTGAGCCCAAGGAGCATGCTCTTTCATTAGAAGGGCAGAGGCCTGCGAGTCCCACATCTTATCTTGATCTCCTGCTATAAGTAAAATATTGCCCTTAAAATGTTCAATTGCAATACGTTTTGAATCAGGATCTGGATCTCGTTCAAGAGCGCTGCTATAGGTGTCTTTGTATGAGAGGGGAGTGGCTAATAAAAAGCCTGATAAGGTGGAAAGCCCGGCAGATACAGAGGCGTTTCTTGTACTTAAGGAAGCTATGTCCTTTCCCTCAAAACTAAAGGCAGGAGCTTCACCTTGGCTAAAATCTAAGGCAAAGGTATAGTGCGAGAAGGGCTTATCCAAAATAATATTATCAGCAATATCCGGGTAGTGAGCCGCTCCGGCAGCTACATACTCTGCACCCATGGAGCTTCCCATCATGGTAATAGGCCCATCAAAACCCTGTTTTACTATGTAGTCATGAACTTCTTTAAGCTGCTCTAAGGGTACACGCAAGAGGCTGGGCTGCTGGTTTGAGGGCCCAAAAAAGAAAAGTGCTAAGCACGTGTAGCCTTGCTGTGCAATGCGTCTAGCCTGTTCAAAGGCAGGAGAACCCTCAGAGCCTCCAAATAATACCACCACACCTTTTTTGTGATCCTGCGGAGCATCTTTACTATCTTTGTCTGGCTGCATTAAGAAACCGATAAGCGAGGCTTCTTCAAGGTGTTTAATTATCAAACCAGGTGATTGCATAGGGTATGCATCGATATCTAAGACATTTTGAGGAGCACTGGCCTCAGCAGGAAGTTCCTTTTCTATGTCTGTGTTTGACTTATTCTCCAAGGCCCGCTCATTTTGAGTAAACTCTTGAGCAGAAGCAAGCTCTTCTTGGTAAAAAGTCTTAGCTTTAGAAAGGTTATAGCTTCTTATCGCAAAAATAATAAGCCCTAAAACAAGGATTATCACCAGAATAATAAGCAAAATTTTAAGGCAAATCTTTAGAAATCGCTTCATGCTTAGTACACCTTCAATTAGTAAAGCCTTATAACACCTTAAACAGCATTATAAGGCTCTATTTAATCTTATGCAGCTAATGCAGCTTTAAATATCCCAGTCTTGCATGGTTTTCTTTAAGAGAGCTGCAGAAGAATCAAGTTTAGCTTGTTCGTCAGCATCTAAAGCAAGCTCATAGCGCTCCTCAATACCATCTTTGCCGATAAGGCAGGGCGTAGAAAGATAGATATCAGATAAACCATATTCTCCCTCAAGCAAGGTAGATGCCAAAAGGATTTCTTTTGAGTCTCTATCTATGGCAGAAACAATATTAAGGCTGGTATTGGCAATGCCAAACTGTGTGCACTTTTTACCCTTAAAGATAAGCCATCCGCGGTAAGCAGTGTCTTTAGCAAGCTGTTCTTTGTCTTCTGAACTTAATACAATGCCACGTTTAGAGCAGTACTCTGCAATAGGCTCATGACCAATCTTAGATTGTGACCATACGGGGAACTGAGAATTGCCATGTTCTCCCAAAACATAGCCTTCTATGCTTTTTGGATTTACCTTAAAGCGCTCTGCAAGTTGAACTACAAAACGACAGGTATCAAGCTGAGTTCCTGTTCCAATAACACGCTTGGGATCAAAGCCAGAGAGCTTTTGAACAAGCTGCGTAATAATATCTACAGGGTTAGAAATAACCACAAAAAAGCCCTTAAATCCAGCATTGCATATGGCAGGAATACAGGCCTCAATGCGAGGTTTTGAATAGCTCAGTTCATCTAGTCTATCGCCCGTTAAAGGGATTTTTCCTAGGCATACAACAATAAGATCACAGCGGGCAAGATCTTCCAAGCTAGCAAGATAAGCGCTTACTGAGTGAGGATAAAAAGAACGTGCATCATTAACATCAGTAACAACAGATATGGCTCTGTCTTCATCACAGTCATTAATCCATAGCTCTTCAGCAATACCTCTCATGGCAGCACTGTATGCAACTGCATCACCAACGTGGCCTGCACCAAGGATACCTAAACGTTTCATATCAAGCCCTTTCTCTTATCGCCCAAAAAAGCCTTGTACTAATAATACGCAAATGTTCAACAAAAGCTAGTATTAAAAATTAGTGCCAAGAAGCTGCATATTTGCATCATCTTGGCACTAAATTATTTATGAGTTTTGCAAACTAATCATGTTTGCGATACAAGCGAGCTCCCATATAAAGGCTCAAGGCTGCTCCCACTATCAGGCTTGTGGTAAGCATCAAGTTCTGGGCGGATGCATCTCCCGTTTTGGGGATGACAGGCCTTGGCGGCGTGGGTGGAGTGGGTGGCTCATGAGGTGGTGTGCCCGGAGGCGTGGGTGGAGTCTCAGGCGGAGTCTCCGGTGGTATATTGGGCTCAGGTGGTGTATCAGGAGGGGGCGTTGTTGGTTTGAGGCTGTTTTTGAGCCTAATTACAATGCCCTTGTCTGCATCAAGGCTACGTTCCTGCGATGAGATATAGTCCTCAGGCAGTTCAAGTTCTGCAATACTGTAACTTGCAGCTTGAGCATCCCTAGTCCAAAGAGGAAGTTTATCCCAGGTATACTTCCAAGCCTGCTTTTCTTTATCGTCAACTACGCCGTCTAAGATAATTGGATCTCCATAGGCTTTGCCATTTTGAAGGAGCTGCACCGTAATGGCTGGGAGCTTAGAGCCATCAGGAAGGCTGTTTAAGGGGGCGTCCTTATCGTCAAACCATGACTTATCAAGTTCAAGTGAGGTGTAGTTAAGGTGGTTTGTGGTATCTATGCTAAAGTCACCTTCATAGACCGCCTCAGCCTTAAAGCCAAAACCTGAAACTTGAGAATCATAGCCAAGATCAGGAATTTCTAAGGTCCAACCTTCCTCTTTTGAACCAACTAAGTTAAAGTCATAGCTTTCAGCTTCCATTGGCCAGAAGCTCTCATCACTGCCCTCTGTAGCTGCTTGTTTGCGATAGCTCAGTTTAATCTCATGAAAACCAAGATCTATGGGTAGCCTACTGAGCTCACTTAGTATGGGTTTTGCTTGCTCGTTTTTCTCTAAGGGCTGAGCTCCTGGTGTGAAAGCCTCTATTGATTGGTCTTCAGATATGATTTGGTAGGGTCTGCCTTGTGCGTCACTTAGCTCTTTACCATTAAGCAAAAGCCTAAGATTGCGTTTACCATCTTTATACCTATCTTGCTGGGTGTAGCTCTTAAGCTTGCGCACTAAGATATGGGCAGACTTTCCGCTAAATGTATAACTGGGGCTAAAGGCGGCTTGTCTGTCTTGGTTAGAGGGAACAAGCTCCTCTAAAGACCAGCTGTGGCCATAGAGATCTTCATAAGGAATGCTAAGTTCAGCTTCCCAATTATTCTCTTTTTTGAGCTCTATGTGTAAAGCTTGGTCTGAGCCATCTGGAATGTAGTCCTTGCCATCTACCAACACTTTGAAGTTTAAGCTTTGGGGTAAGGCCTCATCGCCAAGCTCTTTCATGCTTTCATCCCAGGCTTTTTTAAGCTTAATTTTTCCTTCTTTGTAGTTGAAGGCATAGTAAGCTAACTGTGAGTTGGCTGGGATAAGTTGAGCGTTAAATCCAGCACCATCGTTTACAAAGTCTTCCAGCCATAGTTTGGGAAGCTTTAAAACCCAGCTATCTTCTTGGGAGTTTTGATCATCTTTATCTAGGTAAACCTCAAAGCTGTTGCGCATATGGCTAAAGTCTATGCGCTCTCCTTCCTTGGGTTCTAAGCTATATTTTTCAATACGTAAGTTTACGGTAGAGGGCTCTCCTGGTTTATCGCCCTTTGCATTTAGCTTAATAGGAAGACGAGCCTTAAAGCCTCTGCTTGGGTCAAGCAAAATGGGGGATAAACGTTTTCCTTCTACAATAGGGATAATAGAGATGCCTTTATCATAAGAAAAGCTGCCATTGGTCCATGCCTCAAAAATACCCAGGTCATCATAGGGATAAGAATGTATAGACTGCTTAGAAAATACACGCTGTATTTCAATTTGTGCATCGCTGCCTTTGAGCTCAATCTTAGACTGATATGAGTCTACACTGCGCTCTTTTATCTCGCGCGTAAAATAATGCTTTTCTTTGCTTAGAGGGTCAATTCTATAGAGAGGAATCTTTGTAAAACGTCCTTTGTACTGGTCCTTTTTGTAAACTTCTATACTTTGATAGAGCTGGCCATCAAGATATAAGTCAAAGATCAAAGACTCAGGCCTGCTGTTATTTTGTTCCTCAATGAAGTCAGCAGCACCAAGATTTGAGCCATCACTCCAATTTTTATAAATAGGTATATCAATGGTCTGGGGCTCTTCACCAATTTCAAGATAGGCATTAGAACCAATGCCACCGCCCTTTTGTGCCTCATTACTCAGGATCTTAAGAGGGGCTGCATCTACCGCCTTAGCAAATTCTTCATCACTCATGGCTCTATTGAATTCTAAAGCTGCATGTGAGCGTCCAGAAAAGCTTGCAACTCCGCGACTGCCATAATCATCAATACCATCAACAAAGGAGCTAAAGCTGCTATCTATACGCTTGTTATCTAAGCGATATCTATTGCTGCGAGGATGTACAAAAACATCCTTGCCGTTATGCGCTTCATTTTTTCCGATAATACCGGCTTCATGAGCATATACAGAACAAGTTCCAGCAGGACACTGCCAAATACCTCCTCCAGCTCCACCGGGATACTGATAGATAGAGGAGCTGGTTGTTGCTTTATTATAGGCAATAGCTGCATCTTTTATCTGTAAGTGCTGAGGGACAATGGAGACATAAATACCGCCACCCATATTGTCTGCCTTGTTGTTTGCGATAAGACCAGCCTGCAGGTCAACATTGGTAGAATCAACATAAATGCCACCACCAGAGCCTGTAGTGTTTACCGCCCAAGTATCTATTTTTGCATGATTGTTGCTTATCTCTCCACCTGTCATCTTCATGATGCCGCAGATTGCCAACTGTTCAGGAGTCTGTTTATAGGTTCTTGAGCTTGTTATGCCGTCAAAGTATTCTATATTCCAGTTTGAGATAGAGACGCCTCCACCCATAAGGGCTTCGTTTTCACTGATGAGGCCCCCGCTCATATAAAATGCTCCAGGTCCACAAATACCTATGGCACCACCAGAGTAAAAGCTATTGGGGCTTACGTTGGCTATATTTTTGTTAGAGCTAAGGCTACCTGATTTGAGTTCTATAACTGAGGCTTTAGAGCGTTTTTCTTCCCTAGGTTGTAAGGTATGTCTACTAGCTATCATGGGGCCTGCAGCTTGATTATTTCTTATCTGAGCTCCATCAATAGTAAGCTGACTGTCAAGGCCGCTTACTGAAATAATGCAGCTAAAATTACCTTCTTTAGCGGGGTTTACCTTAAGATCAAATATATTATTTTCAATTATACATCCCTCAAGCAAATTAAGCTTTGCACCCCCAGAAACACGTATAAGGTATGAGCTAAAGCTTCCACGTGCCCCAGAGATGGTGATATTAGATAGCTTAGCTACAGATTGAGTAGTTCCCATGGAAAAAGCTGAAGCCTCGTAGATAATGGTCTTGTCCTTTAACTCTGCAGTTGGACTTAAGTCCAAGACAATGGGGGCACTGTCAGGGTCAATAATGAGAGAAGCTACATTAACAGCTATAAAAGAGCTAAGGCTCTTATCAGTTTGTTTGTTCCATACAGGATCTTTAAACATCGATGCAGAGGGTTTTATGGTGATGGGTTTTTGTGCCTTGAGATGAATAGTTTTCTTATCGCTTAGATAGCTGGTTTTCTCGTACTCAAAGTCTTCAGTAAGTATGAGGGTGCTAGTGCCTTCTTTTGGAGTGGCTGCAATTGCTGCACTAAACTCATCAAAATTGGAGACTTGATACTCCTCTGCGTACAATTTATTTATGAATAATAAATTAAATAGACAGATTAAGCTGAATAGTAGAAAAATGAGATGCTTGGAGCCTTTGCGCCTATCTTTGCACCTGCTACGATTAAACTGCATGTATACCTCACTAAAGAACTTTGACAAATGTATAATGTCTTCAGAAACAGTATACATAAAAAACTATTTAATCTAGTGAGAAATACCACTTCATATAATGTAGATACTTATATATTATAAATATCGATTCTTAAATTTAAGCAACTTGATGATTTACTTTACAAATAATTGCAAGAGAGAAGCTATAAATGGGCTTATAAGATGAAGTTAAGATGCCATAAAAAACTCCCCAGCTCATCATGAGTCTGGGGAGTTGAGTGCATTTAGTAAATTATTGTTGTTAGCTCAGATTTGAGCAAAATTTAGGCCAGATATAGACCAGCTTTGGCTTAGCCATAGACTAGGTAAGTGGATTACTGTGCGTCTACACCCATAACAACGATTTTGTCGTCAGAATTAAAGGTGGCCTCTACCACCTCTACAGAAGCCCCGTCAGCTAAGGCCTCGGCATAATCTTTTGCAGCGTAGCCATCAACTGCCTCTTGGCTTGGATAAGCGTGGGCTACATAAAACTTGCCAGCTGCAAGTTTTGCAGAAGGCTCTCCCAGGCTGTCAGAAGCAACAACAGTCCAGAAGTTCTTTTGATTGCCAGAAGAAAGCTTTTCACTCATGGAGGCTAATTTTTTATCGGCTTCATCTTTATTTGAGAACTCTCCAACTAATACAAAATAGAGTTTCTCACCCTTATGTACAGCACCATCAAGCTGCAGAGAAGGTGCTTGCTTATCTGGGGTTCCGGTAATTTCTGGATCAGCTGCTGCAGCCTTTGCAGCCTCCTCTGTGCTTACTGGAGTTTCTTTTTGCTTGCTGCAGGCACCTAAGCTGAGGGCGATAAGACAGCAGAGGGCAAAACTTGCGCTAAGGCTTAAAACAGATGCAAAGCCTGATTTTTTCATTATCTCTCCTTACAGGTTCTTAATAGCTTGTAAGTTTTTAGCTAAATCTTTGTTTCTTATTAGCGGCATTAGTGCCTGCTGCAAGATCATCAAGATAACAAGCTCTTACTGGAGATGCTGCATGAGCACTAAGCACTAAATTGTCATAGTAATTTAGTATGCTAGCATGAAGATTTGGAAAAGCTATGACAGGCATACATTATTCTGTGTAATTTCTTCATGAAAGAGTAGGTCTATGGAAGCTTATTTAAGCTCTATGGCGCTCATAGCGCTTATTGCAATATTTGCCCCCATGATAGCTCAGGCTATACCAAAAAAGCCCATACCAGAGATAGTTTTTCTCTTATTTGCTGGAGCTATCTTGGGGCCTCATGCCTTGCAGTTCATAGAGGTTTCAGAGCCCATATCACTTTTTAGTGAGCTGGGTCTTGCCTTTTTGTTTTTACTTGCTGGTTATGAGATAAATCCCAATGATCTTAAAAGTGATAGAGGAAAAGCTGCCCTGGGTACCTGGTTTGTATCTTTTGCACTGGCAGTTGGGGTTGTTATCTTTGTTCCTGTTTTTGAGGTTGATAGTTCTAAGGGAATGCTTCCTCTGGTAATTGCTATGACCTCTACGGCTTTGGGAACCTTACTTCCCATATTAAAAGAGCGCGGCCTTATGGAAAGCAGCATTGGTAAAACAGTGCTTGCTCATGGAACCTTTGGTGAGCTTATGCCCATCCTTGCGATGGCCTTGTTATTAAGCGTGAGGTCTACCTGGGAAAGCATTGCCATTTTAGTCTTGTTCTTGGTTATTGCTGTGGCAACCGCTGTTTTTCCCAAACGAGCAGAAAAGTTTGGTGCCTACTTTAAGAATTTCTTAGATAATACAGCTGACACCACTTCTCAATCTACGGTGCGTGTTACAGTAGCGCTCTTGGTTGGTTTGGTAACCCTAGCAGCCTTTTTTAAGCTGGATATAGTTTTGGGTGCCTTTGCTGCTGGCTTTATTTTGCGCTATTCTGCTCCAGATCAAAATAAAGATCTGGAAGAGAAGTTAGAAGGCATAGCTTTTGGCTTTTTTATCCCACTGTTCTTTGTGGTCTCAGGAGCAAATATAGATCTATCTGCGGTTTTCGAAAAGCCATTGGTACTGGTAGCCTTTGTGCTTGCCTTGCTTTTGGTTCGTGCTGTTCCAGCGTATCTTGCTACCTTTATCCCAAAAGAGGATAGAGAAGAGATGAGCCATAGGGATAGGCTTACTGCAGCCCTGTATTCAACTACAGCTCTGCCCATCATAGTGGCTGTTACCCATGTTGCATTAAGCGGGGACCTTATGGATGAAAGCACCGCCTCTGTATTAGTTTGTGCGGGAGCGCTCACCGTGCTTTTAATGCCCATTTTAGCCTCACTTAGCTCTGCTGTGGCAGAAGCACATCCTGTTCAGGCAGCACAAGAGATTGCCTCAAGTCCTTCTCATGCCTGGGAGGTCTTAAAAGACCACTGGTCTATGGCACGTAAGGCTTCTTTAGAGCAACGGGCCCTTATGTTAAAGCTTATGCAAGCGCGCAATCTTAAAGCAGATCAGCTTAGATCAAAAAGCCCAGAGGAGCTTTTGCAATTAAAAGAAGATCTATCTCAAGATCTTTATGATGAGTCTTTAAACGGCATTAGTGTTGATCAGCTGCGTCAGTTTATACAAAAACGAGAGATGTTTTTGCAAACAATGAAAAAGAGAAAGCGCGCTTCTTTTAAAGGTGAGCTTTCCAAGGTGCGTGATGATTCTTGGCCTGAGCTCAAAAAGCGCGGCGATGCGCAGTGGGAGCAGATAAAAGAAGAGAGCATGCAAGTATGGGAGCAGCTTAAAGAAGAAGGCGATAAGCGCTGGGAGCAAATCAAGCTTGTGGGTGATAGAGAATGGAACAAGCGCCAAAGAAAAGCAAGCTCTGCTCAGGCTACTGAGAAAAGCGGTCTTAATAAGGGCCTTAAGAGCAATGGTAAGAGTAATGACAAGCGCGATGGCAAGGATGATGGCAAGTGTAATGGCAAGAGTGATGGTCACGCCAGCCTTAGCAGTAGTGCTAAGAGAGATCATAAGAGCAGTGCAGATGAACTTCGTGAGCAAATTCACTTAAACCGCTCAGATATTATCGCTCCTAAACGAGAAGATATAGAAGAAGAATTAAGAGAAGATCAAGAAAAGCGCCAAGAAAAACGTTAAGAAAAGCCTTACGTAAAATGGGGTAGGTCTAAGACCTACCCCAGATAAAGTTCCTGTAGTAATGATGCTGTGCTCAAAGCCTTAGCATAAGTTCCTTAAGTTTCTTAAGCTCATTGAGTCCATTAAGACAATTAAGCTTGATGAGCCTGAGAGCTTAATAAGGCATCCCGTTTAGCACTGGGACTTATACAGCTCCTTGAGCAATCATGGCATCTGCAACTTTCTTAAAGCCAGCAATGTTAGCTCCCACTACATAGTTTCCTTCGGCACCAAAGTCTTTGGCTGCTTGAGAAATCTGTTGGAAGATTCCCTCCATAATAGCCTTTAACTGGGCATCTACCTCTTCAAAGCTCCAGCTTAAGCGTGCAGAGTTTTGAGCCATCTCTAAGCCGGAAGTTGCAACACCACCTGCATTAGCAGCCTTACCAGGCAAGAAGTCCACACCTGAGTTAAGGAAGTGTTCGGTAGCCTCAAGAGTAGAGGGCATGTTAGCACCTTCTGCAACAAGCTTGCAGCCCTGCGCTGATAAGCTCTTTGCATCTTCTAGATCAAGCTCATTTTGGGTTGCACAAGGCAGGGCAATATCACAAGGAATTGACCATACGCCACGCCCCTCATGATATTGTGCAGAGGGACGGCTTTGTGCATAGGCACTTAAACGTTCACGCTTGCGCTCTTTTATCTCTTTAAGAAGCTCAAGGTCAATTCCTTCAGGATCATAAATCCAACCATTAGAATCTGAGCAGGTAACAACCTTGGCGCCCAGTTGCTGAGCCTTTTCAATGGCATAGATGGCAACGTTACCAGCACCAGAAACCACCACGGTCTTGCCCTCAAAGCTATCTGATTTAGATTTAAGCAGAGCATCACAAATATAAACAAGTCCGTATCCGGTAGCCTCAGTTCTTACCAAGGAGCCGCCAAATTGTAGTCCTTTACCAGTAAGAACGCCATTAAACTGATTTTGAAGACGCTTATATTGACCAAAGAGATAGCCAACCTCACGTGCTCCGGTACCAATATCACCTGCAGGAACATCAGTGTCTGCCCCAATGTGCCGCCAAAGTTCTGTCATAAAGGACTGACAAAAACGCATGATCTCATTATCAGATTTACCTTTGGGATCAAAGTCAGAACCACCTTTTCCGCCGCCCATGGGAAGGCCGGTAAGAGAGTTTTTAAAGATCTGCTCAAAGCCCAAAAACTTGATGGTGCCCAGCTTTACACTGGGGTGTAGGCGCAAGCCTCCCTTGTAAGGGCCAATTGCGCTATTAAATTGAACTCTAAAACCACGATTAACTTGGATCTTGCCCTTATCGTCTACCCAAGGAACTCTAAATAAAATAGCGCGCTCAGGCTCAGTAATGCGCTCCAAAATAGCCTGCTGCTCATAGTGAGGATTCTGATCAAAGAGGGGGCGCAGTGAATCTAAAACTTCACTAACTGCCTGAAGAAACTCGTCTTGATCGGCATAGCGGGTACGCAGGTCCTCTAAAACGCGATCAACGTATGAATGTGCTTGTGATGACATAGGCGGCCTTTCTCTATAAAGATGTCTGTAGGCGTAGCTTTGCCATGCTCTCTGGCATGTATTATGTGGCAAAGATACATAGGGGCCAAAAAGACTTCTCCGTATTATAAAGTATTGTTGCTAAATTGTAAGACTTCTAAAGCTGCATTTTTATTAAATAACTTTTACAATGTAGTAAGACCGATTGGAGTTTTACATGCACATTTTGCAGTATATGTTTAGAGGAGAGCAGGATCAGGCTATATTTCCCCTGTTTAATCCTGTACATATTATCCTAATTTGCTGCACGTTTTTACTTATCGTGCTTATTATTTCGGCACGCCATAAGGTGGCACAACATCCTCTCTTGCAGCGTGGTATTGAAATAGGACTTGCCTTATTCTTGTGGTCTGTGCAAATTGTGTATTATTCCTGGTATATCAGTTCGGGAAACTATGAGCTTTCTGTTTCGCTTCCTTTGTATACCTGTAGGGTGGCTTCATTAATAGGACCGCTTGCCCTGATAACTAAAAATAGGACGCTTAAAATTATTTCTATATATTGGGGTTTTTACGCCTTTTTTGCAGTCTTAGTTCCTGAATTAGAAAAATATAGCTTCCCTCATATCACCAATTTTATTTTTTGGTGTGGGCATATAGGCCTTGTGTGTATGTTTACCATCTTATCTACCTGGGGCGAGGCTTATGAGTTTAGCCTTAGAGATCTGCGTAGTATGCTTATCTTTATGGTTGTCTACCTGGGAGTTTCATATCCTATAGACCTCTCTTTGCAGGGAAATTACCACTTCTTCTTAAAGGCTCCCTTTGCTTCTCATGTCTTTGCGCAGCTGCCGCAGATGGTATATTTTGGCGTGGTAGTTTCTATGTATCTCACGGTAACCGTGCTAACCTGTTTATTGGGTAAGCGACTTTATGCTTATATTTGCACAAAAGATGAGCTAAAAGCCCAGCATAAAAGAGAACTTGAGAGACAATTTGGCCAGCAGGTAGAAGGGAACATAGAGGGGCACATCAAGCCTGCTCCAGCCTATCAAATTTCTACTTCACAGCAAGGCTTATATAAGCAAAAGGATCTAAGAGAGTAGGCTTCAACTATGATTGAGCGTTACACGCGTCCAGAAATGGGACATATCTTCTCGCTAGAAAACAAGTACAGAATATGGCAGGAGATAGAGGTTTTAGCGTGTGAGGCGCAGGCGGAGCTTGGCTATATTGGACTCAGCAAGCAAGAAGCTTCCTGGATTAGAGAGCATGCAGCTTTTAGCCTTGAGCGTGTTGATGAGCTTGAGGCTCAAACCAATCATGATGTCATAGCTTTTCTCACCTGCCTAGGTGAGTATGTCGATAAGGACGCAGACCCTCAAAAACCCAAGCCTTCTAGGTGGATACACTATGGTATGACCAGCTCTGACCTGGGAGATACCGCCTTGTGTTATCAACTTACTCAAGCAAGTGATCTGCTGCTTTGCGCACTTAAAGCTTTGGTGGAGCTTTGCAAAAAACGTGCGTTTGAAACCAAAGATGTTTTATGTGTTGGCAGAACTCATGGTATTCATGCTGAACCCATGCTGTTTGGTATGAAATTTGCTTCATGGGCCTGGGAGTTTAAGCGTGCATATGAGCGTTTAAGTCTTGCTCGGGCTGATATAGCCAAAGGCGCTATTTCAGGTGCTGTGGGAACCTACTCCAGTATTGAGCCCTTTGTAGAAGAATATGTCTGCAAACATATGGGACTTGAAGTTGAGCCACTTTCAACGCAGATTATTGCGCGTGATCACCATGCAGCGCTCCAAGGAGCTTTAGCAGTGCTTGCTTGCAGTTTAGAGCGTGTAGCTACAGAGATTAGAGCCCATCAAAAGTCAGAAAGCCTAGAGTTAGAAGAACCCTTTAAGCAGGGACAAAAAGGCTCTTCTGCAATGCCTCATAAAAGAAATCCCATCACAGCAGAGCGGATTTGTGGTTTGGCACGTATTGTAAAGGCAAATGCTCAAGTAGCCTTTGATAATGTTGCCCTTTGGCATGAGCGAGATATTTCTCATTCTAGTGCAGAGCGCGTGGCCTTGGTTGATTCCTTTATCGCTCTTGACTATATGCTGCATAAAATGAATTGGCTTATCGAAGGAC
>JAEZZM010000012.1 GCA_023418575.1 Actinomycetes bacterium | reverse complement strand
ATTGTTGCAGCTCGAGAAGAACAGCAAAAGGGAGCTCTTGAACTGGCTCAAGTTAAGGCTCAATTTGATATTTGTATAAAAGAGCTTGATCGCCTGGAACAGGCAATTGCCCAAGGAGATGCAGAGCTTATTGTCCTGGGAGACAAGAGAAAATCTCTTATAGAGCGCAGCAAAGAGACTCAAGAACAAATAGAACAAAGCAAACAGAAGTTAGATGAGCTCAGTGCTGAGAAAAGTGATATAGAATCCTTACTTATAGGCTTGAGGGAAAAGCTGGAAAAAGCGCGTTATGAGGAGCGTCAGGCACATCAGGAGCGTTCTAGATTGGATATTGATAGTGCCACGGTTTTAGAGCGTATCAAACATCTAAGCACACGTTGTGCAAGCCTTAGATCTTCTCTTGAACAGAGGAAAAATAGTATAAGCATGGCAACTACCAGCGCAAAAGAGCTTGATCTTAGGGGTCTTAGGGTAGAGCCCTTGCATGCAGCCTGCACACAACTTATCGCTCGTGCTGAAGAATGGGCAGCAAAATTGAGGGATAAGGCCAAGCTGGAAGAAGCTGGTTCAAAAGACTTAAAAGATACCATACAAAAGGCCCGGGATCTGGTTCATGAAATGCGCCTTCAAGAGCAAGAAGCTCAAAAAAATGAGCAAGAGCATTTGCTTAAGAAAGCAAGTTTAGATGTACAGGTCCAAGCTGCCCTTGAAGCTATTACCAGTCAGCCAGGTGTAGTTTTAGAAGAGGCCTTGCTCTTGCCAAAAGTAGAAGATAAGCAAGCCTTAAATAAAGAGCTCAAACAGCTAAGCAAAGATATAGAAAACATAGGTCCTATAAATCAGGTGGCTATGGAGGAGTATCTTAAGCTTAAAGAGCGCTATGAGCATGTTTCTTCGCAGCTTGCAGATTTGGCAGAGGCACGCAAAGCTCTTTCAAAAATCATTCAGGCAATAGATCGCAAGATGAAAGATAGTTTCTTAAGCACCTATAATAAGGTTAATAAGGAATTTGCAGAGATGTTTGCCGCTCTCTTTCCTGGTGGTAAGGCTCAGTTGGAAATGACAGAACCTGATAACCCCACGCAAAGCGGAATTGAAGTCATTGCACAACCACGAGGAAAGCGTCTCAGCAAGATGATGCTTTTAAGTGGTGGTGAAAAATCGCTTACTGCCTTAGCGCTTCTGTTTGCAGTCTATAAAACACGCACCGTTCCTTTTTATGTTCTTGATGAGGTTGAGGCTGCGCTCGATGATGCAAACTTAAGCAGGCTCTTAGCAGCTTTGCAGACCTTGCGCGATAAAACACAGCTTATTGTGGTTTCACATCAAAGAAGGACTATGGAACAGGCAGATGTACTCTATGGTGTTTCCATGCAGGCAGATGGTGTATCCCAGCTTGTATCGCAAAAGCTTGAGAACTATAAAAATGGGGTATAGCCTGCTTGCACTCCAGCTTATAAAATCAATACTAGTAATACTATTGATTTTACCAGCCTTTTGATGGTCTTTTATTGGAGGCACAACTATTAAAAGGGCAACTATTAGAAGGGCAACTGTATCGTGTCATTTTTTAACAGATTGCAAGATGGCCTAAAGAAAAGCCGAGAAAAACTGGGCGAATCTCTTAATGTTTTATTTGAGATGGGACCAGATGTAGATCCAGAGTTTTGGGATGAGCTAGAAGAACGACTCATCCTTGCCGATATGGGAGGCGCTGCCTCTGCAGATCTGGTTGCTGACATCCAAGATTTTGCTACGCGCAAGGCTATTTGGGGGGAGCAGGGGCTTCGTGATGCCTTTATCGATAAGATAGCAAGCTTCTTTGTGCCAGTAGAACAAGATCCTTTTAGCTCTAAGAGAGCCTGTATTTTATTTGTGGGCATTAATGGCGCAGGAAAGACAACTACAGTTGGTAAGCTTGCAAAAGAAGCTCAAGATCAGGGGCGCAGTGTTCTTATCGGCAGCGCAGATACCTTTAGAGCTGCAGCTATTGAGCAGCTAGAAGTTTGGGCTTCTCGTGCTTCAGTTGATATTGTAAAACGTGAGCGCGGCAGTGATCCTGCAAGCGTTTGTTATGATGCGCTCGATAAGGCAGAACAAGAGGGTACGGAGCTTGTTTTAATTGATACAGCAGGCCGTTTACATACCTCAGCTGATCTTATGCGTGAGCTTGCCAAAGTGGTTCAGGTTAGCAGAAAGCGAGCCTCGGGCCTTATGGATGTGTATGTAGTCTTAGTTATAGATGCTACTACTGGCCAAAATGGACTTGCGCAGGCACGGGAGTTTAATGCGGCCCTTGGGCTAGACGGGCTTATCTTAACTAAGCTTGATGGTACAGCAAAGGGCGGTATAGCAGTTGCCATTGCTCATGATCTAAAGCTGCCTCTATATAGAATAGGTGTGGGCGAACAAATTGAGGATTTAAAGCCCTTTGTAGCGCAAGATTTTGCAAAAGCACTTATCGGCCAGTCCAAGGATAGCTAAGAGAAATACGGAATTATGTTTGAGAATCTATCTAGCAAATTACAAGAAGCTCTTGATGGCTTACGCTCTAAAGGAAGATTAAGCGAAGAAGACATAACGCGTGCCATGAAAGAGATTAGAATGGCGCTTCTTGAGGCAGATGTAAACTACAAGGTGGTTAAAGATTTTACTGCACAGGTAAAAGAAAAATGCCTCGATGCTGCTGTTTTAGATTCACTTACGCCTGCCCAAAACGTTGTAAAGATAGTTTTGCAAGAGCTTACAGATCTTTTGGGTTCTACAGAATCTCGCTTGGTTCTTTCTTCTCGCATTCCCAATGTCATCATGCTGGTGGGCCTACAAGGTTCTGGTAAAACTACGGCAGCTGCCAAACTAGCATATCTTTTAAAAAAGCAGGGAAAAGCTCCGGTGCTTGCTGCCTGCGATGTCTATCGCCCCGCTGCAGCGGATCAGCTAGAAACCTTGGGTAAAGAGCTGGATGTTAAGGTTTATAGGGGAGATGGAAAAGAT
>JAEZZM010000032.1 GCA_023418575.1 Actinomycetes bacterium | reverse complement strand
TGCCTCCCCTGTCTACCAACTCAGTCTTACTAAACAAGAGGCTTGTATCTGAAAGTGGACCTAAGGGAGTATAAAGGGCCATTAAAGAGATAATGGCTAATAAAATAAGAAGAATACCCACAGCACTACGCAGAGGCAGCCCCTTAGAAATCTTGATGAAAAAGCTGATAGACCAGGCGATAAGACCAAGCGGAATGATAAAGGCGCCAATGCCAAAACCAAGATGCAAAAGCTCTGAAGCACCATGGGTAAGCAAGGCGCTCGAAGGGTTAAGGACCGCTATCATAAGGGCAATGCCTAAGATGGCAACTAAAACTCCCATGATGTCATGCTTAGCATCAGCACTTAAAAAGCCTTCTTGTGCTTGTATATCATCATATTCTCTTGTATTTTTACGCGCAGACTGTTTTTGTGAGCCTTGCTGTGCTCTGCCTTGTTTTGCTGCGTTTCTACTACGTTGAGCAGGCACTTATACCTCCATAATAACTGGAATAATCATAGGACGAGAACGCTGGCGCTCCCATAAAAAGCCCGAGAGTGACTCTCTAATGGCGCGCTGCACGGCCTTATCGTCAGCATTTGGATTAGCCTTGATCTTTTTTACCGTACGAGTAATGCGCTCACGTGCATCCTCTAAAAACTCAGCAGTATTTTCTGGAGTACTTACACCACGAGGAACAATGGTAACATCCAAAACCGTACCTTTTTTAAGCGAGGTAGTCACAACTACTGTGATAATGCCTTCCTCAGACAGCTTCTTTCTGTCACGCAGGACAATTTGATCAGTGTCTCCAATACGCAGGCCGTCAACATAGACCAAACCAGAATCAACAGGCTCTCCCCAGCGTACCTCACCTTTAAGCATTTCTAGGCATTCGCCATTATCAGTAATAAAGATATACTCTGGTGCAATTCCAACGCTTTCAGCAAGTCGGGCATGAGCGCGCGTGTGAACCGCCTCACCATGTATGGGACAAAAATACTTGGGTTTTACCATACATAACATAAGCTTAAGCTCTTCAGCAGAAGCATGGCCAGACACATGAACAAGCGCCCTGCTCTTATCCCAAACATCAGCGCCAATTTTAGCTAAAGAGTTAATGATATGTGTAACAGCCTTTTCATTACCAGGTACGGGAGTGGCTGAAATGATAACCGTATCTCCCTTAGCAATAGAGAGAGTTTTATGCTCACCATTTGCCATACGGGCAAGGGCGCTTAAAGGCTCTCCTTGGCTTCCTGTACATAAGACCAAGAGTTTATCGTCAGGAATTCCTTTAATATCAAAGGCGTCAATAAGGTCTTCTTCTTTTATATCAAGATAACCCAGATCTCGGGCTATCTTTGTGTTAGTAACCATGGAGCGACCGGTAACGGCAACTTTTCTACCATTGTCTACCGCAGCAGAGCAGACTTGCTGCAGACGGTGAATATGAGAAGAAAAGCTTGCTACAAAGACACGCTGCTTAGCCGAGGAGATAACTTTGCGAAGCGTCTTACCTACCTCAAGCTCTGAGGGGGTATATCCTGGGCGTGGGGCATTGGTTGAATCACTCAGCATAAGATCAACGCCTATTTTGCCAAAGTGATTTATAGCATCAAAATCGCAAACCACACCATCAACAGGGGTCTGATCAAGCTTAAAGTCACCCGTGTGTAAAATATTTCCCTCAGGAGTCCTAATGAACACACCAAAACCTGCTGGGATAGAGTGGGTCATAGAAAAGAAATCAACAGAGATCTTTCCAAAACTTACATGAGAGCCACTGCTAACCTCTTTAAAGCGCGGCATTTTAATATTATGCTCTGCAAGCTTTCCTTTAATAAGCTCTAAAGTAAGCTTGGAGCTGTAGATAGGAACTTTGCTATTGAGATCCTTAAGCAAGTAAGGCAAGGCTCCTGTATGATCTTCATGACCATGTGTAATTACAATTGCCCGTAGTTTATCTTCGTTTTCCAGAATATAGGTGTAGTCGGGCAATATGAGATCTACACCTGGATGTGAATCATCTGGAAACATCAGGCCAGCATCAATAACTATGAGGTCTTGGTCATACTCCACGACCGTCATATTTTTACCGATGCCGTCTAAACCTCCAAGTGGAATTACTTTAACCGGAGTTTGACGGCGCGACATATTTATGTAATCTCCCTTATCTCTCGTTAAAACAAGTATTACAAGTTATTGCTAATACGTATAGTAAATATCAATTACGTATAGTACAAATCAATTGCTGCAGACAGTCAAAGACAGTTGCAGGCAGCTACAGACAGGCTGCAATCAATTCTTTGCAACGCTCAGTCTGCTTATCATTTGCTTCTATTAAAGGCAGACGCAAGGCTCCCATGGGCATGCCGATAAGTTCTAGGCATTTTTTAACCATGATGGGATTAGCGGTCTCAAAGAGCCCTTGCATCATAGGCATAAGGCGCTCATGTAAGGCTTGAGCCTGCTCTATCTGCCCTTGTTTGAAACAATGGCACATATCTGCCATAAGTTTTGGGGCTACATTTGAAGTAGTGGACACCACTCCAGCTGCCCCCATTTCAAGTAGGCGTAAGGTTTGATCGTCATTACCAGAATAGAGGTAAAAGCCTTCAGGTGCAGCGTCAAGTAAAGCTTTTGTCTCCTCTAAGTCATCAGTTGCCTGCTTAATAGCAATGATATTCTTGCAATCATGAGCAAGGCGCAAAATGGTTTCATTTTCAAGTTTAACCACAGAGCGGCCTGGAATATTATAAAGCATTAGAGGAAGATCCACAGCATCTGCAATAGCCTTAAAATGCTGATACATTCCTTCTTGTGGAGGTTTATTGTAATAAGGCACCACTGCCATAAGCCCATCTACACCACAATCTTGAGCTTTCTTAGCAAGATCAACTGAACTAGCAGTGCAATTTCCACCCACGTTAGCTAAAACCTTGCAGGGACTTAGAAATTCAGAGCTATGTTCACGAGCAAGTTTTACCACAGCACTAAATAGCATTAATTTTTCTTGTTCCGATAAGGTAGGGCTTTCTCCCGTGGTACCGCATACCACAATGCTGTCTACCTCGTTTTTAAACTGATCTAAGACAAAGCGTTCAAGCTGTGCCATATTTAACTCTAAGCTGTCGGTAAAAGGTGTCACCATTGCTGTAATAAGTTCACCAAATGGGCTACGTACAGACATTGCCTTCTCCTTAGCACATAAATTTGTAAATGCAAATCTTTATTATACCCTTAGAGCGCAAAGGCTTCATGGAGGGCGCGTACGGCTACATCAGAAAAATCTTCTCTTACTAAAACGGTAACTGAGGTTTCAGAATCAGAAATTTGCAGCATATCAACTCCGGCACGTGCTAGGGATTCTGCAATTTTTGCCATAATACCCACTACTCCCTGCATGCCACTTCCTACTAAGGTAACTGCAGCTAGACCATCCAGAATATTGGTATCTTGTGAGAGCTCTCTCAATTCTTCAGCAGCCTTATATGCATCTGCAGAATCAACCACAAAAACAAGTCTGTCAGTAAAGGGTGTGGCCATGTCTATAGATATATGAGCATCAGCGAGCATTCTAAAAGCTCGTGCCTGCACCGCTATATGCTCTTGAGGAAGCCCTGCCCCATAAGGGATACGTAAACGTACACGCGCTAGACCTTTTCTACAGCTAATTGCAGTTACCGCACTGGCTTGCTTAAACTTGGACATATCCTCAACTAAGGTTCCTAAAGAATTAGAAAAGGTGTTGCGCACACGCATGGCAATACCTGAGCTTAAGGCCAACTGAGCAGCGGGAGCATGAACTATCTTAGAACCGCGGTTTGCCATTTGAAAGAGCTCTTGAGCAGTGATGTGCTCAAGAATAGAAGCTTGATCTACAACTCTGGGATCTGCGCTCATAACCCCTTCAACATCACTATAGATATCTACCCTATCAACATGAAGAGCAAGACCTATAGCACAGGCTGAGGTATCAGAACCACCGCGTCCCAAGGTTATAATCTTTCTCTCTTCATCAAAGGCCTGAAATCCGGTGATAACAGGAACTATGCCTTGATCTAAAAGCTGAGAAATATAAGAGCTATCAATTTGTATGATTTCAGCATTCCCATCTGGGCCACAAGCCAAGAGACCAGCTTCAAAGGCGCTTAAGGCCTGTGCCTTAATTCCGCAAGATCTTAACTGAGCAGCCATAACTAAGGCAGAAATGAGCTCTCCTACAGACATTAAAAGATCGCGCTCATGGCTATCAATATCGAGGCCTTCTAAGAGTGCAAGCAAGCTATCGGTGGCATAAGGAGCAGGTTTTCTACCCATAGCTGATACCACTAATATAGGCTGGTTATTATCGGCTAGCTCACGCTTAACATGACTACAAATAGCTTCACGAGAAGCTTCGGTTGCAACCGAAGTGCCGCCAAACTTCATAACAATGCGCATAACTTATAATCCCATCAGTTTTTCAAGTCCTACAACAACAGGCTCATCTTGAGTTTTTATATTCCTGATGGCTAAAAGCACTCCAGGCATATAAGCTTCACGATCAATTGAATCATGTCTAATGGTTAAACTTTGCCCAGGAGATCCAAAAATGACCTCTTGGTGAGCAACATAAGCATTGGAGCGCACGGCATGAATATAAATTCCATTCATCTCAGCTCCGCGTGCACCCAAAGCCTCTTTGAGTTCAGTTTCCTTGCCAGGAGCAGCAGCTTGTGTGAGGTTTAGACCGCTTTGTGCTCTTTGATCAGCAATAAGCTCAGCAGTTCTCATAGCTGTTCCAGAAGGAGCATCCTTTTTATTGTTATGGTGAAACTCAATTATTTCAACATCAGGGAAAAACTTAGCAGCCACTTTGCTAAGACACATCATCAATACTGCTCCCGTAGTGAAATTAGGCGCATAAAAAAGACGGGCCCCGTTTTGTGCATACTGATTATGGAGCTCTTTTAAGTCCTCTTCACTGCTGCCAGTAGTCCCGAGTACACAGTGAATACCAGCACTCAGAGCAGATTTAAGATTATCTTTAACAGCATCAGGGCGGGTAAAATCAACCAAAACCTCAAACTCTGCCTCTTTAAGAGCTTGCTCTAAAGAAGAAAACTGTACTGCCTTATAAGGAGAACTGAGCCCTTCAGAAGAATTAAAGCTGGGGTCAATGAGAGCACAAAGCTCCAGATCTTGGCTTTCAAAAACTGCCTTGCATACCGTCTGCCCCATGCGCCCCAAAGCGCCGTTAACAGCTACTCTTATCATCTTGATGCTCCTCTTATACATAAACTTATGGGGTATAGTGAAATTAATCCTATTAATTATAGCGGTAGTTTTAGTAATGGCACTATAAGATAACTAGAGACAGCGAGTTTTACTCATGAAGAATAGAACTAATAAGCACTCAAGTAAAGAGCTCAGAAAACTAGCCGCTAAGGTGGGCATGGCCTTTTTTCTATCGTGGTCTTGCTTTATATTGTTTATTGTCCTATCAGGACACTCCAGGACCCTTAGCATACAGCCCTCTATACTTGTATATCTTGGAATCATAAGCTTGGCAGCTTATGGCTACAAGGTCTGTACAGAAGATCCCAGCCTAATTAGACCTTCTTTACCGTGCAGAACTTTTGGCAAGAACGCTTACATTAAGCTACAGAGCATAAATCAAAAGCAAGCCCCCAGCTGCAGGAGCCTGGGACTCATGCATTATGCTGGCCTAGCATTTTTATTTATCGTCTGTTTCCTTTTTACCTATCTGGCAATTCTCCCCTTTTACTTTCCTCAAGAAGCCTTGATGCAAAGCCTTAGCCTGATCTTAATGGCTGTACTTGGGGGCGGCATAGAGGAGTTTTTCTGGCGTGGATATTTAAGTCCTAAACTTGCACAATGTTTGGGCGATAAAAAAGCTTACTTAGCTCCAACTCTGTGTGCCATAGTATGGGCCTTTTGGCATCTGCCTTTAGTATTTGTAAGTTTTAGCTTTGCAGCGCTTATAGAGCCCATCTATATCATTATTTTTGCCTTTGTTTTGTCATATCTCTTGAGCGCAGTTTACCATTATTTCTTTAAAAGCTATGGTTTTAGCGCAATCCTCTTTCCTATCGCTTTGCACAGTAGCTTTAATGTATTTCTCTATCTAATTCTTTAAGGGCGCTAATGAAAAAGCCCAAGAGCTTAAGTCTTGGGCTTGAGGCAATATAACTATGGAGAAGCTCTTTAGTTATGTCTGCGGCGAGGTTGACGATCAAAGCGCTCGCTTTTGCGCTCAGACTCAGCATGGCGCTGTCCATGAGAATGTGTTTGTGGCGCATCTGGCTTATCAAGACGATCGAGAGAGATCTTGCCCTTATCGTCAATCTCTACAATTTTAACCTTGATCTCATCGCCAACCGATAAGAGATCTTCTACTTTCTCAACACGTCCGTTAGCAAGCTTTGAGATATGGAGAAGACCGTCTTTGCCTGGCAGGATTTCTACAAAGGCACCAAAGCTTTGAATACCTACAACTCGGCCCAGGTACTCCTCACCAAGCTCAGGCTCTTTAATAATGTTCTCAATGCGAATTCTGGCTTCAAGACCACCCATATCATTTGAGGCAATATAGATGGTTCCATCTTCCTGAATATCAATAGTTGCGCCTGTTTCTTCTTGAATAGCGCGAATTACTTTACCACCGCTGCCGATAACCTCGCGGATCTTATCAACAGGAATATGCATAGTAATAATACGTGGAGCATTTTCCTTGATGTCTTCGCGGCTTTGAGGAATAACTTCAAGCATCTTGTCGAGAATAAAGGCTCGACCTTCCTTAGCCTGCTTTAGGGCGGCTGCTAAAACTTCAAGACTTAAACCTTTTGCCTTATTATCCATTTGAAGGGCTGTGATACCGTTTTTGGTTCCACATACCTTAAAGTCCATATCACCCAAAAAGTCTTCAATACCTTGAATGTCGGATAAAATAGCGGTTTTATCGCCTTCTTTAATGAGACCCATAGCAATTCCAGAGACAGGCTCTTTAATAGGCACACCACCATCCATAAGAGCTAGGCAGGAGCCGCAGGTTGAAGCCATAGAAGAGGAACCATTTGACTCTAGGACCTCAGATACTACTCGGATGGCATAAGGAAATTCATCTTCTGAAGGCAATACTGGTAATAGCGCACGTTCTGCAAGATTTCCGTGACCAATCTCTCTGCGCTTAGGGGCACCCATGCGGCCCACTTCACCCGTGCAATAAGGAGGGAAATTGTAGTGGTGCATATAGCGTTTGCCCTCAATGGGTTCAATAGTGTCAAGGCGCTGCCACTCATTGAGCATACCAAGACTTAATACTGATAATACCTGGGTTTGTCCGCGAGTAAAAAGACCAGATCCATGTACAAGGGGCAGGTAATCCCCTACTACAGTGATGGGACGAATTTCATCAACCTTGCGTCCATCAACACGCTCTCCAGTTTCTAAAACCATAGAGCGCATAGCTTTTTTCTCTAATAACTTAAGTTCACCAGGCAAGGCTTCTTGATAAAGCTCAAGCTCTTCATCACTAAAACCAGATAAAATCTCTTCTTTTAAAGCGGCAACCTTAGCTAAGCGGCTTTGCTTATCTATATCTCTAAGGGCCTCACCCATCTGCTCATAATAGTTAAAAATGCGCTCGTGGAGCTCTTCATTTTGCTCATCAAGCGGATAGCTTTTGAGTTCTACCTCAAGTTTTTGAGCAAAGCGTTTTTGTGCCTCGCAAAAAGCAGCAATAGCTTCTTGACCAAAGCTCATAGCCTTAAGCATATCTTCTTCACTAATTTGGTCTGCGCCTGCTTCTACCATAGAAACAAAATCTGCAGAACCAGCTATTTCAAGATCAAGATCTGAGTTTTCTCTCTCCTCATAGCTTGGATTGATGATAAACTCGCCACTGTCTTTGTCACGAGCTACACGAACGCAAGCTAAAGGTCCATCAAAGGGAACACCCCCTGCAAGCAGGGCTGCAGAAGCACCCATAACTGAAATAACATCAGGAGCATTAGTTTGATCTGCAACAAGGCAGGTAGCTACAATGTGCACTTCATTTCTAAATCCATCAGGAAAGGCAGGTCTGATGGGTCTATCAATCATACGGGCGGTAAGAGTAGCCTTTTCTGTAGGGCGTGACTCACGCTTGAGATAGCCGCCTGGAATCTTACCTACCGAATACATTTTTTCGATAAAATCAACGGTTAAAGGAAAAAAGTCAAAATTTTTGCGCTCAGGTGAAACTACAGCTGTAACTAATACGGTAGTATCGCCCTGTTTTACTACAACACTTCCGGTGGCTTGCTTGGCAATTTCTCCTGTTTCAATGGAGTACTGCTTACCAAAAAGTTCAAAACTTTCCTTTACTTTAGCCATAAATAAATAATCTCTCTTTCAAACTGCTTTGAAGCTAAGGTCTTCTTCCTCCCAGCTTCACGAAATATCAACCCCCCGGTGGATACTCCGTCATAACAAAAAAGAGGGCAGCTAGTAACAGCCACCCCCTCACAAAACACTGCTTAGATGTTGTCACGAATTCCAAGCTTAGCAATGAGATCACGGTAGACTTCAATGTCTTTATTCTTGATATATACAAGAAGGCGACGACGCTGACCTACAAGCTGAAGCAGACCTCTACGAGTATGGAAGTCCTTTTTGTGAACTTTCATATGCTCAGTAAGATCCTTAATGCGCTGAGTCAAAAGAGCTACCTGCACTAAAGCTGAACCTGAATCCTGCTCATTTTTACCAAACTCTTTGATAATTTGAGCTTTTACGTCTTTTGTGAGAGGCATATTGGCCCACCCTTCATACATCCGCCCTTATCTGAGAGAAAGCTTTAAGCTCGTCTAAGCTTAATCCAAGAAAAGGGTATTAACAAACATAAGCCTAATTACTATAGCAGCTACTAAGTCACTTGTGAAGCCCTCGACTCATTTTTCCACAAAGTAAATGCGCCCAATTTGCGACCCAAGCAAAACTCTGCCCAGGATAAAACAAAATCCTGTATCTCTAAGAGTAGAGCGCTCCAGTTTTTAGCCTTACTAGATTCTACGCCTTGTGCCAAGCCTTGAACGGCCTCTTGCGCGACTTTTTGCGCGTCTTCTTGCACAAGTTCTTGCCCAGCAACTATGTCAGGACACCGCTGCTCAACTGGTGCAGCATTAAGGTGCTCATATATCTGCTCATAACTAGAAAATAACAAAAAACGCAACCATGCTATAAGGTCTGGGCTTAGCAAAAGTTGCTGACTTGGATCAATAAGATCTGCTTCAAAGAAATCGCATGAACCTTGTGTCATGTCAAAAACAAGCTTGAGGGCCTCTTGTCCGCAGTCTTCATCTGGAAGATCTAAATTTGGTTGAAAGCCCATTTGAGCCAAGAGCTTTAAGATAGAAGCAAGTGCGATAAATTCTGAGCCATAAGGCTGATCTGCCCACTCATTCATGCAGCGCAAAGCCTTGGCACTCATGGCAAATATGAGAGGATCCTCAAGTCCTTCATATGAGCTTTTTGAAAGAAAGCTCATAAGCGCACAAGCTCCAAGATAGGCAGAGTAATTTGAAGCCAGTTTAGAAGGATAATAGATCAAACTTGCCTCAGCAATACTAGCAAGCCCTTTGCCAGGCCTTAAGAGTAATTCAAGCTCGTTAAAGACTGAGAGTTGAGCTCCAAATTTAGAACCAGGTTTTCTTGGCCCATAGGCAAAGGCTGAAACAAGTTCTCCTCGATCATTAAGGAGCTGCACGATAAGGTCAGTTTCTTTTAATTTGGTAGTTTTTAAAATAATACCATGCTCAGTATAGGCCGTCTTGGACAAAACTAAAGCCCTTCACCATAGCCAAATCTTCTAATTTGAGCTGCATCCTTGCGCCAATCCTTTTTAAGCTTAACCCTGAGGTCCAAATAAACCCGAGTTTGAAGCAGGCGCTCAAGATCATGGCGCGCAAGGCTGCCCAGGCGCTTAATCTTTGCTCCACCCTTACCAATAATGATGCCTTTTTGGCTTTCACGCTCCACATAAATGAGTGCGCGAATAGAACTAAGATTCTTTTTCTTGTTATAGCTGTATTCTTCTACCTGCACGCCAATAGCATGAGGCACTTCATCGGAAGTCTCAAGTAGTATTTTTTCCCTTATGAACTCTGCAATAAGAACTTCTTCATCCTGATCCGTGCGCGTACCCTTGGGAAACCATCGTGGACCTTCAGGAAGATATGATTTAAGAAGTTCAGTAAACTGAGCCAAGCGCTCCCCGGTTTGAGCAGAAAGAACAATGGCATCATCAAAAAGATCATCACTATACACACGTTCAAGCTGAAGCTGACACTTATGAGCATCACTTAAATCTGATTTAGTTATCACCAAAAGCTTAGGGGCATCAACGGTTTTTAACTGATCTAAAACCCACTGGTCTCCCCTACCTGCTTCCTTGCTACTATCAAGCAAAAAAGCAACTAGATCTACATCTTCTAAAGATTTAAGTGCAGATCTATTTAGTTCTTCGCCCAAGGCATCATGAGGTTTATGTAATCCAGGGGTGTCAACAATGATAATTTGTGCATCATCGGTATCATAAATTGCTCTAAACCTATGACGTGTAGTCTGAGCAGTATTTGAAGTAATAGCTAATTTTTCACCCATAAGGGCATTTAATAAGGTTGATTTTCCCGCATTGGGTCTGCCGATAAAAGCAACAAAGCCACTTTTAAAGCCCTCTTTATGCTCGGAGAGCCCAAAGTCAGGAGCTTCACTAGCCGCCTCATCTGCTGTTCGCTTAAAAAAAGCATCAATGATGTCTTGTGAGTTCATCTTTTCCCCTTTTCTAGCGCATGCACTCCGCGTTGATCCCCATTTGTGCGCTCAAGCTTTAAAAAAGACGCTCAAGCAATACATCTCCAAATAACACTATGCCAATAAGCACAGCCGTTATACTTAAAACCAAAACTGCTCCAGCTGCAATATCCTTAGTCTTTTTGGCAAGTTCATGATACTCAGGGCATGCCAAATCCACCAAACTCTCTAAGGCTGTGTTGATCAGTTCTGCGAAAGCAAGCAATCCTGTTAATAATATAATAAGACACCAAGCCCAAGTTTCAAGTTGGGCGATAAGACCGGCAATAATAGTAATAAAACCCAAAATTAAAATGAGTTTAATATTTCGTTCAGTGCGAAGTGCAAGTAGTATACCTTCCAAAGCGTATAAAAAACTCTTTTTCAATGAAGGGTGACCCTTGCCATCTGGCATCATCGCTTACCTCCCCAAGCTGGCAATTGCGATAAAAGAAAACGCTCACGTTCTTCCATCTTCGCCGCGTCATCATCGTCAATATGATCATAGCCCAAGAGGTGTAAAAGGCCATGAACCAAGAGTAATCTAAGTTCATCTGCTGGACTGTGATCATATTCTAGAGCCTGGGCCTCTACATAGCGTGGAGCTATCACTATGTCTCCCAAAAGTAACTCATCTTGTTCTTTTAAAATTTGATCAAAAGCGTCCTCATACAAAGCAAAACTTAAGACATCAGTTGCCTTATTGATGCCACGATAATCGCAATTGAGCTGCTGGATATACTCATTTGAGCAAAAGAGCAGACTTAGTTCTGCTTCTAAGCCATGAGGATGAGGTATAAGTTGTTCAGCGCGCAAACAATGCTCAAAAAGTGCCTCTATCTCTGTATCTGTAAGAAAATCCTGCACTTCGTCTGTTTGAATATGAACAATCATTAGTTCCCTTTGCTTTTTTGAGCCTTATCATAGGCATATACTATTTTTGCAACCAAAGAATGGCGCACTACATCTTTTCCACTCATATGTATAAATGCAATATCTTTTATCTCAGAAAGAATTGATTCAATACTGCGGAGACCGGAATTTCTTTGCTCAATATCAGACTGACTCAAATCTCCAGTTATTACAAATTTTGAATTAAAGCCAAGGCGCGTTAAAAACATTTTAAGTTGTTCTTGAGTAATATTTTGCGCCTCATCTAAAATAACGAAGGCATCATTTAAACTGCGCCCTCTCATAAAGGCCAAGGGTGCAATTTCGATAATACCGCGCTCAATATATGAGCGGGCTTTTTCTGCATCAGTCATATCAAAAAGTGCATCGTAGAGGGGTCTTACATAGGGATCAACCTTTTCTTCTATGCTACCAGGAAGAAAGCCAAGGTTTTCACCTGCCTCAACTATGGGTCTGGTAAGGATAATGCGCGCAATTTCTTTACGCTTGAGCGCAGCTATAGCCATGGCCATGGCCAGATATGTTTTACCGGTACCTGCGGGCCCCAAACCAAAGGTGATAGTGTGCTCTTTAATAGCATCAACATAAGCTTTTTGACCTGCTGTTTTTGGTCTAATCGCCTTACCTCTATAGCTTAATAAAATATCTTCCCTAAGATGAGCTGGGGTAAAATTAGAATTTTTTAGAAGCTCTATAGATTGACGGACAAATTGAGGACTAGCCTGTTCTTGAGATTGCGCCATCTTGATAAGCTCAGAAAATAAGCTAGTAAGTAGCTGAACTTCAATGGTTGATCCACTAATACTAATAAGGTTACCACGTACGCTTACCTTAGCTTCAAGTTCTTCTTCTATGACCTTAAGTATCTCATCAGAAACACCCACTACTGAGCACATATGGATTGAGGATGGTACTCGTAACTCTAATTTTGTGGTTTCCATAGCACCTCTTTTGGCAAGTCTAGCCTATAAGACCCGTAGCATACAGCAACTATTCATATAGTAACAGTTTTATATGCTCTTTATATAGCGAGCCACCAGCTGTCCTGTAGAGCTAAGTTTCTCAAGATGGACCTGTACTAGATCACCAGGGTAAATCTCAGTAGAATCTAGGCCTATAATCTCTACTTTGTGATAGCTACCAGAAGTCCCTTGACGTCCATCTTCTACTAAAACATATTCATTAGTGCCAAGGCGCATACGCGCATCCTCAAGCCTAAGCTCTTCTGCAAGTTTACGAATCTCTTCTGATCGATGAGCACTTATAGAGCCATCAATTTGATCAGGACGTAAAGCTGCAGGGGTCCCTGGACGAGCAGAATATCTAAAGGTATGAATTTTTGAAAAGCGCATAGCTTTGCAAAAATCATAAGACTGCTTAAAATCCTCATCACTTTCACCAGGAAAGGCAACTATTAAATCCGTTGAAAAGCTCATAAGAGGATTGAGCTCTCTTGCCATAGCAATACGCTCTGCAAACTCTTGTGTGTTATAAATTCTGTTCATTTCACGCAAGGTCTTATCGCAACCACTTTGCAAGGCTAGGTGCAGATGTTGGCAAACTCTTTCCTCATAGCGTTTCATGCATTCAAGGAGCTTTTTACTCAAGTCAAGGGGCTCTAAAGATGAAAGGCGCAGTCTTTTAAGCTTAGTTTTTTGCATGATAAGCTCAATAAGATCTGCTAGATCTAGGCAGGATCCATGGTAGTCAGCCTGATAGGTACCCAGGTTAATACCTGTTAAAACAAGTTCTTGCACACCTAAGTCTAAAGCTTGGTGCACCTGATCTAAAACTTGTGTAACATCCAAAGAATGGGCTTTACCTCGAGCCTTCCAAATAATGCAATAAGAACAACGATTATCACAGCCATCTTGTATTTTAATGCCAAGACGCCTATGGGATAAATCTTCAAGTTCTGCATCTTGAGCTGTCTCTTCCTTGTCTTGTTTTAAGTCTAGTTCTTCTCTTTTGGCTGTCTGGCACTCATAGCTATCACCATAATATTGCTTAAGCAGGCCTTCTGCTCTATCAGCAAGCTCAAACTTGTTAAGACACACTGATACACGCTCGTGTAAAGCCTCAATTTCTTGAGGATGTAAGGTCACTGAACATCCGGCGACCAAAACCAGGGGTTCTTGTTCTCGCTGTGCTGCCTTGCGGATAGCTTTGCGCGTTTTTTTCTCGGCCTCTGTGGTAACAGCACAGGTATTAATCACAATAAGCTGAGCCTGAGAAGGATCCACTATCTCATGACCTCTGCGAGCAAGACTAAGGCTTAGATGATCAAGCTCAACCCTATTTACTTTACATCCAAGGTTTACGACTGCTATACGCACGATGCCTTATTCTCCTGTTATTGCATCTTTTATTTTTTCCCAGGTGCTTCTGGTATCAGCTAAATCATCACCAAAACTGTCTGCAAGCTTCTTAAAGAGCTCACGTTGTTCATCACTAAGATGAGTGGGCACTACTAATTCTATGTGTGCGATAAGATCTCCGCGCTTATCGGCATTTCTAAATACAGGCATACCTGCCGCTTTGGTTCTAATCTTTTGACCATGCTGCGAACCAGCAGGTACCTCTATTTGAACCTGCTCATCTTCAAATATTCCAGGAATGCTAATTTGTGCACCTAAACTTGCCTGCACTACGCTCACTTTTAAGCTGCAGTGTAAATCATTACCATCGCGCTCAAAGAAATCATGGTCTTGAATATCTATTTGAACGTAAAGATCTCCTGCAGGACGGCCTTGAAAACCCGCTTCTCCAAAGGAGCTTACCTTAAGCTGCTGCCCCTGATGAACACCCTGAGGAACCTCTATGCTTACATGTTCCCTATCAGGAACACGTCCTTGACCTTCGCAGTCTGGGCAGGGCTTGTCTATGATTTCTCCACTACCGCCACATTCTGGGCAGACAGTTCTACTTTGCATCTCGCCCAAAAAGGTGCGCTGAACAGTTACCACCTGTCCTGTTCCATGGCAACGTGGACAGCTTTTCTTACTTGCTCCTTCTGCAAGACCACTACCACCACAGGTTTCACAGGGAGCAAGTCTGTCATATATTATGTCTTTTTTAACGCCAGCTGCTGCTTCTTCTAAAGTAATGCGCAGGCCAATACGCATATCTCTACCTCGCTCAGCAACTGCAGATCTGCGAGAGCCACCAGCGGCTGCACCTCCAAAGAAGGAAGAGAAGATATCTGCCATATCCATGCCGCCAAAGATGTCTGAAATATCGCTATATGAGTAGCCATAGCCCCCTTGAGGACCTGCAGTGCCAAACTGGTCATAATAGCTGCGTTTTTTCTCATCGCTTAAGACATCATAGGCTTCATTGAGTTCTTTAAATTTTTGCTCTGCATCTGGCTCTTTATTTACATCAGGGTGCAGCTCACGTGCTTTTTTTCTAAATGCTTTTTTTATTTCATCGGCACTAGCCTGCTTATCTACCCCTAAAATATCGTAATAATCTCTATCTGCCACCTGCGTTAACCTCTCTAGACCCTCTAAAAATTCTCCCTGAAAACTATTTATTCTTTACCCAAGTAGGCACAATCCCAAATACTAGCAAATATTTCATTACCAAGTAACCACGAAGTGCTTGTAAAAGAAAGTTGATCTCCTTTTAGTTGAAGCTGTCCCTGTTTTATATAAAATTCAAGACAAGCCTTTATAGCTTGAGCGCAGTCCTTTGTAAGCTTAGCCCTATCAACAAGCTGGTCTAGCTCAGCCAACTTCATTCTATAATTAAAGCCCTTAAGCAGACGCAAAGAAAGCATAAGGTCTTCTACAAAGCATTCTTGAGCATCCAATCCCTCACAGGCAATCCTTAAAGATGCAGGAGTCTGCCTTGTGCAAGCCCCTTTTGACAAAGCGCTGTCAGATAAACTCTTTACCTGCAGAGCCTCCATGAAGCTTTGGGTACTTTCTAAACATTCGAAACGAAAGCGTTCTAAATCTGGACATGCCAAAAGATCAGAGAGCTCTTGAGATCCAAGATCTTCTGGAAGTTCTAAACTAAGATTAAGGCATTGGGCAAGTTCCTTAAAATCTTGAGCATTTATCATACTAGAAGCATGTGGACCGAGCCCCAAATACTCATGAGCCTTCCAATAAGATGAGTTATGCTGGCTTTCATGCCCAGCTTTCGCATAATTAGATATCTCATAATGCACATAGCCCGCCTGCTCTAAACGCTCCTGTGCATAGAGCAGGATTTCTACCTGAGTATCCTCGTCAGGTTCTGGCAAACGTCCTTCTTCAATTTGACGCTCAAGAAGGGTGCCTTCTTCTATACTTAAGGGATAAATGCTTATGTGATTTAGAGGATAGCTAAGAGCTGTCTCTAAACTTCTCTTAAAATCTTCCAAGCTCTGATTGGGTAGCCCGCAGATAAGGTCTATGGAAACTTCTGCGCCTTCAGCACTCAAAAATTCCAAGGCTTCGTGAACCTCTTTTGAGCTATGAGCACGTCCCAAAAGACGCAATTCCTTATCGTCAAAACTTTGAACTCCAAATGAGTAACGATTAACCCCTAAGGCACGCAAATCTTTAAACAGAGCTGGTGTAAAGGACTCGGGATTGCACTCGACAGTAAACTCTTTAAGACGATCTACATGTATGAGCAGAGATAAGTTATAGAGAAGCATGGTAAGCTTGGACTGCAAATATGAAGGAGTGCCTCCTCCCACATAGACCGTCTCTAGCTCAGCTAAAAGCCCAGCTCTTGATAGACGCTTAAGAGCAAGACTTAAAGACTCTACATAGCGATCAAAACTGAGCTCATCATCCTTGCAGGCCGCTGTATAAAAATCGCAATAGCTGCATCGAGATTTACAAAAAGGTATGTGTAAATATAAGCCAGAAATCATAGTAAGGATTCAATCTCATCAATAAGGGACAAAAAATCGTCGTAGGAGCTACAAGCCATGCAACAAGAACGCCAATGAGCAGCCAGTGGAGCGCCTTTTAGATACCAGCTTAAAATCTTTCTCATTTTACCGGCATGTAAATTGAATTCTTGAGCGCGCTTAAGATGCTCGCGTGCACAGGCTAACTTTTCTTTAAGCCCCTTGTCACTAGGTCTTAACTCCTTTATTTCCTCAAAAATCCAAGGATTTCCATAAGAGCCGCGCGCAACAAAGACCGCCTTGCATCCCCTATCATAAAGATCTTGCGCATCTTTATAGCTATATACATCACCTGATCCAATAAGTGGAATTGTTAAGGCTTGAGCAAGTTGAGCTATAGCTTCTCTGTCTGACTCTCCTCTGTAGGCTTGCCCTGCAGAGCGCCCATGAAGAGCGATGGCACTTGCTCCGCTGGCCTCAAGACCAAGAGCAAAATCCATAAAAAGAGGTTCTTCTTTTTTAAGACCAGTACGTATTTTTGCACTTACCGCACAATCAAGCTCTTTTGAAAGAGCAGAAATGATAGCCTGCGCCATCTTGGGATCTTTTAAAAGAGCAGAGCCCTCTCCTTTTTTGCATACTTTTGCTACGGGACAAGCCATATTAACATCAATGAGCATGAGTTTATCGCCCAGCTTTTCTTGAAGCGCAAGGGCTTGGGCGGCCATAAGTTCTGGCTCATGACCAAAAATTTGGACAGCAAGCTTTTCCTCTAAGGGGTGAGGCTGAGCTAAAGCCCAGGTTTCCTTTGAGCCATAGGCAAGACCAGTGGCAGAAACCATCTCTGTATAGCATAGGTCTGCACTATCACTATACATGCTCCTATAACAGGCGTCACTTACTCCAGCCATAGGGGCCAAAAAAGCACGAGGCTCAGCTGATATCCAATCGATAAAATCTTGGGCTTTCATTGCTATTCATCATCAACTTTTAGTATTGCCATGAAGGCTTCTTGAGGAACCTCAACATTTCCAATAGCCTTCATGCGTTTTTTACCAGCCTTTTGCTTTTCAAGAAGCTTGCGCTTACGGGTGATATCTCCACCGTAGCACTTTGCAAGCACGTCTTTACGTTTTGCTTTAACAGTTTGACGTGCAATAATGCGACCACCAATAGCTGCTTGAATGGGAACTTCAAACATTTGTCGGGGGATAATCTCTTTGAGCTTATCGCACAACTGCCTGCCGCGAGCATATGCCTTATCCTTATGAATAATAAAACTTAAGGCGTCAACTGGCTTTGATGATAATAAAATATCAAGCTTGTTGAGATTAGATTCTCTATAGCCAAGATAGTCATAGTCAAGGGAAGCATAGCCCTTGGTCCTGCTTTTAAGCTGATCAAAGTAATCTAAAATGAGCTCTGATAAGGGCATCTCCCAGTGCATTTCTACTGTAGTTTTTGAGAGATATTGCATGTTAATAAAGCTACCTCTGTGCTCAATGGTAAGATCCATAACCGCACCCACATAATCTGGTGGAATGAGCACCTTAGCTGTTAAATAGGGCTCCTCTATACGCAAGGTCTTTGATGGATCTGGCATATCTTGGGGTGAAGTAAATTCATAGTTAGAGCCATCGGTAAGATAGGCATGATAAGCAACAGAGGGAGCTGTTGCTAAGAGATCTAGACCAAACTCTCGCTCTAAGCGCTCTTTAACAACTTCCATATGCAAAAGGCCCAAAAATCCTACCCTAAAACCAAAGCCTAGAGCTGTAGAAGTTTCAGGTAAATACTCAATAGCTGGATCATTTAACTTGAGCTTATCAAGAGCATCTCTAAGATATGTATACTGATCTGAGTCTATGGGAAACAGCCCCGTAAAGACCATGGGCTTAACCTTGCGATAACCAGGTAAAGCCTCTGGACTTCCCCCTTTTTCATAGGTGATAGTATCACCTACATGAACAAGCTGAGGGTCTTTAAGCCCAGTAATGAGATAACCAACCTCTCCAACTCCAAGCTCTGATAGAGGCTGGTTAGCAGGCCTTCTTACCCCTACCTCTTCTACTTCTATGCATTGGCTGGTAGCCATAAATTTGATCTTATCGCCCTTTTTAATAGAACCATCTACAATTCTAATTAGGGCAACTACACCACGGTAACTATCAAAATACGAGTCAAAAATTAAAGCCTTAAGAGGGGCATTTGGATCCCCTGTTGGAGCAGGAACATGCTTAACTATAGCCTCAAGCAGCTCTGAAACACCCTCGCCTGTTTTTCCCGAAACCAAAACCGCTTCATCTGCAGGAACAGCTAGGCCCTCTTCAATTTCTTCTTTCACTCTAAAAGGATCTGCACTTGGGAGATCAATCTTATTAATGGCTGGGATAATCTCAAGATTTGCATTCATAGCAAGAAGAGCATTGGAGACGGTCTGAGCCTCAACACCCTGAGTCGCATCAACCACCAAAATGGCACCTTCGCAGGCAGCAAGTGAACGAGAAACCTCATAGGTAAAGTCAACATGACCCGGCGTATCAATCAGATTGAACTGATATTGCTCCCCATCTTGAGCAGTATACATAATGCGAACTGCCTGGCTTTTGATGGTAATACCGCGCTCACGCTCAATATCCATCGAATCAAGCACCTGAGACTGCATCTCGCGCTCTGCTATGGTATTTGTTGACTCCAATATTCGATCAGCAAGGGTAGACTTACCATGATCGATATGGGCAATAATTGAAAAATTACGTATCTTTTCAGCTGGACTTGTTGACACAGCGCACGTTCTCCTATTCAGAGGCTTGTAATAAGGCTTCTAAAATTAAGCGATCATATACTTTAACACCTTGTGGCTTTGGATGGGTTGCATCACGATAGAAATACTCTTTGTGACGCTTTGCCGCACCATACCAGTCTATCAGGTATACCCCATCCTGAGCATGAGTTTCAACAAATTTTTTAAGCTTGCTATTAACGCTTTGCTCATGTGGATCAGGACAGACAGCATTCATTAGTAAGAGTTTAGAAGGTTTTACTTCCGATAAAAACTCATCCAAAACAGAGCTGTTAAAATCACCATTGGCTCCCAAGCTTATAACTACATAATCCCCTAAGATTCCTAGCTTTTTTCTCTTTAACAAGTTCAAGACCAGTAGTCATTTGCCTAGAGATTTTAGCATCTAGATCTAGATTATACAGGTATTTAACGAGATATTCGCGTGACATATCCGTAACCGAATCCCCAATAATGCTTACCTTTATAGTTTTCAAACGCTCGAGCTGTTCAGGACTAAATTTGAAATCTTGATCCTCTTGAGGCTCGGTAAGACTGTTATTTGCAGGCGCGGGCTGCTGCTTGTTAGAGAGATCTTTGGCTACAGAGTCTTGACTTGCACTGTCCCCCCTTGAAACATCCTGAGTTTGAGGCATTGGGCTTGGGGAGCTTAGCTCTTGAGATTTAAGCTGTTCTCGCTGCTGTCTTAAGAGCTGATCTTCTCGCTGAGCCTCTGCAATTTTTTGTTTGATAAGATCTGCGTCATTATCGGGTGCCTTAACCGGCAAGACCAAGGCAACCACAAACATAACAAGGGTTGCAAAGCCCAAAATTGGAGCTATTCCTGCAGCTAGCTCTGGCGTCTTTAAATAGGGGCGCTGCTTGGGTCCACGCTCTAATAGGCGATAAGAAATCTCACCTATAAGCAAGAGTAAAGCAAGCTGGATAAGGTTGCTGAGGCTATTGGGAAAGGTTGAATGTATGAGGATTGAGGCAAATATCATCATTATTGGATACTGCCATATATAGTATGAGTAGCTTCTTTGTGCCAAAAACCTAAATGGAGCGCAGGCTAAAATAGGTGTTAAAAAGACATCATCGTGATATACCAAGACAATAAAGTAAGCCACTAAAACAGAATATAGGAACATTCCTCCCCTAAAGGGAATTGAGGAATTATAGGACAAGGTGAAAAAAGGAATGATCAAAATAATTAAGATGATTAAGGCAAGCAGGCTTTGAAAAGGCGTTGGGCCCATCTTATAAAAACCGCGATTAGCAAGAGATGAAATCTGGCCTTGCGGACCATTAAAGTCTCCTCCCCCCACTTTAGCAAGTGAAATCTTTTCCAAACTCAAGATATTACTAAAAGCAAAGGCGCCACCAATGGTAAATGAAAAAATACGAGATAAACTAGAGTAATATACCACTGTAGGATCTGCGCCTGGCACATAGGAAAATGCCATATAAAGCCCAGATAAGACCGATACCACCCAAAGCACTAAGGATATCCTAGATACATTATTTTTAAATATAAAGGCCATGAAGCGAATACAAAGAGGATATATAAAATAAAATTGCAGCTCCAGAGATAGTGCCCATAGATGGGTAAAAGGTTTAAAAACACCATGGGACTCAAAATATGAAGCGCCACTTAAGGATTGATAAATATTATTAAAACCTAAGAGCACAGAAGGCGTATCACTTATACCATAAGCGTATATATCTTGAGCAAAGGCGGCAGAAAATAGATTTACGATTACCACCATGGCGAGAAGGGGCATATAGAGCCTGATAAAACGTTTTCGATAATAGCGCGCTAAGGATGGATATCTACCATCACTTTGCTCTAAAACAAAATTGCGGGAAACGAAAAAACCAGCAATAACAAAAAATATGAGTACTCCAAAATAGCCTCCCGGGGCACTGGAAGGCCACATATGAAATAATATAACCCCTAATAACGCAAGGGCACGCAGTCCATCAACAGAATATACGTGCGATAGTTTTCGTGTTTTTAGCGACATTTAAGCTACTACCGACCATTCAACGCCTTTATTAATTTTTATTTCCTGCTGATATTCTAGCTAATCCAGGCTAGGCTATAAAGTGATTATATTATGTTTATCATCTAAAATTTTCTGGTATATCCTGCGTATACATGCTATTATTTTACAGTTATCGTCTGCAGCCCCACTGCGACGGAGGTACTTATAAGCACAGAACAAGTGTAGACTGAAAGGAACAGTTCGTGGCTAACATTAAAAGTCAAAAGAAGCGCATCTTAACCGCTGAAAAGGCACGTATTCGCAATCGTGCAGTTAAGTCTGAGCTCAAGACTGCTGTAAAGAAAGTACGTGACTTTGCTCTTGAAGGAAACAAAGAGGAGGCACAAAAGGCCGCTCTTGTTGCTATGCGTCTTCTTGACAAGGCAGTTTCTAAGGGCGTTATTCACAAGAACCAGGCTGCAAATCGTAAGTCTGGCGTACAACTTCTTGTAAACTCAATTGAGGCTTAATTTTTACTTGTAAGCCTGATAAGTTTCCACGTAAGCAGTGGGTAATATATACCGTAGATCATTGTTAGATCTGCGGTATTTTTATATCTAGACAGTATGTGAGATAAGATGGATCAAGGCACTCAAACTAAGTTAAAACATAATGCAAAAGCAGCTAGGCTTATAAGTAGACGCAGCTTTATTATGCTTTGCTGTGGCAGCTTTCTCAGTTTGAGCACGGCTGGCTATATCTATTCACAGGAAAGATTCTTAAAAGCAGCTCACTATGAGCTTTCTTTTCCAAAATTACACCAAGATCTTGAAGGCTTTAAAATTGCCCAGGTAAGTGATTTACATAATGCTGCCTACTATTTCCCTGCGCTTGTTCAAGAAGTCTTGGATTCCTTAACTCAGTTTAAACCCCGTATCATAGCCTTAAGCGGTGATCTTATTGATAAGCGCTCACCTCATACAGCTTCCTCAATAAGTTTTATTGAAAAGCTTAGTAGCATAGCTCCACTTTATTATGTAAGTGGAAACCATGAAGAGTATCTTGCACTCAAAAAACCTGACTTATATGCTGATTATCTATCAGCACTCTCTAAGATTGAGCATCTTGAGCTTATCGGCTTTTTAAAACAGGATCTACTTCATGGCAAACAAGAGCTTCCAAAGATTGAGCATCTTGAGATTAAGGCGAAGATCGATCCACTTAGCAAGCATAGAGTACAGGCAAGAGAGAGTGATCAAAAACTCGAGAGGCAGGATTTAGATTCAAAGGCTCAATTGAGTGAAGAGCGCTTCAAGCTTCTTATTGCCCACCGACCCGAACTTGCAGAAAGGTATGCGCAAGAAGGCTTTGATCTAGCGCTTTGTGGACATACTCATGGTGGACAAATCCGTCTGCCTTTTATTGGCGCTCTATGGGCTCCAAATCAGGGCTGCTTGCCACGCTACAGCAAGGGGCTCTACCAGCTTAATAATGCAGAGCATAGCTTACAGATGATAGTCTCTTCTGGTTTAGGCTGCTCACTCATTCCTATCAGAATCAATAATAGGCCTGAAATTTCCCTTATTACTCTGCATAAAGAGATAAGATCCAATTAAGATAGGCACCGCGCTTATCGGAAACAGACTTTAATTCATGCTCACAATCAGCTGCCATTTTCAGTGATCTCATTAAGCTTTCGCTACTGAAGTTCTTAGACCATTTGACGTGATTTTTCAACTGCCAAGGCTGCATGCCTAATTCTTGAGCTGCATAGTGTTCCCTTCCCTCTTTTGCAAGGGATTTATAACTTATAAGCTCTCTTAGACGGCTTAGGCTCATTACATACAAACCCATAATATTTTGATCAGGCATCTGCACAAATAATTCAAGAGCATAGCTTAGGCGTCGATCAAAAAGAGCATCTAAAAAGGTCCAAGGCTTGATCTCTGCGATACGCTTTACATTAGAATAGATATCTTCATAGCTAAGCTTATAGCCCTTACCAAACTGTAAGGCAAGCCTTTTAAGCTCAGTTTGATAGAGTAAGCTGGACTCCCCTAATAAAGACACCAAGAGCTCAGCAGCATCATGATCAAGATAAAGCTGCTGTTCTTGAGCTATTTTTTGTGCTTGACTAGCAAGCTCCCAAGCTTTTTTAGCTTCACAACTTATCAAAGCCTTGGGATGACTGGCTGCAAAGGCCTTATAAAGGCGGGTATTTTTTGCAAGCTTTGTAGCAATACCAAGACAAACTGACTGAGGGTTTGGATTCTTAAGGTAGTCGATAAGCGCCTCTTGAGAAGCCTTGTCAAGATTTTCAAGCTGCTTGATGATAACCAGACGATAGTCGTCCATCATAGGAAGCATATTAAGAGAAGATATCAGCAGTTCAGGCTCGGGCTTATCGGCTGCATTAATAATATCTACGTTAAAATCTTTCATGGACTCGTCTGCATAAGAACAAAGTTTGTCAAGAGCCTTTTGCTTCATAAGTTCATCTGAACCCACAATAAGATATGCTCGCTCAAGCTGCGCCATAGCCACCTCCCAAAATAAAACTGACTACTTAATCACCTACACAAGTATAACCCCAAAAGCGCAAGGCTATGCCAACATCAGAGCTTTGATCAGTGCGCAAAATCTTTGAGCCCACTGCCTCTAGATAGCTAAGTATGTCTTTATGGGGGTGACCATATCTGTTATTTTTCCCACAACTAATAAGAGCAAAACGAGGCGATAAGATCCTTGCCTGCTCAAATGTAAGCCCAGCCTTTGCTCCATGATGACCCAATTTAAGCAGATCAACATGAGAAAGCAGCCCTCTGTCTATACAGTCCTGATTGATTTGATGCTCAGCATCTCCTGTAAGAAGAATGCTTAAATCTCCATGAAAATATGAGTGCAAAGAACCTAAGAGCACTACAGAGTCTTCATTATCATGACCATCAACAATTTCTCGAGGCCAAATCTGCCTAAAATTAAAATTCCCAACTCTTAGCTCATCTCCAAAATCGAGCTCAACGATTTCTTCTACCTCAGCATCCAAAAGGGCAAGCTTTTGTTCTAAATTTAAGTGTTCTTTTACACCCCGCGCTAGATAAAGACGCTTAAAACTTAAACTCTGAGCTAGAGCGGGCAGTCCTCCTACATGATCTTTATCTAGATGAGTTATTAAAAGAGCATCAAGGCGAAATATATGATTTCTTGCTAAGGCTTTCTTAATCTCGTCTTTATCGCCTACATCTACAAGAAGACTCTCTCCCCTACTTTTGAGATAAATAGCATCTCCCTGCCCTATATCAAGTGCATAGATGCCGTCTGCCATAGGTGCATAGCAGGCAAGAAACACCACAAAACCAGTGCTTGTACAAAAGACTAGTAAATTTTTAATTGGCAATTTGTGAGGCTTTCTCCAGGTCATATAGAGTGCGGAAAAAATAAGTATTACACTTATCGCTAAGACAAGCGGACCTTGAGAGATACCACTTACCATAAAAGGGCTCTGAGCAAAAATCGACGAGATAAACAAGCACAGTTTACATATGAATAGGATCATAGGCGCAAAAATAAGGCTCAAAGGTTCCCAGATAAAAGCACAAATTTGCCAAACAAATGAGAGCATTAAAGAGATGCTAAGCAAGGGAGCAATTAGGATATTGCAGATGATTGAGGAAATAGGGATATAAGTAAATAGAGGTACCGTTAAAGGCAAGGTAATAAGCTGACAGATTAGTGATATAGCTATCATAGAACAGAGCGCTTGTGAAAAACTTCTTTGCAATACACTTGGTAGCTGCAGGTAGATCCATGTTTTTAGGTAATTTGCAAAAACAAGAATCCCAAAGACTGAGAGAAAAGATAGTTGAAAGCTTAAGGAATATACGCATAAGGGATCCACTAAAAGCATGATGCAGGCAGTTAGGCCTAAGGCCGATAAGGACTGAGCGCGTCGTTTAAATACTGGCGCCAGAACTATAAGACAAGCCATAATCCAAGCTCTCATTGCAGAGACTTGTAAGCCTGTAAACACCACATAAATGCCGCTCAACAAGATAAGCAGCAAAGATAAAACAAACTTATTTAGTCTTAAGTGTTCTAAGAGCAGTTTCAAACAAGCTAATACTATGGCAAGATGAGTGCCTGAAACTGCAACCATGTGCGATAAGCCCGTCCGGGCAAATTGCTCACGCAAGTTAAATGAGCTCAGCTCAGTGCTATAGCCAGTAAAAATCCCCGCTAAGAAAGCAGCCTCGGGACTTTGTTCAGGAAAAATTCTATCTAAGACCCTTTGTCTTAATTTAAAAATAAAAGAAAAGATGCCTTTTTGATAATCCAGGCTCTCAAGCATCTCGATTTTCAACTTCCCTATTCTGGCCTTTTTAAGCGAGCGAAGATCAAACTCATTGCTTCTATCCAGAGCGCTATAGCGTCCTTGAAATACAACAAGCTGCCCTTGCTTAGCCATCACTTGATTTGCCTTTGCCTGAGCCTCAACAAGCAAAGGCTTTTCCAGGAATTCTAGACCCTTAGCCTGATATAAATCACTTGTTTTAATCCTGCCCGTACCTATCGCAATAATCTCTAAGTCTTGTTTAGATCCAAACTCATTTTTCCTTTCATCAGAGACCACACGAGCAATTCCTGAAAGCTCTTTAAAACCTTGAGCCAAGGCTTCTTGCTTATGTAATGATGAAATCTTTAAACTGCAAACAAGATATGAAAGCAGCAGCAAAATCAAGGTAATTAGCAGCGGCTTAAGCAGATAAACGATCAAAGCTCGCTTTTCTTTCAGTTGCTTCTCATGGCCAAGCCTCAAACTTCTAATGAGACGCACTATTAAAACTATGAGCATAAAAAGCAAGGCCAAAACATATACAGGAGCTAGTTCTAAGAAGCCTTTTGTTCCAAGAAGCTGCGACTCTAAAAATAGATAATGAAAGGCGTAGAGACATATAAAGCTCATCAGGCTCGAGCTTAAATAAGGCCTGGGAACAAACGCTTCCTGATTACTAAACGCAGATCTCATGCTTCATCTGCTCAAATTTTTTAGCACCAATACCGCTTACCCTACAAATATCTTCAATTCTTTTAAAAGGGCCCTGCTTTTTTCTGTCAGCAATAATGGCTTCGGCTGTCTTTTTACCCACGCCACTAATTTTTTGTAATCCGGCTACATCGGCAGTATTAATATTAATAAGTCCCGATGAGGAAGTATTTTGAATTTCCTGAACAGCTTTATCCCCTTGTATATTAATAAGTGAACTTGAGTTTCCATCTTGTGAATACTGCTCTCCTAAGGCAGGAATATAGAGTTTTGCTCCGTCGCTTAAACTTTGTGCAAGATTTAAATCCTTGGTTTGAGCTTGTTCTAAAAGGCCACCAGCAGCTTTAATTGCAGCATCCACTCTAGAGTTTTGAGGTAATTTATATAATCCAGGACTTGCAACCTGCCCATCTACATGTACATATATTTCTTCTGGTGGGCTTAGTTGGTCCTGACTCTTATCGACCCTCTCAGATACACTAGCCTCTGTTACCTTTTTATCTTCAGTTGCATTCTCTTGCAATCCAAGGCGCTCAAGAGCCGCCTTTTGCTCCAAGCTCTTTGCCTCAGGCTTCAAGTTAGAAGAAATCTTGAAACTAAGAACCCCCACAAATAAACAAGCAGATAGGCATAATAAAGCTATAAGCCCATATTTAATTAGAGATAGAGCAGCGCTGCTCTTATTTGAAGCTAAACCGAAGCCTGAACATAGGGATTTACATTGCTCTAGAAAACTGGGCTTGTCATAGTGCATAAGCAACACTCCTCTCATTCTTAAGGACTATTATCCCTAAGAATGAGAGCTTTTTTGGCTGATAATCTAAAGACTGCTATGACGGTCTAAGGATAATCTAAATCTTGAGTAAACTTTAAGAACTAAATAAACAGACTAGACTTCTAGCTTATGTTTTTCTAAAGACGATAAAGCCTGCTCCATAAGTTCATCAAAGGCTAGTAAGTCCCATGCTTCATGAACTTTAGTAAGCTTTGCATGAGTTTCTGGCTTTCTAGGCATAAATAGGGTGCAGCAGTCAGGAGCAGTTTCAGTTGAAATCTCATAGGTACCCAGGCTTTGTGCTTCTGCAATAATCTCTCGCTTATCGCTTCCTATAAGAGGTCTAAAAACCGGGAGATCAGCCATCTCATCAACCGCCATAAGATTTTCTAAGGTTTGAGAAGCAACCTGACCCAAAGACTCACCCGTAACCAGGGCTTTTGCCCCTTCTATCTTAGCTAACCTAGAAGCTATGGCATACATAAAACGACGGTACATGATTATGCGTATAGAATCAGGTACCTGCAGTGAAATTTCTTTTTGGATATCACCAAAAGGCAGGGTGTAATAGTATGGGATATCTGCACGTTTTCTTAGACAGTCAAGGATATCTTTGACCAGGTACTCACTTTCATCACTGGATTGAGGTCTTCCAGAAAAATGGAGTGGCACAATCTGAGCACCACGCTTCATCATGCGCCAACAAGAAACTGGAGAATCTATACCGCTTGAAAGCAAACATACAACCTTACCTGCAGTTCCAACAGGCAGGCCCCCTACACCTTCTTGGGTACGAGCATATAAATAGGCACTGCCTTGCACTATACGCAGGTGGCAGATAAGGTCTGGATCATGCATGAGCACTTTTTTACTGGGAAATTGCTCACACAAATAAGCACCCAATAATTGATTAAGCTGCATGGAGTCTATAGGGAAATCAGTATTTGAACGACGGCATTCAACCTTAAAACTAAAAAAGTCTCCCGCCTCATCCATGCAACGTTTAGCAGCCTCAAAGATGTGTTCCATCTCACGATCAGTTCTATAACCCATAGAACAGCGTGCAACACCAGGTGTCTTTAAGATAAGATCCATGAGCTTATCGGCATCTTGAATATCTTTAAGGCTAACTAAGAGATGCCCGCTTATGCGCTCTATTTGTTTAAGCTCATAAGGGGCAAGTTTTGCTTTTAGGTTGTTTTTTAGGACCTGTTCAAAATGGGCACGATTTTTGCCTTTAAGGCCAATTTCGTGATAATGAACAAGACAAATTGGCTCAAGCATTAATAATTATTAAGATTATCAAGAGATTCTTTAAGTTTAGCTTTATCATAGCTTACAAAGCCATCAGCCAGCTCTTCAAAAGCAAAGCTTAAGGGCTTTTTACCAGTAAGCTCAGTAAGCTCATCAAGCGTATGTAAGGCCATAGCACGATTAGCCTGGCCAAGAATCATATTGTTAATATCACGAGAGCGCTTGGCAGCCATAGCACATAAAAGAAAACGATCATTATCAGCAAGCTCTAGAAGCTTGTCAATTTCTGGTTTAATAACTGACATCTACAGCCTTCTATTCTTCTTCAAATCTTGCAAGTATCTCTAAGAGCTCTGTGGTAGCTCTTGAAAGCTCATCATTGATGAGGACCGCATCATAAAGTTTTGCAGCCTCATTTTCCTGGTACATATTTTGAAGACGCGTTGCAAGTTCTTCTTCGGTCTCAGTGCCGCGTGCCCTAAGACGAGCCTCCAGCTCCTCTGCAGAGGGAGGCATAATGAAGACTAAAACAGCATCTTTTACCTTCTTTTTTACTTGAAAAGCGCCCTGGGGATCAATCTCAAGAATAAGAGAATTACCCGCCTCAAGCTTAGCTTCTACCTCTGATACTAAGGTTCCATAATAGTTACCATGGACCAGAGCAGATTCAACAAATCCATCTTCCGATAAGATCTTATTGAACTCATCAAGTGACAAGAAATAATAATGCTTTCCCTCAATTTCTTGAGGCCGAGCCTTTCTTGTGGTAGCAGAAACTGCAAGGGCGAGATCAGGCCTTATCTTGCGCACTTGAGCAACAAGGGTACCTTTTCCCGCCCCTGAAGGTCCTGATATTACAAAGAGTCGTGGGACTTTCATAACTTTGTAGTACCAGAAATATTACTTAGTTTGAGAGCTTCTTTAAGAGTTCTTCGCGCTGACGAGAACCAAGTCCCTGAATGCGACGAGACTCAGAAATACCGAGCTCATCCATAACCTTAGCAGCCTTAGCCTTACCATAACCAGGAAGAGACTCAATAAGGGTAGAAACCTTCATGCGCTTTGCTACAGGATCATCTGAGCTTAAAACCTCGCTCAAAGCAACCTTGCCAGCCTTGATATTCTCACGTAACTCAGCACGAGCATGACGAGCAGCAGCAGCCTTCTCTAAAGCTTTTGCACGATCCTCAGCTGAAAGTTGGGGAAGAGCCATTGGTACCTCCAATAGTTAAGCTTACATTTACTTCCATTATTATATGCGAAACTATAGCATAACGCATACAAAAGAGTATATTAAGTCCACTTAAGGTTATTTTGCAAGTCTTCGCGAACCCAAAGATTCAAATTCAACGTTATTTTTACACAGTTCGCAGTCTTCAGGATCCCATGATGCAGTAGGCAATTCTAGAAGTGGATAAAAACGTGCCTTAAACTTTTTATCTGTTTTTCGGTCGATAAGAGAAACCACACAAGCAACATCTGCCCCAGCCTGTTCAACAAGCTCACAAACTTCTTGAACCGAACCACCCGTTGTAACTACGTCTTCAGCTACCAAAACGCAGTCATTTTGAGCCACTTTAAATGAGCGCCTAAACTTCATTTTACCCTCTACACGCTCGGAAAATATGAAATTGAGACCAAGGACATGAGCAAGCGCAAAACCAAATAACATACCCCCTACTGCTGGGCTTGCAACTAAAGTAAGACGCTCTTTAATTTCTTGTGGAATACGCGCTGCTGCCTCTTTAGCCAACTCATACGAAAGGCTAGGATTTTCTAGGACGCGCGCACACTGAATATAGGTGTCCGAATGACGTCCACTAGTGAGCACAAAATGGCCTTTTTTTATCGCCTGAGTCTCTTCTAAAATTTTTAGAATTTCTTGATCTGTCATTATCCTACCCCTCTAATACTATTCACAATTTCATCAAATTTAGCACGTGGATCTGAAGCCTGAGTAATGGGTCTACCTATAACCAAAAGGCTTGCTCCCCTCTCTATTGCTTGTGCCGGCGTACATACGCGTGACTGATCTTGAAGATCATCTCCATGAGGTCTAACTCCTGGGGTGACGATAAGAGCTGAATCCCCCAAAAGCTTACGCATTAAGGCTGCTTCCTGAGGAGAGCAAACGATACCATCTGAAACTTCTGCACTAAGACGAGCCAATAAATCAACCTGCTCTTCAAGTTGTGTGCAAATGCCTATAGAGCGCAAGGTTTGCGCATCAGTACTGGTAAGCACGGTAATACAGATGAGTTTTGCCGTCTTATTACTAGATGAGAGCCCCTCTTTGGCAGCCGCAATCATCTCTGCTCCACCTAAGGCATGGCAAGATACTATATCAACTCCCAGACTAGCCACGCTTTGAGCAGCGCCACGCACCTGATGAGGGATATCATGTAGCTTAAGGTCTAAAAAGAGTTTAAAACCCATATCCTTAAGCTTTTTTACTATGGCTGGTCCCGCTGCATAATACAGGGTCATTCCTATCTTGAGCCACTGAGCTTTGCCTTTAAGGCTTTCAGCAAGAGAAAGCGCCTCTTGTTCAGAACAATCAAGAGCAACAATAATTTTTGCTGCAGCTTCATCATATGAGAGTTCTTCTTTTGCGTCTAACATTGAACAGCTCCAATTAGCTCAGTTATAGATGAACAAGCTTCAGCCTCTACCCAGCCCTCTAGGCCCTCTACAATTTCTTCAGCAACATGAGGATTAATAAGATTTTGCGTACCCACGGCAACCGCATGGGCGCCAGCCAAGATAAACTCTGCAGCATCTTCCCAAGATACCGTTCCGCCTAAGGCCATAATGGGAATTGAGATCTTTTGGGCACATTCCCAAACCATACGCACAGCAATGGGATGAATAGCAGGTCCTGATAGGCCTCCTGTGGGCTTTGAAAGCCTTGATTTTTTAGTTTTTATGTCAATAGACATAGCAGAGATGGAGTTAATGAGAGACACCGCATCTGCCCCTGCCTCCTGGCAGGCATAGGCAATATCTGCAATATTACCTGCATTGGGCGTAAGTTTCATCATGATGGGTCTTGCAGCTACTTTTTTGCAGGCCTCAGTAATGGCTGCAGCGGTGTCTACTTGAGCACCTAAGGCTGAGCCCCCGCAATCAAGATTTGGACAAGAGATATTCACCTCATACAGCGAAATGAAGTCAAGCTTATTAAGCTCCTTAATGCAGTCTACGTATTCCTGCTCTGAATGTCCTGCCACATTTACAAAGACAGGAGTATCCTTTGCAATCTCTCTAAGTGCTGGCCCATCATTTGCTGCAAATGCATGTACTCCGGGGTTTTGAAGACCAATAGAATTCATAACTCCAGAAGCTACCTCACACATGCGAGGCTGCGGATTTCCAGGCCAAGGCGTAATTGCCACGCCTTTAGTAGTTATGGCTCCCAGACGAGCAAGATCTAAATAGTTTTTAAACTGAAAGCCCGAACCAAAGGTGCCACTTGCAGTACACACAGGGTTTTTGAGCTTAAGACCAGCAAAATTAAGTGCAAGTTTAGACTTAGTCATTCCAGTCCACCTCATCTGCTAAAAATACCGGCCCTCTCATGCAAACTCCCGCCTTTGAGCCATCACTAAGCTTAACAACACAAGACATGCAGGCGCCGATACCGCATATCATGCCGCGCTCTAAAGAGACCTCGCAGGGAATATTACGCTTTGCTGCCTGCTCCTTCACAATAAATTGCATAGCTTCAGGGCCACAGGTAAATACCCTGCTGTAGTTAGTTTCACGCAAAAGCTCCTCAGAAAGCTCGGTACAAAAGCCTTTATGGAAGGCCGAGCCATCATCAGTGCTTATTAAGATCTTATCGGCAGCAAAATCTTTTAATCGCTCGATAAAAACCAAGCGTGAGGCAGATGGAGCGCCAATGACCACATCAAAGGCAATCTGCGCCTCAGCCAAAGCTTGGGCTTGAGGAAGGAGAGGTGCAATACCCAAACCTCCTGCCACCAAAAGGACACGCTGATCGCGCATTCCTTGAGCTTGAGCTTCCTCCTTTAGTTTAGATGCCGCAGTCCAACCGTGACCTGCTGGCCCCAAAACAGTTGAAGGACAGGGATCTTTGATCAAAGAAAGACGCTTGGTACCCTTACCCAGGACCTGATATAGGACCTCTGTTGTTGCCCGCTTTTTATCGACAGCGCTAAATGAAAAAGGCAGGCGTAAAATTTCTGAATTATCTCCTGGAACCCAAAGGTTTAAAAACTCGCCAGGCTGAATATGCTGGGCTAGATACTCATTTTTTAATTCTACTGAAAAGAGATCAGGCCCCAGTTCCTTACTGGGGCTAATCTCTACATCCAATAATTTTGTTAGATACTGAGACATGGTCTTACCTTTATGCCTTCTCTACCAACTGAGCCTCTTCTAAGGTGGCGTAACCATCAAGATAGGTCTCATAGACTTTTCCGATAAACTCATAGCCTATAAATGGACTGTTAGAAGATTTAGAAGCAATATCGCTCTCACTAAAAGTCCATTGACAGTCTGGATCAATTACAACCAAATCAGCTCTTGAGCCTTCCTTTAGACTAATTTGCTCAAGTCCTAAGATTTTACGAGGTGCAATGCTCATGCGATACACTAGGTCCTGATAAGAAAGCCTATTATTTTTTACCAAGTTGGTGTGTATAAGTGCAAAGCATGACTCAAGACCGATAATACCAAAGGGTGCAAGCTCAAACTCAACTTCCTTTTCATGGCGGGCATGAGGAGCATGATCAGTCACAATGCAGTCAATATCACCAGAAATTAAGGCCTCTTGCAAATAGAGCATATCTTCTTTGGTGCGCAGGGGCGGATTCATCTTTAGATTAGTGTTATAACTGGTATCTATATCATCTTCGCATAAAAAGAGATGATGAGGGCATACCTCACAGCTTACCTTGAGACCTTCTTGTTTTGCTTGCTTAACTGCCTCTACACCACGTTTGGTAGTGATATGAGCTATATGTAAGCTACAGCCCGTAAGACGAGAAAGATCAATATCTCGCTTGATTTGTATCTCTTCTGCCTCTGCAGGCCAGCCAGCAAGACCAAGACGGGTAGAAACCACACCCTCATTTACCACGCCGCTGCCTGATAAACCAGTATCTTCACAGTGAGATATAACAGGCTTGTTAAACTGTTTAACATAGTCCATAGCCAAGCGCTCAACACCGGCATTTTGCACGCCGCGACCATCATCACTAAAGGCAACTGCACCTGCTTGGCTCATATCACCAATTTCTGCAATCTCAACACCTTTGAGACCCTTAGTCAAGGCTCCTATGGGATAAACCTTACAATAGCCTGCCTGCTGGGCCCTATTGATTTGATGCTCTACCACCGCTGCTGTATCACAAGTAGGAGCAGTATTAGGCATGGTACAAACACCAGTAAAGCCACCTTTAGCTGCTGCTCTAGATCCAGAATAGGTATCTTCTTTGTGCTCCTGGCCGGGATCTCTAAAATGTACATGCATATCAAAGAAGGCAGGCATGATGATTTTGCCACTAAGATCTTTGGTAATGCCCTTTTCAATGCTAAGATCTGTGCCTATTTCTTTTATTTTTCCGTCTTTAACCACCATATCCATCACGGCATCTAAATCGCATGATGGATCTACAAGACGAGCACCTTTAAGCAAGAGAGCCACCGTCTTCACCTCCCAGCAAGAGATACATTACTGCCATACGCACTGCCACACCGGCACTAACTTGTTCGAGAATACAGGAGCGCTCTCCATCCGCTAGTTCTGTAGAGATTTCTACTCCCCTGTTCATGGGTCCAGGATGCATTACCAAACAATGCTTCTTAAGCAAGAGCTCACGCTTAAGATCTAGACCGAAGAGCATGTTATATTCACGCAGTGAGGGAATGGGAGCCCCTTCCACACGCTCTAGCTGAATACGCAACATATACACTACATCCAGGCTTGGTAGCACTGCATTAAAATCACTGCAGCACTCCACACCCAATATATCTGGACGCGCAGGCATAAAGGTTGGGGGGCCAACCACCACAACTTGAGCTCCCATTTTCTTTAATGCAGGAGCAAGTGAGCCCAACACACGTGAATGCACCACATCACCCACAATACCCACGCGCAGACCCTCAAGACTCCCAAAGTGCTCTCTCATGGTATAGAGGTCTAAGAGTGCTTGGGTTGGATGCTGATGCTTGCCGTCACCAGCATTGATGATCTTGGCATTGGTATACTGGGTCAACATATAAGGGGATCCAGCATAGCGATGACGAATAACAATAGCGTCTATTCCCATAGCATCAAGGGTAAGTGTAGTGTCTTTAAGAGTTTCACCCTTTTTAACAGCGGAGCTGGAAGGAGAAAAATTAAGTGAGTCAGCAGAGAGTCGCTTTTCTGCCAACTCAAATGATGAACGCGTACGTGTGGATGGTTCCATGAACATATTTACTATGGTTTTACCACGAAGCGTTGGCACTTTTTTAATTGAGCGCCTGTTAATCTCGGCAAAAGATCGAGCATGATCAAGAATACAGCTAATATCTTGAGCTGTGAGATCATTCATATCAATAAGATGCTCTACTGATAACATTTATTCCTCCACTGGCTCTAAGATTTCTACTGCAGTATACTCATCAAGTGGCTCTAGGCTCAAAGCTAGACGTTCTAATTTAGAACTAGGGATATTCTTTCCAACAAAATCTGCTCTAATGGGAAGCTCTCTGTGGCCTCTGTCAACCACAACCGCAAGCTGAATACGATCTGGTCTACCAAAATCCATCAATGCGTTGAGAGCTGAACGGATCGTACGGCCGGTGTAGAGAATGTCATCAACTAAAACAATATGCTTGCCATCTAAACAAAAAGGAATATGGCTTGCTTGAATAATGGGGGCTATGCGCGTAGAAAAATCATCGCGATAAAAACTGATATCTAGGGTGCCAACCTCAAGCTTTACACCCTCTATTGCTTCGATGCGCTCAGCTAACATTGAAGCTAAGATATCTCCCCTGTTTACAATCCCAACAAGAGCAAGATTATCCGTGCCCTTGTTGGACTCGATAATCTCGTGGGCTATACGGGTAAGTGCGCGAGAAAGCCCGTCTTTATCGAGAACCACAGCCTTGGTCTTATACTGCTGCATATCATCTCCTCTCACAAAAAAATCTCCAACCGTACGAGACAGCGGAGACTAATCTTGCTAAGTATGAATGCAGCCTTTTGCAAGCAGCTTGCTTTTTTGAGCGCATCTAAGATATGAAGCCTTACCGGTATCTCGTACCAATCTTAAAGGACAGACCTAGTATAACATAGATTTAAGGCGTGAGTGGAGATGGGCGATAAAAGCTGGGTGATCGTTTAAGGCAGGAAGATATTCAAAAGAAGCTTTGTAACCTAAGTCCTTAACCTGAGAGGCAAGTTCATGATCTAAATCCCACCAGGTCTCAAGACAATCTGTGGTAAAACCGGGAGCAGCACAATAGACTTTTGTATAGCCAAGCGACAAGGCTTCTTGAACTAGATCAAGGCTCAAAGGCCTAAGCCAGGGGCGCTTATCAAATATGGACTGATATCCCATAATCAGACCCTGTTTGCGCTCTTTAAGATCTCCATGCTCAAGATAAGTTAAGCCCAATGCCTGAGCCAAAGCCTTGCTGCTACGTATACAATGATCCTGATAAGGATCTCCCGCTTCAATATCTTGCATAAGCGTGGAATGATAGCTCAAGACCAAAAGCTCTGTATCTTTCATCTGAGCAAGGCTAGCTGAGAGACTTTGTCTAAGAGCCTCTATATAGCTCTCATCATCACAATAGTGAGAAATAAGATGTAAATCTGGTATATGCTTTTTATCTTTTAATTCTTCAAGGCAGACTTGAAAAATAGTACCTGTAGTCACAGCTGCATGCTGAGCAAACATAGGAAGTACAATGAGCTTATCTATCCCCTCTTTACAAAGCTCATTTATACGTGATCTCAAAGAAGGTTCTCCATAGCGCATGCAGGCATATACGCGAGGCTTATTTGTAATATCTCCATCTGCCTGAAGGGAGGCTTCTAAAAGCTGGGCTTGTCTATTTGATATAGAGATCAGGTCTTCTTTTCCCTCAAGCTCGAGCTTTTTGTAGCGCAAAGAAGTTTTTTGAGGACGCGTGCGCAAAATAATCCCGTGTAAGATGGGTTTCCACTTCCAAGAAGGGAGATCTACAATGCGCTTATCACTTAAAAACTCCCTTAGGTAGTTTTTAATAGAGATAGGATGAGCATCGCGAGGGCTACCTGTATTCACTAGAAGAACTGCCGTAGATTGAGCAGACACCAAACACCTCTTCTAAAGAGTCTTATTAAGGCTGTTAATATATAGCTTGCTTTATTTGTTATTCAAGCTCTCTTTTTGCCTCTACGATTTCATCTAAACTCTTAGAAACAGTATGCTTGGTGGGCACCCATTCAACCTGTTTTACCAGCGCAACTAAGGCAATTGGTATATAAGTCAACATAAATATGGGGAAGCTAAAAAGATTTAGTAATTGTACCCTCAGGCAGGCATATATACGCTTGCGTTCAAAAATTGTTGTAATAAGCCCAAGCATAAAAAACATAAGGTAGGTAAAGCCTAAGGTAAAGGACAAAGATCTTATACACTGTACTAAAAGCTCATGGCCAAAATATTGGGGTGCGATAAGAGCTGCCCCTAAGGCTAGCGCATTTAAGATAAAGCAGCTAATGGTTAATATCATAGCAGGAGCTATTGTCATCAAAAGATCAAAGCCAGCAAAATGTCCTCTAAAGATTGCTTTGACTAAGTCTTTACCATAATGCCAAAATACCTGATAAAATCCCTTAGTCCAGCGCATGCGTTGTTTCCATGAGGCAGCAAAGCTAATGGGCTGCTCATCAAAAAATTCGGCGTGATGAGCATAGGCTATGCGCCTGCCTTGTGAAGCAAACCAGGCAGAAAACTCAATATCTTCTGTTAAGAGATGGAAGTTCCAGTCTCCCAACTCCTGTAGCAGCTTGGTTGATAAGAGATAACCGGTTCCAGATATAGCGCAGCTTGTTCCCAGTATCATTCGTGCATTATTGAGAAATTTAGCCTCACGCATAAACCAAAGAGCATAAGCAGCTGAAATCCAACTCGATTCAAAATTCTTTGAATTTCTATATGAGGTTATAACCTCATAGCCCTCATCAAAGACCTCATTCATGCGCCGTACATAGTCTGGGCGCAAGATATTATCGGCATCAAAAATAAAGATGCCCTCAAAACGTCCAGGATAGCGCTTGAATATCTCCTGAAAGCCATAGCGCATTACCCAAGATTTACCTCTTGTATTGAGATCTTCTCGAACTAATACCTCTGCACCCGCCGCCTGGGCACGTAAGGCTGTCCTATCACTGCAATTATCTGCAACGCAAAAAACTTTGATCTTATCGGCTGGATAATCCTGTTGTTTTATAGAGGCGATAAGCTCAGCAATAACCTGCTCCTCATTGTGAGCGCAAATCAAAAAGGCATAGCTGTGTTCACAGCTTGCAGGCTTGTATGCGTAATGCTTTTTGATGGCAGCAATAAAAATATATACAAATTGATAAAAGAATACCAAGCTAAAAATTAGGCCAACTGAATAGTTGAGCCAGCTTAAAACAGTGGCTACCATGCAGTTTCTTCCTCAAGTTTAGACAAGAGCTCCTCACCATAAGCAGATTTACCCATAGAACGCGGGGCAATTAAGGTCAGTGCTGCCTCCAAGTCCCAGGGCAAGGCGTCATAGCGCTCGATAAGTAATTGGGTCCTTGGATGCTCAAATTTTATACTGTATGAGTGCAAAAACTGCCTATGTAGACCCAAATTATCATAGGCGCGCTTAGGGCCATAAAGTGGATCACCTACACAGGAGTGATGTATATAATTCATATGCACTCTAATTTGATGGGTTCTCCCGGTATATAACTTACACTCAATAAGTGTGTAGCCCTCGTCTTTTTTTGCTGCCTCAAAACGCTCTAAAACCTTAAAGGTGGTAAGAGCCTCACGAGCATCAAGCTCATCTGATACGCACATTTTTTGGCGATCTCTCTCTGATCGTGCAATAGGCGCATCAATAATTCCTGACTCATGCGCAATATGTCCGTGGACCAAGGCCAAATAACGCCTATCTAGACTACGCATTCTAATTTGAGTTTGCAAAGCATCTTGAATCTCATCAGACTTTGCTGCAAGCATCAAACCAGAAGTATCTCTATCAAGTCTATGGACAATGCCTGGTCTATCTTCGCCTTGCAGCATTCCCAGTTTATCTGGTCCACAATGTGCGATAAGAGCGTTAGCCAAGGTTCCCCTTGTATGACCTGGTGAGGGATGGCAGACTAGACCAACCGGCTTAGAAATAACCAAGAGATCATCATCTTCATAGCGAATATCCAAAGGAATGGGATCTGCCACCAAGCTACTTACCTCAGGCTCAGGTAAGTAGAGCTCTACCTTATCGCCCACCTCAAGTAGATACTTCTTTGAGGTGCACAGTTCCTGATTAACAAGAACCTGCCCCTGTTCTATGAGCTTTGAGGCCTGCGATCTACTCTTAAGTACAGCAAGCTGAGCAAGATAAGAATCAAGACGCATACCCGCATCTTTTTCACAAACCAAGCTAAGATGCTTTTGTGGGAGCTTTATATCAGCCATCTCAGTTTTCACTTAAGGCACGCTCCTCCAAAATGATTGCCGCAATAAGTAGAGCACTTCCGCAGGTAACACATATGTCTGCAATATTAAAGACAGGAAAGCTTATAAACTCAGTGCAAAGAAAATCTGTTACATAACCGTAGAGCAATCTGTCTATAAGGTTTCCCACAGCTCCGGCACAGATAAGCGATAAAGAAACTACACTTAGACGCATATGACGCCTCTTAATGCATAAATACATGAGTGCAACCAAACAAACTCCGCAGGCCATGATGACAAAAAAGATATGGGCGCCGCTTAAAATACCAAAGGCCGCACCCCTGTTTTCAACATATAAAAAACGCAGCACACCTGGGATAAACTCCTTACCCAGTGCTAGAGCAGAAAGATCATTGCGCGCCCAGATTTTACTAAGTTGGTCTAGAGCAATGCAAACAAGGTTAAGAATAAGGAAGACCAATAAGGCCTTGGTCCTCCCTATCCCCCTTTTGTTATATGATCTCATACTTGTGTCTTGCATTCTTATAGCTATCCTAATGTATGCCTCTTAGCCTATTGTAGTTTATAGCTCCAAAAGCACCTGAGCACAACGCTCGCATAGCTCTGGATGCTCTTTATTGGTACCCAATTGCCTAATATTCCAGCATCGAGGACATTTCTCACCCTGAGCTAAGCTGACCTCACAGCTCATTTGCTGATCCTGCGCTAAAACAAGCTTGGTATCATGAACAATAAAAAGCTCGTTTAAACATTCTGGATCCAAGTCCGATAAGAGCTCATAGCTTTCCTTATCAAGATATAACTTGATGTCTGCTTCTTGGCTCTTATTAACAAGCTTTGCTCCTCGCGCGTCCTCTAGGCTCTTGGTAACCACATCACGTGCCTTTAAGGCTACCTCATAGACTTTCAGATATGGTGCTGCCTCTTCATCACTCAAAACTGGTGTATACCAGTCAAGAAGCTGAGCAAATTCTTTTCCCTCTTTCATAGACGCTGGGAAGTATTCAAATACTTCATCACAGGTAAAGGCTAAGATAGGTTGTAAGCTACGGGTAAGCATGCTTAAAATCTCTGCCAGTACGGTCTGCGCTGATCTGCGCTTTCTTGAATTGGGCGCCTCTGAATACAGTCTATCTTTGAGTGCATCCATATAGACACTTGAAAGCTCAGTGACAATATAGTTGTACATACTATGATAGACCTGATGGAAGCGATAAGAACTATAGGCCTCATCACAACTTGCCAAAAGACTATTAAGACGTGCCAAAGCCCACTTATCAAGCTCTTCTAATTGATCAAAGCTTAGTCTGTCATTTTGATAATCAAAATCATATAAATTGGAAAGCAAAAATCTAAAGGTATTTCTCATACGACGATAAGCATCTGAGCTGCGCTCAAGTATAGCGTCAGAGATAGACATATCCTGGCTAGAATCAGTGGAAGCTACCCAAAGTCTTAAGATATCTGCGCCTAATCGATCACAAATTTCATTTGGATCAACAACATTACCTATAGATTTAGACATCTTCATGCCCTTTTCATCTACGGTAAATCCATTTGAGACAACCGCTTTATAGGGAGCTTGACCATAAGCTAAAACACTTGTTAGAAGTGAAGACTGGAACCAGCCCCTGTGCTGGTCTGAGCCTTCAAGATACAGATCTGCAGGTCGAGAAAGCTCTTCATAATTATCTAAAACAGCAGTATGAGATACGCCTGATTCCCACCAAACATCCAAAATATCTTTTTCTGGAATAAAGTGCTCGTGTCCGCATTCTGGACAGCGCATGCCTTTTGGAAGATATTCTGCAGGATCTTTGGTAAACCAAGCGTCAGATCCCTCTTCTTTAAAGAGCTTAATTACCGCATCAAAGCTCTCTTCTGTAGCTAAAGTTTCACTGCATTTTGCACACTTGAAAACAGGAATGGGAATACCCCAGGCTCTTTGACGCGAAATACACCAATCAGGCCTATCTTGCACCATAGAACCAATACGATTGATAGCCCAGGATGGATGCCATTTAACCTCATCCATAGCCTGCATAGCAGTCTGCCTAAGCCCCGTTTTATCCATCGATACAAACCACTGATCAGTAGCTCTAAAGATTACTGGGTTTTTGCATCTCCAACAATGAGGATATGAGTGTGAGATATCTTTTTTAGCTAATAAGGTATTGCGCTCTTTGAGCCAATCTATGATCTTGGGGTTTGCCTCTTCAATGTTTAAACCCTCAAAAGGACCTCCACCTGCATCAAAGCTTCCATCATCTTTTACAGGCATAGGAATGGGTAGACCATATTCTAAGCAGACTTCATAGTCTTCTTGACCATGTCCAGGAGCCGTATGAACAGCTCCCGTACCAGAATCTAAGGTAACATGCTCACCTAAGATAATCACACCTTCTTTATCAGTGTGGATGGGGTGAGCATAATGAAGGCCTTCAAGCTCTCTACCCTTAACAAGCACTACTGATCCGTTTGTATCACAAGCGAGCTCAAAGTCTTCCCATGCAGCAGCCTCAGCAACAGCTTCACGCAGCTCATAGGCACAAATTATAAGCTCCCCATCTTTTTTGATGGCGCAATAATCAGCATCGGCTGAAAGAGCCACTGCAACATTTGCTGGCAAGGTCCATGGAGTGGTAGTCCAAATGAGCACTGAGCAGGCTAAGCCTTCAGCATAAGCTGTAAAGGGATGCTCTTGTTCAAGCAGGAGGTATTTAACGTAAATAGATGGCGAGATTTCATCGGAATATTCAATTTCTGCTTCTGCTAAGGCAGTAAGGCAGTGCCAACACCAGTGGACAGGCTTTCTGCCTTTATAAATAGCACCATCAAGATAGGCTTTCTTAAAGATCTCAATATCTGCTGCCTCATACTCATGCTTGAGGGTTAGATAAGGATCATCCCATTTTCCCAAGACTCCCAGACGCTTGAAACCTTCACGCTGGATATCAACATTTTCCATTGCGTAGTCTCTGCACATTTTTCTAATCTCAGGCTGAGGAGTTTCTCTAAATTTCTCTGACCCAAGCTTTTGTTCAATCTTGTGCTCAATGGGCTGACCATGGCAATCCCAACCCGGTACATAGGGCGTATAAAAACCCTTTTCAGACCAGTAACGATTGATGATATCTTTATTTATCTTATTAAGAGCATGACCAATATGAATAGCACCATTAGCATAAGGAGGTCCATCATGCAAAATAAAGCTGGGTTTTGATTCGCGCTGCTTTAGGTTCAGCTCATAAAGCTTATTGTCTTGCCATTTTTTTAAACGCTCAGGTTCACTTTTTGCAAGACCAGCTCTCATTGGAAAAGCAGTCTCAGGTAAGTTCATTGTTTGCTTATATTCATTTGCCATGCTTATACAATCCCTCTACTTACAAAAACTAACAGTGCCATCTTCATTAAAGGCTTCAATGCGAGCTAAAGAACAAAGATCTATGCCTTGCTCTCTTAACTCCTTACCACCATCTTGGAAGGCCTTCTCAATAACAATTCCCATACCCACAAGCTCTGCTTGAGCCTGATTGCATAGGTCGATAAGCCCTTTAGCTGCAGAACCAAGAGCTAAAAAGTCATCTACAATTAAGACCTTATCCTCAGCTTGAAGATAGCGCTTTGAAATTTGAATAGTGTACTCTTTTTGTTTAGTGTAAGAATATACACGTGAGGTATAGCGATCAGTGTCAAGATTAAGGCTTTCAGTCTTTTTTGCAAAAACTACGGGAACCTTAAGTTTGGAAGCTAAGGCTACAGCTATAGCGATACCGCTTGCCTCAATAGTTAAAATGCGCGTAATTTCTTTTTTACCAAAGTGTTCAATAAAAGCATCTGCAATTTCGGATAAGACCTCAACATCTATCTGGTGATTTAGAAATGAATCAACCTTTAAGATGTTGCCCGGCTTAATTTCTCCGCGCTCAAGAATAAGCTCTTCTATCCTTTTCATGCCAAGCTTCCTTTCTTAAAGCTCCCCCACTGATCTAATACAAAGTTAAATAATACCACGTTCAAGCCCAACAAAGAGAAGAGCAAAAAGCGATCCTTAAAATTCTATACCTTTTCTAGCAGGGACTCCTGCTTCAAAATAATGCTTCTTATTCTCTATAGACGAGATAAGATCAGCAAGATCCCCAATGCGCTCTTCTAAACCCCTGCCTGTAAAGACCAACTCAAGACCCAAAGGCTTTTTAGAACATAAAAGCTCTACATCCTCTCGGCTTATATAGTTGCGCTTTAGAGCCTCACCTAATTCATCTAAGACGATAAGGTCTGGACAACTTGCCTCATCACTAACTAAATTCATAAGCTCATTAAAGATGCTTCTACACCCCTCAAAGGAGCTTAAGCTTTCTGGCATTCTGCTTATTTCTAGACCAATTTGTTCAGCAAACTTATGTTCAGAGCAATACCTTCTTTTCATAAACTGAAAGACGCGCACCTGCAACCCGGCGCCAAGAGCTCTAAAACAGAGGCCCAGAGCAGCAGTAGTTTTCCCTTTGCCTTCTCCGCAATAAATATGAATAAAACCCTCTTCAAGCATGCCGCTCCATTAAGTAGTCCATTAAGTAGATTAGCTAGTGTGTACTCTTACTTAGCTCGATCTTGCTTTAGTTCTTTTTAAGCGATAAGCCAAGACCCACAAGGGCAAGACCACATAAACAACTTACCATGCAGAGTTTTTGAGCACGTTTAACATCAGAGCTCTGAGCCCTTCGTTTACCCTTATTAAAGTATGCCTTTTCTTTAACTTGACCCTCATAGCTGCTGGGTCCACCAAGCTCAAGATTTAAGGCTCCTGCATAGGCAGCCTCAGTCCAACCTGCATTGGGAGACTCATGTAGCCTTGCCTCTTGTAAGCTGCATTTCACTGAGGCTTTGGTATTCTCGCCACAGAGTAGTGATGCAAGCCATACAAGTGGAGCACTTATGCGTGCAGGAACATATGCTGCCATATCATCAAGTTTTGCAGCTGTTTTTCCAAAATACTCATTTCTTTCATTATGATAACCATATAAAGAATCTAAGGTAGATATAGCCTTATAGGCCCAAACAAAAGCTGGTCCATGGCCTAAGGCTGTCCCAAGGCCCGCCCAAAATAAGGGAGCTATATATGCATCACAGGTATTTTCTGCAAGCGTTTCTACCATCGCTGTGCTAAGTTGAGATTCATCCAAAGCTGAGGTGTCCCTACCTACATAACGTCCGCATTCTGCTTGAGCAGCACTGAGACTTGAATTTGCAGCCTCAGTAAAGTTATCACCTGCCTGTATTAAAGATTTGCCAGCTAAGGCATATGAAATAAGAGCAATACGCGCCAGGGGTCCCATTCTGGAAATAAGCTCTGCGATAAGAGCGCTTGAAGCTATAGTAAGGCTACTTACTATGGTTCCCATAAGCAAGTATTCTCTCCTTGAATCCGCAATTGGCCTGGTGTGAGATTCTAAGAGATGAGCAAGCTTAGCAATATAGTTAACAGGGTGCGGCATCTTAGCTGGATCACCAATAAGCGCATCCAGACCAGCAGCTAAGATAAGCTCTTGAGCGGGGGCAATTTTCATAAACTGCTCTCCTTTTCTTCTTTATACTGTAAGGCAGAGTGATAAAAAGCTCTAACAAGCTCAGGCTTTGATGCAAGATCAAGGTGTGCATAAGACCCCAGGCAAGCCATATATAGCTGACCATCAAGCCATCTTCTTTGCTCAGATTTTTTACTGTAATACACTGCCTTTGAATCATCTAAGTCATAGTCTAAAACGGAATAATGAAACTCATGTGCATGAAATTGTGTGCCCTTCTTAAAAAAGGGTGTATCTTTAATGGCTTCAAGCTCCACATAGCCAAAATGCTGACTACGTTTAGTTTGCATTTTTACTCTACCTTCAAAAATCCCTAACATCTCAAAAGCCTGATTATCTGTATCAACAAGCTCCTGGTGTAGGTAAAGATAGGCACCACATTCTGCATAACAAGGCATGCCCTCACTAAGACGCTGCCTGAGCTCGTCTTTTAAGCTGTAGTTATTACTTAGAAGCTCAAGATATTCTTCAGGATAGCCTCCTCCCATATAACAGGCGCAGCTATCTTTGGGCAAAGAAGCATCTCTCAGGGGCGAAAAGGGCTTAAGTTCAAAATATTTTGCAAGTTCTCTCATACTTGAGTGATAGTAAAAACTAAAAGCCTCGTCTTTGGCATAGGCTAAAATGGGCTTTCTTTCTTGAAAAAGCTCCTTTTTACTCAAAGCGCCTTTATCGTACAAAACTTCAAGCTTTGGCTGAAAACATGACTTGGGCTCTAGGTCCTCCTTAGCTGATAAATCTTGGGGATGTTGATCTAAGTTAAGATCTTTAATTAAGGACTCAAGCTCTATATGAGCCTCACAAGATCTGCTTAAGACTTGTATCTTTTCAAAAAACTCTTCTTGCTCTTTCTTGCTTAAATGCTGGCTAAGACCAAGATGTCGACTTGCTAAAACAGCAGCCTCTTCATAGGGCATATAACCATAACAGGGAAGCTTGCAAATAGTTTGGACTGAGTTTGCAATCAGCTGAGCATGTGCAGCTGATTTTGCCTTAGTTATCACAAAACCAATAATATCTAGTTGTGGATAAAGACTTTGCAAACCTTTTAAGCTTAAGGCCGCCGAAGCACTGTAGGCCTCACAGGGAATGCAAAACAAAAGCTTTGCGCCTATTCTTAGAGCAAGCTCTGCTGCTGAATGTTTACTTGTTGTAGCCTGCCCGTCTATTGCTCCCATAGCGCCCTCTATAAGGCAAAGCTGAGCATTTAATTCATGCTGTGCATAATCAAGCTGATCTAATAAGACCTTATCGCTCATAAGATAGCTATCAAGATTTATGAGTTCATGCCCAGCAATTTGTGCAAGCATACCGGCATCAATGTAATCGGGGCCTGCCTTAAAGGCTGCAAGCCTATATGAACGCCCCTTTAATGCTGAACACAAAGCAAGGCTCAGACTTGTTTTTCCAGCCTGCGAATAGGGCGCAGCTATCACTAGTTTAGCTAGCTGCATTTCTTGAGCTACTTGAGCTACTTCACCCTCTAGTGCCAGTTGACTGAAATCAGATTTTTTAGAGCTCATTCTTCTTCTGGCAAAGCACTTCATTTGATCATATATGTCATCAAGATCCAGTTTTTCTTCAAGCAGGCAGGCCAGCTTTTCTAAGTCCTGTTCTTGTCGCTGCTTTAAACTCATATCATCCTGGGCGATAAGCTCAATATCAAAGAACTCCTTGCAGACTGCTTCTAAAAAGCCTGGATTATCAAATATTCCGTGTAAATAGCTCAGTAATATCTTGTGCTTTTTTGAAACATAAGCAAGACCGGGGCTGGATGGAAATAGCTCCTCTAGAGAAATTTCAACACCGTCTTGAGCTGGGGATTTCTTTTCACTAGCTTCACTATTACTGAGTAGGAAACTGTGTCCTTGATGAATCTCATAGCCCTCTAATTCCCAAGAGCCAAAATGAGGGCAGTGCAGTCTGCGCTGGCTACGCAGCTTATCGGCATGAAAAACTGTTTTTATGGGGCAAGGGCCAGGTAAATTTAAATAGCTTGCTTGCAAGCTATCTTGATCAGCAGAAAAAGCTTCTTTAGAAGGAAGATTCTTTAGTGGGTCATCCTCACTCCCCTCTAAAACTTGACCCAAAAGCTGGAGTCCTCCACAAATTCCAATAAGCGCTCCACCCTTTGATATATGCTCAGAGAAATACCCATAAAAACCTTCTGAGATTAAAAATTCAGCATCCGCCTTTGTTGACTTAGTACCAGGCACAATGATGAGCTGAGGATCAAAGCGGCTAAGCTCATCAAGATTAGAAATATAGCGCATATCGAGATTTTTATACTGCTCAAAGGGGCTAAAATCCGTATAATTTGAAAGGCGTTTAAGCCGAATAATGCCCACCCTAAGCTCATTGCTAGAAGCCTTTGACTCTTTTTTAGCACCAGCATCAGACTTTTTATCAGCGCTTCCTTTAAGGCGGGTGGACAAAGAATCTTCTTCTTCCAAGGATAGATTTAGATAGGGCAGACAAGCTAAAACCTTGAGTCCAGTCAACTCTTCAAATTGTCGTATCCCTGGTTCAAGCAGGCTTTCATCTCCCCTAAATTTATTGATAACACAGCCTATAATTCTTTCTTGTTCTGACTGCGATAAGAGCTGATAGGTCCCCAAAAGAGAAGCAAACACACCGCCCTTATCGATATCAGCAACTAAAATAACAGGAAGATCAAGCTCTTCAGCAAGCCCCATGTTTACCAGGTCACCTTCGCGCAAGTTAATCTCTGCAGGTGAGCCAGCACCTTCAACCAGCAGTACATCGCTGCTTTGCTCTAGTTTATGAAAGGCCCTAAGAACCAGTGGCATAAGCTCTGG
>JAEZZM010000022.1 GCA_023418575.1 Actinomycetes bacterium | reverse complement strand
TGGGGCCTCACTCCTACTTATTATTAACACCGGAAGAATTAAACCTTGGAGGGCAACCTTATACGCTTGCTGTCTTTGCCTGCTTCCCACCTGTATCTACTGTCTAGTAGAGCTTAATTTTACTCAGAATTCTATTGTGGATATTTTCTTTAACTCTATCTGTGGCGCCTGCTTAGGGACCTTAGCTGGGAGCTGGGGCTCATATGTATTTGAAGTTTACAACACACGCCTTATTGACGAGTAAACCTTAGTCTTGAATAAAGGGATCTAGCACTGCACAAAGAGCATCAAGCAACTCTATTGCAATATGCTGGGCGTCTCTACCGGTAAAGCTCCCATCAAAATAATCCTTCTGCTCCAGTTCAACACGGATTTCCAGAGGCTTTAGTCCCTGCATTTTAGCCGCTTTTAAAGCAGTTGAGATACGAGACATTAAACTAGCACTATCTCGTAATACTGCTGTTGCCTTAAGCTGCTTTTGCTGCTCGGTTGGAAGTGATGAGAGCTCTAAAACTATGTCAAATTGATCAGGATCAACATCTTCTAGCCTTGTGCACAGCTGAAATTGCGAAGCTTCAGAGCTAGCAGCTGCAACATTCCATAACCTGCCTGCCACATTTCTAGCAATGGTATCAGTTCCCACAAGGCACAATTTGACAGATTCAATTACCCTAACTGCGCGAGAAAAACCCAAGTTTGCTGCTGAATGAGCTGGGCTTTTATCTACCCAAGAATGATGTAATCTTAAAATTGCGTCAAAGGTGTCAGTAAAGGCAATACCATCAGGAAAAAGACCCATATTAGCTTGGAAATCTTTAACTGCACTTTCTGTATAAACACCATAAATGCCATCAACTTTTCCACAGGCAAAGCCAAGCGCGCTTAAAGCCGCCTGCAAGGTGCTTACATCTTTACCATGAAAGTTGGGATAGCGCAGATAAAGAGAGCGGTCTCCCATAACAAAGCTCTCATCTACCAAAGCATTCCAGCAGGCAGTATCTACAAAGTCAGCCTCTGCAAGACCCTGAGCAGCTCTAAAAGCTTGAACTGCTCGCGCGGTATCATCGCCATAAATAGCATCTATTTTCTCTTGTCCTATATCATATCCAAGAGAAACAAGACGCTGTTGCACATCTTCAACTGCAGGACCACGGTCACCTTTGCAAATTGCCTTCACATAAGCTCCTTTATTACATCTTTCTACAAGATCTTTAAGCCTCTTTTAAGCTTCTTTAATTGCTCTTTAATTGCTGTTCAATTGTTGTTTGATTCCTGTTTAATTAATGTCTGATTAAAACAGACTAATTTCTAAGTATAGCGCAGTTTATAATGCAGATTCTGCTACAGATAGAACGTCCCGGGACTTCTATAATCACAGGCTGTACCGTCCACGATAAAATTAAATTTTTTCACCGGTTTGCTCAGCTCTTATCGGCCACATAATTCTTGGGTATGTTACTATCAAGGTATAAAAACTCATGAGCATAAAACCTACATTTGCTTTACTCTTTCTTCAATCACAGCACAAAGCCCGTGCAGGTTCTCATATGACCATAAACCAACCAACTATTTGTAGAACTATTGCCTTTTGATCAGTATGTAAGGGTAAGAATGAATACTACTAAGTCTAAAAAAATAGCTGCTATTGTTGTTTCCATACTACTTCTTGTAACACTTGGCTGTGCAGCAGGCATAGCCTATGCCTTCAATCTTGATAAAAAGCTTCAAGGCATAATCCCTGATCAAACATCCATAGATGGGATAGATGTCTCTGGTTTAAATAGGGAAGAAGCGCAGAAAAAATTAGAGGCAGAGATAACTAAGAAGACGCAGGGTTATCGTCTTAACTTACAAGCTGTAAAAGAAGCTGTAAATGAACCAGCAAAAGACGGCAATTCTGAACAAGAGCTGCCAGAAGATGAGACCCAGGGCACAGAAACAAGCACAACCAGTGCAGCAGAAGCTCTTGCCACAGAGAGCATTGATCTTTCCTCTTGCATTAGCACAGATTTTTCAAAACAGCTGGATGAAGCTCTAGAGCCAAATTCTAAGACTGATCTTAGCTCAAAAGCTTTTCGTGTATATAAGTATTTAAGTAAGCAGCAAAGCCAGCCCCGTAGTCTAAAGCTTGAATACAAATTTGACCAGCCCAGTTTTAAGGAAAAACTCAAACAGCTGGCAAGTGCAGTGGCAAAAGATCCGCAAGATGCAAGTCGTAGCATTAGTGGCGATAAGGTCAGCATTACTCCAGAAGAATACGGTCAAGAACTGCCTTTAGATGCATCCGCCCAGATTGTAGAGCAAAAACTTGCCGAGTATACCAAAGAAGGATTGCCAAATAACAAAGAACTTAGCGTTGAGCTCCCCATCACAAGCACTGAACCCTCTGTGTTAGCCTCTAGCTTTGGTAAAGTCATTACCATTAATTTATCCAGTCACAGGCTTCATCTCTTTAATGGTGATCAGCGTGAAAAAAGCTATATCATAGGCTGCGGTAAGCCAGGTTATGAAACACCAACAGGGCTCTTAAAAATTGTAAATAAGCGCAAAAACCCTTCCTGGCACAATCCAGATCCTGAAGGCTGGGGAGCCGAAATGCCTGAGGTTATTGGTCCTGGGCCAAATAACCCCCTGGGTCCACGAGCGCTTGACCTTAATCGTCCCGCCATTAGAATCCATGGCGTTAAAAACCACGCCAAACTTGGCATAAGCGGCTCACACGGTTGCATCAATATGTCTTTTAATGATGTCATTGATCTTTTTGACAGAGTAAGTGTGGGAACGCCAGTTAACGTTCACTATTAATGCAGCTAAGGCACAAGGAGCACAAGAGGCACAAGGGACCAATAAGCCAAGTTATAAGCCAAATACAACTGACCATTTTTTAATACGCGTCACCTTTATGAATAAGCTGTAGAGAATAAGCTCTGCAGCTTATTTTTTCCTTGTGCAAAACTATAGCCTAATCCCTTTACTGAGCTGCATAAAAGAAGACTAAAGTTAAATGGTGGAAAACTTTTCCTTGTCTTCTCACACTATATCTTGTATACATATTAAACAGTAACACAATATATTGTATTACTTAGCCCAATCTCACTACACTCGAAAAGAGGCCTGCTATGTTATCTGTAATTAAGCGCGATGGCTCATACGCGCCCTTTGACGCCAGCAAAATTGCCCTTGCTATTCAAAAGGCTATGCATTCTTCAAGTGGCATATATGAGCCTGGTCAGGCCGAACTTATCGCACAAGAAATACAAGAGAAGGCACAAGAGCAAGCTCCCAAAGCACTCACCATTTATGAGATTGAAGAGCTTGTCTACTACGCCCTGCTCAAGCACAACAATCCTGCTACCGCTCGTGCCTATGAAAACTACAAAGCGGTTCAAGCCTTTAAACGTCGTGAAAACACTACAGATAAAGACATCCTAAGCCTCATTACTCGCAGTAATCCCGAGCTTCTAGATGAAAACTCCAACAAAGACGCCACCATCGTGTCTACCCAGCGCGATCTTATCGCAGGAGAAGTCTCAAAAGACATAGCCCGCCGCAAGCTTATTCCCAC
>JAEZZM010000038.1 GCA_023418575.1 Actinomycetes bacterium | reverse complement strand
GTTTTTATAAGAAAGAATATCAAGGTCTTAGACATTGGTACAGGACCAGGCTTTTTTGCCATTATTTTGGCACAGCTGGGCTACCAGGTAAGCGCTATAGATTACACGCACAATATGCTAGAAGAAGCACGGAGCAATGCAGGCCTTTTTAAAGATGAAATTGAGTTTATCCAGATGAATGCTGAAGAACTTAATTTTCCTGATGAAAGCTTTGATCTTGTAATTTCTCGAAATCTTAGCTGGAATCTTGTGCGACCACTGCTTGCCTATAAGCATTGGGCGCGCGTATTAAAACCGGGCGGTCTCCTATTAAACTTTGATGCAAATTGGTATCACTACCTCTTTAAAAGCCAGGCAAAAGAAGCGCGCTTGCAAGACCGAGAGCATGTAAAGCTTGCCGGTATCCAAGATGATACAGCCGGCACAGATACTGTAACCATGGAAGCCCTGGCTAAAAAAGCACCCCTTTCACAAAGAGAGCGTCCTGCCTGGGATTTAGCCGTCCTTAATTATCTGGGGCTTGAAGCAAGCGCAGACACTCAAGTATACAAACAGCTTTGGTCTTTGGATGAGTGGATAAACAACGCCTCCACTCCCCTCTTTTTAGTACAAGCAAAAAAGCCCTTAGTCTCTCTTGCCAATAAAACCGAGGGCTTATCCTCATGAGTAAGTATATATTGCGCAGGTTTTCCCAGCTGATGCTTATCATACTTGTCATCACCTTCTTAACCTTTACGATGATGCACCTAGCGGGCAGCGATGCGGTTATACAAAAGATGGAAAATAGCGGCATGCTAATCTCCCAGGATCTTATAGATGCAGCCCGATCTGACTTGGGACTTGATAAACCCTTTTTCACCCAATATCTAAACTGGCTTTTTAATCTAGTCCAGGGCAACATGGGAATCAGTTATATATCTGGCAAGGATGTGTTTTCGCTCTTTATCTCTAAACTTCCAGCAAGTATAGTACTTGCCTTATCCTCTTTACTACTTACCATATGTATTTCTTTACCTTTGGGGATTTTAGCAGCTGTAAAACAAGGAAGTTTTGTCGATAAAATCATCAGATTAACTAGTTTTATAGGCAACAGCTTGCCTAATTTCTTTGTTGCCCTACTGCTCATGTACTTTTTTGCCATTAAGCTTAATCTCTTGCCTCTAATTTCTCAGGGCACAAGCATTCAAAGCCTTATTTTGCCCAGCTTAAGCTTAGCTATTGCCATGTCTGCAAAATATATACGACAGTTACGTGCCTGCATACTTGATGAACTTAGTAAGGACTACGTAATAGGAGCTCAGGCACGCGGTGTTACATTTACCACCACCCTAGTTAAAAGTGTACTGAGATCCTGCCTGGTCACCATTGTCACCCTTTTGAGCCTTTCTCTTGGAAGCCTCTTGGGTGGCAGCGCCATAGTGGAATCCATTTTTATGTGGGATGGCGTGGGAAAACTTGCTGTTGATGCCATCTACATGAGAGACTACCCCATCATTTTGGCCTATGTCATGTGGATGGCGATACTGTATGTCTGCATCAACCTGATAGCCGATCTCTCTTATCGCCTCCTTGACCCGCGCATCAAGATTGAAGGTGAAGGCCTATGAGAACAAGAAAACTACTCATTGGTGCTTCATTCAGTATAGTGCTCTTGCTTATCGCCCTAGCCGCACAACTGCTGTGCCCCCATGATCCAAATGCACAAATATTTAGCCCGCTGCAAAGCCCCTCTTTAGAACATCCAGCAGGAACCGACCGCTTTGGTCGTGATATGTTTTCTAGGATCCTTGTAGCTCTTCAAACCAGCCTTTTATCGAGTCTCATCTTGGTTTTAATCATAACTAGTCTGGGTTGCCTCATTGGTTTTATCTGCGCTTATAAGGGTGGCATTATAGATAACCTACTTATGCGAATCTCTGATATATGCCTAGCTTTTCCCGGTTTGGTTTTTGCTTTGGCTATTGCTGCCCTTCTGCAGGGAGGTCTACAGAATGCCATCCTAGCTCTAGCCTTAGTTAGCTGGCCCAAATACGCACGAATTGCTCGTAGCCAAAGCTTGGCGATACTATCGAGCGATTATATTGCTGCGGCAAAGCTGGCAGGTGGAAGCTCGCATCACATAGTAGCGCAGCATATCCTGCCAAATACTTTGGGACCCATACTGGTAACTGCCACCCTAGATATAGGGACTATGATGATGGAGCTAGCTGCTCTGAGTTTTTTGGGTCTGGGCGCAAGCCCTCCCACCGCAGAGCTGGGTCAAATGATGAGTGCTGGAAGAAGCATGCTTCAAAGCTATCCATGGCTCATTATTGGCCCAGGTATTGCAATGTTTATTGCAGTTGCCTGTTTCAATGTAATGGGAGATGCGCTAAGAGATTATCTAGATCCTCGCGCTTTACACTAGCTACCGCTTGGCGCTGCTGGTCGCCTGGCACTCTGAAAGGAGAAATAAGAGATGAAAGCCAGAAACAAACTGAAGCTTTTGAGCAGCTACCTTATGCTGTTCATAAGCATAATGAGCCTAAGCTTATTGAGTGCTTGTAGCTCAAACAACACTCACGAAAGCTCTGTAAGCTCTGCACAAGATACGGCTGCCTCACAAGAGGCCAAGCTTTTTGTTTTGGGTGACACCACCTTTAATCCAGAAAACGAAGTAAGTGATATCAATCCCCACAATGCGTATTCTGGATGGGCCTGCATTCGCTATGGAGTTGGAGAAACGCTCTTTAAGTACTCAGATAGCATGGAAATTGAACCCTGGCTTGCAAGCTCTTTTGAGCGCCTCGATGAGCTCAACTGGCAGATTCAGCTAAAAGAGGGCTTACGTTTTTCAAATGGCCACACGCTTAATGCCCAGGCTGTTAAAGATTGCCTTGAAGCCCTTATCGCCAATCACCCGCGTGCCCAAAAAGATCTCAACATTGATAGCATTGAGGCAGATGGCTTAGGTCTTAACATAAAAACCAAGGTCGCCAATCCTGCTCTCCTCAACTACCTAAGCGATCCATATGGCTGCATTATAGACATGCAGGCAGGGATTAGTCCTGAGGGCATAGTGGTAGGCAGCGGCCCTTATCAAGCCCTCAGTCTTTCAAGTGGCCAAAAGCTTGAACTTGTTAAAAATAGCCAGTATTGGAATGGTAATCCCGCTTTTGACAAGATAAGGGTCTTGACGATAAGTAATGGCGACACACTTACTATGGCTTTGCAGTCAGGAGAGATTGATGCTGCTTATGGCATACCCTATGCAAGCTATCCACTGTTTAACAATGATCAATACCAAATCTCTAGCAGCCCAACAAGCCGCAGCTTTTTTATTGATATGAATTTCAAAAGTGAGCTTATCCAAGATCATGCAGTTCGCCAAGCACTAGCAATGGGAATTAATAAGCAGCGCTTTGTAACTGAGCTCTTAGATAATCACGGCTTTGTTGCACAGGGAGCTTTTCCTTCTAACTTTAGCTTTGGAAACGAGGCTGTTAAGGCAAAACAATACAATCCAGAAGCTGCAAAAGAGATCTTGGAGCAAGCTGGATGGCGTGATACTGATGGTGATGGCATACGTGAAAAAGATGGCAAGAAACTGAAACTCAAGTGGCTTAGCTATCCAAGTCGTCAAGAACTTCCCCTCCTTGCAGAGGCAGCTCAGGCAGATTTAAAAAAGCTGGGAATTGATGTAGAAGTCAATATTACCGCAGATCACAGCAGGCTCAGAAGCGATGCCTCTGCATGGGATCTTTATGCAAACGCTATGGTTACTGCCCCTACAGGAGATCCCGCCTACTTCTTTACTAGTCGCTGTCTGGATAGTTCTGTTGCAAATTATGGGGCTTATCACAATGATAAGCTGGAAGAGATGGCTGCAAAACTAAAAGAAACATTTGATCCTCAAAAGCGCGCTGAACTAGCTATACAAATGCAACAATTACTCTTAGATGATGATGCTTTTATCTTTTGTACACAGCTTAAGATGAGCTTGATTAGTAAAGCTTCTATAAGCGGTTTTATCGCCCACCCCAGTGATTATTACGAGATAAGTGCTGAGTTAAAACCCGCAAAGTAACTAAGCAGCTGGGCTGTGCTAAGCGCTTGGGTCGCTGGATTGTTGAGCTGGTAAGCTACTAAACAGTCGGACTGCCAAGCGGCTCGCTGACCAGATAGTACAAGGGATAGGTTTAGAAAGTAGTTAGCTTGATTATGAACACAGCCTTAGAGACTAAAAATCTTGCACACGATGAGCTCTTACGTTTTGAGCATGTGCACATTACGTTTGGAGAACGTGAGCTTGTGCACGATATAAGTTTTTCTCTTAAAGCTGGAGAGATTTTAGGCATTGCAGGTGAATCTGGAAGCGGAAAGAGCAGTCTTATCAGGGCTGCTCTGGGGCTGCTGGGAAATAGCGGTAGGGTAAGTCTGGGCTCCATTTATTATAAGGGCGATAATATCCTGGAGTATTCTCAATCCCAAATGCAAAAGCTGCGGGGAGCAGAAATAGGCATGATTTTTCAAGATAGCGCATCTTCTCTGTGCCCTATCAGACGTATTGGCAGCCAAATGTATGAATCCATGAAAGCTCATATGAAGATCAGTAAAGCACAGGCAGAAAACAAAGCTCTTGATCTTTTGGAAAAACTGGGGCTTGAAGACCCAAAGGCCATCTTGAAAAGCTATCCATTTGAGCTTTCTGGCGGAATGAATCAACGGGTTGGCATTGCCCTAAGCATGCTTTTACAACCTCATGTGCTTCTTGCCGATGAACCCAGCAGCGCTCTTGATGTCATCGTTCAAGAACAGGTGCTTTGTGAGTTTAAAAAGCTCAATCGACTTTTTAATACAGCCATCATTTTAATAAGTCATGACATAGCATTACTGGGTAGTCTTGCCGATAAAATCTTAGTTCTAGAAGATGGTTCTTGCATGGACTATGGGTCAAGAGATGAGATTTTCAGCTCAAAATCTAGCCCCTACACCCAAGAACTTTTGAAGGCTATCCCCTATCTGCACTAAGTTATGCAAAGTTATGCAAAGTTACATTATGTTTTATATAGCTACGTAAAACTGAACACAGTCATGCAAGGTTATGCAAAGTTGCACTAAGTTTTGTAAAGCTGCGTAAGGTTATGCAAAGTTGCACTAAGTTGGTAAAAATGAAACAGGTATTACAGGTAGAAAAGCTAAGTAAGCACTATAAAAAAGGCAAGAGTCTGCACAAAGCAGTTGATGAGGTAAGCTTTACTGTTGATGAGGGCCAAATTGTGGGGCTGGTAGGACAATCTGGTTCAGGCAAAAGCAGTATTGCAAAGCTCATTTGTAAACTTATTGAACCCACAAGCGGAAGCATCATTCTTAATGGCAAAGAGCTATCAAAACTAGAAAAACCTCAACTCAAGGAGCTTTACCAGGATGTTCAAATGGTATTTCAATCTCCTTATAGTTCTTTTAACCCAAGAAAAACCATTGCTTTTGCTATATCTGAGAGCATGAGAAACCGTGGCTATCCAAAACAACAAATTGAAGAGCGCTGCGCACAATTACTTCTAGATTGCGGGCTCGAGGCAGCCTTAGCAAAACGCTACCCTCATGAACTAAGTGGTGGACAGTGCCAACGTGCAGCCATTGCTAGAGCCCTTGCAATACAACCAAAACTCCTAATATGTGACGAAGCTACCAGCGCTCTTGATGCTGTCCTACAAGCACAGATTATTGAACTTCTCAAAAGCCTGCACAAGAGCTATAAGCTAAGCTGTCTATTTATCTGTCATAATCTTGCTCTCGTACAACAATTTTGCGATAAGGTCTTGGTAATGTATGAAGGCAAGATTATAGAACAAGGAAACACGCACTTGATTTTATCGGAACCTCAGCATGAATACACCAAGAGGCTTATTAAGGCTGCGTCTTTTCATAAAGCATAAAGCCCAATAAGCCTCAAGGGTCCTACTTTAATCCATAAGCTGCTTAAGCTTGCGCGCTCTTATGCACGAATGTATCGTCAGTTTAGTTTTACTTAAGCTCTGACTTAATAACGATAAGCTCGGAGTCCTCAAGCGCTTTAAGATTATGTGGCTCACTTGGATTAAGGCGCACTACGTGGCCTGGAATAATCTCTTCTTCAGAGTCTTCACCTGCAAAAAGCACGCGGCCTTTAATGGGGACTACTACCACTGTCATGGGCGAATGATGACGGTCAATCTCTTGTCCTGCCTTAAGGCTAAATGCACCACTACTTGCTCGTCCGACGAGAAAAGCTTTTCTGCCAGCTCAATCTGCGGATTGCTTACTAATACCTTCATTAGTTCTCCTTTACATCTCTAAAACCTGTGTCTTACCCTAATTAAGCAAGGACCTCTTTAATCTTGCGTATAAGCTCCTCAACAGGAATACCTGAGCGGGCGCTCATCATAGCAATAGTCGCGCGAGGAATCATAATGCGCGCTAAGGGTGTTTTTAGCATTGAAAATATAGGGGCTATCTTGGGGAGCTCATCAATAAGCGTGGGATAAGCCTCTAAAAGATCAGCTAGTTTGCTGTCTTTGTTAAGCTCATTGAGCAGCGCGTTTTTATCGGCAAGCTTAGCTTCACTGGGCTCTATCTGAGGCTCTGCCTGCACTTTTGTTTGCGCCTCTGCTTGAACAGTGAGCTCTATCTCTGGCTCTGCCTGCACTTTTGTTTGCACCTCTGCTTGAACAGTGGGCTCTTGCTTATCCATTGTATCTGATTCACTATCCTGTTTGCCCTGCTCATCTTCCCAGGTAAGCAGTGTTCGTGAACCACTTAAAGACCTGATATGCGTGCAGTCCTGCATCATCTCAAGCACGCCTCTAAAGCGTCCCTCTTCGTCTCTAACAGCTACATATTTAATGTAAATGAAGAGCTCAGGTTTATTGATCCAAAACTCTGCCTGATCCTGCTTACCAGATCTAAAAGCCTCAATAAGTTCCTCTACAATATGAACACTGGTACGTGGGTGGCAATTATGAACCTGTCTGCCAATAACTCCCCTACTTCTGGGAAATACCCGGTGTTTAGTGTCCGAATAAAACTTTACTATATCGTGTTCATCTACATAAGAAAGATCCACAGGCAGATGCCTAAAGATTAAGTTAATCTGCTCAAGCGTGAGCTTGCCGGTAGCCACATCAAGTTCACCAGCATCGCCCACAATATGAGAATGCTTTGCCAAAAGCTGAGTTAAATCCTGCAAAAAGGCATCTTGTTGCGCACTGTTTATAGGGCTAGAGATCTTATCGGCAGCTAGAGTATGAACTGGCGTAGCAGGCTCATCCTCCACCGTGATCCATGCATAGCCAATCTCTGCATCCCCCAAGCGCATTTCTGCAAATTCTTCTTCTGAAATAAGCTGCAAAGCTGTTGGGTAGAGCACCGTTTCTTCCTTATCGATAAGGTCGAGACAATCTTCAATGATTTGGGCCTGCATTGCCAAAAAAGCCTCGTCCTGATCAGAGTCTAAAAGGGCTCGTGCCTCAGAAATCTCTTGGTAGATAAAATCATCAAGAAGCCACATGGTATCACTTGGCCTGGTAAAACCCTTGCGCTCAAGCATGGAATACAATTGATTTTGCTTGCGAGAAAAATGTAGTCGAACTAAAGCTAACTCATCATAGAGCTCTAGCCACTGATTTTTAATAAAGGCTTTGTCTGCTTGTTCCTTAATTCGATCTAAGCGCTCACGCCAGGCTTGATTTTCCTGATAATAGCGGGCAATACTATGCTCCTTCGCTAAATTTGGAGCTTCTTTTGTAAGAATATCTTGAAAGATAAGTATCATGTCTTGAATGCGCTCTTTTTTGCACTCATCTTCATCTAAGGCCTTAAATTGCTGTTCAACATAGGCAAGCTCCCAGGGACTAATCTGGCCAACCTCAGCTTTCATACGCTTCTGAGCTTCTTGCAAACTAAGGCTGCCTGATTCATAAGCATGCTGTATTTCATAAGCCCTACGAAGCTTGGGCTCATCTACAGTTGTAAGATACTCCTTCATTGATGGCATGGGACCTCCTCAAATCCTTTTCTTAGATGCTAATTATTTCAATACGTATTACAAGAGAAAAAGTCAAGCGCATATAACACCAATGGAGAAATAACGTGATAGTCCCTCAATTCACTGTGTGAAAAAGATTTTTATAATCGTGAATAAATTCTTAAAACAATGATTAGAAGATTTGTTTTCTGAGCATACTAGTAAGCCGCCATAGTTAAGGAGGCTATGTTTGAAAAATAAGCGATAAGATCAACATCCGTTCCAAGACCTGCACCTATCCAGCTATCCAGCTATCCAGCTATCCGTGAAAGGGATGTTACATGAGCTACATTAGACCTCAGTCCGATGATCTCCTGCGTGATTTTATCAAAATCGTACTTGATTTTAATAAGGAAAGTCACCACCTGTTAGAAGCAAAAACTGAAGAAGAATTCTGTAAGTGCTTAGACAGATTAATGGAAATAGATCGATGCTGCATGGCAAAATTTGCTCGTCGTAATAAAGATCAAATAAAACCTGAATGGTTTGAAATTATTAGAGAACGCTTAAAACACTACATCATAGATTAGTAATTTGATTCGCAAGGTCTTTAAAAGATAAAACTTTTATAGCAAAAGTCTTGTGGCGGCAAGGATACCTTTACAACAATTAACAATAAGCGACCCTAGGCTTTTAAAGCTTAGGGTCGCCATCCTTTACTATGATCTGCTTAGTAAACTTGAGTGCTTTTCTTAGCTTACTTGCTTACCTTATCGGGGAACGCCGCATTCCATGCCTTAAATCCGCCCTCTAAAGTAATAACCTTGCTCATATCATAGCCCAAGCTCTGTAATGCCTTTGTAGTAGCTTCAGCATATCTTTTTCCTGAATAACACACTACTACCAAGGTGTCATTATGATCTTTGGCAATTGGAGTCATGGTGCTTACACCAGCAGCTTCATCGCCTTGAACTGCAGCATCCATATCAGCAGATATAGATCCTGGAATATGAGAAGTCTGGAAATCTGCAGCTTTGCGAACATCCAAAACCGTATACCCACCTGTTCCCAAACGTTTATTAAGCTCATCAACACTCATGTAATTCATGCTTGTTTTAGTAGCAGCCTTGCTTGCTGTACTACCAGCATCATTGCTTGAAGCTCCCTGACTGCAAGCGCCCAATGAGAGCACCATAACAGTGCCAAGCATCAAAGCAAATAGCTTTTTCATATTGATCTACCTCCAGATCTCTTTATTATTTCACCCCTTGTGGCTGTCGCCCTGCGCTTAAGCTACTTAAGGCTTTTGCTTTTTACAGTTCCCACCTTCTGTGCTCAGCGCTCTTAGCGGCCACCACCCCTTGTGGCAGTTTGTATTATAAGACGCTGCTTATGAATGCAGGAATGCTATAGAGCTAAGTTAATAACTTGCAATAATTTCTAATAATATTGGCGATAAAATTCTTTTTTGAAATACTAAGACAAGAGCATAAAACTCAAAAGGCTGCTTTAATCTTTTTCGATGATAATATATAGCCGTCTTATATATAGCCGCCAATTGTATAGCCGTATATAGCTATATATAGCCGTCAATTTTATCGCTATATATAGCCATATATAGCTGTCCCTTATACAAGGAAGAAAGTGCTCTACCATGAAAAGAAGTTCCTGGAAATGGCTGGTATTGATCATAGGGCTTTTACTCTGTCTTAGCTATTTTGCTGTCCCCCCAGTAAAGAACTCTATTGATCAAGCTGCCTCGGTCTTAAGTTCAGCTAATGTAGGGGTAGTGATTGAGTTTATCCGATCATATGGTGCCTATGCTGCACTTATATCTTTTGCCCTTATGGTGTTTTCTTCGGTAGTTGCTCCTCTTCCGGCCTTTTTGATCACCTTTTCCAATGCTGCCATCTTTGGTTGGTGGCAAGGAGCAATCCTCTCGTGGTCAAGCGCTATGCTTGGTGCTGCTCTCTGCTTTTTTATTGCTCGCGCCCTTGGCAGAGATACTGTTGAAAAATATGCAGGCAGTGGAGCTCTTGCCAGCGTGGAGGATTATTTTCAAAAATATGGACGTAAGACCATTTTAGTCTGCAGACTTCTCCCCTTTGTTTCCTTTGATGCAGTAAGCTACTTTGCAGGCCTTACCTCTATGTCTTTTTGGTCCTTTTTTATCGCCACCGGCATTGGACAGCTGCCTGCAACCATCATTTATTCCTATGTAGGAGGCATGTTAACAGGAGGAGTGAAGTACCTGGTCTTTGCTCTGCTTTGCATTTTTGCCTTAAGTATCCTTGGCTTTATCATTAAAGGCGTATATCAAGACAGAGCTAAGCGTCAAAAAAACCTTAAGGCCAAAGAAGCTCAAGAAACCAAAATCTAAGACCAAGAGGCTTTGCTATGCGCGTTATTTTTGATTGCGATAATACCATGGGCTTAGAGGCTTGTGACTTTGATGATGGCCTAAGCCTTCTTTACCTTCTGGGTTCTAAAAAAATTGATCTTTTGGGAATCACCTGCTCTTTTGGTAATAGCACACAAGATGCTGTTTACGATAATACCTGTCGACTTGTAAACGCATGGGGCTTAGATAAGCTCAAGGTTGCTAAAGGTGCAATAAGCCCAGATTGTAGAATATCTGAAGCCTCCCATTTTCTTGTCGAGCAGGCTGAGCGCTATGCTGGTGAGCTCCATCTTTTGGCAACAGGCTCGCTTAGCAATCTGCTTGGAGCTTGTCAGCTAGATCCCTTATTTTTTGAAAAAATAGCATCCATATCTCTTATGGGTGGCATTACTCAAGATTTACTAGTTGGCGATAAACCCATGGATGAACTCAACTTTTCTGTTGATCCCGAAGCGGCCCTAACAGTTTTACAAAAAGGAAAGAATGTAAGAATTGCCACTGCTCAAAGCTGCCTTGATTCTTACTTTCCTGAAGATGAGTTTTGGGAGTATATGGATAAAAGTGAAAGTCCTGTTGCCAAAGTCTTACCAAAGCTTATGAAACCCTGGCTTGATTATGGTGAAAAAGTTTGGGGGCTAAAGGGCTACATTAACTGGGATATTTTAGCAGCAAGCCAGCTTGTTAAGCCTGAGTTGTTTTATCACAATAGGCTTCTTATTAGCCCAAGCTTAGAGTCACTGCACAAAGGTTATCTTTTGGCTAAGGGCCCCAAGCTTGAAGTTTCTGTGCCACAAATCATTAATCAAGATGAATACCGTCAGCATATTTATGAGACTATTTTATCGGCAAAACTCAATCTATAGCCCAGTGTATCTATAGCCAAGTATATGTTCAGCAAACATCCTGCCGTCAAATAAAGCCGTCAAATAAAGAAAAGACCTAATGAAAGGAACTGATGAGATGAAGATTAAACGAGGTCTGGGTCTGCTTTTGCCTTTCCTGCTTGTATGTAGCATGCTCTTTAGCATAGTAGGATGCAGCAGCAGTAGTAGCAGCTCTAAAAGCGATGAGAGCGCATCAAGCAATGCAGAAAGCCCCGCTCTAGACTTAAATCAAGCTTCATGGGAAGAGATCCTTGAGGCGGCTAAAGGGAGCACTGTTAGCTTTTATGGCTGGGGCGGAGATGAAAACCGTAATGCTTGGCTTAAAAATACGCTGAGCCCCTATCTTCAAGAGCGCTATGGCCTTAAGCTAGAAGTAGTTGGGATGAACATTGAAGACATCCTTGCTAAGCTGGCTAGCGAAAAAGCAAGCAATACACAAAAAGGAAGCATTGATGCCATTTGGATCAATGGAGAAAACTTTTACTCTGCAAAGGAAAATGGCCTGCTCTATGGTCCCTTTACTCATAAGCTGCCCAATATGCAAGAGCTTATCGACAATAATGATCCTGAGACCTTAAAGGATTTCTCAATGCCTATTGAGGGCTATGAGGCTCCCTATGGGAAAGCTCAGCTTGTTTTTTATCATGACAGTGCTCGCAGTCCAGAGAGTCCAAAATCAGCCCAAGAATTATTAGAGTTCGCCAAAAAATACCCCCAAAAACTAAGCTATCCAGCATTACCTGATTTCACTGGCAGCGCCTTTGTTAGAAACATCATTTATGAGCTTTGTGGCTGGGAGCAGTTCCAGGATATGCCAGCAGATTATGATACTGTCAAGGCTGCCATTGAACCTGCACTTAGCTACTTAAGAGATCTTAATCCCTATCTTTGGAATGAGGGTAAAAACTTCCCTGACTCCTCAACCACGCTTGATTCCATGTTTGCTGATGGCGAACTGATGCTTTCAATGAGTTATGCGCCTTTTACCGTTGCTACCAATATAGATAAGGGAATTTTTAGCCCAACATCTAAAACCTTTGTCTTTGATAAGGGAACCATAGGTAATACCAACTATATAGCCATAGCCTCAAACTCTCCCAATAAGGCGGGAGCAATGGTGCTAATTAATGCCATCATTTCTGCAGAAATGCAGCTTAGCCAGTACCAAGAGCTTCGCACCATTCCTGTAGTGGACGGCTCTAAGCTAAGCACGGAACAAAAAGCTGCTTTTGATGCGGTTGATCTTGGTCAAGGAGTTTTAACTCAGGAAGAATTGTTGGAGCATCGTCTTCCAGAAATGCCAGCTAAATTAGTGCCAGTGATTGAAAAAATATGGCTTGATGAGGTTGTAGCTAAATACAACAAGTAGATAGTTAACGATGAGAAAAAGCAGCACCGGACTTATACTCTTGGCACCCCTGGCGGCCATAAGCATACTGCTTGTGGTCGCCTGCGGATTTATTCTTATACAAAGCCTGGGCTGGGTCCCGGTTTTTGGCTTACACGAACTAAGCTTTTCTTATTATTTGGCTATTTTGCAAGATAAAAGCTTCTTAACAGCCTTAAGCACCAGTCTCTACATTGCAGCAAGCTCCTCACTTATAGCAGCCGTCTTGGGTACGCTGCTCTGCGCTGCTCTCACGATGTATAAAAAACCCACGGGGCTAATGAGTTATATTGTGCGTTTTCCCCTTTTGATACCTCACAGCCTTGTTGCACTTTTTACCATCTTGCTCTTTTCTCAGACCGGCCTTATCGCCCGCCTAAGTTTTGAACTGGGCTTTATTAGTGACTTTAGTCAGTTTCCTCAACTCTTGTTTAGCTCAGGATATCATGGCACCATACTTGCATATATCTGGAAAGAAATTCCCTTTGTTGCTTATTTTAGCTTTGCGCTTATGTCTTCTATTAGTGAACGACTGGGACAGGCTGCCAGCAATCTTGGCGCTTCAGGGCTCAAAAGCTTCTTTTATGTAACGCTGCCCTTAAGCTTGCCTTCCATAGCAAAGGCGAGCCTAATCATTTTTATTTTTTCCTTTGCAAGCTATGAGCTGCCCTTGCTTTTGGGTGCAACGCTTCCCAAGGCCTTGCCCGTAGAAGCCTATCTTGCCTATTTAAGCCCGGAACTTAAGGACAGACCTCAGGCGATGGCTATGTATGGCCTTATTTTGTGGCTTTCCATGGCGCTATCTGCTCTTTATGCACTGCTCATGCATAGACTACTCAAGCGTTTGGGGAGGACAGATGCATAAAACCTTTGGACAGCCGATAAAAAACGGGTGTGCCACGTCCCTCCTTGCCACACCCCTCTTTGCCACTCCTCTCTTTTTTAAGCTTGTTGTATACTCTGCAAGCTTGATCATTCTTGTTCCAGCGCTGCTTATGCTAATCTGGGCTTTTACAGGAAGATGGCCCTGGCCTAATCTGGTGCCAGAAAGCTTTAGCTTAAGAAGCTTCAAGGAGCTTCTTTTTGGATCTACAGACATTGTAGGCCTGCTTATAAGCAGCATAAGCTTGGCTCTCATAAGCGCAGCTATTAGCACCCTTATTGCAGTCTTAAGCGCCCGAGGCATAGAGCTATATCTCACTAAAGCTAAGGCTAAGGCCTTTTTTCGCTTTTGCGGGATACTTCCCTTGTTAATACCAGGAACTGTGTTTGCCATAGGTATCCACCTGGTATTTTTGAGAATTGGGCTAGCTGACACCCTTATGGGCGTAGTCTTTGTGCATGTCATAGTGTCTCTACCTTATGCACTTGCCCTTATAAGTGATGTAGTAGCCTCCTTGGGCGGGCGCTTAGAAGAGCAGGCTGCGCTCTTGGGGGCTCGTCCCTTATCGGCATTTTGCTATGCAAGCCTACCACAGATGTTAGGTGCAATACTCTCATCTTTTTCTTTATGTTTTATACTGTCATACAGCCAATACTTTACAACGCTCATTGTTGGAGGAGGTCAGGTAAAAACACTGGCCTTGGTGCTCATCCCCTATATTCAAAGCGGGGATCGAGCCTTGGCATCAGCCTATGCCTTGGTGTTTGCAGGCTCTGCACTTGTGGTCTTTGCTTTGTGCGAGTGGGCAGCCCATCGGCTCAAAAGAAAGGGTGGACGCAGTGGATCTAAAGATCAACAATCTTGATGTCTTTTACGGGGATCACAAGATTTTGGATGATATATCTTTAGATATTCCTGATGGCTCCTTTTTTGCCTTGCTTGGACCCTCTGGCAGTGGAAAAAGCACTTTGTTAAAAGCTGTTGCAGGCCTCGTTTCTCCATGTAAAGGTCAGATTTTTTTGGGCGATAAGGAGCTCACAAAACTTGCACCCCACAAGAGAAAAGCTGTTATTGTCTTTCAAGATTTGCGTCTTTTCCCTCATATGAGCGTTATTGAAAATATTGCTTTTCCTTTAAAAATGCAGGGCATGAGCAGACAAGAGCGCTTGCAAGAAGCCCAAGGTTTTTTGGACAGTGTTTTGCTATCCAACTATGCCCAGAAGCGTGTTGACCAGCTCTCTGGCGGTCAGCAGCAACGCGTTGCTCTAGCGCGAGCGCTTGCATCAAAGCCAGATATTTTGTTACTTGACGAGCCTTTTTCTTCCTTAGATGAGGATTTGCGAGAAGAAATGCGCAACTTAGTGCGCAAACTCCATAAAGAGTTTAAAAGCACTACCATACTTGTTACGCACGATCAAAAAGAAGCTCTTTCTATAAGTGATTCACTTGGACTGCTTATGGAAGGTAAGCTTGTTCAGCAAGGCCAGCCTGAACTTGTTTATACAAAACCAAAGAGCGCCGTTGTTGCAGAATTTTTTGGGAATTGCAGCTTTATGCATGGCTGCATACAAGATGGGTGCTTTACATCTACCTGTCTTAGTTTTAAGCTCTTGGATCAAATGAAGGATCTTAAGCCTGGAAAATACCAGCTTTTGCTTAGACCCCAGGCCATAGACTTAGATCAAGCTGGTCCATTGAAGCTGGAGCTTATCGAAAACAGATTTAGAGGAACTGAGACCTTAAGCGTTTGGAAGATGCAAGATGACAGCAGACTCGAGATTCCTCTTTATTCAAAAGATATCTGGCCTGTGGGAAGCAAACTTTCTTGTGGCTTAGACCTTTCTCAGGTGGTTTTTTATGGTGAATAGTACAGAATGAAGAGCTTGCGTTCTATGAAATAATCAACAGAATTCCCTGTACCCTCTACTAAAAGGGTATAGGG
>JAEZZM010000041.1 GCA_023418575.1 Actinomycetes bacterium | reverse complement strand
AAGTGCCCAAGGTGATTGCTAATACGGATAGTGCAGCGATTATGCAGTCCTTGGGGTGCAGCTCCCAAATGAAGGGCAAATCTGGATAAATGCCTGCGTATGAAAGCCAGATAGTTTTTGGAATTAGATAGACGCCCAAGGCCACGCCTACAGCTGCCCCAAGAAGAGCGGCCACCATTCCAAAACACAGGTATTTATATGCAATTTTTAGGTTTGGATAGCCCAAGGCTTTAAGACTGCCAATTTCTACGCGTTCAGACTCAACCATACGAGTCATAGTAATGAGGGTGACAAAGGCCGCTACCAAAAAGAAGAAGATTGGAAATATGGTAGTAATCTTATCTATTCTGGTAATGTTTCCCTCATAGGTGGCGTATGAGGCATTAGCAGAGCGATCAAGTACATAGCTTACAACCGTCTTTATATCACTTCGCTTTGATTCATTAGCGGCAATGGTGTTTTCGGCATCTTTAAAGTCTTTGTTACTCTCTTCAATTTTAGAGTTAAGTTGCTTTTGAGCTTCTTGGATTCTCTGTTTGCCTTGAGCGAGCTTCTTTTGTGCAGCTTGCAGTTCCTGCAGTGCTTGGGGATCCATGCCCTGCAAGGCTTCTGGATCCATAGCCTGCATACCTTGCGCCTCTTGCATGAGCTGCATTTGCTGTAGAGCTTGTCTAAGCTGTTGTTCTTGAGCTTTTAATTGTGCGTTTTGCTCATCAATCTGCCTTTGAGCATCTGCAAAACTGTTTTCAGCTTCAGATTTTTTATTGGCTAATTCAGCTTTTGCCGCTGCGATTTTATCGTCAAAGTCTTTTAGCAAGGAGGTATAATGCTCTGCCTCAATATCTTGCAGCACATCTTTAATTTTAATTTTGCTTTCATCAAGTTTTTGGCTATAGGCCTCTTGGTAGGGGTTAAGCTTATCTACTGATGAGATCTTAAGATAAACCTCATCGTAACGATCTGGGTGCTCAAAGGCAGCATGTAAGACATAAGCATAATTACTTAAGGTAGCACCTGTGTTATGAGCAGCTCCCAAAGAAGAACTTAATTCTTCAGCAGAGCTTATAAAGCCTACAATCTTAAATTTGTGTATCGTGAGCTTGTTTTCTTCTGGTTTAAGTTCTTCGTCAGCAGATTGATCGTTTTTATCGCCCGTTTCCTCATGTTCTTGATACTCTAGGATTTCTCCAAGTTTGAGTTCATTTCTGTGATTAGAGATAACAATTTCATCAGCAGTTTGAGGCAGTCTACCTTCCTTAATTTGTAGGGTATTAACAGGGCTTTCACCAGGTGCAATACCTTGCAAGCTTATCTGATGAGAGCGTTTCTCACTCTGCATGCTTACCTGTGTTTTTTGAACAGGTAGCACAGCTTGCACATTATCAATCTGAGCAATTTTTTCTAGATCATCATTGTTAAAACCCAAAGGGTAAATAAGACGCAAGTCATAGAGATTTCCCTGTTTAAAATAGTTGAGAGCGGTATTTTGCATATCAGGCACAAACATTCTAGTACCTGCATAAACACCCGCCCCTAAGGCAATGATGGCAAAAAGAGCAAGAAACCTAGACAGATGTCCAGAGATAGAACGAATAGCAAGTTTAGCAAAGGCAGGTGCTTTTCTGTAGCGATACCTTCTTTTAAAGCGCGGCTCTTTACTTAATTTAAGCTTACTATGCTTTTGCTTACTTGCTTTTTGCGTGTTCATAGCCTACACCAGCTTAATCTACTACCACTCTATATGTTCAGCACTTATCGGATTCTCATTACAATATGATTCTAAAACGCTGCCGTTAAAGATTTTTATAACTCTATCAGCAAGGGGGATAAAAGCGGAATTATGGGTGATCACTACTACAGTTTTATTATAGTTATGGCAGACGTCTTGCAAGAGCTTTAAGATTTCTTTACCGGTTTTATAATCGAGCGCTCCCGTGGGCTCATCAGCTAAAAGAAGCTCAGGGTTTTTGGCAAGGGCGCGCGCTATAGAGCAGCGCTGCTGCTCACCGCCTGATAGCTGAGAGGGAAAGTTATGAGCTCTGTGCGTGAGGCCAACAGAGTTTAAGCTTTCCATAGCATCAAGTGGATCAGGACAAATTTCTGCTGCTAGTTCAACATTTTCAAGGGCGGTGAGATTTTGAATAAGGTTATAGAATTGAAAGACAAAACCTATCTTTTCACGCCGATAGCTGGTAAGTTCGGTATCTGAATAGCGAGCAATATTGTTTCCTTTAACCCAGATTTCACCAGAGCTAGCTCTATCCATACCGCCCAATAGGTTTAAGATGGTTGTTTTTCCTGCTCCAGAAGGCCCTAGCATCACAACAAATTCACCCTGCTCGATCTCTAGTGAAACACCCTGAGCAGCATGAATTTCTTGGTCACCCATAATATAGGTTTTACTTACCTGCTTAAGTTCAACAAATGCCATGGATCCTCCCTAAAGCAAAGCTTCACTCTATAATCCTAGAATATCCCAGAAGCTGATGTTTGGGTATACTGGTTAACAATTCTTTTTATAAGTTTGTGAGGCATTTTATTATGAAGCTAAGAGAATATCCTCAATGTAAGTTAGATCCCAAGGTGCTTTCTTATTGGAAACTAAAAGAGAAGATTTCTTTGGCAGTCTGGTTAGTTATAAGTCTGGCTATTGCCCTTGCCCTTGCATATTTCTTTAGCTTAAAAATTGCTCTTATAGTGGGGCTAGTGCTGGCTTTTATTGGTATTGTAAATGTTATGCTAGAAATCCTGCTTTTGATAAAACTGCGTTATGACTATACTGCCTATCAACTTAATGAGGCAGATATAGATTATTGCTCAGGTGCTATTTTTAGAAGCCGCAAACTTATACCTCTTATACGCGTTCAAAATACCATGACAGAGACGGGCCCTCTGCTAAGAAAATTTGGTCTTGCAAATTTAGAGATAGAAACCGCTGCTGGATCAATAAGCATAGAAGGCCTTGATAAAGAAGAAGCAGAAATAATGCGAGAAAGAATATCTGCGCTTGCTCGCCTTGCACAAGAGGATGTTTAAGATGAATCCTTTTGACGATAAATCCGTGGACAAAGCCGCAGATAAACATACGGATAGCGTCGTACATGCTGCTCCAGATAGCTTTGACGATAAACCCGTGGACAAAGCCGCAGCAAAAGTCGCAGATAAAGCAGGAGCAAAAGCAGAAGCAAAAGCTCCGGTATCACCTTTTGCTGAGGAGGCTTTAGGCTTACACGATAATGAAAAAACTTCAGTAGTAGCGCAGCATATCAAAGCAGAATTTAAGGGCTCGCTTGATGATCAAGGTATGATTTTATCGGGAGCACATCGTGTGTCACCTTATGTTTTGATTCAAGATTTGCGTAGCATGGCGGTATTATTTGCAATATTTTTGATAGGCACAATCTTAGGAAACAAAAGTTCTGGAGTCTTGATAATAATTGTGCTTATTAATTTTTTGTCTTCTATCGTGAAATACATAAGCTTTAGCTGGGAGTTAAAAGAAGAAGAGCTTATTTTGCGCAGTGGTTTGTTTAATAAAAAACAGGCTCATATTCCTTATGCAAAAATTCATTCAATTAATACTCAAGCAAAAGGCCTGGATAGGATATTGGGTTTTGCTACCTTAAGTTTTAGTACAGCAGGAGCTGTAGCTAGTAATATCCCCAATGAAATTGGGCCTCTGCGTTATGGAGAGGTAGAGCAACTTAGTCAGATTCTTCATGGCATGAGCAAAGCAGAAAAAGAGCTAAGACCAGAAGATGCGCAAGAAGATATGCAGGCAGACTCAGGTGATCAGGCTGCACGTGACAGGCAGACTGGCATTGATCCAGAGGAGACAAAGCTATCAAAACTGAGCCATAAAGCCTCAGATTTACGTGGAATATTTGCTGGTAAACAAGGAGAAATGGCCAAGAAAAGCTATCAGTTTAGCTTAAGTAAAAAAGAGCTTTTAGTTTACGCACTTTCACATGCAAATGGCTTTTATCTTTTTGTGCTGTTCTTAATTTTATTTAGCAAGCTTGATGACCTGCTGTCTAATTTTAATATAGATACCTTTGCTTTTATTGAGAGCAAGATAGAAGAGCAGATTTCGCCTGAGTTTGCCACAAACCAATTTATGATGAGTCACATCTTAAATATAGTGATTCTTATTTTAGCGGCCTTTGTAGCAGGTTTTATTCTCTCTGCCATCATAAACTATATTAAGGGATCAAATTTTAAGCTCAGTTGCACTAAACGAGGTTTTGAGATTAAAAAAGGCATCTTTAATGTAGAGACAAAGACAGGCAGCTTAAGAAAAATACAAGCCTTGACGATAAAACAGGGATTGATATATAGGCTCATGGGATATGCAAAGTTAGAGCTGAGCCTTGTGTCAGAAGAGCTTGACCAGACGGTAGTAGAGCTACATCCGTGTATAAGTGAAAAGCGTTGCACCGAATTTATCCAGCAGATGTTGCCCTTTTTTGCTCAGTATCAAGATATGCCAATAGAGCATCTTCCTGCAGTTGCACTAAAACGCAGGGTCATTAGGGCCTTGTATATACCAGGGATCTTGCTGCTTTTAAGTTTACTGGCTCTCTATGCAAGTTTTAGCCTTTTACCTTCCTTAAGCACAAATGAAAGCTTGTTTTTTATCGCCAAGATAGTTTTGGTTTTGCTCTTCTTGGGCTTTATGTATTCCCTCATTAAAGGTCTTATTGAAGCTTGTTTAAGCGCTAAGCATTCAGGGACGGTTTTTTCTGAAGGCTTGATGGTCTTGCATAAGCAGGGTATAAGAAAACAAATAGAGCTTATCCAGCGCAATAAGTTACAGTATTTTGAATTTGGACAAAATCCCTTTGAGCGTAGGCAGAAGGTCGCTCATCTTACGCTAAGTAGCGCAGGCATTGCTTCCTCTTTTAGCATGAGGGATGTAGATCTAGAGTTTTGTTTACGCTGCTTAAATTGGCTTAAGCCTCGTGGAGTAAAGCAGGAAGATATATTAAAGTTTCTTGCCAAAGAAGACCTGCTCTATCCTTATGAAGAAGAGGCATATAAAGCCTTGCTACAAGAAGAGGCGCTTAGAGAAGTCCAAGATGCCAAGCAGCTAGCAAACAAAGAATACGAAGCTACGGAAGCCTAAGAAGCCAAAGAAGCTTAAGAAAGAGCCTAGATTGGATAGGAGTTATAAGATGAAAAAAGAAGTTAAGGTAGAAGGTATGCACTGCCCCTCTTGTGAAAAACTGCTTGCCAGTTCTTTTGAAGAGCTGAACGAAGTTGATAGCGCGCAGGCAAGTCATAGTGAGTGCAAACTTGTATTAGAGCTTAACTCAGACTTAAGTGAAGACAGCATCAAGTCAATAGTAGAAGACTGTGGATTTGTGTATAAAGCCTAGATTATCAGCAAATTAAGGGGCATGCATGGCAAGCGAGGGAAAGCTTTTTGTTCAAAATGAGTTTCAGGTACAAGCTCGTAAGGATAAACAGCAACATAAAATAGAAAAACGTATAGCAAAGCGTATTAAAGAAGAGAAAAAATACAAGCCCATAGTAGATAAGCTCATTCAAAAATATCGCCGCAGCTATACCGTGGGAGAAGAAATCTTCAATGCGATAAGCCACGGTCTGGGTGCTCTGCTTGCCATTGCTGGTCTTGTTTTGCTTATAGTCTTTGCAGCTAGAAGTGGTCAGGGAATTCAGTTAGCTGCAGCTTTGGTATATGGCATTTCCCTTATCTTGGAATATACAGCTTCAACGCTATATCATGCTATACAGCACCCCAAAGCAAAAGCTGTCTTTAGAGTGCTAGATCACTCATGTATTTACTTGCTCATTGCAGGAAGCTATACCCCCTTTGCACTTATTACCCTGCAAGAACACCACGGTCTTTTAATCTTTGCTCTGGTCTGGGCAATTGCACTTATCGGAATTTTGGTTGAAAGCTTTTGGCGAGAAAAGCCCAAATGGATTAATGTAGTGGTTTATTTGGCTATGGGTTGGATTGTAGTTTGGAAGATAGCGGTCTTGTGGCAGCTCTTAGCACCTGTAGCTTTTTGGCTCTTACTTGCTGGAGGCCTGGCTTATAGTTTGGGAACTATTTTTTATCTGCTCAAAGATATTCGCTACATGCATTCAATATGGCATATTTTTGTATTAGCGGGTTCTATCCTGCAATACTTTGTGGTCTTACTCTTTGTAATCGGGTAAAATTTGACTATTGTTTAGTTGCCAAAAGCTACGCAGTAAACTTTTTTGTAAACAGAGTAGAAAGAGGAGTGTTAAGCCAGCTTCATGGACATAGCATTCAGTATTATCCTGACCGCCGTTTTGATTATTGCAAATGGATATTTTTCCATGTCAGAAATGGCCCTCGTTAATGCACGGCGTGCCAGGTTAGAACAAGCAGAATTAGAGGGCGATAAGCGCGCTGCTCGTGCGCTTGAATTACAAAAAGATGAAGATAAGTTATTATCCACTATCCAGGTAGCCATCACGCTTATTGGTTTTGGTGCTTCTGCAGCAGCTACTGCAACCCTTGCTAAGCCCCTGCAAACAAGTCTTGAGGCCTTGCATATTTCTTGGCTCAGCGCGATTGCACCTGTCTTATCGGTTGTAATCATTACGCTCATAGTTTCATATTTCACGCTTATTTTTGGTGAGTTAATTCCCAAGCGTATTGCACTTTCAAATCCAGAACGTGTTGCAAAATCAGTGGCAGGCACAGTTGGATCCTTTGAGAAATTTACCCGACCTTTGGTTCTTTTGCTAAGTGCATCTACCGGGCTTATCGCCAAAATCCTGCGCATTAAAAGCTCTGAGGATAGAAACGAAGTCTCAGAAGAAGAAATCAAATATATGGTCTCAGAGCAGGAATCTTTGCTTGATGAAGAAAAGCGCATGATTCATGAGATCTTTGATTTGGGAGATACCATTGCACGAGAGATTATGATCCCTCGTGTTGATATGACCATGGTAGAAGATACAGCAAGCGTGGCAGATACGCTTGAACTTATGAGGCAGACCGGTTTTTCTCGTCTTCCGGTTTATCATGAGGATTATGATCGCATTGTTGGTATTGCGCATATTAAAGAGCTCATTGGTCCTTTAACAGAGGGAAAAAACAATCTTTGTATTGCTGAGCTTATGAAAGACGCACTTTTTGTGCCAGATACCAAGGATATCTTGCCTTTGCTCTCAGAAATGAAGAGCGCTCACCAGCAGATGGTTATAGTACTTGATGAATATGGTGGAACAGCCGGTATTATCACCATTGAAGACATTGTTGAGGAGATTGTGGGTGAAATTGAGGATGAATATGATCCTGATAATAAATATCTCACCAGCCTCAGTGAGTCTGAATGGCTTATAGACGGCCGCTATCCCATAGACGATGCCATTGAACTTGGTTTTCCCATTGAAAATACTGATGAATATGAGACTATGGCGGGTTGGCTTTTAGATATCAATGACTCCCTACCTCATATTGGTGATGTCTTTGAGGTGGATAATTGGCGCTTTAAGGTACAGTCCATGAGGGGAAGGCGTATTGCGCTTATCCGCGTTAAAAAGCTTGAGGAGAGCTTGCCAGAAGAACTTAGGGCGGGATCTGGTCCCATGCAGGCTTCAAGTTTTGATTCAGGGAAGGCCGATAAGGGCGATAAATTAGAACGCTAAAGGGTTCTATAAATCATCACAATTAATGCGCTAAATCTCAAACTGATAAGCTGCGCTTTCATAAAATTATTGACATATAAGACTCAGGTGTAAGCATTTTGGCGCCTGAGTCTTATCTTATCTGGGCTGAATTGATATAATAGTGAGACCTCTTGAGGCGGTCTTGATTGTGGATAATAGACCATATCTGGAGTTGGAAAACTGAGCCAACTTTTGGATCACCAGATAGATAGAGGCAGGGTGAAGTAAAACCCAAAGATAGTAACTCAGTTGTGCTTTGAAATTTGCATATAACTCGTGAGTCATATAAATCATATAAAGACTCTCCCTGATCCAAGCCACACAAGGCTAGGCTTTCTTTTGAAAGAAGTCATCTTCTAACAGCTTCTTAGAAGCTTCTTAGATTGCCTTGTGGGCTCAACGGTAAACAGCGGGCACATCAGGTGCCCAGGTATGATCAATCATGGTTAAAACGTAGCAGCTAAAGAGCGCCAAAGGCATTTATGTCATAGGGGCCTGCTATGCTTGACGCTAGATGGATTATAAAACAAGCTCCAAGCTTGGTTTACCGGGTAATGTCAGCGGACAACGGAGGAATTTTGAACGGATTGTTAGCCAGCACTAAGCGCAAGGTTATGCTGTTCGCAGCATGTGCAAGCCTTGCTGTTATGGTGGTTACAGTTGTGGTTCCATTTGCATCCGGCGGGTCAACACCTGCTGATCTAAGCTCTAGCGTTATGGGTGTAAGTGATAACCAAAGCTCTATTGTGCAAGATACTCAAATGGAAGAGCGCCTTGTACAACTTGAGGGTGCAGTTGATCAAGAACAACTCTCACAAGTAAGCCTTGCAGCTTTGAGAGAAGAGCTTGAATATGTAGATCAGCTTGATCTACAAAAAGCTATTGAAGAAAAGCAAAAGGCAGCAGAAGCTGCTCAAAAGCTACAGGCTCAAGCTCAGCAGGCAGAAAAAGAGCGCAGTGCAGCAGCTGCAGCAGCAGCTGCAAAAGAAGCCCAGCAAGCTAAAGAAAAGGCTGAGCAAGCAAGTAAAAAAGCAGAAGATACTGCTGTTCAGGCTGCAGCTTTAGGTAATGACTGGAATACAGTAGTAGCATCTTGCTACTATGACGTGGGTCTCCCCATTGCAAATGGTGGCATCCTAGGTGAGAATGATCTCATCATTGCTCATAAAACCCTACCTTTAGGTACTAAGGTAGAGCTTGAGTATCGCGGCAAAAAAGTGCGTGCTACCGTACAAGATCGCGGTCCTTATATCAATGGTCGTGACATTGATTTAGCTCCTGGTGTTCAATCAGCATTAGGGTTATATGATGGAGTTACCCAAGTAAAAATGAGGCTTATTGGATAAATTGCAATAAAATGCCGTATACTTACCCCTAAACACTTTCTTGTGTTTAGGGGTTTTTCTTACCCTATGAGATAAACTTCTTGGAGGATGCATGGCTATGTTAGAACTTCTTGAAGTGCAGGTGGGGCCAAAAAATTTAAGCTATACGCTTAAGTTATCTCAAGATTTGGGTCTCAGCACTGAGGAAAATAGAGAAGCAGTACAAAAAATTGTAGGACTTATGCCAGGAATGCTGGAGCATGTTTGCATTAGTCCTGCTGGTGATAGTTTTAAAGATGCCCTAGTCCATACTGACCTTGCTCATTTGCTTGAGCATATGGTGGTAGAGATCCTTGCTCTTTCAGGTCGGGTTGAATTGGTTTGCGGTAAAACAAGAAAGCTATCAGATTCAAATGAGGGAAGCGTGTTTCAAACAGTGCTCAGCTGTGACGACGACACCCTTACTATAGCAGCAATTTCATCTGCCCTATGGATTATGGAATGGGCCTTAGCAGGTGGCGCCAAGCCAGCGCCCAATATTATGGCAATTGCCGAAGGCCTTGGGCATATGTTGGATAGCATAGATCGAGTTCCCCATACCTCTACTCTGCGAGCTCGTTAGCGTGTGACAGGCTTGTCCATACGCTCTTGACTCAAAGCTTGTTACACGCTTTTTAGACCTTTTACATTAAGTAATATCAGTCCAGTAAAAAGCGAGGGAGCTGAAGATCTATGACTTCTTCTGTAGATACACAGCACAAAAAACAAGAACTTTTAAAAAAATCTAAAATCAATTTTGATCAGTGGGAAGATTTTTATGCTCACAGGGTGAACTCAATGCGCTCAAGTGCAACCAGAGATCTCTTTGGAGCTGCGTCCCGCAGTGATGTAATCTCTTTTTCTGGTGGCATGCCTGATGTGCGCTTAGTAAGTAAAGAAGTGCTGCATACCACCCTTAAAGAGCTCGTAGACCAAGATTTGGGCATGGCTCTGCAGTACGGCTCTACAGACGGCCGTCCTCAAACTAAGGCCATTGTGCGCATGCTTATGGAAGAAATCGGCGTATCAGGACTAGCAGACGCAGACATTGCCATTACCACAGGCGCTCAACAAGGCCTTGATCTTATCGGAAAAACCTTTATTAATCCCGGTGACACCATTATTGTTGAGGCTCCCACCTATCTGGGTGCCCTTCAAGCCTTTAGCGCCTATCAGCCAAAGGTGAGAGCAGTTCCTTTTGATGATGAGGGCATGCGCACTGATCTCTTGGCAGAATTACTAGAAGAGCTGGGACCTCGAGGTGCAAAATTCTTATATACCATTCCCACCTTTCAAAACCCTGGTGGCGTGACCATGAGTCTTGAGCGCAGGCAAGAGCTCTTGCGCCTGTGCAATGAGTATGAGATCCCTGTGGTAGAAGACGATCCTTATTCTAGACTGCGCTTTAGCGGTGAGCCTGTGGCCTGTCTTAGGTCTATGGACGATAAAGTCATTTATCTGGGTACCTTCTCAAAGATCTTTGCTCCGGGCCTGCGTCTTGGCTGGATGATAGCACCGCGCCCCATTCTTAAAAAAGTGCTCTTAACCAAACAGGGTACTGATTTATGCGGCTCAGCTTTTAATCAGGTAGCTGCAGAGCATTATTTTGCCGATACACCCTGGCGTGAAACCTTGGAGAGCTTCATTCAAAAATATAAGAGCAGGCGTGATGCACTTTTAGATGCTATGGAGGAGTATTTCCCCAAGGAGCTGAGCTGGACTAAACCCGAGGGCGGTTTCTTTGTTTGGGTGACACTCCCTGATTTTATCGACACAGATGAGCTCCTACCTGCAGCCTTAGAAAAAGGCTTAACCTTTGTTCCAGGCAGTGGCTGTTTTCCTGATAGAACTTCAAATTCTTTGCGTTTAGCTTTTTGCTATGAGGCAGAAGATGATCTTAGGGAGGGGGCAAAAAGACTTGCAGCCCTCATTAATGAGCGCTTGGTTTTATATCGTGCCTTTATGGAGGCAGGTTATCTGTAAGTCCAAATGATGCAAATAGTGCAAATAGTGCAAATAGTGCGTATTTCTTAGTAAAGATAATTAATAAGAAAGGCTGTAGCTAAGATGGGCGATAAGAAAAAAGTTGCTGTCCTTATGGGCGGAACATCTCACGAGCGTGTTACCTCACTTGCTAGTGGTCAAAATATATGTCGAGCTCTAGAAGAGGCAGGTTATGAAGTTTTGCCTCTTGATACCACTAAAGATTTAACCCAAGTGCTTCGTATGGAGCAGGTGGATTGCGTATATATTGCTTTGCACGGTAAGCATGGCGAAGATGGAACCATACAGTCTGTCCTTGAGCTGTTGGGCATCCCCTATGTAGGAACCTGTGGTGATAGAGCAAGAAATACCTGGAATAAAGCTGCTCTAGCAAGCTCACTAGCAGCTTATAGAAATGCTGCAGGAGCAAGCTCAAATTCTCTAGTAAATAGCGCTTGTGCGCCAAAGAGCATTCGTCTTAATGAGGATGCCTTCTCAGTGATGGGGGCTGCTCATGCTCTTGATTTAATCCCTCATAAATTGGGTGGATTTCCTTTGTGTGTAAAGCCTGTGCGTCAAGGTTCAGCCTATGGTGTTTCAAGAGTAGAAGACTTAAGTGAGCTGGCACCAGCAATGCTTAAAGCCTTTTCTTATGATGATGCCGTACTGGTAGAGCCGTGGATTGAGGGCGTAGAGCTTGCGCTGTCTATTGTAGGAGAAGGCGAAGATGCTTACTGCTTACCAGCTGTAGAAATCGTCCCTCATAAAGGTCATCTATATGATACAGAGGCTCGCCAAGATGAGGATTTGGTTGATTATTATGCACCGGTTCGCCTTGAATCTTTAGCACAAGACGCTTCAGAGGCAGAGGCTATTCTTTCAGAAATTGAGCGCGCTGCCCTAGAGGTGCATGAGGCTTTTGCATGTAGGGATCTGTCACGCGTTGATCTTATTTGGGATGGGGCTAAAGCTCAAATTTTAGAGCTTGATATTTCTCCAGGTATGACAGATTTATCTTTGTTCCCCATGGCCCTTAAGGCTGCCAACATGAGTCTCTCAGAGCTCTTATCAGAGCTGGTAGAAGGTGCTATAGCAAGAAAATCTGACTACTGTCGATAAGAACAAGGCCTATTGGGTATAACTACAAGTACGATACAGTCATAAAACAAAGCTCAAGATGTAGGCGAGCTCAAGATGTATAGCGCTCTTTTGTATAGTAGTAAGGTAGCGCAGATCTTGTATAGTAAGGAGATTAGTATGGCTAAGGGAAATGGTGTCTTTGGATTTCTTGCTGGTAGCGTGGTGGGTGCTGCCTTAGGTGCAGTTGCTGGTATTTTGCTTGCTCCTCGCTCTGGCGCAGAGACACGTGCAATGGTTTCTGATAAGGCCTCAGACGTATGGGATCAGGGCGTAGACTTCTATACTCGTGGCGTAGATCGCGTGAGCGATAAAGTAGAGGAGCTTCGTCCAGTAGTTGACGCTAAGTCTGATGAGTTGCGTGAGAAGGTAGATCTTGCGCGTGAGCGTATGGACTCTATTCGTCAAGCTATGAGTGAAAATGTTGCTAAGGGCGCTGCTTTTATCGAAGAGAAAACCCCAAAGGTTTCCGAGAAGATCTCAGAGGTTGCAGATAAGGTAGCTGCTGGTGTTGCAGCTGCTTCAGAGAAGCTTTCAGATGTAGCCCAAGGCGCTGCAGATGAGGTTAAAAATAAGGTAGCTAAGGCAGAAGATGTTGTAGTTACTGCTGTTGATAAAGATAATGTTGACAGTATTCAGTCAAAGATTGATTCAGCTGCTGAAAAAGTTAGCGATAAAGTTTCTGGCGCTGCAGAAAAGGCTGTTGATAAGGCACAGTCAGCTGCAGAAAAAGCTGCTGATTCTACTCAAGATATGGCAGATACTGCAGTTGCTAAGGCCGAAGATGCTCGCGACGCAGTAAAAGATAAGCTTGATAGTGCTAAAAAAGCCGCTGATGAGGCTGCCGATAAGGTAGAAGAGGCTAAAGATAAGGTAGCTAAAAAAGCAGAAGAAGCTGTTGATGAGGCTAAAGATAAAGTAAAAGAGGCCAAAAAAGCAGTTGATAAGAAGGTAGATGATATTAAAAAGGATAAGAAATAGTCCTTAATCTCCATCTGTTTTCTTAGTCATTTCTAAGGAGATTTGTTTCCCACATGAGCTTTGGGCTTAATGTGGGAAACTTTTTTATATATAGGCTAGCTATAAAGCAAGCACAGACCATGCACTGGCCAAGTGCGGACTGCTGGCCAAACGCAGACCGCTGACTATAAGCGGACAAACGCAAGCTGCTGACTATAAACAGACAAACGTTACTTACAAAAGGAGCAGGGTATTGACACATAAACAGTCACAACTCATAGATAGCTCCCAGCTGATGGGGAAAAAGCTCTATACTGCTGCAGATTTAAAGCATAAGTTAGGTAAGATTTCTCAAGCCCTGTGCAGCTCCGATGGCCTTTATGTGCAAGGTTTTATCGTCAAAAGACCAGACCTGGCCTTGATGATTAAGCGACCAGATGAGTTTGTTGCTCTGGATGCCCTGGTAGTTGATGGGGGTCTTGCATATGTAAAGCAGATGGATGGGGCTCTTGGTAAAAAAGCTATTCAGCGCTTAAATCTTGATTGGGATAGCTGTATTATTTGGCAAGGTATGGAGCTTAAAACTAAGTCGGGAGAAAAACTGGGCTTTGTTTTATCGCTTGAATATGAGCAAGACAGCGGAAAAATTGTTAATTTTGTTGTGGATGAGGGTTTGGTTTCTGCTACACTTTTGGGTTCGTGTAAAATTCCCTTGTCTTATGCCATAGGCTTAAAAGATCACAGTCTTATTGTTCGTGATGAGGCGGCTAATATAAAAGCCCAAGGAGGGCTTGCTGCTCAAGCCGGAAAGGCATCTGCAAAAGCTGCCCTGCAGGTTCATGATTTACAAAAGAAGAGTGCGCAAACATTAGGGCAGCTTAATGAGACCGCATCATATTCTTTGGGAAAGCAGCTCAAAAAAACTAAAGGTATGTTTGCTGCTTTTAAGGAGGAATATAAGAAGTCTTCACAAGATGATAAATAATCTGGTAATTTTAATACCATACATATATTAGGTCATTTGAATTCTTAATCGAAGCTTAGACACAATAGAAAAGAGGAGCACAGATGACTGATTACAGATCAGGATCAGGACAAGGTTCAAACCAAGCTTCAAGCAGGCAGTCATCATATAGAGGTCCGCGTCCTGAAAGTTCAGGAACTATGGCTTCGGGTACTTCACCCAATTCTCGCTCATCATATAATACACGACGCCCAAGCAGAGTAAGCTCATACGCTTCAGCTTCACCAGCGGGTCGCTCATCTCGTGGCACGCGCTCTACTTCTGCTGGAGCTGCTTCACCAGGGCGTCCCCCTGTATCTGGAAGAAGTGCAGATGTACGCACAGGTGCAGTTATGCAAACACGCAGAGGCCCAGGCGCTAGTGCTGGTGTTGGCACTGGCAGGGGCGCTGTTGAGCGCGGTGTTGGTGCTGGCACAAGGCGTGTGGCAGCTACGGGTTCAGGTGTGGCAGGCACACGTGCTACTCAAGGTCGCAGACCAGTGCAGCCTTCTAGAGGCAGAAGAATTGGCTCAGGCGGCGGTTCAAACATGCTTAACCGCAGACAATTCTCAAAGGGCATGGTGGTTGCAGGAGCAGCTGGCGTAGCAGTTATTGCAGGCGGCGGCATCATGATCAGTAGAAGGGCTGTTGCCTGTGAAATAAATGGCGCACAGTGCCAGGCTACCAATCACTCATCTATCCAGTCTCTTATCGATAAGGGCTTGGTAAAGCCAAAATACGGTAACTTGGTTGATGTTACAGGAGAGATCTTAGAGGTTGGTAAAGGAAATCGTTACACCGTTAGCGTTAATGGTGCCGACCTTGGTGCAGACATAGATAAGTATCGCCTTAAATCTGGAGACAAACTCATCTTTACTGATGGTACTGATCTTATGGAAGAGCATGATGCCCAGCGTACCGAGATCCCCTTTAAGTGGGTAAGAAAGCATGGTGCAGGTGCCATTGGTTTCATTGAGAACTGGGGCAAACCAGGCTATTCTGAGCTTTTGGTGGGCAAACAGTCAGGTAAAACGGTAAACAAGGACGTAGCCGAGGCTCCAGAAGATAGAACTATTAGGTATCTAAATGTTGAGCCCAAAAATGGCGAGAAGATTGTTGCTATCAGTTTTGATGATGGTCCAACCCCTGAGTATACTCCTCGCGTTTTAGAGATCTTGAAGCAATATAATGCCAAGGCTACCTTCTTTGATATTGGTCGCAGCATTCAAGCCCATCCACAGATCACCAAGCAGTGTGTAGATGAGGGTCATGTTGTGGGCTGTCATACGCAAACACACAAAAACCTACCCAAGGAAAGTGCTGAGACCGTAAAGTCTGAGATTGCTCAAAGCATGGAACATCTTCATGCTACTGGCTCTCAGTCTAAGCTTTTTAGAGCTCCTTACGGCGCTTTTGGCGATAGGGAATGGACCATCTTGCAAAGTGACATTAGCTGCCTTTGTGGCTGGAATTTAGATTCCCAGGACTGGAATGTAAGGAAGACCACGCCTGCAAGCATAGTAAAAAGCACTACCACCAATATGCGTCCCGGAACCATTATCTTATGTCATGCGGGTGGAGGTCCTCGAGAGCATACAGTGCAAGCTCTTCCTGAGATTTTGAAGGCTTGGACAGAAGCAGGTTATAAGTTTGTGACCATACCAGAGCTTCTGGCTTCTGATGATAGGTTCCCACAAGCTGTTGTAAAAGATGCCGTTGCTGCTCCTGAGTCTCAACCACAAGATGATACAGTTACCCAGGAAAGCAAGGCTAGCGCTGCTGCTTCTGCCGAGAAGAAAAAGCAAGCTTAAAAAGTAGGCATAAGGTCTGTTTTTAAGCTAGTTTTAGACTACTAAGAGCTTATCGACCTTTTTATCATGAGTATCACGAGGGACTGCACTACAGAGCTGCTCCTTAAAACAGGGGGCAAGTAGTAGGCAGTCCCTTAAACTATCCTTATGCTCATCCAGGTAGCGATCATAATAGCCTCCTCCATATCCCAAGCGCCCGCCGGTATTATCAAAGGCCAAGCCAGGCATAAGTATGAGTTTTTGGCTTTGAGGAGAAGCTATATGCTTGGAATCTTGTGGCTTAAGCGTATATACCTTTGCGGGATATTTTAAATAATCAGGCAGTTCATCTTGCAATCTGTGAGCACTACAGCGCAAAAAGAGCATGTTGTGCGCCTCAGTCTTTTTAGCGCACACCACAGGCAGTGACAGCGGACAAAAATGATAGCGCTCCTCTATGCGATAAGCCCAATCAAAAAGCGCCTGGAGCTGAATTTCTGAGCCAAAACTCCAAAAGATGCTTAGGTGAGGAAGCTGCCCTGTAGGGGCTTGTTTAGAAGGAAGCTTCCCTGAAAGAGGCTGTCCTGTAGGAAGCTCTCTTGCAAGAGCCTGCCTTGAAGGAAGTTGCCCTGAAAGAGGCTGTCTTGCAGGCATCTGAGTTTCAAGATCTTCCTGATGAGCATTAACTGATGAGAAAAAACCCAGTTCATCAAGGCTTTTAGTGAGAATCTTATCAAATAGCTCTGATAAGGTCTTGCAAGCTTCAAGAGAGGCGGCTTTGTGGCGCTCAGGCCTGCAGCGCAATAGCTCATCGCGCTGCTTTTTGTATTCACTGCGCAAAGCTTTCTTTTGCTCATGCAAACTAGTCTGAGCGTTTATAGCCTTAGATAGACTTTCTTGGGAAGAGCTCTGCTGTTTATTGCTGCACATAGCTATGAGATCTCACTTGTGACAAACTGGTGACAACTTACTTAAAATAATTCATCAAGGAGTAAAAAGAGACAAATACAGGCCAGAATGATACTCAATATGCCCAGCATAAGGCAGCGGCGTTTCCAATTGCGCTCATTTTTTTCGTCGTCTGCATCTGCAACATCTAAAGCATCATCAACAGTGATAATACCTACCAGTTCATGTTTTGCATCCACTACAGGTAGGGCGATAAGATCATATTTTGCTATGCGCTCATATACTGTCTCGGGTTTATCGTCAACATTAACGCTAATCACATCACTAAAAGCAAGATCTTTTAGGCTTTTGTGAGCGGGAGCCAAGGCAAGGGTTCTAATAGAGAGTACACCGCTTAATACCTGCTGCTCAGGATCAAGCGTGTAAAGATAGTGCACAGACTCATGATCCTCATCAAGTTTTCTTAGATGATTAAGTGCCTCTTCAGCACTCATTTCTTCGCTCAGAGCAACAAACTCACTGGTCATCATGCCGCCTGCGCTGTCTTGCTCATAACTTAAGAGCTTGCGGATGGTTTCTTCTTCCTCGGTGTTCATCATACGTAAGATCTTATCGGCCTTATCTTGGGGAAGCTCTGAGATAAGATCTGCAGCGTCATCTGGATCCATGTATTCAATAAGACTTGAAGCAGTTTTTTCTGGAAGCTCAGAGATAAGCTCGGTCTTTTCCTCTTCTTCCATCTCAATAACGGCATCTGCTGCCAAATCAAGCCCCAGACGTTCAATAAGCTTCTTGCGCTGCTCTGCTTCAAGTTCTTCTAAGATCTCAGGAAGATCAGCTGGGTGTAGATCAGTTAAGCGCCTGTGGAAGGGGCTTAGGCTGAGCTCTGAGAGGTCTTCATCAATAAGTTCAATATGAGTCCAAGAGACAAAGCCGGATTCAGGACGCTTGTTGCCTACATCCGCTGCTTCAGCCAGACTTTCAAGTGGGGCCCAAAAACGTTTTAGACGCCCTGGGATGCTGTAGTCTGCACCCAGGATGCGTGGAGTCTTAGCGGCTTGTATGCGTAAATCCTTTAGATGAACAACGCGCTTGATCTTAAGGTCTATTACATCTTTGTCCATAAGATGACGCTGCACAAAAAGCTCTGCATCTTGAAGATATGCAGTTTTGATCTCTGGAGCCTTGCAGCTTAAACGTACCTGCGTATCGTCATAGGAAGCTACATATTTTGACCAGGAAATATTGTAGGTTGCCTTGTCTGAATTTTTTACTTGAATACGTTTAATACGCGGAAAAGCTTCATCTGTGGCAATAGAAATATCTTGAATGTGGCCCAGAAATTCATTTTGAGCATCATATACGTTTAGCCCTATCACCTGCGATAGGTAGTCCATATACTCACAACCTCTGCTTGTCTGTAGTGATCTTTTAGAACTTATGTATGTACTTATGTATCATACTATAAGGCAAAATAGTTTAGAGCACAAAAAGAGCAGCAGCCCGGACTTTGAGTAAAGCCGTGCTGCTGCATTTTTAAAGATACCTATGCCTATTACGCTGGCTTATATGCATGCCATGCGCATGCCTATACTGAGCTTAAAAGCTTTTGGCTATCTAACTACAGGCTGAGGATCAAGATTAATTATGATACCGCTGGGCACTTGGTTGTAGCTATCTTGATATTGTATGCCCAGGCGCAGGGCTTCTTCTAAATGAGAAGCTCCAGTGATGGGATCAAGATAACCAAAGACCTTATCGTCACCCAAAAAGCCTAACTGAGTAAAGTTTGAGTTAGTCTCAATAGTAATGCTGGGGGCATCTTCAGTTTGTGGCTGGGTTTCTTGCTCTATAGCCAAGAGTTTGAAGAGTTCAGCACGACCACCGTCTGGGCCATTGACAAAGCGCTTAAAGGTTTGAAGAAGCGCAAGCTGCCTATCAGAACTTGTGTTACGTGGAGTTAAGATTGCAAAGCGATCTTCCCCAATAGAGAAGTGAAGATTTGCATACACGTCTCTACCAAAGTCTTCTCCCGTATCGCTTTGCGAATTTAGCTCGTTAAACATCTGCTCATGCTTATTAAGGCCATAGTTAGCAAGTTTTGCATCAAGTTCAGCAAGCTGCTCTCCGCTAAATTTATAATTATCAGTAATGTAATTAGCTGGGATATCACTTTTGAGCTTAAGCTTGTATTGAGTACTTTCATTGGGAAGAGTTCCCAGGATATGACCCTTATTGAGTTTAAGACTGAGATTGTCAAACTCAATATTGCTAAAGCTAATGTTGCCAGAGCCACTCAAACTAATAGATTGTGCCCTTGAATCAAACAGAGCTGCTGAATTTTCATCTACAAGCCCACGTACCTCTATTGTGCCGCTTACCTCAGAGTTCATAAGGGTAAAGTTTTCACTCTTAAGTTTAATATTGCCATCAACAAAGCTGTTAAGTAGGCGCAGACGTACGATTTGTGTTTCAGGGTCATCAGAGCTAATTGAGCCGTGCATACTGAGGTTCTCCATGGCAACACGCAGGCTACTATTTATAACGAGGTTTGCCTGTAGTTCATTGGGAACTAAAAGCTCAAAGAGAGGATTTTTGTTACTCAAATCTCTTTCATGTGCATAAAGAAGAAATATATTTTGAAAGAGAAATGACTTACTGCCTTGTGCTTTAACTTGATTGCTGATAATCAAGTTTGTTCCCTGCTTTTCTGCTACAAATTCATCTTGTGAAGCGCGGGACTTGAGGTGGATCTTATCATCAGGGCTCAGTCCAATTTTAATTTCTCTCAAAAAGCTTTGATTGTCTCTGATGTTAAGGCTGAGCTGGCTAATATCATCAGCACTGATAATCTGCTCTTGAGTCTCATAGCTATAACCTGACTGCTTGGCTAGTTCATACGCGCCGCCAGCCTTAACTATAGGCACAAAGCACATGCATGTACCAATAATGAGCAGTGCAATTGAGCTTGCAAAGGCAATAAGACTTGCAGCAGAGCTAGGCTTAAGTGTGCCATACCATGGCTGTTTTTTAGCCTCTTGATCTTCCTCAGTCTGTTTTTGTGCAAAGGGAGGCAGTGGTAAGCTCTCATATTCTTTTGCATTGGGAGCAATAAGTCTATCTTCGTTTTGTACGCTATCAGCATAAGGAGAGCTGGGGCTAACACCTTTTTGCTGGGGAGTGCGCCTATTATGGTAGGCCTTTGACATGCTCTTAGCTAACCAAAGACTAAACAAGGAAAAATACTTGGCGCTATATATGGTTGCCAGGAGCAAAAGAATAAACAGACCCAGACAAGCTATAGCTATACCAAAGTGCGATAAGGCCGCAGCTCCAGATTGAGGAATTACCGCAAAGCCTGTGATTAAAAATGATATGCAGCTCAAAAGACTTGCTATTGAGCAGCAGCCTGCGGCAAAAATTACAGCCCAAACACCAACATAGATTCCCAAAACAGCAGTAACAAGCCCCAGAATAACTGGAAGCCAGATAAAGGAGGTAAGCACGGCCAGAATTACAATTAAAACTATGGCAGCAGTGCTAAATTTGCGTTTTGGTTCTGGCAGAACTTCTTGTCTTTGAGGCTCTTGTGCTTGCTTTACTTGTGGAAAAGAGAGTAAAACATTGGCTGCAATTTCTTCTGGAGCTTCCAGGCTAGCTACAGCCTCTTCTTCAGTCATGCCATCATCTATACGATCATCAATTTGCTCTAAGTAAAAATCAATGACGTTTTCTTTCTCAGAGGCGTCAAGTGTGTGCAGACAAGCTCTAAGACGAGAAGTAAACTCATTTTTACGCACGGCGACCCTCCTTAATATAGGTATAAACAGATTCAATCTCTGGCCATGAACTTAAAAACTCATCAATTTTGCTGTGACCAAGTTCAGTGATGCGGTAGTACTTCCTTAATCGGCCACCATGCTCTATGCTGTAGGTTTTTAAAGCACCGGCTGACTCCAGGCGCTTCAAGATGGGGTAGAGCGTAGATTCAGAGGTTTCAATGTGCTCTGAGACATCTTTCACAATTTGATATCCATATGAATCTGATCTAGCAAGTGCCGATAAGATACAAGCCTCTAAAAAGCCCTTTTTGAGCTGCGCATCCATGAACCCTCCTTTCCAAAAAAATAATTTGACAAATCTCATACAAAGCATAATACTATGTATTGCAAGCTATGTAAAGTATAGTATAATGTAAAACATAGATTGAAGCTAATGAGTGAGCTTCTTTTAAGGAAGCATAGGTAAAAAGGAGGAGTATATGTTAGCCTTTGTTGGTACAGCCCTTATGCATATAGCCTCTGTGCTATTTGCTCTACTTGCCTTTGCAAGTTTAGTCTGGTCTGCTTTGCTCATTAATAGATAAGATAAAAAAGGACTCCTTTGGGAGTCCTTTTTGTAGTCCAAGTTTATCTTATTTAGGTATAGGCAGCATACGTTGCACAAGCATAAACCGCGCAAGCTCATATGCACTCTATGCCAAGCTGCATAAACCCTACGAGCCCATGTGCACTCTACCTTCAAGCTTATGAGCTCAAGCCTTTAGCTTCTAAAATAGCCTGAGCGCATTCACACCAACCATCTATAGTGGGCTTTACAGTTGCAATAACAGGTCTATTATTCTTTGAAATTTCATTTACTACTGCAGCAGACTTTAAACCATTTTGCACAGTGACAAAGGCACCCGTTTCAAGTCCCATTTGAACATCAGTTAGAGCATCACCAATAGCAAGAGTTTTTGACTTATCAATACCTCTATCTAAAATATCGGCACGCACCGCTACGGCTTTAGAGCATCCTTTTGGCATGATGTGATAGATATGAACGTCTTTATCGATTGCTAGACTGCATGGACCTGGTAAGGAGTTGATACGGCCATTATCGGTAATAACTAAAGGTAACTTGCCTTTGTCTAAGATAGCTTGCGCCTCTTCAAGATTAACGCGCCCTCTTAAGAGGTGACTTACCTCTCTAAATGCGCTGGGGCTGTATTCCAAAAAGCCGGGAAAGGCAGCTATGAGCTTATCGACAATTCCACTTTCATCAATAATTTGATAGGGGGTTTTGTTGCAGTTGGGATCATAGGGCATCTCCCCAGTATGAAATTTATGCTTACCGGTGTAGCCCAGTCCACGCTGAGAGACGGTGCCAATTTCTCCCATGAATCCAGAAAGATCCATAAGTCTAATCATCTCAGCTAAAGAGGAACGTGTTCTTCCGGTAACTAAAACAACTTCAACACCAGCTGCTTTTAACTTGGATAAGGCCTCTCCCAGTTGATTTGAAGGCTGACCATCATGGTTAACAAATAGTCTGCCTCCGGGAGCTAGCATAGTTCCGTCCAAGTCTGTGTAAATAAGCTCAATGTTTCTGAGCATTTCTTGAGCTTCAGCTGAATGCGGGCTAAGTATTAAAGAGTCCATTGATCAAAGCTCCCATGTTCTACCAAAGCATCACTAGCAATCTCACGATCATCCATGTGATGTTTTACCGTTCCAATTATTTGATAATCTTCATGTCCTTTTCCTGCGATAAGGACGGCGTCTCCGCTTTGTGCAAGCTCAACAGCTCTGAATATAGCTTTAATGCGATCAGGCTCAATCTCATAGCTTGTCTTCCTTTGTTCACAAGCGGGAATAAGCCCTTCTTCAATCATATGTATGATTGAAAGCGGATCTTCTGTGCGTGGGTTATCGCTCGTACAAAGAGCAATATCAGCCTGAGCCGCAATTTCTCCCATGGGAGCACGCTTAGTGTTATCTCTGTCTCCACCGCAGCCAAAGACAAGAAGGAGGCGTTTTGGTTTGGTCTCGCGTACAGCAGCCATTGCCTTTTCTAAAGCGTCTGGAGTGTGAGCATAATCTACATATACTGCAATGTCATAGTCCTGACCTACGCGCTCTAATCTACCAGGTACTTGGGGTGAGCAGGCTAGGGCCTCTGCAATATCTTGGGCATCAAGTCCCAAACAAAGAGCAATACCAAAGCTCACGCAAACATTTTGTACATTAAAAGAACCAATGAGAGGAACCTTAAGCTCTATCTCACCAAGAGGATAGACAAGCCTAAGGCTGGTGCCCAATGAATCATACTGAATAGACTTGGGGTAGATGCTGGGCAAATAACCAGAAGATGCCTCAAATTCCTGAGCAGATCTTAAGCTTGAGGCCACTGATAGGCATTTAAGACCATAGCTCTTGCAGCTTCTCAAGAGCTGCTGTCCCCAGCTGTCATCAACGCAGATAACGCGTTCTTTTACCGCATAATCCCAAAAGAGCTTAGCCTTAGCTTCAAAGTAATCTTGCATATCACTGTGATAATCAAGATGATCTTGGCTGAGATTAGTGTAGGCAGCAACCTCATACTGGCTTCCCCAGACTCTATCAAGCGCCAGAGCGTGGGAGGAAACCTCACATGAAATCATTTGACAGCCGTTTTCTAAGCCTTGAGCTAGAAGTTTTTGGTAATCAACGGATTCTGGAGTGGTGTTGTCTGTTGCAATGAAATTACCATTAAATTGTGCACCAAGCGTGCCTATGGTTCCGCTTATAAGACCGCATTTTTGCGCAATCCAAGCGCTTAGGGTGCAGGTGGTGGTTTTACCATTTGTTCCGGTGATGCCCACCAATTTAAGCTGCTCAGAGGGACGGCCATAGAGCTCAAGAGCAGAGCTCGCCATGGCTTTTCTGGGCTCTGTTACGAGATATTGGTCAATATCTAGATCTAAGGGGTGGTCTACGATAAGAGCAAGCGCTCCTCTTTGGCAAGCGTCTTCTGCAAATTCATGACCATCACGCTTAAGGCCAGGAATACAGCAAAAGACGCTTGAAGTATCTACATCTGAACTGCGATAACAAATCTGTGAAACAAGCTCATCGTCACTGCTTTTGCTTGACTGCACAATTTTTTGAGCGCCCACACGTTTCATCAGCTGTGAAACGGTGAGCTTTTGAGGGTGTGGATCCATGCTTTCCTATCTTTCTCAACCTATCTTGAGGAAAGATTTTACCCTAAACTCCACTTCGCTGCTTGTTTGCGTGCGCTCAGGAAGCTCTTATATATACCCTCCACATTTTTGAGCTCGTCGTGGCTGCCTTCTTGCACTAGGCAACCATCAGATATAGCCAGTATCTTATCGGCAGACTCAACAGTTGAAAGTCTGTGTGCAATGCTAATGATGGTCTTTTCTTTGCAAAGCTCCTCTAAAGCCATGATAATTTCAGTTTCGTTTTCTGGGTCAACAGAACTGGTTGCCTCATCAAGTAAGATGATGGATGCATCTTTTAAGAGGGCTCGGGCAATTGAGATGCGTTGCTTCTCGCCACCAGAAAGGCGGGATCCACCTTCACCTACAATACTTTGATAGCCCAGGGGAAGCTGCATAATAAAGTCGTGGCAGCGCGCTTTCTTGCAGACCTCAATAAGCTCTTCATCTGTAGCCTCAGGTTTTGCAATCCTTATATTGTTGGCTATGCTGTCGTTAAAAAGGTAGACATCTTGAAATACTAAGGATAATTCCTTAAGTAGGGTCTCATAGCTATACTCAGAGAGCTTATGTCCGCCCAGCAGAATTTCTCCTGAATCTGGCTCCCAAAAGCGTGCAATAAGATTGATGATGGTGCTCTTACCTGATCCAGAAGGGCCAATTAAAGCAAGCTTTTGCCCTGAGTGCAGCTTAAAGCTTAAGTTCTTAATGAGGGGACGAGTGGGCTCGTAAGAAAAATTAACGTCCTTAAATTCAAGCTCGGGTTTATCGACAATCTGGGTAATGCTGCCCTCTTGAAGTGCGGGACAATTAATAAGAGTGTTCTCAACTTCATGAGCATGAGCAGGGACTATGCTTAATAAGACGCTGGCGATAAGAAGCGTGGCCAGTCCATTGAAGATTATGATGCCTATTAAAGATAGAAGCAAGGCGCTTGCAAGTTCAAGCAGGCCCAGGCTGCATAAGTAAAGGCTTGCTAAGCTGAATATGATACTGGCAAGTCCAAGATAGGCATGTGCAAGTTTTTCATGCAAAACATAGCTTTTTTCAAAGCTTAGGAGCTGTTCTTTCCAAGATAAGGAGCTTTCTTCAAGATGGCTGTGTAACTTATGTGCCATGCCCTTTGATTGGGGAAAGGCCCTTAACACAGCAACACCATTGATAGAATTAATCAAACGTGATGCATAGTGATTTTGCCTGTTTTGAAGCTGCGCGACATGCTTTTTACTGCTGCTATAGAGGCTCTTAATTATGAAGGCATAAAGGACGAGCATAGCAAGCATAATGAGACCCAGTATCCAAGAAGTTCCAAAGATACCAAGGAGCAAAAAGCAGCCAAGCGCCCAAGCCTGGATTGTGGTGTTAAAACAACTGCCGGTCATCATTTCTACTTTGCTTATGCTAGAACACAAGCAATTGCTAATTTTAGAAAGATGCTGTTTTGTAAAGTAACTCATAGGAGCATCTTTTAGTTTGCTCGCAATTTTTAGACGGAGATCTCGGTGAAAGACATAGGCTTCACCTGCAATTAAATAGTTGCTAGCCCAGGCTGTGAGAAAACTTATCACAAAGCCCACTATCATAAGTGATACACAAATAATAAATTCTTTGCTGCCAAATGAGTGCATCCAAGTAAAGCCTAGCCACATACTAACAAAGGCTAAAAGATTTGAGACGTGCTGTAAGATTCCAAAACATATGCCAAGTTTAATGCGCCCAGGTCTTGAACTGTGGCGTAGATAATAGTTTAAAAGTTCCATTCTTATGCACACGCTCCTTCATAGCTTGACCAGAGATTTTGATAGAGTTTGGAGTGCTTAAGTAGCTCACTGTGAGTGCCGCAAGCCTCTAGCTTACCTTTGTCTAATAAAACGATCTTATCGGCAGAAACAATGGTTGAAAGGCGATGGGCAATTACAATAAGGCTCTTGTCTTTGACAAGGTTTTGTAGAGCTTCTTGAATCTGTAGCTCGCTTTCGGGGTCGGTGTAGGCACTTGCCTCATCCAAAATGATGATAGGCGCATCTTTGAGCAGAGCGCGGGCAAGAGTTATGCGCTGGCGTTCTCCACCCGATAAGAGCTTGCCAGCTTCACCTGCAGGCGTATCGTATCCTTGCGGAAGTTTTTCGATAAAGTCATGGCATGCCGCAAGACGAGCTGCTTTAAGCACTTCTTCATTGCTTGCTTGAGGATTTCCCAGCCTGATATTATCGGCAATACTTGCATCAAAGAGGAAGGTGTCTTGAGCAACATAAGAAACTTCCTGCATAAGCTGGTCAAAGGGGATTTCATCTATCTTTTTTCCTTGGAAGTACAGTTCTCCAGAGCTTAAATCAAAGGCACGGGTAATCAGGCGTGCAATGCTTGATTTTCCTGAACCAGAAGGGCCAACAATGGCAGTCATCTGTGAGCTTTCAATGCTAAGATTGAGGCCATCAAGTGCAAGGATCTGTTCTCCTTGAGGATCAGTGTAGATGAGGCTTGCGTCTTTAAACTCTATTCCAAGACTTGGGTCTAAGCGTAAGTCTTGCTCTTGCTCTTGAGTTTGTGAGCCATTTACAGTAGGGGTTTTGAGTTCTTCTTGTTCAGCCAGTTCTTTTATAGAAATCCAGGCAGGTACAGCCATTGAAAAGAGCTCAAAGCTCATCATGATAGGCATGGTGTTTACTAAGATAAGAAAGGGAAGCATAAGGCTAAGTGCAAGCTCATTTATGCTTAGTTGCCCCTGTGAAAACAGATAAAAGCTAAAGGGACCCAAAATAAGCAGAGGGCTCGCAAGGGCAGCTCCAGAAATAGCCATGCCCATCCAGGCTTGTTTCCACCATCCAAGTGTTGATTCTAGGTAAAAATTGGCCATGCGTGCCAGCAGGTTAAATTGACTTTTAAGCTGCAAGAAAGCTTTAATTACAGCAATGCCATGGACATATTCCTGAGCACGTGCATTAACGGCTTGCTCTGAAGCCATATATAAGGCCATGCGAGCCTTTTGATTTCTCATGCTGAGGCCCATCCCCAAAACAACAAGACCAAGGGGTGCAAGCAGGCAAAGTGCCACTCTCCAATCTATATAGATGAGTATGAGCAGACCAAGCACAGGTTGAAGCAGTCTACCTGGAAGCTCTGGCATAACATGAGCTATCCAGTCCTCTAGAGCATTAGTTCTGTCTAAAATAATGGTTTTAATGTCTCCAGGACTGTTATTAACCATATAGGACTGAGGTATGCGTTTAAGTTTTTCAAAGAGTGCCATCCTTAAGTTATGAAGGGTGTCAAAGGCAATCTTATGCGAGATAAGTGTGCTTATACTGCAAAAAACAAGATGTCCAATGAGGCAGATAAGACAGATAAGCGCATAGTAAAGATACTCATTAAGCCCCGTGCTTAATTGTGAGAGTGCTCCTTGTTGGTAATATCCATATAAAAAACTACAGGTATAGGCTGCAAAAAAGAAGGGGGCAAGACCCAAGGCATAGCCTATTACCGATAAAATCACGCTAACTAGTTGCAGCTTTTTGGCCTGCGGGTTGTAGCTCAAAAACTCTTTTGTGAACTGCCCAACCCCAAGTCTTTGTTTAGAATCAAGCTGCATAAAGTTTTCAAGGTGTTTATATACTTCATGAGGTATATTAGCTTGTATCTTATCGATTTCAGCAAAAAACTCTTCTTTAGTTTGTTGTTTCATAGTCCTTATTCACCTCGTCATTTCTTCATCTCTCAAGAAAAGGTTTAGTCCGTCATTTTTGGATGTAGTGCTTCTAGCTGTATTTCAAGATAGCTTCTTTGAGAAAAAAGCTTGCGTATCTGTTGATTAAAGAGTGAGGACCAGTAGAAATAAAAGATCTTATTGATACTTTCATAAGATTTTTTACGTTGTTCCAGACTGATGTCTTCTTTAAAGATGCTCAAATACGCCTGCAACTGAGTCTTGATAACCAGCCTAAGCTCTTCTGGATTGGTGTCTGGGATATCAAATCCACGCCGCTTAAGCTGGGCTAAAACCTCCAAGCTAGAGCGATATTTTTTATCGACTATGCCTTCTAAAAGATCGGGGTAAGTTCCAAGTTCAGAAGCGGAGAAGATGAAAAGCCAAAATTGACGCATTTGTTCTAAATCCAAAAAGAGGTCTTCTAGGGTGTAGCTGTGATTTCCGATAAGATCGAGCACTTCTTGGCTTGTTGTACTTTTCTCCAACAATTCTTGAGTTTGCTGGTAGTTTATGTGGTAGATATCTTCAAGACATTCTATAGCAGGTTTAGCTAAGGCTTTTAAGATGCCCTCCTTGCCAGCAAAGTGTTTATAAACAGCAGAAGGGGCAAGGCCTGCCGCCTTACTAATTGTTGCCAGAGAAACCTCATGGTAGCCCTGTGCAATAAAGAGCTCTAAGGCACAACACAAGAGACGCTCCTTGCCACTTAATTGGGCTAAAAATGTTTGATCTATGCCCTGGCCAGCTCGCTCAAAAAGATAGGCATAAGAAGATTGTGTCCTATGCTTAAGCTGCTTAGGCTGGTCTAGTGATGGATTCACCGCCGATCAGCTCCTTACTTTTTGTAGGTATGCGCATACACATGAGTGGTGTTTGCGCAAAAGGGTGATGGTGACAGATATTCACTTGTATACCTATAGTAACTTTTAGAGGCCTCAAGGTGAATCATATTTGCTTTTTATTGTGCTATGGCATAAGACTGACAAAAAAGTTACAGTTTTATTGATTTATTCACTCGAGCGTTATTCAGCAGCTATGCTTATGTTAGGCTAGCTTAGATGCGATAAGCAGGTAGAGCAGGTAGAGCAGGTAAAGCTGGTAGGACAAGGAAGATCTGCTCTGTTCTTAAGAGAGTCGTGCAAAGATCATGGATAAGCAATATCTTGAGCAAAGAGTAAAGACAGATACAAAAAATAGTCTTAATAAAGCTGCTTACCTAAGTTTGAGAGCTTGCATATTGGGTGCCTTGGGTGCAGCTTTTATATCAACAAGCTCACTGTATGTTGCCCTTAAACTGGGCGCTCTGCCTTCTCCTATTATCTTTCTAGCCTTGTGCTCATATGTAATACTTAAAGCTCTGGGTAAAACAAGCTTGCAAGAAGCTACCTTAGCTCATACCGCAATGTCTGCAGGAAGTATTATTTCGGGAGCTCTCGCTTTTACCATCCCTGGGATTTGGATTTTAGACGCAGCTGCTCATATATCTTTTATCAAGTTGATTATTACAGTGGCAAGCGGAGCTGCACTGGGCCTGATTTTCTCGGCACTTATACGAAAACACTTTATAGAAAATAACAGCTTAGTTTTCCCCATGGGTCAAGCTGCTGCAAATACGCTTATTGCTGCCGATGAGGGCGGGTCTAAAGCGGGGGTACTTTTTGCATCCTTATCTGCTTCTGGTCTGGTAGTGCTCTTAAGGGATGTGCTGCATGTTTTACCCAAACAACTTATGTCTATCTCTGTGTCTCCCATGATTTTTGCTATGGGCTTTTTAGCAGGGCCTCTGAGTTGTTTGCTTTGGGCCTGCGGAGCTTTCTTAGCACATCTATTTCTTATGAGTTTTTTAGTTAAGCTTGGGATATTTAGCTTTGCTTTTGCAGGAGAGCTGAGGTCATCTTTAGGAATTGGCTGCATGTTGGGTTGCGGCTTGGGTTTGATACTAAAACATGTAGTACCAAAGGCAAGAGATATATTTGCACCTCTGTATAAGAAAAGTGCTCAAGATAGCTCTATAGTTCCTTTGCGCTGGGCGCCTTTTGTAAGCGCTTTATTGGTCTTATGTCTATGTGTGATTTTGGATTTCCCCTTTGTATTAAGCATGCTTTGCATAGGGGGGTCTTGGATTGCGGTAAGTATGTCTGCGCAAAGTGTGGCAGATAGCGGCATTAATCCCTTAGAGGTATTTGCCATCATAATGCTTGTTATTGCACGTCTTTTGATCCCGCTACTACCCTTAGAAGCATTCCTGTTTACCTGTGTCATTGCGGTTGCCTGTGGCTTAGCCGGTGATATGATGAGTGACTTTAAAGCGGGTCAACTTGTTAATACCTCAGCGCGGGAGCAGTGGCTGGCACAAAGCTTGGGAGCCTTTGTGGGAGTCTTTGTCTCTACTGCGGTTTTATTAATCCTGGTAAAAGCCTATGGAACTCAGGCTTTTGGAGAGGGAAAAGAATTTATCGCACTGCAGGCACGTGTAGTGGCTAGCATGGTAAGTGGCAGCTTTGTTGGCTGGGGTTTGTTTTTGGGACTTATTGTGGGCTGTTTGCTTTATTTTGTAAAGCTTCCAGCCATGACCTTTGGCTTGGGCCTCTATCTTCCCCTAAATATGAGTCTTGCTGCCTGCTTGGGTGGCCTGCTGCGCTTTATCTTACAGCAAGTTCATAAGTATAAATCACAAGAAAAATCTCTAGAACAATCTCAAGAACAATCTTCTGATGATACATGCAAGGCTTATGATACCAAGCTTGTAGTTGCTGCCTCTGGCATCTTGGGGGGAGAAGCGGTGCTTTCAGTTTTGCTGGCGCTTTATAGTGTGGTCTTGGGACTCTTATCTTGATAGCACAAGTAATATGTAGAGATTACGAAGAGTGCAAAAGATTGAATTTTGTCCAAATGATGTCTTGCAATAGATAAAAGGCTTGTGATAGTATTCTTATTCGCGGGCGATTGGCGCAGTGGAAGCGCAGGTGCCTTACAAGCACAAGGCCGGGGGTTCAAATCCCTCATCGCCCACCAGATTTACTAGTTAGAGACCCTTAAGCAATGAGCTTAGGGGTCTTTTTTATGCTACTTTATACTAGGTTTTAGTTGATTTTTGTCCTGCAACTCTGATTTTTGCTGGGATTATATTGAGCTTAGGCCAAAGCTTAAGCTGAGTAGCACTTGATTTATGAAGTAATTATGTTTGATAGCTTTGGTATAGACAGCGTGCTTTAAATCTTATAATATATCTTTTGCTGTTGAGATGGATATCTCATAAGGCAAAGCAAGGGGTGTTAGCTCAGCTGGTTAGAGCGCTGGCCTGTCAAGCCAGAGGTCGCGGGTTCAAGTCCCGTACATCCCGCCAGTTTTAAGAAGAAGAGTCGGCTCTAAGCCGGCTTTTTTGTTTTTAAGAGACAGTTTATAAGAGCTAGCTATAGTTCTCATTCCGTAGTATTCTCTTTATGCGCACACTTAGCACAAAACTTCTTTGTATTCAAAGCCATTTGTTCTAGAAATGTGTACGCTAAGAGCTAGAAAAGTAAAGATTTCTTGTAAAAAACTTTTCTGAGCTATATATGCAGCTCTTGACACTTGTATAAATGCTGACTACTATTTATACTCTAACAACAGTATCACTGGATTTATAGATCTCATACTTCGCCAAACTTGCAGTTTAGATTTGGGGTACTAACTGCACAAAGTAGAATCGTAAGTCTAGAGAAACTACTATGTACTTCTTAACTCTTATATTTTTATTCAAATCAATCAAAATATAAGCCCTAAGTACATATTTTGTGACTTAATGTATATGTTTATATTTAGGAGAAATCTTTTACTGCTAATGTAAGCGTTGGTATTACATAAAATTAAGTAAGTACACCAGCCCTGCTCTGCAGAAAACGATGTATGAATCTCTTTAATATACTCAAGACGAGAGGAACGCAGATGGCTGAACAGTCAAGCCTTAGCTCTAACAGTGCACTTGTGTTAAAGCTGGTTGAGATACTCAACTTTTCCAGCTTGTCAGATTCACCTTCAAGAATTTTAACAAGCTCAGAAGTTCGCACACTTTTAGCAATTGATAGTAATTGTGATGAAAACAATCAAATACGCCTTTCAGAATTAGGACGTATGGTTCAACTTACCCCGTCAGCTCTTTCACAGATGATGCGTGCGCTTGAGCGTTATGACCTTATTTCTCGTCAGGCAGCTCCAGAGGACAGACGAGCAGTTATTATTTCTCTTACTCAAGAGGGCAGAGATCATGTTCAAGATATTATGAACTACATGAGTAGACAGATTACTCCTTTGGTAAAGCACTTGGGTGCCGAGAAAACCGAAGAACTTAGCCTCATTCTTGATGATGTGCTTGAGTACTTTAAATCGCCAAGCTATATCTTTTAGTTTATAAACTTTAGATTCCAAGCCCCTTGATGGCACAGTTTTAAAACATGGTGCTTATACAAGGGGCTTTTTTATATTGTATTGAAGTCTTAAATTTGAGCTCATTTTGACGGATAATAGCTAAGATAGTAAGTGCTCTATGTAAATCTATGTAAATCTATGTAAATCTACGTAAATTGCTAGGGAGAAGTTAGGGCTATGCAGGATCAGGGCTCTAAAGTGGCTCAGGAATATATAGTGAAAGAGAAGAAAAAGCAAGAGCTTGTGGCCTTTGATTTTGATGGAACTATTATTAAAGGTCAATCAGGGGTGCAACTTTTGTTTTATCTTTTTGGCAAACGCTTGTTTAAACCCTTGTGCTTCCTGCGTATTTTATGGTGGAGCATACGCTATAAGCTGAGACTTCCCATTTCCCAAACAGAGGTAAGAGAAGATATATTTTCACTTTTTGCTCAGGACAATATCAAAGCTATAGAGCTCATGATGCAGGATTTATATGGGCAAAGAATTTCACATAGGTTTAAAAAAGACGCTCTGCGCTGCATAGAAGAGCATAGAGCTCAGGGCAGGCACCTTTTGATTGTGAGTGCAAGCTTCAATTTTCTTATAGAGCCTGCTATGCAAGAACTAAAATTTGATGGGCTTATTGCCACTAAGATGAAGGTGGCACCTGATAAGGAGCATTATCTTAATAAGGTTGAAGGTGTTCCCGTAGAGGGAGAAGAAAAACTTAGAGCTCTTAAGGCCTATGCTGACAAGCATTTTGGGGAAGGCATGTGGGAGCTTTATGCCGCTTATGGTGATCATTATTCCGATAAAAACATGCTCTCTTTGGCAAGCCATCCCTGCGCGGTGTGCCCCGATTGGGCTTTGCAGCGTATGGCTAAAAAAGAGGGCTGGCGTATGGAGGAGTGGAGCTAAGAGCTTTCATATGCTCAGCTTGACCGCCTGTTTTTGTTGGCTTCACGTTTATCGGCTTTACAAATGTTATAAGTCTAGTAACATTTAACTAGGGAAAGCTTTGTTAGGGGATTAAGCATGGAAATTACGCGCAGAACAGATTACGCAATACGCCTCCTTTCATCATTGGTTGAATCTAATGGGGAGCCATTGTCTGTGCGCGCTGCTGCAGATACCTACAATGTTCCATATTCATTTGCCCGCTCTATTCAGCATGATTTGGTTATTGCAGGGATTATTACTTCAGTCAGAGGCTCAAGCGGCGGCATGGTTTTAAATGTTGATCCAGCGGAGCTCAGCATGCTTGAGATAGTTGAAAGTGTACAGGGTAGAGTTGGTGTTTCTATATGTACGCGTGAGGCAGATTGGTGTCCGCGTGAGCATTTTTGCCAATTTCATCCCTTGTGGATGGGAGCAGATGCCCTGCTAAGGGACTATCTTTCATCTATAAGCATAAAAGATGTTGTAGAAGGCACTAAGCTTCCCTCAATTAACCCTGAGTTTTGTCAACCCAACGCTTTTAAGCGTGAGGTTCTAGAGGAAAAATATCCAAAATTAGGTTGCCATGCCTGCAATCATGCCAAGCGCAAAAATGATGATGAGGCAGCTGAAATCCTTAAAGGCCTGCGCCCCTATAGCTTTCATATCAAGTCTTAAGAAAGTCTCTTGCGTTTAGCCATGTCTATCTCTACTAATGCAGATAAGCCCAGATCTGTAAAGGCTCGTCTAGCAAGCAAGAATAGCTCCCCAAAATTTGAGGCAGGAGAAGAACTCTACAGCAAAAAGGCTCAAGAATTTCTGGCTCAGTACTCTTTGCAAGCTCAAGATATTGAGGCCTTTCGCTGTAAAGTTTTGCAGGAAGGCGCTCGACTTTACAGAGATTTACCATGGCGCTCTACGCGCGATCCCTATGCCATTTGGATTAGTGAGGTCATGTTGCAGCAAACACAGGTTTCCCGTGTTTTAGAGCGCTGGGAAGCATGGCTGGAGACCTTCCCACGTGTAGAAGCTCTGGCTGCTGCATCTACGGCTGATGTCTTAGAAAAGTGGCAGGGTATGGGTTATAATCGCCGAGCACTTGCACTTAAAAGGGCTGCAGAAATAATCGAACAAGATTATGCAGGCTCATTTCCCCAAGAAAGCAAGCTTTTAGAGGCTCTACCTGGTATAGGACCTGCAACAGCTGCAGGAATTAGAGCCTTTGCCTTTGATTTGCCGGGCTGCTATCTAGAAACCAATGTACGCAGCGTCATCTTGCATGAATTGCTTAGAGATTATGATGAAGTTTCCGATAAGACCGTAGCGGCTTTAGTAAGCTTATCTTGCCCTCAAACAGAACTGCGGCGCTGGTATTATGCCATGCTTGATTATGGAGCTTATCTCAAGTCAACGTTCCCTAATCCGTCCAGGCGCTCAAAACATCACAGCGTGCAGTCAAAATTTGAAGGCTCAAAACGCCAAAAACGCTCCTTTTTGTTGCGTGCAGTTTTGTCAGAGCCTAAGGGCTTGAGCTTATCGGAATTATCTTTACGTCTAGCAAGACATGAGCGTAGTGCAGGGCGCAAAGAACTTGATCTTGAAGAGACCAGGACTCTTTTGTTAGATCTGGTGAAAGAGGGCTTCATGCAAGAGCTGGTCCAAGATTTAGACACAGATGAGGCAGAAAAACTGCTCTACAAAGCGTAAGTATTGGCTGACTTTATGTGTAGGAACTCTGCAATCTTCTAAAAAATGAGAATGATTCTCATTTTTATCTGCGGAGGGGATACAATAACTAATGCCATCACGCTTTTGCGGCTTTGAATCACTTTTAAATCCTGCATTTCGTGATATTCTGCAAATAAGCCTTTTAGCTTTGCTGTGGGTGGAGGACCTTGTATTCGGCAAGCTAATTGAAATAAGGCATAAGAGAGGAACCCCAACTAGTTGGAGAGGGAGAAGAAACATGGCTGTTAATTTTAACGAGTCACAGACAAAGAAAAATCTTGAGGCTGCTTACGCTGGCGAGTCAATGGCTGCTATGAAGTATGGCTACTATGCAAAGCAGGCTAAGGCTGACGGTTTTGTAGCTATCCAGAATGTTTTTGAGGAGACCAAGGCAAACGAGGAGCAGCACGCTAAGCTCTGGTTTAAGTATCTCCATGATGGTGACATCCCTGAGACCAGCAAGAACCTTGAGGATGCTGCTGCAGGCGAGAACTATGAGACCAACGTTATGTATCCTGAGTTTGCTGCTGTAGCTCGTGAAGAGGGCTTCACTGAGATTGCTGCTAAGATGGACGCAGTTGGAAAGATTGAGTCACATCACGAAGAGCGCTATCGTGCACTTCTTGATCGTCTTGAGAAGGGTGAGATCTTCAAGCGTGACGAGACTGTAGTTTGGAAGTGCGAGAAGTGCGGACACCTTCACGTTGGTGAGAGCGCACCTCAGCTTTGCCCAGTTTGCAAGCACCCACAGGCTTACTTCGTACAGCGTGTAGTTAACTACTAAGTCTTAGCTTAAGATCTTAAGCTGTTCATAGATAGTTATTAACAGCTTCTGTACAACTGTACAACTTGTTTGAAATAAAAAGGCTCTAAGATCTCAGCGGTCTTAGAGCCTTTTCTTGTTTGCGGTTTGATCTAAGTCTTTAACTAAGCGCAGACCCAGGTCCAGGCACAGCCTCTTAGCTGCAGAAAATTACCTTAAAATAAGGTTAATCAACAAAGTTAATCTTTGACTGCTTGCTTAATTCTTGCAGGGCCTTATTGCGCAGAGCAGAGGTGCGAGCCTCTGCAAAGCTTCCATCTTTGCGCAGCGCCTCTTCAAATTGCTGAGCTGCTTCTTCTTGAACGCCCAATAGTCCAGGCACGTCCTTATCGTCAACAGACAGCTTATGATGCTTGGCATATGCATCAAGAGCGAGACCACGCTTTAAGCCCAGCTCAGCCTCTTTGCGTTCAGACTCTTCTAAGACCTTCTCGTCAACACCTTGAAGAGCCATAAACTGAGCCCTGCTTGATCCTTGCATTTGGAGCATGGCATCAAAATTTTGCTTGAAGCTCTCATAGGCTTCGTCAATAAGCTCATGAGGTATAGCTTGTTCAAGGCGATCAGCCAAGGCGTCTGCAATAAGCGCAGCCTTTTGTGCCTCAAGCTCTGCTTCTTTTTGCTGGACAAGCTGGGTATGAACGCCGGCTGTAAATTCTTGACAGCTTTGGTAGCCATCTAAGTTTTCTTTAACCCAGGCGTCGGTAAGGGCGGGAATAACGCGTGTATTAATGTCATGGAGCGTGACCTTGCTTTTAAGGCTTTTATCCTGAGCTATCTCATACTCAATCTCGGCGCTGTCTCCAGTGTTCATCTGGCAGACTGCATCTTCAAAGACGGGGGGCATAAGATTTGCGCCCAATTCTAGTTTTAGATTATTGCCCGAGACAGCCCCAATTTTTTGCTCTCCTTCAAAGGTCTCCAGATCAATAGTAACTATATCTCCAGGCTTGGGCTTGCGCTCCTCTTCAATAGGAACAATGTCTGCGTGCTTATACATAAACATCTCAAGATATTGTCGAATATCATCTTCTGTAATTTGAGGTCTAGGCAAAGAAAGTTCAACAGCATCATAAGAGCTTAGGGAAAAATTATAAGTTCCGTCAGGCATCTGCAATGCAGCTGCTTTGGATTCTTCTTGTGACATAGCTTCCTCTCTTGTAACTAGTTTTTAAGTAGTTGCTTTTAGACAGCATAACTATGCCCAGTATTTTACCCAGCTTCAAAAGCTGCATGCTAGAAACTTGAAAGAAAGAGCCCAGCACTGGCTGATAAAAACAAAGCACTAGCTAAAAGCAGGGATATGAGAAGGGTTTTTGATGGCGAGTCTTTTTGATTTGTCTGCTTGTTGCGCCGCCTTTGAGCAGTGAGCTCTGAGAGTATAAGCGGGTCTTTATGAAGTGCTTTTTTATTAAGGTTTAGACCGTTAATAAGCTGTAGAAATTCCTTATAAGCTTCCTGATAGCTTTGGGGTCGCCTTTGAACATCATGGGCTGACCAGCGCATAAGCAGGCTGTTGATCTGCCTGAGTGCTTTTGAGTTTGTTCCTTGCTTTGGGAAGGGAGCTTTCTTTTTTGAGGTACAGGGGCCGCTTTCTGATAAAAGGCCATTTTCTGATAAAAAGTCCTTTTCCTCTAATAAGGGGCAGCTGTGTGCTTTTTCCCAATTGCTAAAGTACTTAGGTGGGATAGCTTTTTTACCACTGAGGAGCTCATAAAATACCAAAGCCAAAGCATGTATATCTGCTGGAGCCTCTGCTAAATCTGCCTTTGTACGCAGCTCTGGCGCCATATAAGGTGCAGTGCCGCAGCTTTTAGTGGGTACTGAGGATTTAAAACGAGCTACACCAAAATCTGCTAAACAATATGAATAGTGGGTTTGATCAGCAGGATAATAGTGGCTTGCCTCTTGAGGGGAAGCCAAGGAGGATGGAGCTTGAGAAGATGGAAGCCGAGTAGACGGAAGCTGAGAAGATAGAGCCTGAGAATATGGAAGCTGAACAGGCGGCAGTTGAGAAAAAAGAAGGATATTAGAAGGTTTAATATCACGGTGTGCGATAAGACCAAGGCTCTCAGCAGCCATAAGGGCATCCAGTATCTGCAATATGCATCGACAGGCTTGATTGAGAGGCCAGGCTGTTTTATACAGCGTTTCTTTTAGTGAGCACAAGGCAGCTGGCATAAGATAAGTATCTTGGCACCTGCTTGCCCAGGCAGTAACGATATGAGGGTGTGAAGCGCGCAACAAAAAGGCGCGCTCTTGAGCAAAGCGCAAAAGATTGCTTGAAGGAGCTGCCTTTTTTGCTATCAGATGAAGACTGTACCCAGGAATGTCTTGAGGATCCCCTTGTTTCAAAAGATAGTGATAGATTTCGTCTGGCTGTGTGCTGAGCATGCGCAAGGCTTCATATAGTCTGGAGCCAGGCACAGTAATACGGCTTAATTGAGCCTGCGCACCTTGATAATATGGCTGATATATAAAAGGTATCTTGGTATAATCTCTTGATAATCTAAAGTCTGTCATAAAATAATATAACTCCTGGTAAATGGTATAATTTATCGCTTGACAAGTCACTTGCAGTCTAGCACAATAGCACTACCCTCAGGCACCTTAGCTCTTGCAAACTAGAGATTGAGAGTTGAGATGCAACACATATCTCCCACAGATTTTGATAAGACCATTCTTGTAGATGAAGAGGAAGCTACGCTTTTAGAAGAGCAGGGAGTATCAAGCAAGCCTGCTATTACAAGCCCTGTTCAGCGACCCAATTATCTAAGAGAAGGCGATAAACACGGGCGTGATAGGAGATTTACAAAGCTTGCTGTAATCCTGCCTATAGTTTTATGCACATGCATAGCTTTGGTCTTATTGTGTCTGGGTTTATTTTCATGTCAGAAGCCAAAAGAACAAAACCTTATAGAACAACAAAGGCTCAAGCAAGTTGCTTCTTCAGCAGCTCAGCCTAATACAAAGCTGGGGTATTTAAACTCTGAGCAACAAGAGCGTGTTCAAACTGCCCAAAAACAGGCTCAAGAGCAATTAGAAAGCATGGAGCAAGAAGAACAAAAACGCAAAGCAGCCTTTACTAAGTACTTAAAGGATAATCCCGTGGCACAAGCCTTTACTGCAGAAAGTAATGAAGCTTTTGCACTTTGGTCAAAAGGAAGATTGGCAGTTAGTGATCCCCAGGGAAAAGAGCTCTTTTTCGAGGTAGATCCCCTTAAAAAGAAACTATCTGCCACAGGAAACCTTGCCTTATTTGGATCACTTATCAGTCAAAAAGATCTTGAGGCTCAAAGCGTAACTGCTCGAGATAGCATTGTTGCCCAAGCTTTTTCTACCCCGGGATTTACTGTTGATAAAGATGGTGCACTTAAGAGCCTTGGTGTTGAGGCTCAGCATCTAGAGAGCATGAGTTTAAAGAGCCAGGAGGCTCAGCTAGATCTTGTATCAGGACGCAAGGCAGAACTGCAAGATCTAAGCACTCAAACCTTAAGGGCGCAAGAAATAGAGGCTCCAAAGCTGAAGACGCAAGAACTTGCTCTTAGTTCCCTTAATGCAGAAAGCATAGCAACTAGACAGCTCTCAGCAAACAGTTTAAACGCTGACAAGGCAGAGATCTCTTCTGTGCAAACAAAAGATCTCGTGGGCGATAAGATAGTGGGCAAAAACTTAGAAGCACAAGACTTAAAAGCAGAACGGCTTCAGCTGGGGCGTTTTGAAATTGAGAGTTTAAGCAGTAAAGACGCCTTAATAAAAAATCTTGTGGCTCACAGTTTGGAAAGCAGAGCTATTAAATCTCAAACTGCTCAAGTTCAAGAGCTTTTGGCAGATAAGATACAGACTATGCAGCTTAAAGCCAAAGAGCTGCAATTAGATTCTTTGAAGGCAGAAGATGTGAGTGTGACTAGCCTGCGGGCACAGCGTCTTAGCGGAAGTTTAGAGGCCTTGCGCTTATCGGAAACTTCAAGAGGGATGGTATTTTTTCAAGCTCCCAAACAAGGGGAAGTTAGTAGAATACAGTTTATAGAAGTCCCAGTACCTGCCAATACCGTGATGCTCGCCTTGTCTCCTCAATATCAAGATAGCGATAGCCCTGCACAGATTGCAGTAAGCAGAGAAGGGGAGCGCTTTTATATAGTGGCCCGTTATCCAAGTTATTCTAGTGATTGTAGCCCTGTTGAGGTTGGATGGTTTGCCATACTTGCGTAGAATAAGTAGGGGCTTATAAGAGCTCAAAGGTACTCATAAGGGCTTTAGAAGCTTTAAGCTCTGGCTTGTGAAAGGGCTTATGCAGGAGTTTGTCTTGTAGGTATAAGAAGGGTTAGTAATGCTTGCTGTGCTGCTCAATGTGATAGCTATAGTAGTGGGATCCTTGTTGGGTTGTGCTGTAGGTAAATTAGTTAATGATGATTTGCGCCGCTTGATGTTTCAAGCTATTGGCCTTGCTGTTATTGGCATGAGTATTGTAATGAGCTTTAATGGCCTTAAAAACTGGATGGCTTCAAGCTTGGGTGACAGTGCCATGATCATCTTTTCTTTAAGCCTGGTTGCAGGTAGTTTACTTGGAGCGGCCTTGGGTTTAGACAAAAAGATTGAGGCTTTAGGTTCTTGGGTACAGTCCAAAGTTGCTAAGCAAGAAGATGCAAAAAGCTCCGATAAGAGCAGCTTTGTAGAGGCATTTGTTTCTGCTAGTATTTTGTTTGGTGTAGGCACCATGGCAGTATTAGGACCACTGCAAGCAGGCTTGGGAGATAACTCCATTCTCTATGCAAAAAGCGTCTTAGATGGCGTGAGTGCCGTTATTTTGGCTAGCGCTTTAGGTATAGGCACAGCTTTTTCAGCTCTGCCTATTTTAGTTATTCAGGGAAGCATTGCTCTTCTGGCATCCTTTTTAAGCCCCTACCTGGGAGATGTAATGATAGCGTCTATATCTGCGGTGGGCGGCGTTTTGCTCTTAGCTGTGGCCTTATCGGTTATGCAAATAAAAGAGATGAAGATAGTGCAAATGCTGCCAGCATTGCTTATTGCGCCTTTGCTGAGCGCCTTACTTTCTTAGCCTTTTTCTTACTTTTTTCTTCTGCAAAAGCACTGGGACAGATGTCATTTAAGACACAAAGAGCGCATTGTGGACGCCTGGCTATACAAACATCTCTGCCAAATTGGACCCACTGGTGATTGACATCTTTCCAATATTCTTTTGGCAGAAGTTTTAGCAAATCTTGTTCAAGATCTAAGGGGTCTTGTTTGCTGGAGAGCTTAAGTTTTTGCGCAATTCTAAAGACGTGAGTGTCAACCGCAATGCCAGAGACAATGCCAAATGCCACATTAAGCACAACATTTGCAGTCTTTCTACCAACACCAGGTAGCATCATAAGTTCTTCGGCGCTTTGCGGGACTTCGCCGCCAAACTCACTTAAGAGCACTTGGGCAGCAGCAATGCAGTTTTTTGCCTTATTGCGATAAAAACCCAAAGAGCTAATGCAAGCCTCTACATCCTTTAAAGGAGCGGCTGCCATTGAAGCGGGATCACCAAAACGATCAAAGAGTTGCGGTGTAACCTTGTTAACCTGAGCATCGGTTGTTTGTGCTGATAAGAGCACTGCAATGGTGAGAGTAAAGGGATCTCTGTGATGTAGGTGACAAGGTAGGTCAGGGTAAAGCTGATCAATACGCTTAACAGCTTCTATAGCGCGAGCGCTTTTCGAAGCATTTGATTCTCTGGGCATCGGGTATATCCTTTTCTGTATCTTGGCATGCTTTAAGTGTAACAGTTACTTTGGTTTATAAGGAGCTGTGGGCTCACAAAAGCAGGCTAAGCTTTTGAAAGATAAGATTAACTATAACTAAATATACGATCAAAGACTGTGATATTAGGAAGAGTAGGCTTTAAAAAAACGTGGGATTAACAGTGAGCATGCAAGAAGAAAAAGATAGATTACATAAGGAGCAAAAAGCTATAGATACTGACAATAATCAAAGAGCAGCTAGCTTGTTGTCCCAAGCTTTTTTACAAGCTCCTGAGATGAAGCATATTAAGGAGCTCTTGGCCCAAGGCAAGGATGCAAGCCTTGGATTAAATCAGTCAGCACGAGCCTTTTGTCTAGCTAGCCTCTATTTAGAACAAAAACGCCCCTATGTTGTCTTGCTCTCTGGAGAAGAGAGTGCCGAGCGTTTTGCTCAGCACTTAAGTGTACTCCTGGGAAAAGATGCGGTTTTGCGTTTTCCTGAGCGAGAGGATCTAGCTTTTGCAGATCAAGAGCCGCAAGCTGCAGTAATAGGTGCACGCTGCAGGGCTTTAGATCTTATGTCTCGCCCTCATAGCGATAAAATCCTGGTGTGTTCTGCGCGCTCCTTATTGCGCTATGTGCCAGGAAAAAGCAGCCGCTTTTATCGCCCCATTAGGCTTAGTCAGGCTCAAGAAATAAGTCCGCAAGAGCTTATAGATCAGCTTTTATACCTGGGTTATCACCTAAGTGAGACCTGCAGTAAAGCAGGTGAATTCAGCCATAAGGGTGATCACATCGATCTGTGGCCTTCATCTGAGACAAGCCCTGCTCGCATTGAGTTTTTTGGCGATGAGATAGAGCGTATCAGAAGCTTAATACATTCAACAGGTCAGACTATCTCTGATAAGGATAGCTTGCAGGTATATCCAGCTCTAGAGCTTGCTTTAAGCGAGCAGGCTATAAAGCGTGCAAGCAGAGCATTGTATAAGCAAGCCCAAGAAGATGACAGGCTTGCCTATGATCTGCAGCGCCTTCAAGAGCGCATTAGTTTTTTGGGAATGGATAAATACCTCCCGTATCTATATCCAGATTATACGCTTGCCCTGGATCATATTAGTAAAGATGCCTGCCTTGTTTTGGTAGAACCACGTTCTCTTTTTGATGATGCAAGCCGTGCATATGAAGACATTCGGGCAAAAGCGCTGCTTACCCACGAAAAGATAGAAGCGCTCTATGCTCAGGCTAAGGACCTAAATTTTGCAGAGCACCAGCGCTTTACCATGGTTTCTATTATGAGAGCTGGTGGAGCAGTTGATGAGGATCTGGCTATCAGTCGCCCGGATGTAGCAGGTAAAGACAGCAGGTTGATTGCCCGCTTGAGAGGCCTGTGCGCACACAAGTATTATGCAGTTTTGGCTATTCCAGATAGGGCCGCAAGGGAAAACTTCAAGCTGCAATTGCTAGACGAACATCTTTCATTTCAAGAAATCTTGCACGATAGCCGAACTGATGAAGAGAGCAAGCAGCCTGAGGAAAAGAAGCTTGAAGAGGGCATAGTTAATATAATTGACCTAGCGATTCCCAACGGTTTTATCTGCGCTTCCTCAAAGCTAGGTATTATCAGCCTTGCTGATCTTAATGTTAGGGCAGCTTCACGTAGCCGCAGGCAGGTCCATGATATAACAGATATTACCTTTCCCTTTAAGCCTGGTGATTATGTAGTTCATGCAAGCCATGGAATTGCGTATTTTAAAGCTATAGTAAGACAAGAAGTCGCCTCATTTGAACGAGATTATTTTCTTTTAGAATATGCCGATAAGGACAAGCTTTATGTGCCTTTTGAACAGGTGGATAAGTTAACGCGCTACATTGGTCCTGATGGTTCTTCTCCGCGTCTTACTCGCCTCAATACTTCAGACTGGACAAGAGCTACTAATAAAGCTAGAAAATCTGCTAAAAAACTAGCCTTTGATCTTGTTGATCTTTATACCAGACGCTCAAGTATTAAAGGTTATGCCTATATGCGTGATGGTGCTGAACAACGTGAGATGGAAGCTGTTTTTCCATATCAAGAAACCCCTGATCAGCTTTCTGCGATTGCAGATATTAAAGCAGATATGGAATCTGATAAACCCATGGATCGTCTCTTGTGTGGCGATGTTGGTTTTGGAAAAACAGAAGTTGCTTTGCGCGCCGCATTTAAAGCGGTTCAGGATAACAAGCAAGTAATGGTGCTCTGTCCAACCACCATCCTAGCTCAGCAGCATTTTATGACCTTTTTTGAGCGTTTTGCCCCCTTTGACGTGGAAGTTGATGTCTTGTCTCGTTTTAGAACAGCCTCCCAGCAAAGAAAAGCACTTGAACGCTTTGCTCAAGGCAAGGTAAAGGTTTTAGTGGGCACACATCGTCTCTTGTCAAATGATGTTAACCCGCATTCCTTAGGACTTATCATCATTGATGAGGAGCAGCGTTTTGGTGTTCAGCATAAAGAACAGCTAAAGACCTTGCGTGAGCAGGTAGATGTGCTTACCTTATCGGCAACTCCAATACCACGCACCATGCAAATGGCGCTATCTGGGGTGCGAGACATGTCTCTTATAAAAACTCCGCCTGCAAATAGAACACCTGTTGAGGTATATGTGGGAGAGTGGGATGAGGATAAGATCTCAGCTGCTTTGCGCCTAGAAATGGCACGAGGTGGACAGGCTTATTATGTCTCAAACAGGGTGAAAACTATAGAAGATGCTCTTAACAGAGTGCTTGCGGCAGTGCCGGAAGCGCGAGTTGAATGCGCTCATGGACAGATGAGTGAAAAAGAGCTTGAGCGCATAATGGAGTCTTTTAGCGCAGGAGAATTTGATGTTCTTATTGCAACCACTATTATTGAAAGCGGCATTGATAATCCAAGAACTAACACCTTAATAATTGAAGACTCGCAGCGTTTGGGTTTGGCACAGTTATACCAGCTTAAAGGTAGGGTTGGGCGCTCACGCATGCAAGCTTATGCCTATTTCATGTTCCCCGAGGGTGAGGTTTTAACTGAGCAGGCCATGCAACGCCTCCTTGCTATTGAAGAGCTACAAGATTTGGGCTCTGGTATGGATATTGCTATGCGCGACCTAGAAATTAGGGGAGCAGGATCCTTGATGGGTGCCGATCAAAGCGGAAATCTTTCAAGTGTGGGCTTTGATTTGTTTACCCATATGCTTGCTGAAGCAGTTGCCCAGGCACGAGGCGAAGGAGAAGCGCAAAGTGCAGAGGTGAATATCAACCTTAGCGTAGATTATTACCTTTCTGAGGACTACATACCCGCTGCTGATGAACGCGTTAGGGCCTATCGCCGTCTGGCTTGCGCAGGAAGTTTAGAGACTTTAGATAAGCTTGAAAAAGACTTATCTGAGCGCTATGGGGCACTTGAAGAGGCGGGCTTAAATTTATTTAATCGTGAGCGCATAAAAATAAGAGCTCAGCGCCTTGGTATAAGTTCAGTAGCCCTAGTAGCCTCTAAGCTGGTATTCCAAAATATTGAGATAGATAGTAATTTGCAGGCTCAATTTGCACTTAAAGGTGGTATTTACTATCCCAAGTCAAAAAAGCTTACGATTCCCTATAAGAAAGATTTGGATTTGCTGGGTCAAAGCTTAAGTATTTTGGAGCGCTGCGGTGGCTCGGATGAAGAGGAAATAGAAGAACGGCTATAAGCAAGGCTCCACGCTTATTTATATCCAAGCTTGTTATATCCAAGCTTATATAAGTAAGCTTAGTCCTCATCTTGGTCTTGGTGCATAAGTATAAAGCTTTGCTGCTGTAATTCATGTAAGAGTAAAAGCGAGCTATAGTCTTTAAATTGTATAGCTTGTGGCCAGCATATTTCTTTACACAGGCCGCAGGCGCTGCAGGCCAGGGCATTAAGTTCTATGCGGTTTTCATTCATGATGAGGGCCTCAGAGGGACATAAGAACGCGCAAGCCTTGCAATGGGTGCAGCTTTGTCCAAATGAGGGAAGCGATATAGGCGTGCGCTGAGCAAGATCAGCTTTCTCTTGTATGCTTTTAAGGAGCAGCTGTTTGCGCTGAGGATAGATCCCACGCTCAAGTGCCAGATAAAAGTCTCGTGCACTAGCTTCACTGCTAGCTTTAGATACATTGCTATCTTCATCACTTGATTCTTGCTTGCCGTGCTCTTCTTCAAACCTGTCTCGTGTGCTGCGGGGTTTGTCATGCTTAAGATTAAGATCACCAAAAATAGTGGTCATTGCGCTTTCTAAGGCATGAAAGGCAGCTTGTTTGCCTCCTGATGAGAGCTCTGAGAAAAACAGCCGTCTTTTATCGGCAAAGTTTTGATCGGACTGCAGGCTAAAAAATTCCTCTTTAAGCGCTAAAAACTCTTCTTTAGTAGCAACCAGCTTGAAGTTCTGTTCTAATATGGACTCAGCATGATAGATTTCTTGGATAAGAGGGGCCTCACCGGCCTTCCAAGCGCAGCTTTCACAAAGCCCCTCGGGCAAAAAGATGGAAAGCTCTAAGTCTGCGCTTGCTAAATAAAGCCAAAACTCCCAGGGAGCCGAGGCTAAACAAGGAAGCTCTAAGGCCTCAAGCCCAAAATTTCTAATATTAGTTTTCTTACACGTGCAAATTACTTTGCCTCCAGACAGAGCAGAAAGGCTGTGCGCCTGCTTTGCAAGTTCAAGCAGATTGGGTCGTTTTAATTCAAAGGCAGAGCTTGGGCAAAGCTGTGAGCACAAACCACATTGCGAGCAAAGAGCCTCGTCTAGATCCATATCAACAATTTGACCAGGGGTGTTACTACGCTCAATGCTAATGGCCTGATCTGGACATATGTCTGCACAGATCCTACAGTTTGAGCGCGGAGAAAGATGACGAAGACATAGTTCAGGTGTGAACTGCAGGTGTTGTGTTATGTTAAGTGCAAGAGCGCTTGCATCTTTAAGTCTAAATGCCATCTTAACCTCTCTGTAGGGTATAAGCTTAGCGTATAAAGATAAGGATATTCTGTAAAGCGCTTTGGGCGCAATACAGTACAGCTGCGTGATACATGCAAAAAATAAGCGCAAAAAGGAGCCCTTGTGCAACACTATCCCTCAAAAGAACAGCTGCAGCCGCATCCAGATTTTGACTATTTTGTTGAGATAATCAAAATTTTAAGATCCCCTGAAGGCTGCCCCTGGGATTTGGCTCAAAGCCATACAAGCATTAGAAAAAATATGATAGAAGAAGCATATGAGTGCGCCCATGCTATAGATAGAGGCGATAAGGACGAGCTTTGTGATGAGCTGGGAGACCTGCTAGAGCAGGTGGTCTTACATGCACAAATTGCTGCTGACGAGGGAAGTTTTGACATCAATGATGTCTGTAGGGCGGCCGCCTCAAAAATGCTGCGCCGCCACCCTCATGTATTTTATGAAAGTAAAGAGGCTCTAGATCGCTTTTGTCAGGAGCATCCAGAGGTTTTTCAGCAGGCGCTAAAGGGCGCTGGGGGAACTGAAGGTGCTAAGGAAGCTAAGGGCGCTGAGGAAGCTGAGGGCCCTCAGCCTGTAAAGCCCCAGGAAGTTCTCAACCTTTGGGATCAGGTTAAGTTGATGGAGGCGTATCAAAAAGAGCAGAAGCTTAAGGCTGAAGAGGCGCTTAACAATAGCAACAATAGCAACACTAATAGCAAACTAGAACAAAATGAAGTTAAGCTTCAAAAGGCCCAAAGCTCCCTTATGGATGGCATACCAAATGAGCTCCCTGCTTTACATAAGGCTCAAAAGATCTCAAGAAAGGCTGTCTCGATTGGCTTTGAATGGGACAGTGTGGAGGCGGTAGTGCAGTCCATGCTAGAGGAAGTGGAAGAGTTTAAGCAAGCCCAAGGTTCTAACAAGATGCTTGAGCTGGGAGATATACTCTTTTGCCTGGTAAATGTAGCAAGAAAAGCCGGAATTGACCCTGAAGAAGCACTAGAGGCCTCAAATAAAAAATTCATGAAGCGCTTTAGACATATGGAAGATCAGGCACAGCGGGCTGACAAGCGTTTATCGCAGTTAAGCCTGCAAGAGCTTGATGAGCTTTGGGCTCAGGCAAAGCTACATGAAAAATCTGGTGAGGAAACAAACTGATACAAGCTACAATATTAACTAGCCCAGTGCAAAGCTGGTAATGCAAACTGGCATGTAGTTTGCTGTGTACAGAGTTCTAAAACCTCTGGCACAAAGCCTAACTACTATGCAAAGCTTAGAACAAGGAGCCTTCATGTCTGAAATTCTCGATCTTTATGCTCGTGAAATCTTAGATTCTCGTGGTAACCCCACAGTAGAAGTGGAGTGTGTTCTTATCGACGGCACTCAAGCAAGAGCCGCCGTTCCATCAGGAGCATCAACAGGTCAATTTGAGGCTGTTGAGCTGCGTGATAAGGATTCTGCTCGCTATCTAGGTAAGGGTGTTCTTTCGGCAGTAGAGCACGTAAATGAGGATATTGCTAACGCTCTTATTGGCTTTGATGCCTTTGACCAGCGCAGTCTTGATCAAGCTTTGTGTGATCTTAATGATTCAAGCAATAAGGCAGAGATGGGAGCCAATGCTTGTTTGGGCGTCTCTCTTGCTGTTTCTAGAGCTGCAGCAGAGTTTAGCGCATTGCCACTATATAAATATATTGGTGGTGTTCATGCTCATGAGCTTCCTTGCCCCATGATGAATATCTTAAACGGTGGTGTTCATGCCGATAATACCGTTGATTTCCAAGAATATATGATTATGCCTGTTGGTGCTGGTTCTTTTGCTGAAGCTCTTAGATGGTGTGCAGAGATTTATCATACCTTGAAGGCAGTGTTAAAAGAGCGCGGGCTTTCTAGCTCTGTTGGCGATGAGGGTGGTTTTGCCCCTAATCTTTCTACTAATGCCGAACCCTTAGAGCTTATCACTGAGGCATGCTTAAAAGCAGGCTATACCCCTGGCGAGCAGATCATGTTTGCTCTTGACCCTGCGTCAACTGAGTTTTATGACGCTCAAAGCAAGAAATATGTACTTGCAGGAGAAAACAGAAGCTTAAACTCAGAGGAAATGGTTGCTTACTGGGCAGAGCTCGTTGAGCGCTTCCCCATTATCTCAATTGAAGATGGTATGGCAGAAGAAGATTGGGATGGCTGGAAGCTTTTAACTGAAAAAATTGGTCATAAGGTTCAACTAGTGGGCGATGATCTCTTTGTTACCAACCCTGAGCGTCTGGCTAAAGGAATTGATTTGGGTGTTGCTAATGCTATTTTGATTAAGCTTAATCAGATTGGTACTCTTAGCGAGACCTTAGATGCTATTGAAATGGCTAAACGTGCTGGCTATGGTGTTATTGTTTCCCATAGATCAGGCGAGACAGAGGACAGCTTCATTGCTGATTTATCAGTCGCATGCAATGCTGGCCAGATTAAGACCGGAGCTCCTTGCAGAAGTGATAGAGTTGCAAAATATAACCAGCTTATAAGAATTGAAGAGGAGCTGGGAGACCAAGCAGTTTATGCTGGGCTCGATGCTTTTTATAATATTAATTCTGGTATTAAATCTAGCTAAGTTGCTGAGATTTTTACATAATGGTGCTGCACAAATGAAGCTTGCAGCACCATTATTGTAGCTAGTAGTAGTGCCAGAGGATATTTGAACGCAAAAAGAGATAGTAGAACAACTAGAACAACTAAAACAACTGGAACAAGTAGAAATACTAGTACAAGTAGATTAAACGGAGCAAAAGGTAGCATATAAGCTATGGCAGGTTTTAAAGGGACACCAAGGCATAAAGCGGGACAAGAGCCCTCTAAGCTTGTGCGCAAAGAGTCAAAGAAGCAGCAAAAACATAATACTTTGCAGCAACATGATAGGCTGCAAGAAAAAGACATAGCGCAGCAAGAGCAAGATAGACAAGCTAAGCAAAGGCCACTCAGACCTACACAAGAAGCTGGGTTTGATGAGTTTGGACTCCCTAAATCAAAGCTCCACAAGCCAAAACAAACGTCTCAGGGCGATAAACCCCTTGCGCCCAGGCGCGCTGCCGGTAGCACAAGAATTGCTGGACAGCTTCCAAATAAATCCTCTGAAAACAGCCCTTCTTTATCGCAATCCTTAAAGCAGAGCAAGGCGGCACAAAAATTAAGCTCCTTTGCTTTACGAATGGGTGATAAATTTGTTCAAGAAGAAAAGCCCAAAGAAGCAGTTGAAGATCTAAAAGAATCTCATGGAGAGATTCAAGATAACGCTCTTAGTGGCGCTCACAGCTCAAAGCCAGCTAAAGAGCATAGCCAGGTAAACCAAGGCGATAAAGGCGAGCTTAAGCCAATTGCGGTATTTAAACCTTTGTCAGAACTTGGCTTATCTGATGCAGCTGCAAGTGTTCAAGCAGGGCAAGCTGCAGCAAGTGAATCTCTTGCAGCAGACAAAGCAGAACAGTCAAAGCAAGCAAGTCAGGCGGCAGGGGCTTTAGAGGGGTCAGAGACTAATTTAGCTAGTCAAGAGAATTTAGAAGCGCAAGAAAGTGCAGCGGATCAAGATTCTCACCAGGAGCAAGCGGGCCTCATAATCCACCGGAGTCTTGAGGACCAGGATGCGGACAGCCAAACCGCAGATAAGCACAGCGAGGGTGACGCAAACAAAAACACTGATGAAGCCGCTAAAACACAGGATTCACTTAAGCAAATACAAGAACAAGCAAAAGTGCATGCCCAAAAGGCAGCAGAGATGGGGCGCTCGGTTTTATCGCAGGTAATAGAAGCCTTTAGGGTAGACCCCGCCCTTGTACTAGCATTTTTTAAGCAACACGGTAAAAAAATAGCCGCACTTATCGTGACGATTATCTTAATAATGGTGGCAGTCTATGTCCCAGCAAAGAACTTGTATATTGCAAAAAGAGCCCAAGAGCGTCTTGAAATGGAATACCTGCTTAATTTGCAACACAATGCTGCTCTGCGCGAGAGGGTAGAGAACCTGCAAACAAATGAGGGTATAGAAGATGAGGCACGTAAAAATCTTGGTTTGGTTATGCCGGGTGAGACCTCTGTAAAAATAGAGAACGCCTCAGAACAGCCTGAACCCAGAGAAGAAGAGTTTGCTAAGCGCATTGAAAAGTATTCGGGTAGGGCTCAGGTAAGCTGGTGGACGCGCTTTTTGGACTTTTTCTTTGGGGTAGAAGATACCAGCGTAGACCCTCAGTATCAAAGGCTTCAGGAACAAAAGTATCAGTCCACAGGCTCCACAAAGTAGCTATATGCAAGCCTGTATACTTAGTTAAGCACGGCAGCACGCATGAAGCATGGCTAATGCTGATAAGCACCGGCAAGCATGATAGCTTAGAGAGGTAAGTGAGCATATGAGCGTAGGCACAAATAATGCTGTGAACAGCGCTGATAAGCGCATTGCGGTTATAGACATAGGGACAGTCTCCACGCGCCTTTTTATTGCGGACTGCAAGCAAGCTGGAATAGAGCCCATAGTAAGAAAAAGCACCATAACTGAGCTAGGAGAAGGAAGAGCTCAGTCTAGCAGCCTTGATCAAAAGGCCATAGAAAGAACGCTGAGCTGCGTAGAAGAGTACGTTCAAGAACTTAAAGAGCACAAGGCTCAATATGCGGTTTGCATCTTAACATCAGCAGCTAGAGATGCCGATAATATCTCAGATCTCTTATCGCAGTTAGAGGTGTTAGGGCTTAAGGCTCAGGTTATACCAGGAGATGTGGAAGCAAGGCTTGCTTTTGCTGGTGTGGCCTTTGATTTTATCGACAAAAAAATAATGCTGGTTGATATTGGCGGCGGTTCAACAGAGATTGCAGTTGGATGCGTGCGCATGGAGCATGATCAAGAAGAGGGCTCTAGTTACAACTTTGATATAGATTCAGTAAGAAGCTTTGATGTTGGCTGCAGGCGTCTGCGCGAATTGTTTGAGAAACATGACCCTCCGCTAGCAGGTGATTTAGCAAATGCTCGGGAATTTTTAAGCGAGGAGTTTGGCTCATATTTTTCTGATATTGATGACTTGGACGCTGTAGTTTGCGTGGGCGGTACAGCAACGTCTTTGCTTGCTGTGAGCAAGGAGCTTGAGCCTTATGATTCAAGTCAGGTACATCTGGCTGTGCTTAATGGCGGTCAAGTTGCAGACATGATTGATAGCTTTATATCAATGAGTTTGCATAACAGAGCACAAATCAAGGGTTTACAAGAAAAGCGCGCTCATCTTATTGTTTCAGGAAGTCTAATTTTAGAGACGGTCATGGCCTTAAGTGCTAGCTCATATATACAGGTAAGTGAGCATGATCTTTTATATGGTTTGACTCATGTTGTATTAGCGCAATTAGATCAAAGACCGCTTCAGCTTGATTGGAAAGCAGAGCTAAGCGTCTTTTGTGAAAACACTTGCAGTATTTAGATAAGTTGTGTAGCATATGTAACGTTGCTTTTGCGTGGAGGCGTGGCGGAATTGGCATACGCAGCGGACTTAAAATCCGCCGCCTTCGGGCTTGAGGGTTCGAGTCCCTCCGCCTCTACCAGCAATAGTTTCTTAGCTTAGCATGGCATGGTTTTAATAAGGGTATGAGCATCCGGAGGAACCATGCTCAAGATTCAAATCCAACAGTCACAATTTCATAAAACCATTCACCCTGCTTATTTAGGGATAGGCTTGCTTCATGCCTGGCTTCAAATTAGTTTCTATAACTCATATAAAACCATAGATGGCGACAGTTTTAGCATCGTGATGAATTTTGTCCGTTGCTTTGTTATGCTTTTGGCCATCCTTTATTTGGTGTGGGCCCGCTCTAATCAGCTCGTTGCTTCTTCATATGATAAAGCACAGGAGCAAGTGGGCTTACAAGATAATGCCGATAATAACGGAGCTGAAACAACTACCATAAACTGGCATTGTATTGGATTTATAGGCATGATTTTTGCCAGTATTGCAATGGCAATAGGTCTGTACTTTAATATTGAAGCAGTTTATCGTTTAGGCGGTATTTTGGCTGCGGTCTCTATAGTCCCAGCAGCAGGTTTATATGCATCCTTATATGCATCAATAAGCTTGCCAGAAGCGTTTATCTATAGCTTTTTATCTATTATTTTGGGCTCTTCCATAGGGCTCGTATCTGCTTTATTGCCAAGGGAATTGAGCCTACTTTTTTCTGCCTTCTTGCCCATAGCCGGCTACTTGTCGTTTAGGGCGACCCCGCATATGCGGACTGTAAGTAGTAGAAGAGCTCAATTTGAACGCTTAAGATCAGCTAAAACTTTTGTTTTTTCAGAGCTCCCATACAGCGCTTTCTTGCCAGCCTTGTTTGCTGTAGCAGTTTTTGGTTTTGCATTGGGAGCAACACGCGCTTATCCTATGTTTATAACTGATACCTTTCCAATGGAGTTCACACTTTCAGAACAGATTTGGCATCGTTTGGGAGTTATAGGCTTTTCCTTATTACTCCTTATATGGGTTCTTAAATATAACAAAATGATTAAGTTTCAACCTCTGTGGGGAGCCCTTGTTGCCATAGTATCTACAAGTGCCCTGCTCTTATCGGTGCATTCAGGCTTAACGCAGGCAGCTTTAGTGCTTGCAACCATTGCAAATAGCATAGCTCTAGCAGTTCTATGGTTTGCTTTAAGTGATATTAGCCATCATTTGCGTGTGCTTCCCGGGATTATTTTTGCTTTGGGCTGGCTTGTTTATATGCTTGCCAGAAATATTGGTAGGCTTGTGGTAATGCGTATGATAGAGGCTCAACTGTGGGGTATTAATAGTGAGATGTTTATTGTTGTCCTCATTTATTTGAGTTCTGTGAGCCTTATATTTATTTTGGGTGATAGGATTGGTGGCGTGCGTCCACTATTTCATGGTTTAGCTACAGAGCTTGGTTCCCTGCAAGATGAAAGACTGGCGCCAAAGCAGCAGACTGATACTATGCGTAACAACAATATTGTTAGCATAGCTGAGGCATATAAGCTTTCTCCCAGGGAACAAGAGGTCTTGCGTCTGCTTCTTAAGGCTTATTCAAAGTCGGCAGCTGCAGAAGCTATGGGTATTACTGAAAATACCATTAGAGGATATAGTAAGTCGTTATATAAGAAATTAGAAGTTCACTCAAAGGCCGAGCTTATTGAATTGGTAGATAACTGGCCTCATGCATAGTCAATATGAGGTATTAATTCTTTTTAGATATGAATCTTAATCACGAATCTTAGGCATTCAAATAAACAGAACTGGCCTAAGACAAAGGGTCTCAGAGACAGTATTGACATATCAATGAGACCCTTATTTGATTAAAAGCTATTTCCTGGCATCTTTAAGTGCATTATTTAAAGCTTCTTTTACACCTTGACTAGATAAGGTAGAGCCAGAAACTCCATCTATTTCTAGATTTTGTTCTTCTATTACTTTGGGGAAGAATTCAGTTTCTACTGCAGAGTATAAGCTTGGAGTATCATGCGATGAAAGCGTAGTGATTTGCGTGATAAATCCATTTTCAACTTTTACTTCCAGCTCAATAAGTCCCTCTTTGCCCGTACCCTTACCTTTATAAGTTCCATCCTTGTAGAGTGCAGGAGCTCCCTCTTTGGGTTTTGCTAAAGCAAGGGAGTCCTTAAAAGCTTTGAAGGATTGAGACTGCTCTGCTTTATCAAAGAGGCTGCCATTCTTAAGAGCAAATTCTGCAGCAATTTCTCCTGAGCGCTTTCCAAAGATAACAGTGTCAGCTACAGCATTTCCGCCCAAACGGTTTCCTCCATGTAGACCACCAGTAGTCTCGCCAGCAGCAAATAATCCTTCAATGCGAGCCCCCTCTTTATTGATAACAGCTGTGGTGTCATCAATTTTAATTCCGCCCATGGTATAGTGAACTGCGGGAGCTACCTTTATGGCATAAAATGGCCCCTTATCCAAGGGATAATCTAAGGCAGTTGAACGTCCAAACTCAGGATCTTTCTTTTGTGCCACACTTTCATTCCATTTTTTCATGCTTGCACTAAAGATAGCAGGGTCTATTTCCATTTTCTGGGCAAGCTCTTCATAGCTTGCAGCTTCTAATACAATGCCTGCATCAAAGTATTTCTCAGTAGCCTTCATGCGCTCGCGTGTTCCTTGATCAAAGATTTCCCAAGCATATGAGTGATCTTGTTTGAGAATAGCATTTGACAAGAAATCGCGTGTTTCCATTTCATTGGCAAAGCGCTGTGCCTGTGTGTTAACAAAAATAGCACCATTGCCTCTTAAAGATTCCGATAAGACAAGGAGAGTGGAAGGTTCAACTGTTGGATTGGTTTGTATTTGATCCATATCTACAGTATCAGCACCAATTTCTTCAGCCAGCTTGATGCCGTCTCCCAAGGCACCTGGGTGATTGGTAGTGCCAAAGCCTTTGAGGTCTGGTCTGTATTTTGTGATAAGTTCTTGGTTAGCTCCAAAGCCGCCGGTAGTTAGAATAACAGCATCAGCTTTAATGGTGTAGCTTTTTCCAGTTTTTTCATCTTGTAGCTGGGCACCAATTATCTTATTATTCTCGCTTAATAGCTTAACGGCTTTTTGATTGGTATAAACGGGAATCTCACGTTGCTCCAAAAGATCAAGCATCTTTTTTACCAAGATTGCACCAATAGATTGGCCGCCTTGAGGACGATGCATACGAGGAGCACGTGCACCAGCAGCTTGTGCAACCTCACTTACATCCATACCTTGCTCAGTCAACCAGTCTATAGCGGCAGCTGAGTGTTGCGTAAAGTAGTTTAAGATCTCAGGATTAGAGCGATCATGGCCACCCTTCATGGTGTCCTCAAAAAAGATCTGGGGACTGTCTTGTATATTTTGCTCCTTTTGAAATTTAGTTCCAGCAGCATTCATGCCACCTTCTGCTCTGGCCGAATTTCCTCCGGCAGCAGGCATTTTCTCTACAACTATAACCTTTGCTCCCTGGTCATGTGCATTAACAGCAGCTGTTAATCCTGTTGTACCTGCACCAATAACTAAGACATCAGTTTGCATGCCATCTGAAAGTAGGTTACTTTTAGGAGCTTGATCGCTCTTTTCAGTGCTTTCTGTTTTTGGTGCTTGGCTGCAGGCAGAAAGTCCCAGACTTAGAACACAATATAGTCCAAGTAGCGCCAGTACTAAAAGATACAAAACAAAAGATCTAGATCTCTTTTGGTGTATCTGCGCATTAAGCTTTTGCATATTTTGCATGCTTCCTCCTTACTATAAGCCTTGTATGGGCTTGACCATGTATTTAAGATATGAGAAGCATATGAGCTTTGCCCAGTCCCACCTTTTGTTTTTTGCCGGTCTTGATAGACCCAAAACGTGGGGGTGGTGTATTGCTAGCTGCTCTTAGATATGAGTTTTATTTAAAGTTCTTAATCTAGGAACTTACACTACTAAGGAGCAGCAGAAATTTAATTTAAACATGCACTTAATACATATCTGTCAATTCCTAGCTATTAAATATGTAAAATTTAAGATATGCTCCGTTTAAAGGCTATTTTTTACACTAAATTACACAAAGTGTTACCAAACAGGAATATACTATAAAGTTACGGTATATTTTGTAGCATGGGAGGCAGTGCGCCCAAAATTGGAAATTGCGCATCTTCTGCCTTCTAAACGAACTAGTAAGAGGTTTTTATGTTTGGCAAAAAGGCGCAAAGAGCTATCGCGACTTTTATGATGTTGTTAATGGTTGTGGGGCAAACCCCCGTCTCAGCCTTTGCAACAGATTCAACGGAGGGCATTACTGCAACAAGTGCAGATTCGCAAGCGCATGTAAGAAAGCGCCGTTCAATTTTGCCCAATGAGAATACCCATACCTATAGCTTTTATCGCAATAAGGATAAAAGTGAGCTTTTAGACAAGCAGATTTTACGTAATGGTCAAACCCTTCAACGCATTGAGATCCCAAAGGCAGAGCGAGAAGTCTTTGATTATTGGGCACGCGTTGATAATGATGAGCGCTTTGATTTTACCGATCAACCCGAGCAGGTATCATCAGAACAAAATATCGAGCTTTATGCTAAGTTTTTGCCAGGCGCCCTAGTTCACTACTTCCGTAAAGGCGAAGACAATAACGGCTACATCTTACATACCACTGATCTAATTCCTATTGGTCAAAAAGCTACCAGTCTTTGGGCAGACGCACTCTTGGGTCAAAAGAAAGTCTTTGACTATTGGTCTGAGACAGAAGATGGTCAACCCTTTGACTTCAATAAACCTCTGAGCGGTGACATTAATTTATATGCTGTATATACTACAGGTGTTGTGCTCACTCCTGATCCCACAGGTGGTACCGCTTCTGTTCCTGTTAAGGCAACAAATCGCGATACCTGGAAAGATGTTAAAGGTAAAATTGTCTCAGTCACTAAGAAAGGCTATGATTTTTCACATTGGTCCTTAAGTGAAAAAGGCCCTGTAATAAGTGATGATCAAAAATTTGATGATAATGCCACTCTTTATGCGGTCTGGACTCCTCGCCATGATACGCCTTATACCGTTGTTAATTATCTTGAAAACCCCAATGATGATGGCTACAGTCTTGCAAGCTCTGTAGTTTATCAGGGCACAACAGATTCCCCAGCAGATCTGCATTTAAGTGAGCAAAAAAGTAGTATTGACGCCCAGTATGCAAGAGATGCTGATGGATATTTGATCTCTGCTGGCCTTACTGAGTATCTGCTTGAAGAGCGTGCAGATTATGATGATAAGCGCACGCCAGAAAATGTAACTAAGACTATTCGTGGTGATGGTACTACGGTATATACCTTGTACTGGAAGCGTAAAAAATTTAATGCTCAGATAAGCTACCCTGGTCAGGATGCTGCAATTAATCCATTTTATGCACGCCTTGCAGAACTCGCACCTGATCATGAAGACTATGTTCCGACTCTTGATCCAGAAAGCCCCAATTTTGATGCAGAGAGTTATTTTGGTGGTAATACGGTAGACTTGGGCAAGGATGAGGTTTTAGCCGCAAATGATGATCCGGATAAGGAAGGATATAATCCAGAAGATATAGAGCGCGCCCTTGAATACATGAAGTACTTAAATGATGAGGGCAATATTGTCATGTCCTTTAAATGGGGCCAAAATATAGACCCTGTTTTTCGTCCCATGCTTGACTATTATGAAGTCTGGTATGATGGGGCTGGCGAAGGCTATTCCGCAATACACAAAGATGATCTGATTGCGTACGGGCATCTACTACCTGATCCCCTGGAGCCAAGTGATCTTCCTATCAGAGATTTTGGCTGGACGTATCGTTATAATGCCCGCGGTGAGACCATCACCAGTGTATCGTATATGCCATTTATGAAAGATGGCGATGCGGACAACAAAATCTATAAAATTGAAGCCCGAGCTCCAGGTGATAATAACCGCTTAATTTATCGTTTTATTGAGGTAAGTCAGGCTGAAGCACAAGAAGCAAAGGCAAACCCATCGGCAGTAAGCTCCGTGTATGCACGTCTTGATAAAGGACGCGCTATTGCTAAGGATGCACTTACTACTGCAGCACACACACTTGGTATAACACAGGTTGATATTGCAAATATTAAAGGCTTTACTGCCCTTGATGTTAAAAGCCAGGCTCCTTTAAAAGAGGTTATAACACGTGATTCAAGTGAGATAGGAACTAAGTGGGATTTATCAGATCATCACTTTGATTTTGATACGCGTCTAAGTAGTAAAGAGAGACTTGATAAGATTCAATATAATGCCAACTCCCTTGGTATTTATCCACTGCTGTATACTCGCAACAGCTATGTCATTAAATGGCAAACAAATGATGATAACAAGGCAATTAAGACTTCAGATCCTTATCTTTATGAGAGTAAGTACAAGGATCTCTTCCCTATGAATGATACTAAGGATGTTTATCCTGTTGAAGATCCAGAACAACCTAAAAAAGATCCTATAAAACAACCTAAAGAAGCGCTTGAGGGTTATGTTGTTGATGAAACCACCCGTGATAGTGATGGTTATGTCTTTAGAGGCTGGTATCAGAATCCAGGTCTTACCCTGCCGGTTGATTTTGAAAACGGATTTATTGACGCCAAAGATACCATTTTCTATGGAAAGTGGACACCACCTTATGTACGCGTAACTTTCCATAGAACTGGTTTTCAGGGTGATGACCCCCAAGATAAAGAATATGGTGTGTCCTTCTCAGAGCAGTATCAAAAGTACACCCATATCCCTGAGACTATTCAAGAAAACATCAGGCAAAACCCTGACAACTTCTCAAATAAGCCTATTGAGCCTGATGGAACAAAGGTAGATTTTAGACACTGGTACTATGTTAAAAATGGACAGCGCTTAATCTTTGATCTTAACCAAGAGCTGGATCAAGATTATGATCTCTATCCGGTTTGGGCGGCAGATTTCTGCGATATTACTTTCTTACCTGCAGATAGTGATGACCATGCCTTTACTCAGCGTGTTGATAGAGACAGCTGGTATCGCCTACTTACCTATGATCGCTACCGCATCTTAAAGCCAGATGCTCCAGAGATCCCTGAAGGTAAAATCTTTATTGGCTGGAAAGAGATCACCCAGGCAGAAGAAGGTGGCGGCCTTTTCCAAGAGCAACAAAATGAGCGTGTCCGTTATTCTCGTAAATTCCGTGCGGTATTAAGAGATAAAGATCCTCTCATTCACTTTATCTATCATCCAAATGGCGCTCCTCTTAATGCCGATGGCACAGCTGCCGCAGATATTACAACTCAAAATGTTCTCAACAATCAGCGCTTTAAGGCAATTGAGAACCCTTATATTTATGAGGGAAAGACCTTCTTAGGTTGGAATCTTAAAGCGGATGGCTCCTCAACTCACTATCTACCTGGTGAACCTTTCTTGGTAGATAAAGATAAGCCAACAGAGAACAATCATCTCTATGCAATTTGGGGAAGTATTCTTGTTAAAAAATCTGTGCTTAAAGTTACCGACTCAAATGATGTAGCTTATCCAGAAAATAGGGCACGTGAGGTGGGAGATAAGATCTATTATCATCTTAAGGTCACCAACCCCAATGCCTTTAATATGCCCTCATTTAGTTATAAAGATGAGCTGCTCAAAATTTCTGATACTACAGTAAACCAGCAGCTTGCAGCCAATGGCGGCTTCTATGAGCTTGATGTTCCTGTGCCCTATGTAGTAACACCTGCTGATTTAAAGAGCGGAGTAGTAAATAACACCATAAAGGTTACAGGTAACACTCCATATAAGAGCACCATCCCTGGTGAAGATGATGAATCTGTGCCCGCTAAGCCCAAACCTAAACCACGCGATATTAGCGTTGAAAAGACGGCTAGCAGGGTAGAGGACGCTCAAGGTCAAGAGCGTGAAGACAAAAAGATTCATGCCGTAGGAGATAAAATTTATTACAGCTTTACCTTTACTAATACAGGTGAGGCTACTATTGAGTCCTATGTTCTTCGTGATGCAAAACTTCCCGGTGCGCAAGAGATCACCATTGACGATCACCCCTTAGCGCCCACTAAATCTTACAAATATGAACATGAGACACCTCATGTGGTAACTCAAGCTGATCTTGATAATGGCAGCTTTTATAATAAGGTTTTTGCAGAGATACCAGAATCTCCTGTTCCTGAAGGAGAAGAGCCTCCCTCAGATGATGAGTCAGTTCCTGTAGAGCCTAACAACTCCTTTAAGGTAGAAAAAAATACGGTTAAAGTAACTAATGGTGATGGTACTGAGACCCGTAAAGATAATATGTTTACTACAGCGGGAGACAGGATTTACTACAGCTTTACTGTTACTAATACCGGTAACCAAACCATAAAGAAGCTCAAGTTCAAAGATACGCTTATTGATTTAACTCGAGAGATAAGCCTTGATCTTAAGCCTGGCTTTAAGTGGACCTATACCCCCAATAAATTCTATGAGGTTACCCAGGCTGATATTAACACAGGTAAGGTTAATAACACGGTGAGCGTGGTTGCAGTTCCACCTTCAGGTAACGACACTCCACCTGAAGAGTCAACTAATACCACGCCGCCAGTCCAAACACCAAAAATTGTGGTTGAAAAGACCGCAACAGAGGTAACTGATGCTCAGGGTAAAGCTTATGAGGATGGTAAGATTCACGCAGCAGGAGATCTTATCACCTATAAATTTACCGTTACCAATAAAGGTAATGTAACTATTCGCTACCTCAAGATTGATGACTCAACCATTAAGTTTACCAAGGAGTTTTATGACCTTAACATTGATCCAGATGGTAAATTTACCTACACCTTGGAAGAGCCTTATAAGGTAAGTCAAGCGGATCTTAATAATGGTGAGGTACTTAATACTGCAATTGTGGGAGGTAAGACCCCTGGCGGTGATGTTCCTGACACGCCATCAAATAAAAGTGTGGTACCTGTAGAGCCTAACAACTCCTTTAAGGTAGAAAAGAATACGGTGAAGGTTACAGATAGCACGGGCAATGAGCTTCGTGATGAAAATATGTACACCACACCAGGAGATAGGATTTACTACAGCTTTACTGTTACAAATACCGGTAACCAGACCATCAAAAAGCTTAAGATCAAAGATGATCGCATTAAGCTTAATCGTGAGATAGAGATGGATCTTAATCCTGGGACAAGCTGGACCTACAAGCCCAATCTCTATTACACCGTAACTCAGGCTGATATTGACCAGGGCAAGGTAGACAACACGGTTACTGTGGTTGCCACCCCTCCATCAGGAAATGACACACCTCCTGAAAAGACAACAAATACCACCCCTCCACTTCAAACACCAAAAATTGAAGTAGAAAAACAGCTAACAGAGGTTACCAGTGCTGATGGCACTCCATATGAAGATGGCAAGATTCATGCCAAAGGTGATCTTATCAGCTATAAATTCATCATTACCAATAAAGGTAATGTAACGGTGCGTTACGTAAAGATTGATGATGACAGGATTGGCTTAGTAAAAGAGCTGTATGAGACCATAGCTCCTGGAAAGAGCATTAGCTATGAAACTGAAGAACCTTATGTGGTAACACAAAGAGATCTCAATGAGGGTGGAGTTCTCAATACTGCTACGGTTGGTGGTAAGACCCCAGGCGGAGACATACCACCTGTTCCTTCAAATCCTGTGAATGTACCTGTAGAGCCTGATAACTCATTTAAGGTAATTAAGAACACGGTGAAGGTAACAGATAGCACGGGTGATGAGACTCGTAAGGATAAAACCTTTATTGCTGTAAACGATAGAATCTACTACTCGTTTACTATCATTAACACAGGTAACCAGACCATCAAAAAGCTCAAGATCAAAGATGATCGCATTAAGCTTAATCGTGAGATAGAGATGGATCTTAATCCTGGGGCAAGCTGGGTTTATAAGCCAAACTTGTTCTATAGTGTTACTCAAGCAGACCTTAACCAAGGCAAGCTTGATAATACGGTGAACGTGGTTGCAGTTCCACCTTCAGGTATCGACACTCCACCTGAAGAGTCAACTAATACCACGCCGCCAACCCAAACTCCTCAAATTGAGGTGCAAAAGGAGGCAACAAGCATCACCAGTGCGGATAGAACACCTTATGAAGACAACAAGATTCATGCGGCAGGAGATCTGATCACCTACAAATTCACCATTACCAATACTGGTAATGTGGACGTGGTTTACCTGCTGCTCAATGATGAGAATCTGAGAATTAAAAATAAGGAGATTTATACCAAACTTGCTCCTGGTGATGTTTATGAGTACATCACAGATCCACCTTATGAGGTGACTCAAGATGATATGGATAATGGTTCGGTAAGCAATATTGTCACCGTTGGCGGAAAGACCCCTGGTGGAGATCTGCCCCCAACTCCTTCAAATGAAAGTGTGGTACCTGTAGAGCCTAACAACTCCTTTAAGGTGGAGAAGAAGACAGCTAAGGTGACCGATAAAACAGGCTTAGAGATCCGTGAAGACCTTATGTTTAAGGCTGCTGAGGATAGGATTTACTACAGCTTTACTATCACCAATACAGGAAACCAAACTATCAAGAAGCTCAAGATCAAAGATGATCGTATTAATCTTGATAGGGAGCTCAGTGTTAATTTAAAACCTGGCTTTAAGTGGACCTATTCACCCAGCTTGTACTATAAGGTGACGCAAGAAGATCTAAACCAAGGTAAGGTAGATAACACAGTTACGGTAGTTGCTACCCCTCCTTCAGGGAATGACACACCACCAGAGGAGTCAACTAATACTACTCCTCCGCTTCAAACGCCAGAGATTAAGGTTGTAAAGAATGCAACCAAGGTTTTGAACAAAGATGATCAAGCTTATGATGATGTAAGATTCTATGAAGTGGGCGATAAGATCTACTATAGCTTTACCATCATCAATACAGGTAACGTTAATGTTCGCTATCTTAAGCTCAACGATTCAAATCTTGGTATTAGCAACAAAGAGTTTAGTGTTAACTTAGCTCCTGGAGAGAAGTTCTTTTATGAGGAGCCTAAACCTTATATAGTTACCCCAAATGATCTTGAATTGGGTCAGGTCCTCAATACCGCTAAGGTAGGTGGTAAAACACCTGGAGGAGATATTCCAGAAACACCGTCTAATGATAATGTCGTCCCTGGTAAGCCTAATAATTCCTTCAAAGTTGTTAAGAACACTGTTAAGGTGACCGATAAGGACGGAACGCAAGAGCGCGATGATATGAAGTTCATTGCCGTGGGCGATAGGATTTACTATAGCTTTACTGTTACCAATACCGGTAACCAAACAATTAAGAAACTACGATTCACCGATAAGCTTCTTAAGTTTGACAGAGAGGTAAAGCAAGAGCTTAAACCTGGAGCTACCTGGACTTATAAGCCAAATGTGTACTATACGGTTACCCAGGCTGACCTCAATCAAGGTAAGGTAGATAATACGGTAAGTGTAGTGGCAACTCCTCCATCAGGAAATAACACTCCTCCTGAGGAATCAACTAACACTACACCACCAATACAGACGCCATCAATTACTGTGGAGAAAAAGACGGCGCAGGTAACTAATGCATCAGGTGTTGCTTATCCTGATAATAAGTTCCATGCGGTGGGCGATAAGATCTTCTATAGCTTCATTATTACCAACACAGGTAATGTGAGCGTGCGCTACCTCAAGATTGCAGACCCAAAGATTTCACTTGAGCGAGAGCTCTATAAGGAAATAAAGCCTGGTGAGCAATATACACATGAGGAAAAAGAGGTCTTTTATACGGTTACAGAAGAAGACCTCAAGGCAGGATCAGTAAGCAACACTGCTACCGTAAGTGGTAAAACACCTGGTGGAGATATTCCAGAAACACCTTCAAATGAGAACATTGTTCCTGGAGAGCCCACCCCAACACCACCTGATCCAGACAAGCCAGGTATACCGGTACCAGGCTTGCCAAGCAAGGAATATTATTACTACTTGCCCAAGACCAGTGACACAGGTAAGACATCACTTGCCGCAAGTCTAGCAATGGGCGGTATGGCCTTAATAGCGGCAGCTTTTATCGCCCGTAGAAAGCGCAAAGAAGGTTCTCGTTAGAGCACTGTTTATAGAGCGCTGTTTAGTAAGTGTGGCATAGACTAGGTCAAAGAGCTTCTTTACTAAAGGTAGAGGAGCTCTTTTTATATCTTGCGCCTTATTTTGCGTCTTACTTTACGTCTTACTTTGCGCCTTGCTTTGCCTCTTGTTTTACCTGACTATGCCCTTGCGCCTTGTGCCTATATTCTGCGCCTGCAAGAGGACTGATGAAGAGGGGTAAGAAATAGAGAGAATTGAGCACAGTTACAGCTAAGATGTATCGTATCTAAAAGCAGTGAGATCCAAAGATATAGTGATTTCAGGATATAGATATCTACAGGTTCAAAGATACAGTGGTCAAACGATAAGGGAATATAAGAATATACGAATAAGAGGGGTGCATATGAGCGAAACTGCAACTGCCTTTGCCTCAGAGTCATCACTTGAGGTCTTATCGCCAAAAAATAAAGAAGGGCTTAAGCAGATTGAAGAAACTGTTCGCTATCAGTTGCAAGATGATCAGGCCGCACAAGGTAAGACTGCAGGCTATGAGCGCAGTGTTCAGACAGAGAATTTGGTAAGAGAAGAGCCAGTTGCACTGGTCTTTGACAAGGATCATAAGATTTTTGGTACCTGCACGCCAATTGATCTAGAAGACTATGCTTATGGCATGTGCTTTGATAGGGGCATTATTTCTCAGGCTTCTCAGATTCTTTCTCTTAACTACGAGCTTCAAGATGCGCTTCATCTTATAAATGTGGAACTTGATCCCTCAATTGATATAGAGCAAGCATTTAAGAATTTTGCAGATGCAAGCGCTACGCCCCTTTTTAAAAGCTTGGATTATACAGAAGGCCTCAATACGCTACACCAGTATAAGCTAGCAAGCCCTCCCTCGGGCATCCTCCCGCTTAAGCCGCAGCTTATTATTGAGTCTAATGAGAAATTCTATGCCATGCAGGAGCTCAATAAGCATACAGGCTCAACCCATGCAGCTGCCTTTGTAAACTGGGAAGGAGAGGTCTTATTGGTGCGAGAAGATCTGGCGCGTCACTGCGGCCTCACTAAATTAATAGGAGCCTGTTTAAGGGCGGGGATAAGCGCCGATCAGGGCTTTGTCTTTTTAAGTAGCAGATGTGCTGTAGAGCTTGCACTTAAGCTTGCGAAATTTGGTGTTTGCCTTATTGCTACAGTATCTGCACCCAGTTATTCTACCTGTTGCTTTGCTAGGGCAAATGATATGACGGTTGCTTCTTATGTTAGGGATGGTCGCTTTACTCTATATTCAGGAGCACACAGAATTGCTCTTTAGCCAGTAAAAGGGATCATAGAGACTATAGGCCAATAAGCAAGAAGCGCGAAACAACAAACAAGAAAAGGCTCACGAGAACGAGCAAGTCGATTCGTGAGCCTTTTGTATGCTAACAGCATGTCAACAAGGAAGGGACCAAGCTAACAAATAGGAACAGGGAAACATTGTTAGCAGTTAACATACTGGGTTAGCCAGAACTATATCTCAGTACAGTAAGGCTAAGCTGGCTTTGTAGCCTTGGCCTGAGAAAAAAGCACAGAGCCGTCTGGACTAAGCCTTCTCAACCTTTACTGCACAAACTTTAAACTCAGGAGCCTTAGATACAGGATCTAGCGCAGCATTAGTAAGCCAGTTAGAATTACCATCCTGGAAGTGGAAGGGCATCCACACCCTGCCCGAAACATTCTTGGGGCTTACACGAGCCCAAGAGGTAATAGAGCCTCTGCGTGAGCTAACCCGTACCTTATCGCCATCTTTAATACCAAGCTCTAAAGCATCATGGTCATTAAGCTCAATAAAGGAGCGCTGTGCAATACTCATGGTGCCATGTGAACGCTCAGTAAACGCAGCAGCGTTGTAATGGTACAAAATTCTTCCCGTACTCAAAATGAACGGATAATCTGCATCAGGGAGCTCTGCAGAAGGACGATAAGCCACAGGCTTAAACATTCCAAGACCTCTTGCAAAGCTGCCTTGGTGCATAATGCGCGTTCCAGGATGATGTTCGTCAGTGCAAGGCCATTGCAAGCCAGCACCGCCCAAGGCTTCACTGTCAAGTCGTGCGTGACTGATGCCTGCATAGGATGGAGTAAGAGAAGCAATTTCATCCATAATTTGAGCTGAGTTTACCTCTGCTTGATCGTAGCCCATGCGACGCATAATCTCTGAGAAAATCCAGTGATCCTGCTTGGCTTGGCCAGGAGATTCAACAGCTTTGCGCACGCGTTGAACTCTGCGCTCAGTGTTAGTAAAGGTGCCTTCCTTCTCGGCAAAGGCAGCGCCTGGCAAAACCACATCTGCATACTTGGCGGTTTCGGTTAAGAAGAGGTCATCTACTACTAAAAACTCAACATTACTCAGAGCTTTTATTACATGTCCGGTATCTGGATCAGTTCTAATGGGGTCCTCACCAAAGATAAATACGCCTTTTACCTCACCACTTATCATCTTGGGGAAGATTTCAGTTGCCTTGGTACCTTGATTATGGTTGAGTGTAACACCCCAGGCTTTCTCAAACTTCTCTAAGACACCCTCTTTTGCGACCTTTTGATAACCTGTCATATCATCTGGGCCCGCGCCCATATCACAGGCGCCTTGTACGTTGTTTTGACCGCGCAAAGGATTAACGCCGCCACCAGATTTACCAAGGTTTCCTGTGAGCATTGAGAGGTTAGAAAGGCTAAATACACCATCTGTTCCTGTTGAGTGCTCGGTTACGCCCAAACAATACATAATGGCAGCCGCAGGTGCTTGTGCAAACATGTGCGCCGCAGAAATAAGATCATCTTGAGGAATTTCACAGATCTCAGCAACACGTTCAGGAGTATAATCAGCCACCATAGCCTTAAACTCCTCAAAGCCCTCACAGCGCTCGTTAATGTATGCCATATCTGCAAGACCATCTCTAATGATGATATGTGCCATACCATTAGCAAAAGCAACGTTGGTACCAGGTTTTAGCTTAAGATGGATATCAGCATGCTCGCTCAAGCCAATTTTGCGTGGATCAGCCAAAATGAGTTTGCATCCACGTTCTACAGCCTGTCTAATTTGCATACCAATGACGGGATGCGCTTCTTCAGGATTTGAACCAATCAGCAAGATAAGCTTAGTATTTTGAACAATATCTTCAATAGCGTTTGTCATAGCGCCAGAACCAAGAGTTATTGCCAGACCGGCAACGGTTGGGCTGTGTCAAACACGGGCGCAGTTATCAACATTGTTAGTTTGAAAGGCTATGCGCGCCATCTTCATAAATTGATAGATATCTTCATTGGTAGACCTAGAGCAGGCAAAAGCTGCAAGAGCTTCACCGCCATGCTCATTTTTAATCTGGGTAAATTTGTTGACGATAAGATCAAGCGCCTCATCCCAGCTGGCCTCTTCAAATTCGCCTGTTTCTTTGTTTTTGATAAGAGGAGTTTTTAGGCGATCGGCTGCGCTAATAAAATCAAAGCTTGCCGAGCGTCCTTTTACGCAAAGGAGACCCTTGTTTGAAGGTCCATAAGCTCCCATAGAGTCAACAATTTTGCCATCTTTTACATAGAGATCAAGCTGACAGCCAACTCCACAAAATGGGCAGGTAGTGCGAACTTTGGAGCATTCCCAATCACGATAGTCTTTTCTGCGCTTTACCGTAAGAGCACCTGTTGGGCAGGCTTGTGCGCAGTTACCGCAGCTTTCACATACGGTAGTATCCCAATCTTTACCAAAAGGAGCTTCTATGGTTAGGCGGTTTCCTGCACGTCCACTCTGCAAGGAGTGATTACCTGCAGAACTATTGCATGCCCCCACACAGCGTTGACAGGTAATGCATAGCTGAGGGTCATAACTTAAGTAAGGATTATCCTCAAGCACGGGCCCGCGAGGTGTTCCTGGCTCAAAGATTTGATCTAAGACACCTTCATTGCGGCAGACGTCCTGCAGCTCACAACTTCCATTTCTTTTGCATGAGAAGCAAAAATTGGTGCTGTTAAGACCGTGATCTGCAATGATAAGACCCAAGGCCAGACGTCTATAGGCTTTGATCTTATCGGATTGAGTATTTACTTTCATACCAGGAAAAACGGTAGTTTTACATGCAGGTACTGGTTTAGAAATACCTGCAACTTCTACCATGCAAACACGACAAGAGCCAATTTGTGAGCGCTCTTTCATATAACAGAGACTTGGAATATAAATGTTATGCAAACGTGCAGCTTCTAAAATAGTGCTTCCGCAAGCAACTTCATACTCGCTGCCATCTATGTGTATGCGCGTTGTTTTTACTCCCGGTGGGCAGCCAAGCTCTGTGCAGTGATCCCCGTGGCAAGCGTAGCTTTCTTTATCTGCGGCCTGCTGCGCTGTCGTGCTTGACTGTGTTGCAGCTGAAGCCTGTTCTTGATCTGAAATAAGTTTAGGCATAACGCTGACGTCCCCCCTCCATACTGCCAGCTCCATAGTGGTCACAACGTAGACAACGACCACATTCTTGTAAAACTTCTTCTCTACTCATGCCAAACTCAACTGCATCAAAGTTGCGTCTTCTAATAGAGGGAAGTTGCTCTTCTATTTCTACACGCCCTTTTGGCGTGCGATCATTTAATCGTGGGCTGGGCACATCTACCAAATAATCAATTTTATGGTGATAACCCAGGTATTCATCAATATTGCGTGCAGCAACCTTACCGGCCGCTACTGCCTTAATTACCGTAAGTGGTCCCGTTTGACAGTCTCCACCACTGTAGAGTTTCTCTTGTCCTTCTGAAAGCAAGAAATCATCTACCTTAAAGCAGCCTCTGTCAGCCACAAGGCCATATTCTTCAAAGGGTTTTGAATGGATATCTTGTCCAATGGCAACCAAAATGACATCTGCCTCAATGCGCTCTTGCTCCTTTTTGGCATCCTTTGGCGCAGGTCTTCCACCCTTAACATTAGAGATCATTTGAGGCTGAGTAATAAGAGCTTTTACTTTGCCTTCTTCATCTGTTTCTATAGAAACTGGAGACTGCAGCATGCGCATTTCAACACCTTCTGCAATAGCGCCTTCAACTTCTATGGGCAAAGCGGTCATATCTTCTTTTCTACGTCTATAAACTACAGAAACAGATTCAGGATTAAGACGGATAGCGGTACGTGCACAGTCCATGGCAACATTACCACCACCAATTACTATGACGCGTTTATTGCTTAAATCAGGATAGATTTCATCGCCCAGCTGACCCAAGAAGTCTACTGCAGAGAGGACTCCAGTTGCATCTGCGCCATCAATTCTGAGCTGCTTTCCCTTTTGAGCTCCAATGCCGATAAAAACAGCGTCATACTCATCATGTAGGCGTTTTATTTCTTCCATATCAACAGTGTGCTCGGTATGAACCTGTATGCCTCCAACATTTAGAATGCCCTGAATATCCTCATCAAGCTTTGCTCTGGGAAAACGATAAGCAGGAATACCATAGCGCAGCATGCCACCCAGGCGTTTGCGCTGCTCAAAGACATCAACCTCATGTCCCATGAGGGCGCTAAAATATGCACAGGTCATACCCGCAGGACCAGAGCCCACAATAGCTATGCGCTTACCGGTGGCAGGATTTCTTGGAGGACAAGGAATGCTGTCAGCAGGGGCGTTATCTACCGCAAATTTTTTAATACCTCTAATGTTAATAGGGGCGTCGATAAGCCCGCGTCTGCAGCGCTCCTCACAGGGGTGTTCGCAAACGTAGGCACAGGCGGTAGGGAAGGGATTATCCTTGCGCACGGTATTTACCGCATCAGCATATTTTCCTTGGGTTACATAGGTGATATATGAAGGCACATCAACGTGGGCAGGACACAAGGTCTCACAGGGGACACTTTGTCCTACTCCAGCTTGACAGCGCTTGGTTTTAATATGCGCTGCGTACTCATCGGCAAAGCTATCCATACCTTCTAAGAAGACCTGAGCTGCTTCATAACCAATGGCACAGTCAGAAAAATCACAGATCATCTGAGCCAGAGTGCGCATTTCTTCAAGATAGCTTTCATCAAGTGCAGGGTCGCACTCAACTACGCGTCTGAGCATCTTAGCTAGTTGAGGTAAACCATCTCTGCAAGGAACGCATTTACCGCAGGTTTGAAGAGCACCAGCTTCAAGCAAACTGAGCTGGAAATTTAAAGGACATATGCCTGGAGGCATGGTCTCAATTCGCTGCTTATAACGTTCGATGTAAGAAAAGACGGACGCATCATCACGTGAGCGCCCCTTAATAGACTCTTTTGCCATGCTCACATCCTCCCCCTTAGATCAAAGCACAATCCCCATTTGTGCAAGCATGTTTCCTGAAATATGTAGGTAAAATACGCCAGGTAAAAGGTCCTAGCTACAGCTGCGGTCACTAGTAGTCACTAGGCCAAAAGCGGTAAGAAAACCCCGATTTCTTACCTATGTTTAGTATACGTATCCAAGCCCTCTAAATATACCGATCTCAAATAATAGGGCCTCAAATGATTAAAACAGTTACTCTATGTTCTTAAACTAAGATCTAATCGAACAAACTGTGTAGTAATTGTTATAGAAATTTTGAATTGTGATTTGGCTCATATCCTAGAGCTTTTTTAAAGATGTGCTGATAAATGCCTAGGCTCAAGTATTTAGATTAAAACCCCTGTTATTTTACAGGATTTTATGCTTTCCACTAAACTAAGTATTCATACCGTTTAAGGAAAAATGTTCTTAAAAAGGAACACAGCGCGTTCTATGAATGGGAATTACCGTTAGAATAATTCTGATTGATCTGCTCTGATTTCTTATTTTTGAAGAATACTAGGGAGAATTTCAGGGAGAATAATAAGTCTTGCAGACTAGAGAGGAGAGAAGGGTGAAGGTTGCTTTATTTGTAACCTGTCTGGTGGATGCCATGTTTCCACAGGCAGGACAGGCAAGCGTTGAGCTCTTAGAACGTCTGGGAATTGAAGTAGACTTCCCAGAGAAGCAAGGTTGCTGTGGTCAGATGCACATCAACACCGGCTTTTATCCAGAGGCCATTCCCCTGTTGGAAAACCATGTTAAAACCTTTGAGCCTGTTTTAACCGGCGAGTGGGACTACATTGTATGCCCCTCTGGTTCATGCTCAGGGTCTTTAAGTCATCAGGGTGTTCCTGTGGCTCGTGAGCTGGGTTACAACGATCTTGCCGATAAGCTCGAGCGCATTAACGAGAAGACCTTTGAAATCACTACCTTCTTGGTTGATGTTCTTAAAAAAGAGGATGTGGGAGCTTACTTCCCTTATAAGGTTACCTATCATCCTTCTTGCCACTCACATCGTGTATCACATATTGGGGGGCGTCCTTACAAGCTTTTGAAGGCTGTTGAGGGTATTGAGTATTGTGAACTGCCCAAAAAAGAGGAATGCTGCGGCTTTGGCGGTACCTTCTCAATGAAGAACAGTGATGTTTCCGGTGAAATGCTTAGAGCTAAGTTGCACAACATTCGAGAGAGTGGTGCTGAGGTAGTTTGCACCCCTGATTATTCATGTCTGATGAATATTACCGGTGGTGTTACCCGTGAAGAGCTACCAGTACGCTGCATGCATATTGTTGAAATCTTGGCATGCACTAAAGAAAAGCCTTTTGTAATGGATCAAGCATTTACTAAGCTGGGTGGCCCTGGTGCAGTAGATACAAGCGAGAGGAGATAGACAAATGTCACAAGAACAAATCTCTCCTATGCATATTCAAGATCCTGTTGAAAAGCAAAAGCGTATTGATGAGATCATGGAGCAAAAGCTTAAAGACGGCATCATTACTCCAGAGGTAGCAGCAGGTTCATGGGCACCTTCAATGCCTGTGCCAGAAAATCCTCTTGAGTGGGGAGAGCCCTTCCCTAAAGCTGCTAAGCGCATGATCAAGAATAAGCAGGTTCGTGAAAACGTTGAACGTGCTACCAATACCATCGTAACTAAGAGAAATATGCGTGCCGCTGAGCTTCCTGATTGGCAGCAGCTTAGAATGAGCGGCGAAGCCATGAAGCGCTATGTTGGCGACAATTTACCCGATCTTCTCGTACAAATGGAAGAAAATGTTAAAAAGCGGGGTGGACATGTTCACTGGGCGCGTGATGGCAAAGAAGCTTGTAAGATAGCTGCTGAAATTTACAAATCTCATAATATTGATGAGATTGTTAAAGTGAAGTCTATGGTTAGCCAGGAAATTGGCTTTAATGAGAATCTTGAAAAAGAGGGAATTAAGGCCTGGGAGACAGATCTTGCAGAGCTTATCGTACAGCTTGCAGATGACATGCCTTCGCACATTGTTGTACCTGCACTCCATAGAAATAGAACTGAGGTGCGCAACCTCTTTAGTCAGCGTGTACCTTCTGCTCCTGAGGTATTGTCCGATGAGCCAGAAGAGCTTGCTGGCGTTGCACGTCGCCACCTTCGTGAAAAATTCCTCAACTGCAAAGGCGCCTTCTCTGGTGCAAATATGATGATTGCAGACAGCGGTTCACTCATTATCTTCGAGTCAGAGGGTAATGGTAGAATGTGCACCACTGTACCTGAGGTTTTGGTTTCTATTGTAGGTATTGAAAAGATCGTTCCTACTATGGAAGACGTAAGTATTGTAGGACAGCTTTTAGGTCGTTCTGCAACTGGTGAGCGCATGAATCCCTATACCAGTGTTTGGTCTGGTGTTGAAGAGGATGACGGACCCAAAGAGTTCCATCTCATCCTGCTTGATAATGGCAGAAGCAATATCTTAAATGATACTATTGCCCGCCAGGCGCTCCACTGCATTAGATGCGGTGCCTGCATTAATGCATGCCCCGTTTATCACGTAGTTGGTGGTCATGCCTATGGCTCTGTATATCCAGGACCTATTGGTTCTTGCATTACTCCTCATTTGGTAAATGACTTTGACCATGATCGCCCCGTTAATACCATGCCGTATGCGTGCTCACTTTGCCAGGCATGCTATGAGGCTTGCCCTATGCATATTAACCTCCCTGAGATCTTAGTTGACCTGCGTCACAAGATTACCGAGCACAACAGAGGTCATCACACTGACGCTTACTCTCTTGGTATGAAGTACACCGTGCCCATCATGTCAAGCGGATCAAAGCTAAATTTCTTTGGTTCAAAGGCAAAAATGCTGCGTATGCTTGCTAAAGATGGCCGCGTAAAGAAGCTGCCTTTTAATGCGGTTTCTGGATGGACTGATCAACGAGATATTCCTGCTCCACCAAAGAAGAATTTTAGAGCCTGGTACAAAGAGCACAAGCAAGGAGGGCAAAACTAATGATCGATACAAGTGCTGCTCGTAACGAAATCCTTACTAAGCTGCGCGGAGTGCTGGCCGATCAGGGCATTACCCCTGGTGAAGGAAAGGCTGCTCTTAAACCGGAGCGTACGTATCGCCAAAGTGGTGAACCAGCTGGTTCACCTCAGGTTTTAGAGATGTTTAAAGACTGTCTTGAAGACTATGATGCTTTATATGTAGAAGTTGATCTTGCAGAGGATCCACAGGCTATTGAAAAGACTCTTAGCAAGATGCTTCAAGATGACGGCATAGAAACCGCTGTTGTTCCTCATGGTTTGCAAGAGAGCTGGAAAGAGGCCGTATCTTCTGCTTGCACAATGACAGTAGATGGTCCTGGTCAACGTGTTAGCAAGCAAGATTTAAATGCCACCAACGCAGTGGTTACCTCTTCTTTGGCAGGAATTGCGCTCACTGGTGCCATTATTCTTAATAACCAGCCAGATCAGGGACGCAAGACCTGTACGCTCTTACCTGACTATCACTACATTGTGGTAAATGCTCAGCGCGTCTTCCATACTGTTCCAGAAGCAGTGGCTCTTATGTGCAAGCATCCTGAGCGCACCTATACTTGGTCAGCAGGTCCTTCTGCAACAGCAGATATTGAGATGGTGCGTGTTCGCGGTGTTCATGGTCCACGTTTCTTACGTGTTATTGTGGTAAAGAACGCTCCTGTTCAAGAGGACTAAGTTGTAAGGCTCTTAGAGCTAGACAAAAATATTTTTATTTAACGGTGCTAAGTAAGCTATTAAGTCTCGCTTAGCACCGTTTATTTGTTATCATCTAACTACTAAGAATAATGCTTGTTTGTACTTGTGTATGATTGTATATGCTTGTGTATAACCACAGAGGAGCTTTTAGGCTTAATGGCAAACTTATTTGAAGCGTATTTAACCCAGCATGCCCATGATATGGATACCTATCTCTTGGGCTACTTTGATCATGCAAGCCATAAGGATATGGAACAGTATCTGTATGGACCGCTTAAAAGCTATTCAAAGAATGCTGGCAAGCGCCATAGACCTCTAATTTGCCTAATGGCTTGTAAGGCTGTGGGTGGAGACCCAAAGCGCGCCTTATCTACCGCGGCAGCCATAGAGCATTTTCATTCTGCCGCTCTTATCCATGATGATATTGCTGATGAGTCCTTGCTGCGTCGAGGCGAGCCTTGCATGCATATAACTCAGGGATTGGGTTTGGCGATAAATGCTGGAGATCTTGCCCTCTCGTTAGTAAATGGTTCAGTATTGCGAGATCCTCTTTTAGACGATAGCCTCAAAGTCAAAGTGGTCACTGAACTTATCGACATGACCGAGCGCACCATAGAAGGTCAGGCCCTCGATTTGGGTTGGGCGCGTGACGGGCGCTTTGATATTAGTATTGAAGATTATCTTGTTATGATCAAACATAAAACCGCTTTTTACAGCGGGGCGGTTCCCTTGGCCCTTGGCGCTCTAATTGGCGGAGGAAGTCTCGAACAGGTGGAAAGCCTTAGATCCTTTGGCATGTTAAGTGGCCTGGCTTTTCAGATTCAAGATGATTTACTTAACCTTATTGGAAAAGAAGAATCAGTTAAAAAAGATTTTAGATCTGACATAACTGAAGGCAAACGCACCTTAATGGTAGTTCATGCACTTGAGCATTCTAATGAGGCGTCTAAACTTAAAGAGCTCTTGGCAAGTAAAACTCATGAAGATGCCGATAAGGAAGCTGCCGTAGAGATTATGAGGGCAAGTGGATCCTTGGACTTTGCACATAGCTATGCTTTAGACCTTACTAAGCGCGCAAAAGAACAACTTGTAAATATTGATCTTGGCGCAGAGGAAAAAGAGCTCTTCCTGTCTATGGCTGATTTTTTTGTAGAGCGCTTAAGTTAACATTAGACTTTCGTATCTTCCTTTGCAGCTGATCTCTTTGTGTAGCCGATCTTCTTGTGTAGCTGATTTTTGATAGTCCATTTGTTTGCGCTTCTCTAGGTCAGTTGATAGCCTATACAACTGTCAAAAACTCTTAGAACATGGGTATAATCTCTCATATATTTTTACAACTTGGATTTAGCATTAGGCTAAAACTAGTAAGGGAGAGAACATGGTTAAAAAAGAGGTTGAAAGCCTAATAAATGAGCAGCTAGAAAAAGAAAATTATTCTGCTCATCTGTATCTTGCTATGGCCACATGGTTTTCTGAGAAAGGCCTAACTGGTTATTTCAAGTATTACTATACTCAATATCAAGAAGAGCTTGATCACTTTAGAATCTTGTATCACTATCTTTTAACTGCTGGAGGAAATCCTGTTATCCCTAAGATGGATAAGCCCAAGTGTGAGTTTAAGGATGTGCGTGATATTCTTGAGCAAACCTTGCAGCATGAGCGCTATATTACTGCTAGCATTGAAAAGATTTCAACAGTTGCTCGTGAGGTTAAAGACTATAAGTCTGTATCCTTACTTGACTGGTTTATTGATGAGCAGGTAGAAGAAGAGGATAATTCTACCACTGCGCTTGATCGCTATGATTTATTTGGCGATACTCCTCAGGGTCTATATAGTCTTGATGCTGAGATGGGAACCAGAACATATACCAAGAGCCAAAAGCTTGTAGAAATGGAAGCTTAGGAAAGCCTAG
>JAEZZM010000021.1 GCA_023418575.1 Actinomycetes bacterium | reverse complement strand
TTGAGCAGGCTGCAAACACTAAAAAGCAGGATATTGCTGCTTCAAACATGACCGATGAGGAAAAAGCTGCTGCTAATGCCGCTGTAGATGAGGCCGTAACAAACGCTAAGGATGCTATAAACAAAGCCAGCACAAACGCTGATGTTGATACTGCAAAAGATGAAGCAGAGAAAAATATCAATGGAGTAGCCACAGACTCCAAATCTAAGCAGGATGCAAAAGACGCAATTGACGCTGCTGCCACTGCAAAGGGTCAGGAAATCGACAAGGCTGATTTAACAGAGCCTGAAAAGACTGCAGCAAAGGCTGAGGTTGAAAAAGCTGCAAATGATGCAAAGAAAGCAATCGATGAGGCAACAACTAATGATGCTGTAGTCCAAGCTAAGGATGCAGGTATTCAAAAAATCAATGCTGTTTCAACTAAGTCAAGCTCAAAGAAAGATGAAAATGCAAACCCCGGTTCTGGTAGTCCAGCAGATCAAGTAAATCCAGCAAAACCAGCTGCACCCCCAGTTTCCAGCTTTGCTATAAGTCTTGCTAAGTCTGACCAACAAAAGGAAGCAAAACTTGCGCAAAAAACTGTGGGCAGCAAAGCACTTCCAAAAACTGGAGATAGCACTAATGTAGCCACTCCACTTCTGTTCTTTGGTGGTTTAGCTGCTTTATTTGCTGGTTTGCGCAAGAGAAGTGAAGATTAAGCTTACTCTGAACTTCTGCTCATCAGACCTTATAGGTCTATTAGATCTATAGACTCTATAAGCTTTGTGAACTTTTTTAAAGCTAATGGCTCCCCTTCAATTTAAGAAGTGGGAGCCATTTTTCTTGTTCCATATAAGCCTCAAAGTATTGCCTTAGCTTTATAAGCGTTATTCTTATTTATTGTGACTTATTCTGGTTTATCGTGATTTATATTCTTTAATATAGTTTATGAGGGCAGATAAGTAATAAGCTCCTCTATCCATTCTTCTTTAAGCTCCCAAACTGCAGCCATAAGATAATGAGGATCAAGCTCTAGGTTCCCTGTATGTATCAGGCGGGCATCTTCAAAAAGTCTTAGCCAGCTCTCCTGTATTTCACGTTTTAACAAAGGGTAAAAAGGACTCATAAAAATCTGACTTGTATCATGCAAACCCTGACTGTGTAAGCTTGCTTCAAATTGAGCCCGCTCCTTATCGGCATCTTCTGATCTAGGCACATAACGCAGATTGAGGATATCATTCCACTGCCTGCCATCAAACAAAATGCACTCTGAAGTTGGAACTTTAAGCTTTAACAGAAATGAATCTTGCGATAAATAAAGCGACGAATTACTAGGGCTAGCATAAAGCCAGATGGGAAATTGAGCATCTGGATAAGGGCGTGCAATATGCTTGGCCATATGCTGCGAGAAAAATCGATAGGCTTCCAAAAACGACCAGGCACTTTCTTGGTATTTTTTCCTGATATAAGCCTCTTTGACAAAATTGGCGCCGGTAGCTTTTATAGTATCAAGCGCTTCCTTGTTTTGAACCGCATACAAAATCATCTGAGAGCTTTTATTCAACATTTAGCTTAGTCCCCCATGCTCAACTGATATCAACCAAGAAGACTTGATCTCAAAGCATACCCCCACATTATTATCGATATTAGAATCTGGTTCATCAAAAACCCTATCCCAAGACTTAATTATTTTCTGCTTAAGTAAGGGGTAGAAATTACCCTTGGATCCAGTAAGGGCCGATTCATCTTTAATCCCCTGTCTTTCAAGTTCCTTAAGATGTGCCTGTCTATCTTTAGTGTCTTTTGGGATATACCACTGATTAACCCTATAGCCCCATTTGTTGTAATCCAAGATTAGCAGCTCGTCATCTGGAACTTCAAGCTCAAGGCTTACAGTGCCTTCTGCTAAAGGAAGCTTTTGAGCCTCACTTAAGGCAAGCCAGATGGGATATAGAAAATCTTGATTGGGTTCAGCCTCAAGCAAACCCAAAGCTTTGAGCTCTTCAATACGCCTTGCATAAGCGTATGAGCGACTCTTATACTGCAGGCTTAACCATCTGTATAAGCTCAGATAAAAATCCGTAATCTCTTGATTTTTGTCTCTGATAAAAGCTTCACGCGCTAGGTATACTCCCTCTATCTTAAGTACATCAAGAATCTTTTGAGACTGTCGCGTAAATACTCTCATAGCTTTGTGCTCCTTATAGCAGTAAAACTCTTTGCCTAGCCATGCTTTAAGCTTACCTGACTTTAGCTAAGTTTGCCTAAACTACCAGACAGATTGCTAAACCTTTTCCAGACTTTTTCCTCGCTTAATGCCAATGATGCCGATAAAAGCGGAAAAATTATTTACTATGGGCATCCATGATATTATATTGAGAAAGCCAAGCAACTCGCTTTAGCGATTCATAAGGAGACTCACTCATGAGCACTGTAAGCTATAGCACATTTGATGCTAGCAAATACCTCAACGATAAAGAGGCTATGCAAGACTATCTATCTATCGCACTCGAAGATGGGGATACCAAAGCGATCCAGCTTGTGTTGCGAGATATCGCTAAAGCTCAAGGTATGAGTGAGCTGGCACGTAAAACAAATCTCAACCGTGAATCCCTCTATAAGTCCTTATCTGCGAAGGGAAACCCTTCTTTTGCGTCCATCATGAAAATAATGGACGCACTCGGGCTAAAAATAACCCTTGCTAAGATCTAAATTTATAATAAGCTCTATCACATTCAAACAAGACATTAAAAAAGAGCTCCCTTCATATTGAAGGGAGCTCTTGTGCTTTTAGCTTATAAGCCTAAATAACTTACTTATTGAGGATGCTATTTGCCTCTTCGATAAGATCGCTAGCCTTCTTAAGAACATCGCGGCTCTCTTGTGGGTTATGAATACCGTCACCGTTCTGCGCAAAGAAGTAGCACCAGTAGAACTGAGCAGAGCGAACCAAGTCACGAACCTTAGCTAAGCTATCAGCGTCCATGCCATCTTTCTTCTCGGCAATGCTCTGGTGTACTTTAACCAGCTTAGCAGATACTTCTTTTTGTACGCCATCAATCTCAGCCTGGAGATCATTTACCTTAGTGATAAGGCTATCTTTGGTCTCACCATCATGGCAGCTTAGGCATACATTGTTCATGATAGTATCGCTCTTGAAGGGGCTGGTCCAGGTGTGGCTTGTATAACCATCTTCTTTAGCCATGTGGCAGTCAGCACATACAAGGCCTGCTTGTGCATGAGGAGAAGAGTGGAAGGCTTCATAATCAGGATGCTGAACTTGAGCAACCTCTACACCAGAATCTGGATGTACAAAGTCTACTACGTGCTTCTCGTTATAATGCTTAAGCATACCGTCAGGATTTACACCATACTCATAAGGATGAACAGGCTGACCGGTCTCAGGATCCATGTAGTAATCATTGTGGCACTGAGCACAAGCCTGAAGACGAGGATCTACCTTTATGTCATAGTCCTTGAGAGCTTTTACAAAACCAGAGCGGTTAATGTGCATCTCACCAGGAGTATTCTCATGACAGTCATAGCAACTAATGGGCTCGGTAACCTCTTTAGCAATTTCCTCAAAGCTCATCTTGTAGAAGGCTTCGCCGTATTTCTTCTCAAGCGTCATATACTGAGGAGTCTTGCAAGCAAAGCATGAAGCTTTTGGATGAGGACGTGTAGTACCTGCTACGGTCTCTAATGAACTAGTGTGACCATTGGGTACTGTGTAGTCTTTTGCATATCCGTAACCCTTAAAGATGTACTGAATATCTGGGTACATCTCAGTGTAGTCACGTGATGGATATGCTCCAGGATAGTTATTATCCTGGATAGAGTTGGCCATATAGGTCTTGTAAATCTCTGGGAAGTCTTGCTCCCAATCCTTTGCGGTCTTCAAAGGTTCTGGTAATACCTCAGAACCAGTGGGGCCTTGAGGGTCTTGCTTATACACAACAGCTGTCTTTTTGAGTTCTTCAACTTTGGTATTTTTTTCGGTTGCTTTACCAAGGTTGCAGGCGCTAAGAGCTCCTATAAGAGCTAGCATGGTCAGCATAAGCACGGTAAGCTGTGTGCGCGATACCTTGCGCTGTAAGACGCTCATCCCTCTCCTCCTTACTTTCTCACTCCATTTACTGCATTTAAGCTGCATTTATTTGATGAGCCATGCCCCCAAGCAGATGACTCATCACATACATCCTTGGCTCAAGTATATACTATCAGGAAGCTATTTTTAGTTGCCGTTGCAACAATTTTACTTTAATTATTATTTTTGTGATTTGAATCACTTATTATTTTTCCGATAAAATCGCCGTCCTTATCGGCCACAAGTTTTAACACCAAAGCCCCTGCCACACTAGTAGCATTCTCAATAAAGCGCCCTTAATAGCGCACCTTTATTGGCCACTCTATAGTAATGGTGTAAGGCATAATGGTAGGCCTTTATCGGATTGAATAGATTATTGCGTTTGCCGCAGGTTTGTCACAGCAATTTCCTGTAATTTCTACGGGTATGGGTGAAGAAATTTGAAGCATCTTTTAATTTATCTATAATGTAATTATGGCTAGACGAAGCAAGATGTTTAAGAATTCTCATAAAGCTTCCTTCTCGCCCAAACTCACCGGAGGAGCTTCTCACAAACAGCTGGGCTACCTGCAGCAACCCAAGGGTGGCAAGCATATCTTTAATGCGTCTAAAAAACGTCAACGTCGTCGCTATCTTGCTTATCTTGCTGGCTTGCTTGCGCTTATCGCACTCATTTATTACGGTATTACCCTGCTCTATCAATAAAAGTTACGGCTTTTAATTCAAGTTCTACAGAATTTTTATAGACATATTTTAGGGCTGTTTTAGAGCTGTTTTAGGGCAGCCTTAGATCTACTTTAGAATTATCGTTTGTCCCACTTGACGAACATATGTTCTCATATCATAATAAAACATATGTTCGTATTTGGGAGGCTTGTTATGGGATCTATTTCACCTGCTTCATCTAACTATCTGCAGGCAGATCGCTGTATTTTGCATGTTGATATGAATCACTTTTATGCAAATGTTGAAGAATTGCATCATCCAGAACTACGCGGAAAAGCCCTTATAGTTGGAGGAAATCAAAAAGAGCGTCATGGCATAGTTCTCACCAAAAATCCGCTTGCCAAGGCAGCAGGGGTTAAAACCGGGGAGCCTCTTGTAAGTGCACTTAAAAAGTGTCCTCAGGCCGTTGTTTTACCGCCCAACTATCCCTTATACATGCGCTTTTCTAAGATGGCACGCAAGCTGTATTATGAATATACCGATAAGGTCGAGCCTTTTGGTCTTGATGAAGCCTGGCTTGATATAAGTAACAGCCTCCCCTATCTTAAAAAATCCGCCCTTGATGTGGCACAAGAAATAGCCTCACGCATTCGTTTTGAATTGGGTATTAGCGCCTCAATTGGTGTCAGTTGGAACAAAATATTTGCAAAATTTGGTAGTGATTATAAGAAACCTAATGGTCTTACCCGTATTACTCGTTCTAACTATAAAAAGCTTGTGTGGAAGGCTCCTGTTAAGGACTTGCTTTATGTGGGAAGCGCCACTCATAAAAAGCTCTTAGCCTATGGAATAACTACCATAGGTCAACTTGCTTGCGCGGATAGCGCAGTTCTTAGCATGCGTTTAGGCTGCATGGGGCTTACTATTCAAAACTTTGCCCGAGGACTAGATTACAGCCCTGTTATGGATTTTGATCCCCGTATAGGATCTGTTCATTATCAAATTAAAAGTGTAGGCAATGCTCTTACTGCTCCCCATGATCTCTTATACCAGGAAGACACTAAAGCCTTACTCTTTTTGCTCTGTGAATCTGTTGCCCAACGTCTGCGAGAACTTAAACTTGAAAGCTCTTGCATTTGCATTCATTGTAGATCTTCAGAAACACTGAGCTCTTATTCAAGGCAGAGACAGCTCAAACGCTCTACTAATATTAGCTCTGAAATCATGAAAGAAGCCTGGCTACTCCTTAAAGAGCATGAACCTATGGATGGGAGTCATCCTTTGCGCTCCCTGGGTGTTCAAGCCTCAGCCTTGGATTTCCCCCAAGCCCTAACTCAGCTAGATATCTTTAATACAGAGCTCCTGCGTGATAAACGTCGCAAGCTAGATAGCGCTATAGATGATCTGCGTAGACGTTTTGGCAATAAATCAATAGTTTATGGAGCAGAACTTGTAGACCCAGATTTGGCACATATAGATATTAAAGACAGCAATGTGGTGCATCCTGTGGGGTATTTTTGCTCCTAGCTTTTCTAAGTTTATGTCACAGCATCTTACTAAACTAAGTTAGAGAACTAAAAGGACGCAAAGGATCGGATGTTAGATATATGCAAGAGATTGCCAGAAAAAAACGTTATGTAGAAGTAACTGCAAGGTTTAGTACAGAGGGTATACTGCGCCCGCTTTATATTACTTGGACTGATGGCAAGCACTATAACATTGATCGTATCTTAGAGTCTCGGCGTGCTGCCTCAACTAAAGCTGGAGGGGTGGGCATGCGCTATTTATGCCAAATTGGGAACAACACCGCCTACCTTTTTTATGAAGATCCAGCTTGGTTTGTAGAAGAAAAACTGTATTCTTGAAACTCTTAGCGTGGGGCTTTTAGCACAAAAAAGTGACCCCACCGCAAGCAGTGAGGCCACCCCTCCATATATTAAAAACACTCAGACCTGATGAGAGTTTTTAACACCTAATCAACTGCTACCATAACATCGGTAGACTTGATAATAGCCAGAGCCTTGTCGCCCTCTTTAAGACCAAGCTCTTCAATAGCCTCATTGGTAATAGAAGAGCTTACTACCTGACCGCCAGCAAGCTTGATGCTTACGTGGCCATTAACAGCGCCCTCTTTAACAAGAGTAAGGGTGCCGCAGAGCTGGTTGCGTGCAGAAAGACCAGTTAAAGGAGAATCAGCCTTAGCAACCATAACGTTGCTTGCCTTAATTACAGCATAGGCCTTCTTACCAGCTTCAAGTCCAAGATCTTGAACAGCCTCCATGGTAATTGAGGAAGTGATCTTATCCTCACCCAAAGAAAGGCTTACTACTGCATTTACAGCGCCTTCTTTAATAGAAACTACCTCAGCTTCAAACTGATTGCGTGCTGAAATTTTCATATTTAAAACCTCTCTCAAAACAAATCTAGCTCAATTAAAAATCTCAGTTCAAGCTGCTAGATTCTAACGCACTAGATTCTAAGGTGCATCCTAAAGCTTAACTTTGTTGATATAAGGATAAGACCGCTAAGGCAACACAAAGAAATATATTCTAAAAATTAAGAGTTTTTGTTATGTTTTGTTATATTATGTTATATTTTGTTGCAGATGAAGCTATCTTTGAGACCTCAACTAAGTGATCTTTTGCAAATAGGTCACAGAAGCGAAGTCCAGCTAACAGATATGAATAACTATCCTAGAGAAGAAACTTACACAAAGATGATGATGTCCGCACAACAAGAACTATCAGCTCAGCAAACCGCAGACCTCTTGGGAATAAGCAAACATGCTGTTTATCGTCTTGCCCATGCTGGTAAACTACAACACTATACTATTGGCAAAAAGATGCGTTTTAGCACCCAAGATATTGAAGCTTACATTCAAAAGCAAAAAGAAAAGAAGCTTAACCAAAAAAGTCCCTATATAAAAGAAGCCCCCCAAGACAAAAGTCCTTGTTTTATCGGCGGGCAAAGTCCTTTTTGCTCTGCCATCTCTGATCATCTTTTTTCTAATCAGCTACAACACCAACGTTACTACTTCACAAGCACGGAAAGCTTGCAGGCACTTTATCAGGGGGAGCTTCAACTTGCCGTCTCCTCTCATTTAAAACAAAGCAAGCTCAGCAGCTCTAGCTTTATACGAACTATGCTTCCAAGACCAGGATTTATTGTTTTTAAGCTTGCTGATATTAATTATGGTCTTCTCATAAACGATAAGGATAGGCTCATAAATCCGTCTGAATATAAACTGAGTAAACTCCTGAGCTCATCTTTTATGCTTTTTAACCAAAAACCCGGTTGCGAGGGGCGGCTTTTATTAGATGAGATTCTTTTAAATCAGGAAGCATCAAGTAAACATATCCCCTTTTATCAGCAGGTATACTTAGATGAGCAACAAGCCAGTGCACGGGTTGCGCTCAAAGCTTCCAGTTTTTGTTTTTGCAGCGAACAGCAAGCTTCAATATATCCTGAGCTGCGTTTTATAAAGCTGGCTCAATTTGAAATGCTGCTTGCTGTTGATAAATACTGGAATAAATCCAAGCTCTACGCAGAAATACGAGCTATGTTTAAGGACTCCGTTTTTATCGGAAAATGCAAGGCTATACAGCCTAAGCTTGGCAAAGATTTTGGATTAGCCTTGTATGAATCATAAGAGCTGCTATACTAGGTAAAGCTTTAGATGAGCGCTACAAATGAATATAAGTTCTATCCTACTGTCTTTATGTCCAACTTAATTACGTCCAGGGAGGCGAAAGTTATGACACAAGAACGTGATAGCGAGTTTGCGCACGCACCGGTTTCATCTTATGCCAAGCAGGGTTTTTGGCGTATAGCCTTTGTTATGGTGGGTTTCACCTTTTTCTCGCCCTCTATGATTGCGGGAGGCAAACTGGCTTTGGGCTTATCGGCCTCTTCTTTTATTCTTGCCATTATTTTAGGTAATCTCTTTCTTGCATTTTATACAGGTCTTTTAGCTTATATTTCTCAAAAGACAGCTCTTAACCTGGATCTTTTGGCTCAACACAGTTTTGGTCGCTACGGCTCATATGCGGTAAGTGCTCTTATCTCTTTGACTCAAATGGGCTGGTTTGGCGTTGGTGTTGCCATGTTAGCTCTCCCTTTAAGCTCATATTTGCCTGCCGCCATAATGGGTCTTCCCACGCAGTGGATTTTGGTAATTATTATTGGTATTGCCATGACCGCAACTGCCGCCATGGGTATTAGGGCACTTGCTATTTTTGGCACCATTGCAGTTCCCCTTATTTTGATTTTGGGTTTGATATCAAACGGCATCTCCATCCATGAGGTGGGAGGATTTTCGGGACTTTTTGCTAACTCAAGCCAAAGTATGAGCATGGCAGCAGCGCTAAGTTTAGTCATTGGAAACTTCATTTCTGGCGGTAGCGCCACTCCCAACTTTGCCCGCTTTGGCAAAAGCCCAAAAATTGCTGTTAGCGCTACAATTCTTGCCTTTTTTATCGGAAATATCATCATGTTTAGCTTTGGTGCCATTGGAGCAGCTAGTTATGGAGAAGCTGATATTTTTAATGTCTTGATTATTCAAGGACTCATTATTCCTGCTATTTTGACGCTTGGTCTCAATATTTGGTCTACCAACAATAACGCTCTTTATACCTGCGGTTTGGGCTTTGCCCATATAAGCAAGACTTCACCTAAGATTTGCACTGTACTAGCAGGTATTTGCGGTACTTTTTTATCGCTCTATTTGTATCATAATTTTGTTGACTACCTAAGCCTTTTAGGAAGTATGATCCCTCCCATTGGAATTATTATCATCCTGCATTTTGCTCGACATAAAAAGAGCTACAGCTTTAACAGAAAGGGACTTTTGGCTGTAAAGATTCCTGCTCTTGCTGGATTGCTGGCAGGAATTTTGGGAGGAAATCTTATAAGCTTTGGTATAACCCCTCTTAACTCTCTTATCTGTGCAGCTTTATGCTTTTTGATCTTAGATGTCCTGTGCAATGAGGATAAGGGCGATAAGGTCAAAGGTGGTTAGGATGCAAGTTATAGTAGCGGGAGATAGCGCCAAGAACTTAAGAGAGCTCTCCTGATGAAAAGCTCGTAATTTTTGATATGTGAACAGAGCAGCTACAACACCGCCCAATATACTTTGAAGCTGAAAAACAGATTAAACACAGTCTTTATATGGACAAGAATCCTTTAATATGGACGATTTATAAGCTACAATAGTTGTAGATTATATCTGCCCCCAGTTATTATTAAATATTTTTGAGTAATAAGATCAATCTTTTTCAAACTAGCAGGAACGCGAGGGGATAGTATGAGCCATCTTAGTTATAAAAAACTCTGGAAACTCTTAATTGACCTTGATAAAAGCAGATATCAACTCCGTGAAGAAGCTGGTATCAGTGCTTCAACTATGACACGCCTGAAAAACGGAGAGAACGTCAACACCGCTGCACTCATAAAGATTTGTGATTACCTGAACTGTGAGATAAGTGATATTTGTGAACTAGTGCGAAACGATAAAAAATAAGGGGGTGACACAACAGTGAAGGATATTTTTCAGGGTGAATCCGATTGTATTGAGTACAAACGCGAACGACCAACAGATAGTAAAAAATATTTAAAGACGGTAGTTGCTTTTGCTAATGGTAAGGGCGGAGTCTTAGTCTTTGGTGTTGATAATCAAAGTAATGAGATTGTAGGCGTTGATCCCAAGCGTGTCTTTGAGGAGATGGATGCTATTACTAATGCTATTAGCGACAGCTGTGAACCTACTATCATTCCTGAAATTGAATTGCAGCAAGTTGACGGTAAAACTATCATCGCTGTTCACATCAAAGCTGGTATGCTGCGTCCCTACTATATAAAGTCACTTGGAATAGAAAATGGCACCTTTATTCGCTCTGCAGCCACTACAAGAGGTGTAGAACGAGCAACCTTACAAGAACTGATATTAGAGGGATCTGCACGCAGTTTAGACAGTCTTGTACTGCACGATCAGATAGTAGATCAGGCAGAGGCAGAAGTACTTTGTGAAGAGATGACAGCCTATGCCAGGGCACGTGCAAACGAGATAGATTCAGGAAAACAGATCCGCAAACTCACACCTAACCAGCTGTTATCTTGGGGTATTTTGGTGGAAGAAAAGGGGCATTGGGCTCCAACCTATGCATACAAACTTTTGTCGGGTCAATCCTCTCCCCAAATTTTCAGCGGCATTCAATGCGGAGTATTCAAGGACTCAAGCAGATCTATCTTTGTTGATCGCAAGTTCTATGATGGGCCCTTATATAAACAAATTGATGATGCCTATGACTTCGTACTGCGCATGATTCGCATGGGCGCTGTCATTGAAGGAACTACTCGGCGGGACGTATATGAGTTTCCACTGCGCACTATTCGCGAAGCCATTACAAATGCTGTGTGTCATCGTTCTTATCTGCAGCCTTCATATGTACAGGTGGCACTTTATGATAATCGTTTGGAAGTCACCTCTCCAGGAATGATTTCAAGACAGATCAGTGTTGAAAAAATGAAACAAGGCTTCTCGTGTGTGCAAAATCGTGGAATTGCCCATGCCTTTGCTTATCTGGGTCTTATCGAATCATGGGGTACCGGTATTCCTCGTATGTTTGAAGAATGCAAAGCTTATGGCTTAAGAGAGCCTGAGCTTATCGCTCTTGATGGAATGTTTCGCTTGAACCTATATCGTAAAAACCTGCATTACACCGCACAAGATACCGTACAAGACACCCCTCAAGATACCCCACAAGATACCCCTCAAGATACCCCACAAGACATTTTAGAAAGTAGACGAACCCTTCTAGAATTTTGTTCTGAAGCTCAAAACAAGAAAGATATGATGACTTTCTTGGGCCTTACTGATAGTAAAAACTTCCGCAATCTCTACCTGCAACCTCTTTTAGATGCAGGTCTTTTAAGTATGACCATCCCTGAGAAACCAACTAGTCGTTATCAGAAATACATACGTACACAAAAACAGAGTAATAACGTTAAGGGCAGCGCAGATCAGTAAAGATAGGATAAATCATGCTTATAAAACATGCTTGCATAGAAAATAACTCAGAGTACTTTGACATACGAATTAGCAAAGGCTGCTTTGAGCAGATTGCACCTCATTTAGATGCTTATGAGGGCGAGGAAATCTTAGATCTTAAGGGAGCCTTGCTTATGAGCCCTTTTGTAGAAAGTCACATACACCTTGACTCTGCACTAAGTGCTGGTAAGCCACGGTATAATCGCTCTGGTACACTCTTTGAAGGCATAGAAATCTGGTCTGAGCGCAAGGCTATGTTAGATAAAGAAGCTCTTAAGAAAGAGGCAATTTCTGCTCTCAAGTTAATGAGCCAACACGGTGTACAATATGTTCGCTCACACGTGGATTGTACTGACCCTACACTCTTAGCAGCAGAAGCATTGTTAGAGGTAAAAGACGAGGTAAAAGACTATATAGAGCTACAACTTGTAGCTTTTCCTCAAGAAGGAATCTTGAGTTTTCCCAAAGGCAAAGAACTGGTAGAACAGGCTTTAAAGCTTGGTTTTGATGCGGTGGGTGCCATCCCCCATTATGAATACACGCGAGAATATTCTGTGGAGTCTCTCAATTATATTTTTGAGCTGGCACAAAAATATGACTGCCTAATAGATGTCCACTGTGATGAAATAGATGATGAGGCTTCTAGAGGACTGGAAACCTTAGCATGTAGAGCCTTGGAGACAGGTTTGAAAGAGCGTGTAACTGCTAGCCACACCACTGCTATGCACTCATACAATAATGCTTATTGTTCTAAACTGTTTAGACTCTTAAAACGCTCAGAAATAAACTTTATTGCCAATCCTCTGGTAAATATACATCTTCAGGGTCGTTTTGATAGCTACCCCAAACGCCGCGGCATGACTCGAGCTAAAGAACTTCTAGCTGCAGGCATAAACCTGGCATTTGGACATGATGATATTCAAGATCCTTGGTATCCTTTGGGTATGGGAAACCCCATGGACGTATGCCACATGGGACTTCACGTAGGCCAGCTTTTGGGCTACGAGCAGATCATGGATTCGTATAAATTAGTCAGTCATAACGCTGCACGCTGTCTAAATATTCAAGATCACTACGGTATAGCCGAAGGCAAGACGGCCAACTTTATAGTTCTTAATGCTTCTAACTGGTATGAAGCACTAAATAAACGAGCAGAAGTCTTATATTCCTTTAGAGAAGGAAGAATCATTTTTAGTTGCAAGGCAAAAGAAATCACCCAGCTCTGGTAAGTGCTGGGTGATCTTCATGCGTGATCCAGCAAGATGATCTTGGTGGGTGCTCCCACGGATTTATCTGAAAAGTTCTCTTTTTAGCGGCTCTAAATTATGCCGCTTTTGAACTCCCCGTAAGGAAAGCCGGCTTATTTGCGCTAAAGCTTGGTAAAAAGGATGTTGAGCTTCTTTATAAAGCATCTCAAGATAATGATATGCCCAAGGCAAAAGATGCTGTTCAAGCAAGTCCCTCAATTCTAATGAGCGATCCTTTTGAGCTAAATGAGCAGCTGTTATCAACATGAAACCTATATGGTCTTCAGGAATGGCATCTTTTAAGCTGAGCGATAAACCACAAGCTCTTAAAAAGCTGCGATATTCTAGGCAGCTTTCTCCAAATAAAACTCCTTCGTGATCAGTATAGACCGAGCCAAAGGGAGAGGCGCAGACATGGCCAGGACCCACAAACAAACGCCTAAACTCATCAACAAGCTTTACATCAATATGAGCATTCGATCCACAAATTTGCTGAGAGGCCAGTTTGAACTCTTCATAGCCTAACTCATCCAAATCCTTTATATAGGGCCACTGCTCTAAAAAAAATTCTGGATCACTTTGTTCAAAGAACTCGTAGACCTTAATGACATCCTTATCCAAGTTTGGGTCTGAGCAAAACAGAGGGCCCAGACTCTGAGCAAACAAGATAAAGTCTTCAAGATCTTGTTTTGCCCACTTCAATTTAGAATCAAAAGCCCCCTGTGTCATCTCAGTTTCCTTTTCATCAAGAGCAAATAAGCTAGCCGCAAAAGACTACAAGCCAGAGCGTAGAATACATGTGCTCAGCTTAGGTGCTGAACTTAAGAGCCGTTTAAGTTATACCTTACACACCAACCGAAATCTCAGTTGCATAAAAAACAATACGGGCACAAAATACCGCAAGATAGAATAAGATCACAGCTAAAGTGGCAAAAAGAGCTGGCTTCTTTTGACTAAGAAGAGCAAAAACTCCCACAAGAGCTGCCACAATACTTAAAACTACAAAGCTTATAAAGAAGCTTGATACCTCTGCAGTATAATCTGCTCCATTGACAAAAGGTGTTACGGTATGAGCAGCTAGGCTATATTGCGACCATGTTCCATAAAGGCTTAACACCAAACCTAAGACCAAAAGAACAAGCGCTACCAAACCAAAGCGCTTAAGCTTAGATGAAGCTACAAGCTCTTTATCAGAAAATACACCAGCAAAGCCCATGAGAGCAGTCACCAAAAGAATGCCACCCATCAAACAATATCCCACAAGAGCAACGACCATAGCATTAGTATTCCATGTGGTGATAGTAGGCATCATATAGGCTTTTCCGATAAAAGCTGCAAAAACTAAGGCTGCAAGAGCGGTAATACTAGCAAGAACTATACGAGCCTTATGATTGAGTTTTGACAAGAGCGCCAGAACTACAAAGACCATCATACATGCCGTAAAAATACCTGCAACAAAGAGCTCATTTGATAATGGTGAGGTGCCTAAATGTGAGAAAACATAAATCCCGTGAAAAGGATTGGTAAGGTGAAAGACTGAAGATACAAAGCCCAGCATCACCAATACCACAGCCACCACAGTTAATTTATCAAGACGCTTTTGCAAAGCTGTGGGTAAAGCGCCAAGTAGAAGAGCTGCCAAGGCAAGGCAGATAAATGTTCCAGCAGAAATAGATGAAATCGTGGTAAACAGAGCTAAAGGAAGCTCATGAAGGGCGCGCTGCATTAATGAACCTCCTTACTATTAGCAACATGACCAGAGGTATCGCCCGAAGCTTTAATAGAAGCACAGGGCTTTACAAAAAGCGAAGGCGTTGTGTATTTAAATTCTGGAAGAGGTGCAAAATCTGGAATTTGTGCATCCTCACCATAGCGTTCTTCTATCTCTTCCATAGGACCAAAATCTAGAGCACGCAAAGGACAGGCCTCTACGCAAATGGGCTGTTTACCCTCATCAAGGCGCTCTTTGCAAGCGTTACACTTAACAGAGTGTCCTTTTTTCTTATCAACGCGAGGCGCGTCATAAGGACAGGCAAGCTCACAGTAACCACAGCCAATGCAGCGGCTTTCATCAACCAAAATAAGTTCTGATTCCTTATCCTTGTGCATAGCTTGAGTTGGACAAGCCTTCGTACAAGCAGGATCATCACAGTGATTGCAAGAAATTGACATGTGATAGGAAAAAACATCCTGCCTTACCGTACCATCTTGTGCCACATCCCAAGTTCCGCCTTCATAGTCGTAAATGCGACGATATCCATAAGATACTGGTAAGTCTTTATAATCTTTGCAGGCTAACTCACAGGTTTTACAACCTGTGCAGCGCGATGCATCAAAATAAAATGAATAGATACTCATGCTACTCCCCTCCTTTATGCCTTGCTAACTTGGGCGATAATAGCGTGGCCCGAACCATTGCCCTTAGCTAAGGCTGAGGGTTTGTAAGTAGTAAGGGTGTTAACGCAGGCACCATGATCTACCTTATCGCCAAACATTTCAGCCTTGTGCCACGCACCCTGTGGAATACCGATGGTACCAGGGATAATACGAGGAGTAACGCGTGCCTCAATCCTTATTTCGCCTGCTGGACTTTTAACTGAGCAGATATCGCCTGTTTTAATATTGCGCTGCTCGGCATCTAAGGGATTGATCCACATCTGCTGACGGCAAGCCTGCTCAAGCTCTTGTATAAAGCCATAGCTTGAGTGTGTGCGGCTCTTATGATGAAAACCTGCGCAATACAGTGGATACTCTTCATTTACTGAACCATAGCCCTGATAACCTGGGGTAAAGACTGGAATTGGTGAGATAAGCTCATCTTCTTCAAGCTCCCAAGACGAAGCAAGTTGAGCCAGACGCTCTGAATAAATTTCAATCTTTCCTGATGGTGTTTTAAGCGGATGCAAAGCGGGATTAGCTACAAAGTCCTTAAGTCCAATAGCTGGAGCCATCTTCTTCTTATAAACGCCCTGTTCAAGCATCTTTTCCCAAGTGGGAAGCTCGGGATCAGCTGCACGTCCCTGTTCATATAAGAAGCGCACCCATTCATCATGAGTTCTGCCTTCAGTAAAGGCCTCTTTCTTGCCAAACTTGTCAGCAATCTCTGCCATAACATCATACGAGCAGCGGCACTCACCAGGAGCTTCTTGAGCAGGACCACCCACCATTAAGCCGTAATAATATTCTGAATAACCATTAGTAGACATGCTCAGTTGCTCAGAACGCATAGCATCTGGCAGCAAAATATCTGCATAACGAGCGCTGTCTGTCATAACAGTATCCCAAACCAAAATGAACTCGCATTTGCTTTCATCTGACAAGATCTCATGCACCTTGTTAATATCAGCATGCTGATTGGTTAAACAATTACCAGCATAGTTCCAGATAAACTTAATATTATTCTTGAGTTTATCTGCTCCACGAACCCCCGCATTAGTTGCGGTCATCTCAGTTCCGTGGTCTACTGCGTTAAGCCACTGGTATACATTGATGGAGGCTTGCACTGGATTTTTACCTGCAGGAATATTTCCCACAGGAGCAATTCCTGGCTCTGCCTCTCTAAGACCCGTATTGGTTCCTGCTTTGCCGATCATACCGCGCAAAACTGGAATCATACAGATGGCAAGGGTGGTGAGCTCACCATTATGACGGCGCTGAGGTCCCCAGCCCTGGTTTACAAATAAGGCTTTTGACTGTGCGATCTTATCGGCAAGCTCTCTAATCTTATCTGCTGGGATTTGAGTAATCTGAGCGGCCCACTCTGGAGTCTTAGCTACTTTGTCATAACCGCTACCCAAAATATAATCTTTGTAAGACAGATTTTTACCCTTAGCGCTGGCAGGTAGGCTTTCTTCGTCATAACCCAGGCAATACTTATGCAAAAACTCAATGTCTACCTGGTCTTTTGTTATTAATTCATAAGCGATGGCAGAGGCTAAGGCAGCATCAGTTCCTGGTCTAATGGCTATCCATTCATCAGCATTTCCAGAAGAGGTCTCACTCATGCGATAGTCAATATTGATAATTTCTGGTCCAGCCTCTCTCATGAGGGCATAGTCCCAAACAGCATTGGCGCCACCCATGCGGGTTTCTGCAGGGCTGTTACCAAACTGAATTACCAAATCTGCATGTTCTTGAGCTTCAGAATAAGAGCTTGCAAAAACATTATCATAGGGATTTGCATCTTCGCCATAAAAGAATTTAATGGCTTCTTGCATCATACCTGTAGAATAATCACCATAACGACCAAGGCAGCCGCCTAAGGTATTTAAAAGGCGCTGAGATGGATTGCCTGTTGAGGCATACATGCCGGTTGCATAGGTTAAAAAGATGGCATCATTACCATAGGTTTCAATGGTGTACTTGAGCTTATCGGCAATAGTTTGAATTGCCTCATCCCAAGAAATACGCTCAAATTTACCTTCGCCGCGTTTACCCACTCGCTTCATTGGATAAAGTAAGCGATCAGGGCTGTTGATCCAGCGTCTCATAGAGCGACCACGTAGACAGGCACGTGACTGAAAATCTGCCTCTCCCGTAGTATCTGATTCCATATAGGCAATCTTGTTGTCTTTAACATGCCACTGAAAAACGCAGCGTCCGCCGCAGTTTACATTACAGTGTCCCCAGACTATTTTGTCTTCTGGTTCTGCTAAAGCAACGGCTGTGTCTTGAAACTTGATCTGTGCAGCCGCCGCAGTACCTGCAAGTGCGCACAGTGCTCCAAGTCCGCCCGTAGTTTTTACAAACGAGCGTCTGCTCATACTTGAGCCTCCCATAATTCCCCCTCACTATAAAATTGTCGAGCAAGCTACTTAATTAGTTTTAACTCTCATCTAAGACAGGCAAAAGGCCCAAAAGGGCCTTAGATAAGTAAGATACTTAGTTCTTTTTGGATCTTTATTTTAACATGCAGCTTTTAGCTTTTTTGTTGCTTAGGCTACGCTCTCAAGCACTATAAATGTTTTTTCTTGCGCTATAGTCTTCTTACACTATAGCGTTCTTGCGCTATAGTGTTCTTGCATCATAGTGATTGTTCTTGCGCTATAGTGTTTTTTCTTGCTCTAATATTGCAGGAAGCTTTTCTGAAAACTGTAAAGCATGCTGCACACCTTGGGCAATTGAAAGCTGGCAACTCCAATTAAGGAGACGCTTTGCTTTATCACAACGAGTAGCACA
>JAEZZM010000037.1 GCA_023418575.1 Actinomycetes bacterium | reverse complement strand
CCTCTTGACTATTAAGTAAGCGCACTGACTGAGGGCTTTGGATTTGAGCCACATCATTAAAATAGTGAACAGCTTTGTGTTTAAAAAGATGGGCAATGCCTGATCTTAATGAAGCTACTACTTTTTCCTTTTTTGCATACAAAGGCTCCTGCTCAAGGCTAAGTTCAGCTTCGGTAGAAAAGATACCTTCTTTTTTAGCCTCCTGATAATCACTTAAAAGATGCGCATAGCGCAAAAGGCTTTTAGTTGGAATACAGCCTCTATTGAGACAGGTGCCACCCAGCTCCTCTTTTTCTACCACTGCCACCCGAGCGCCCAGCTCTGCGCAACGTAAAGCACACTCATAGCCTGCAGGACCTGCACCAATGATAATGACATCAAAGTTCTTACTATTCTCCATTGTGCTAGCTAGCCCCATTTCCTTTATATGTTTTTGAGCTCTTGAGCCAAGACCTACAAGCCCACGCTCTTGTGCTCACTCTTTTTTGAACCCCTGTCCACAAAGCAAAACTTGCGCTTAAAACTTGTGCTTGAAGCCTGCGCTTAAAACTTGCACTTGAAGCTTGTGCCACTTGAAGCTTCTGCTTAAAGCCTGTGTTTGAAACTCAGTTCTCAAAGCCTGTGGAGTATAGTTCTCAACAACAATTAGCGATTACGGTATACAAGCTGCTCTTGCTCAAGCCCTTGTAAATAAGCTGCGAGCTCATACGCTTGCCTTGACCCCAGATTCTCTGGATCTTGATCAGATTCAGCCTTAAGCTCTTCAAGCATAAAGACTGCAAGCTCGCTAAGATACTCTACTGCAGAGCCCGCCGTATTAGCGGCCTTAGACTCAAAAGCTTTAATGAGGGCATATATCTTATCGACACCCTCTTCTTCAAGAGCATCTGTTAAAAGCTCTCTAAGCTTAAAGCTCTCTTCTGAAAAGCGCAATTCAATCTCGCCCCATGAGAAGCGCTCTTGAACGCTTAGATCCCAGTCAACAGCCTTACCAAAGCACCATTCATGATCAGAAAACTCATCTTCTAATCGCTTGAGTTCTTTGTGGTCTAAATCTGAGTCGTGAAGCTCTTTTAAGTCCAAGGCATAGACCTTTGTAGTAGCAGCTTTGAGTTTCTCAGTAAGAATATCTGCATTAAGCTCTGGAAGAAGGCTGCACAAGTTAAGCACACGAGCACGAACAGAGTCAACACCCTTGCTTGCCAGCTTTTTCTTTGAAGGCCTTAAATAATGCTGCATGTTTTCTGGATTAACATTAAGCAAAATGGTGCCGTGATGAAATCTGCGTTTATCTTTCTTATAAAAGGCATTACCAGAAAACTTTGCCCCATCAATAACAATGTCATTGCGCCCAGTATATTCAGCCTTAAGCCCAAGTGACTCCAAGGCCTTTACAATAACCAGCAGCTGGTGCTCGAGATCATAATTTGCCTCATGAGCACAGAAGGTGAAGTTAAGATTTGCCTGCTCATGATAGACAGCGCCTCCGCCAGAATACCTGCGCGACAAAACCACACCATCTTCCTGCATAGCCTCAAGATTGCATTCTTTTGCAGCGTCCTGGTTACGGCCAATAAATACCGTACGATCATTTTGCCAAAGATACACTATAAGCTCATCTTCTTGGACTGTGTTAAAAAAATAAGCCTCTAGAGCCTGGTTAGCATGTGCATCCAGGCTTTGTGAACGATAAAAACTTATACGTTTTAAAGCTGGCAGTTCTCTCATTCAATCTTCCTAATCTTTCATAATAAAAGCTGCCCCACTCTAAGCAGGGCAGCTTAACACAAGGTTTTTACTCTGTTTTAGACTCTGGTATGTACCTTAGCTGAGGATTACGAGCTGCAGCTGTTTCATCCAGACGCCTTACCGAGCAGCTATAAGGGCTTGCCAAGAGATAATCTGGATCCGATAAGGCCTTATCGTAAATCTCCTTAAAGGCATTAATAGCAGCATCTAAGCTGTCCTTGGGCTCAGTCTCGGTGGGCTCAATCATCAATGCCTCAGGCACGGTAAGCGGGAAGTACATAGTGGGTGGATGCATACCATAGTCAAGCAGTGCCTTAGAGACATCCTTAGCACTTACTCCCGTCTTTTTCTTGAAGGAGGCAAGGCTTAAGACAAACTCATGCATGCAAAGACCCTCTTGAGCAAGATCAAAGTAGTCTTTGAGCTCGTGCTGCATATAGTTTGCATTAAGCACAGCAATTTGGGATGCCTCTTTTAAGCCAGAAGCTCCTAGACTCAAAGCATAGGCAAGTGCGCGTAAAACTACCAAGAAGTTGCCATTAAAGGCATGGACCTCTCCTATACTCTTTTCAGGCTTTTCAAAATCTAAGAATTGCCCATCTCTGCGCACCACCCTGCCAGGTAAAAAGTCCTTTAAGAAGGCTTTAACACCAACTGCTCCCGATCCTGGTCCACCGCCACCGTGGGGAGTAGAAAATGTTTTATGTAAATTGAGATGCACAATATCAAAACCCATATCACCAGGGCGAACCGTGCCCATGATGGCATTAAGATTAGCGCCGTCATAGTAGCACAGGCCTCCTGCCTCATGTACCAAGCTGGTGATTTGAGCAATTTGGCCTTCAAACTTACCCTCAGTATTGGGGTTGGTAAGCATAAGTCCAGCGGTTTTATCGCCCAACAAGGCCCTCAAACCCTCAAGATCTACCTGACCATTTTCATGAGTTGGAATGCTTTTTACCTTAAAGCCTGCCATACTTGCAGAAGCAGGATTGGTGCCATGAGCTGCATCGGGAACTAAAATTTCACAGCGCTGTTCTTGGCCTTGCTCCCTGTGATAAGCCTTCATGAGCAAAAGGCCTACTAGCTCAGCCTGAGCGCCTGCAGCAGCTTGAAAACTAAACGCGTCCATGCCGCAGACCTCTTTTAAGGACTGCTCTAAGAGGACAAGCACCGCCAGGGCACCTTGGCAGGTTTTACTATCCTGCAAGGGATGAAGCCCCGCATACTGAGGGTCTCGCGCAATAAGCTCATGAATATGAGGATTGTACTTCATGGTACAAGAGCCCAACATATAAATACCGTTGTTGATACCAAAGCTCTTGCGCTCAAGCTCTGAATAATGGCGGCTGAGTTCTAATTCTGAAAGCTCTGGCAAGTTGAGCTCTTCTTTTCTTGCAAAACGCTTGGGTAAGCTAAATTCGCAATCTTTTGCAAGTTGTGGGAGATACTCTGTAGTGCGTCCTTGTGCACCTTTTTCAAATATTAGCTTCATTAGTCTTGATCCCCCTTATTATCCTGTGCGGCCATGGCCTTAAGAAGTTCCTCTAACTGGGGTTCTTGAGCTTTCATTGCATAAAAAGCATCAAGCTCTTCAAAGAATTCCTGTTCTTGTTGCTCAGTAAAGCATTCAGTAGCACACCACAAGACTCCCTCGTCTAAGGCAAGACCTGGAAGAATTCTGCGCTCTGCTAAAAAGGCTTCTAATTCAGCATAAAACTCTGGCTTACTTGTAAGAAACTCATGGAAGAACTCTCCTTGGGATAAGAGCTCAAAGCCCTCATAGCTACAGAGCCTTTGTGCAAGCTTATGAGCACGGTAATAAGAAAGCTCAGCAGCAGATTTCATACCCTGTGGACCCATGGATGCCATATACACAGCAGCTGTTAGTGCACACAAGGCCTGATTAGTGCATACGTTAGATCCTGCTTTTTCACGCCTAATATGCTGCTCGCGTGCTTGCAAGGTCAAAACAAAGGCTTCTTTTCCATCAAGATCGGTGGTCTTTCCCACTATGCGCCCTGGTATCTTACGTAAATATGACTCATTACACGACATAAATCCCAGATATGGGCCACCAAAACCTAAAGCCAGTCCCAATGGCTGACCCTCACCTACACATATATCTGCATGGCAATCTTTGGGTGTCTCAAGCACAGCTTGAGCAATGGGATTAACACACATAATATATGCTGCGCCAGCTTCTTTAACAAGAGCGCCAATCTCTTTTGCCTCTTCAAGATGACCAAAGTAATTGGGCTGCTGAACAATAACAGAAGCTACCTGAGGATCTTCTAGAGCCTTCTTTAGAGCCTCTAGATCTGTGCGACCATCCTTAAGATCAATAAGCTCAAGCTCATGACCTCTACCAAAAGCATAGGTTTTTATGGTTTCGATATAAGCGGGGTTAAGACCAGCAGAAACCAAGGTCTTACTGCGCTTTTTATCTACACACATAGAGCTTGCCTCTGCGGCAGCCTCTGCTCCGTCATACAAAGAAGCATTTGCCAGATCCATGCCGGTAAGCTCACATATCATAGTTTGAAACTCAAAAATGCTTTGCAGCACACCTTGAGATGCCTCTGCTTGATATGGCGTGTATGAGCTTAAGAAAGATTCCTTAGAGGGCACAGTTTTACACAGAGGCGGGATAAAGTGCTTATATGCCCCAGCTCCTCTTAATACAATATTGGGCTGCATATTGCCTGAGGCAAGATTGTCAAACAACTGCTCAAGATCAAGCAAGCTTAAACCTTGATGTAAATTAAGCTCTCCTTGAAGTTTTAATTCATCAGGAATCTCTTGATACAAATCCTCAAGCTTGCTAAGGCCAAGTGTGCCTAGCATATCTTGTAGCTCTTGAGGAGTATGTGCGCTATAGCGTGCCATGGGTATTAGCCTTCCTGTTCGCACAATTCATCATACTGAGCTGCATCTAAAAGCTCTTCTTCAATAGTTCCCTCAATTTTTACTAACCAAGTGTCATAGGGCTGCTCATTAATAAGGGCGGGTTGATCCTCAAGAGCTTCATTAAGCTCAAGCACCTTGCCCTCTATGGGTGAAAAGATTTCTGAAACCGCCTTTACTGATTCTGCCTCAGCAAAACTCTCTTGCGCATGGAGCTCATCTCCTTCTTCAGGAAGCTCAACATAAACAATTTCACCCATGCTATGTTGCGCAAAGTCAGTGAGACCTAAAACATAATGGTCCCCCTCCTCCATGATCCACTCGTGAGACTTGCTGTACTTGCGATCTGTTGGCGTATTCATCTTTATATCCTTTCTTTAAAACTGCTCTACCTTAGTTCCTGTAGAGCAGCATTGTTATATCTTTATAATTAAGCAATTAAGCCGCATGAAGTCACGGGTCTATCTTGCCAAAACTAAGGCTTACCAGATCCTTAGACGCGATCTGACCTTAGATGCGCTCTGGCCTTAAGTGTGCTTTGGCCTTAGTGAGCTTGAACTTCGTACCTAAGCCTTATAAAAAGGAAGCTCCACAAGCTCAAGCTTTAATACTTTTGAGCGTTGCAAGGCATAAAGCTCTTTGCCTATTTGCGCATAGGGCTTATCGACATATAACATAGCTACAGATTTATTAAGATAAGGGGCCTTTGTTCCAGAGCAGACAAAGCCTATCTTTTTCTCCAAGCTCTCATCAGCAAATAGCTCTGCTCCCTCACGTAAAATACCCTTTGAAACAAGCACAGCGCCACAGCGCAAGCGCTTTTTATCATCTGGAAGATCTAGCCATTCTTGCAGGGCAGCCTTACCTACAAAGTCATCTTTTTCCATCTTTACCGCAAAATTAAGCCCTGCTTCTAAAGGATTTATGTCAAGACTTAATTCATGACCATAAAGTGGCATAGCCGCCTCAAGACGCAAGGTATCTCTTGCACCTAAACCACAAGCTTTAATCCCCTGTTTTGCTCCCAAATCCATAAGCTTATTCCAAAGCACGGGAGCAAGCTGAGCAGGAAGATAAAACTCATAGCCAAATTCACCCGTGTAACCTGTGCGAGAAACTATGATCTTCTCACCCTCAAAATCCAGCTCCACAAAACTGTAGTACTTTTGAGGAAGTAGCTCGGATGTAATCAAGCCTTCAATAATTTCTTGTGACTTTGGCCCTTGAAGTGCGATAATAGCGCAGCCATCAGAGCGATCTTCTAAACTTAGCTCATAGCCCGAACTCAAAGCTTTTAATTGATCGAAATCCTTTTGCCTACACGCAGCATTTACTACAATTAAGTAGTGCTCTTGATTTCTGCAATATACCAGGAGATCATCTATTGCACCTCCCTTGTCATTGCACATAATGCTATAACGCACACGACCAGGGGCAAGTGTGTCAAATGCATTAGTTAGACTGTAATTTAGGAAGGGTAAAGCATCTTTTCCCTTAAGTTCAAAAAGCGCCATATGGGAGACATCAAAAAGTCCTGCTGCTTCTCGTACTGCTTTGTGTTCTGCTTGGATTCCTTCGTACTGAATTGGCATGAGATAACCAGCGTATTCCACCATCTGCGCAGATAAAGCGCAATGTGTATCATACAGAGACGTTGTAAAAGCCATAATTCTCCCTTTCAAAACCTGCATGAAATCACATCTTCTTTTTACTATACCTATTTTCTACATAATTAGACGCTCAACCGTTTAAGCGTTAGCTTCATAGAGGCTCTACAAAGCTTAATTTTTTCTTGCCTTTATCTGGTGATTGGAGTATCATAGCTAACGCACTATTTATTGGACGATTAGCTCAGCTGGCAGAGCAGGGGACTCTTAATCCCAAGGTCCAGGGTTCGAACCCCTGATCGTCCACCATCTGTAAGACTTTTGCCCTTTGTGCTTATTGGCATGAAGGGCTTTTTTGTAGGAATATTCAGGAGGCAGATATGAAAGCACTCATTCAACGCGTGACTAGAGCCTCTCTTAGTATTAGCCAAGAAGTTCACGCAGAAATAGACCAAGGTCTTCTTGTCTTGCTTGGTATAGGGCCAAGAGATTCTATTGAAGAGGCAAAAAAGCTTCTTGATAAGATCTTTAAGCTTAGAATATTTGCTGATGAAGCTGGCAAAACTTCACTAAGCGTACAAGATGTTAAGGGCAGCGTTCTTATCGCCAGTCAGTTTACCTTGTATGCAGATTGTAAAAAAGGTAATAGGCCCTCTTTTACCAAGGCCTGTGCGCCCGATAAGGCCAAGGCGTTATATGAAGATGTGCTTAATCTTTGTACAGATGCGCCCGTGAGGGTTGTAAGTGGCGTTTTTGGGGCAGATATGCAAATAAGCTTAGTTAATGATGGACCTTTTACCATCATGCTTGATACAGATGAACTGTAATGTATGAGATAGGCTTATAAAACGACACGCTTTACTGTACGGGGTGAATAGATATGCGTCTTATTATTGGGGGATTTGGCAATGCTTGGAAGTATCTTCTTTGTGTGGGTATTTCCTGTCTGCTTTTGGGCAGTTTTGCTCTCTTGGCGCCCGTTAATATGGCACATCTTTTTCTCATTTTGTTAGGTGCTTTTATCAGCGTAAATGGTGTTTATGCCTGCATTCATGCCTATCAAAAAGAAAAGGCTCTTAGCCTAAGTGGCACAACTCTTCCAGGTATTATCATGCTTCTTTTGGGCGCCTGCATTATGCTTGCACCAGAGGGAGCCAGCGTTTTTGTCATTGGCCTGATTTCATTTTTTATGATCTTTATTGGGGGCATAGGTCTTATCATCAGCTTTTTGTTTAGATCTAAGTCAAAGGCCAATATGTTTGGAATCATCTCCTCAATACTGTGCTTAATAGCTGGTATTTACCTTTCTGGAAACACTCAATTGGGTGTCATCTTCTTTATGTTTGTATTTGGAATCTTTTTAATTTTTGTGGGTCTTCTTCTTATAGCCGCAGCCCTCAGCGCAAAAAAGAGCGCGCAGGTTTTTAAGGATATGAACGAGCAATTCAAAAAGGGTGACTTTAGCGCTTTTGGCAATGCCAGCGACTTTAGTAACTTTAGTAAGGTTAGTGGGTTTGGCGATTTTAGTGACCTTGAGTCAATATTTGGTGCAGCTTTTAATACTAAGGCAGGCGATAATAACAAAGCGCACAAGAATAGTAGCCCATCTAGATCAGATGCATTAAAACGCTACGATTATTTAAGCACATCTGATAATCCTGATGTTATAGAAGTAGAAAATCTAGCTGAGCAAGATAAAAAGAAAGATTAAGACACTTGCCCCTCTGCAAGGATCTGCAAAAGATTTTGCAAAGCCGCCTTGCGATGAGAAATGCTGTTTTTCTGTTCAGGACTCATTTGAGCCATAGTAAGCGCTTCTGCTTTGCCTTCTTTTACCTGGTCCTTTTTATCGCAAGAAGTTAAGTCTAAAGAAGCTAAGTCTAGTTCCTGAGCCTGCTTAAAGGGAACAAAATGAGGATCATAACCGAAGCCCTGCTCGCCTCTTGCTTTTTCTACAATGTAACCTTCGCAGCTGCCACGCGCAATCCACTCACGACCAGAGGCATCAATATAGGCTATGGCGCTTACAAAGCGTGCCAAAGGCTTAGCATTTACATCATCTGGAAGTTCTATACCTGCAAGATCCTCCGCTTCCTGGCCACAAAAACAGCCCTTCTTTTTTAGCTCAAGAATAAGCTTGCGATTATTAGCCTCATCATCACCATGAACTCCAGAATAACGCGCAGAATACACCCCTGGTGCTCCCCCTAAGATATCAAGCTCAAGGCCAGAATCATCCGCTATGGCAGGCACGCCACAATGCTGATAAGCAGCGCGGGCCTTAATAAGAGCATTCTCTTCAAAGGTCTTACCATCTTCTTCTGGTTCCTCATATGCACAGATAGACTGGGCACTCACAAACTGAGCCTGCAGCTGAGCAGACAAAATTGCCTGAATCTCTTCTAGTTTATGCTTATTTCCTGTTGCAACAACTACAGTTTTCATTGCGCCGTCCACCATTCTTGAAATCCTTGCTTGAAATCCTTGCTAAAGTTTTTTGAGATGTTTGCTTGAGATGTTTACTAGAGCTTTTAACAAAGGGGCAAAAGCTTGCTTGAACTGGGAAGTTTACCAGTTAACAGCCGCTTTTTGTGCCTCTAAAATGTGCGATAAGCCCTTCTCGCCCAAATCAAGCATCTCATTAAGCCTTTGGCGAGAAAAACTGAGCTGCTCACCTGTTCCCTGGATTTCCACAAACTCGCCCGAGCCCATCATTACTAAATTCAGATCAATTTCAGCTTGGGAGTCCTCACTATAATCGAGATCTAAGAGCAGCTCTCCACCAACCATGCCAACAGAAACAGCAGCAAGCTGATCTCTAAGAGGAATGCGGGCAATCTTTCCCGCCTCATGCCACAGAGCTAAAGCATCATGCAAGGCCACCCATGCCCCGCTAATAGCAGCAGTTCTTGTTCCACCGTCAGCCTGTATAACATCACAATCTAAGGTTATGGTAATCTCGCCCATATGCTTGAGGTCGCAAACCGTTCTAAGACTTCTGCCAATAAGGCGCTGAATCTCTTGACTTCTCCCCTTTTGACCATTTATCTCTCTTCTGCTGCGCTGCTTGGTAGAGGCTGGGAGCATAGCATATTCTGCAGTAATCCATCCCTGCGACTCATTTTTGAGCCAAGCAGGAACTGTTGGACTAATTGTTGCAGCACACAAGACTTTAGTATCACCATAGCTTATATAACAAGAACCAGCAGCATGCTTAAGTACTTCTCGCTCTATATGTATAGGACGCAATTGGTCTGAGGCTCTGTCAAAAGATCGTTTGCGCATAATAAACTCTCACTCTTTTCTCTTATATCTCTTATCTTTTTAATACTGCTGCTCTTATTCCTGTTTTCGTACTGTTATATCTCGTATCTTCCATATCCTGCTGGTAATGCTTCTGCTGATTATATGATATCGTATTACTGTTTAAGCTGAAGATCAGCTAAGGCTAGTTTGCGATAGTTTGCTTCATAAGGAAATATCTTGGAAGCCCGCAGCTTAAAATCTTCTAAATTATCAGCAGTGGTATATATCTCATGTCTGCCGGGTTTTTCTGTTGAGTCTGCAAGCGCCCCTCTTCTCTCTAAGATGTCACGTACTTCACGAGCAGTTTCCTTAGCAGAAGAAATGATCCTTACCTGCGGTCCCATAACACGCGAAATCTCCTTGCTCAAGAGAGGAAAATGCGTACAACCTAAAACTAAGCTATCAATTCCTTTTTCAGTAAATGAACTTAGTTGCCTTGCAATTATCGCACGCTTATCAGGCAGTTCACTAAAATCAAGCTGCGCTTCTAAGGCGGCAAAGCTTTTATCGTCTTCTAAACCAAATCCTTCTTCCACCAGTTCAACAAACTCTTGAGCTGCCTTTGAATAGACCTCGGCTCCCGCATCTAACTCAAAAATTGCACGAGGATAGGCCCCGGAAGAAACCGTGCCCTTAGTGGCAATAACGCCTATCTTTCTATTTTGTGAAGCATAAATTGCTGCACGAGCACCCGGCTGCACAACTCCCACAACGGGCACTTTAAAGCTTCTTTGAGCAAGCTTAAGGCCGGCTGCCGTAGCGGTATTGCAGGCAATTACCACAAGCTTTACTTTTTGTTTTTCTAGCCAATGCCCTATCTCTAAAACAAAGCGTGAAATCTCTTGTTGAGAACGAGGTCCATAGGGGCAGCGCGCGGTATCTCCCAGGTAAATAAGGGATTCTTGCGGAAGTTCTCTTGCCAACTCTAAGGCTACCGTAAGCCCGCCTAAACCAGAGTCAAACACACCAATGGGAGTATTCAAAATAGCTAAGCCTTTCTTATTCTAGAGTAGCTGCCGATCAAAGCGCCACATCATAACTTAGCATAACAATTATGAGGCAAAGAACTTTTCTTGGATACATGAGCTTCTTCACCAAGATAGGACCGTATCTTATCGAGAGTAGCGCTTGCCTCATGGCGTCCCTTTATATAAAGATCTAAAAGCTGAGGACCACCATGCTCTATTTGCTTGATGTTGACCGGTACTGGTGGACACACCACTACAAGTTCATCGGCCTTTTCCATTCTAAAGATTTTTTGGCGCAAATCATTATAAAGAATATGGCGCGTCTCAAGGGCCTGCAAAAACTTGGGGAACTCCTCATAGCGTAGACGAGAAATACGGGGATAAGCGTAAGGCTTTTTAATAAACTCCCTGTGCTGGGTTAAAACCACTACATGTTTAGTATGACCGTCTGCAAGCGATTTATTGAGGGGAATGGCATCGGTAATACCGCCATCCAAATAATACTTACCTTCAAGCTGCACTTTTTTAGATACCACAGGCAAGGTGGCACTGGCTCTTACCCAGTCAATATCACGAGGTAAGACTTCAATTTTATGATACTCAGGCTGGCCCAAGCTCATCTCACTTACCACAGAATAAAAGCTTGTACGCTTGGCTTGTAAATTAAAGCTAGTGTAGTCAAAGGGATCTATCTCATCTTGAATTACCTGATACATAAATTCTGGAGAAACAATTGAGCCACTGGTAAGAAAAGAAGACCAGCCCATATAGCGCTTATCATCTCTAAACGCTAAGTTGATACGGTTTGCTCGGCCTATTTGATGTGCAAGATAACCCATAGCATTAAGAGATCCCGCAGAAACCGCATACACGGCATCAAAATAGAGCCCCTGCTCCATAAATATATCTAAGACTCCAGAGGTAAACTGACCCCTATAGCCTCCACCCTCTAATATTAATGATGTGCTCATTGTGACACCTATTACAAATCTTTATCATACTGTAACTACTGTAAGACACTTATGCTATACCATCTTTTTGAATGTATTATGCTTAAAGCCTTGAACTTTACAGATTTTGCAATTTTGGGTATAGTCAATATACTTGTCAAGAAGGTAGGGCGTTTATAAAAGCCTATGGTGCAAAATCTTCATGCAAGTTGTGAACTTTGAAAAATATGTCAACTGGGGACGACTGGTTTCGACATGATAGTGCTGATAGAGGAAGCAGGTCGTGGTCTCCTCGCCACGTAAAACAGGGGTACTTGTCAAAATAAATGACAACAAAAATCTTGCACTCGCCGCTTAGTTAATGCTGGCGACGTCTCTTCTGGGCGCGACTCCAGCCTAGAACTAGACGCCATTTTTGGAGTCTGCTTCAAGCAAGGTAGCTGGTATGTGCTTGACTAAGATTAAACCCGCTAGAACCAAGTATGCAGGTTGTTACGCGAGCTTGGTTTGAAAACTAAGTAACAACTGAGCCTGGAGATGCCTTTTGAGGTTCTAGCATGGACCGGAGTTCGATTCTCCGCGTCTCCACCAACTATTACACGCATGAATTCCTTGTTTGGACATGCGTTTTCCCATAGATTTCTTAACTAAACAGTTTTAAAGGCGTCCGATAAGGGCGCTTTTTTATTAAAATGATTAAGAGAGGCTTATGCGGCCTAAGGTAGACTTATAGGGACTTGATCTTATGGTTTATCATTTACTAGCTAAAATTTAGCCTATAAGCTCAAAATTTAGTAGAATGATTTACATTGTATTGCTTTTGTAGTAGAATCATAAAAAAGGAGGTGTCAGAATGCCTACAACACCCACTCAAATCAGAATTGATACAGAATTAAAACAGGAAGCTGTTGATCTTTTTGATCAATTAGGTCTGGACCTTTCTACCGCTGTGAATATATTCTTGCATCAATGCATTTTACATGATGGGCTCCCCTTCCAGGTTAATAGGACCCCTTTAAGCAGAGCCACATTAGCTGCAATTGCAGAAGCTGAAAAGCTTTCCAAAGATCCTACTGCCCCAAGCTATGACAGCATGGAAGCTCTTAAAAAAGCTTTGGAAGAAGAATGAAATATAAAGTTCGCTTTACCTCCAGTTATAAAAAAGCGTATAAATTAATCAAAAAACGTGGTTATAACCTCTCTCTTTTAGACTCTGTAGTAGAGCAGCTAGCTCAAGGGATGGCTTTAGATCCCAAATATAAAGATCACGCTTTAAAGGGATTTAAGAATAATGTTAGAGAATGTCATATTAAGCCAGACTGGCTTTTGATTTATATCTTAGAAGATGATGTTCTTACTCTCACATTGACCGACACCGGCACACATGCTGATTTATTTGGACTATAGCATAGCTCTTTGTCCCGCAAACTCAGTTTCTCTTATCTCATAAGACAAACTTGTGATACCATCATATAACTCGACAACAGAGTCTTAAGCTGTTTTAAGGGAGGTGCTTTCATGAATAAAGAAAAATTTAGAGCCTTGATGAAGGAATCTGGTCTTTTGCTTCCCGAAAGCCCTGCCATGAATTTCATGCAAGAGCATGCACTGAAGGCTCGTCAATTTAGTCAAAAGATCAACTCATCTGTGCTTAGCACCTCAGAGATGCAAGAAGAGCTTGCAAACTTTCTGGAAACACCCCTTAACAATTCCCTCACCATATTAAGCCCCCTTACCATTGACTGTGGTCTTAATCTTCATTTTGGTGAGGATGTTTTTATTAATGCAGGCTGCTGCTTTCAAGATCAGGGTGGCATCTGGATAGGAGATCGCTGTCTTATCGGACACCAAGTTGTATTTGCAACACTCAATCATGGAGAAGCCCCGGAAGATAGAGGACAACTCACAGCAAAGCCCATTGTCTTAGAATCAGATGTATGGGTTGGTTCTCATGCCACTATTATGTCAGGAGTTCATATTGGTAAAGGTGCCATTGTGGCTGCTGGAGCTGTGGTAACTAAAGATGTACCTGCCTATCATATAGTTGCAGGTGTTCCCGCAAGGGTGTTACGTAAGATTTCTCACTAGTTTATTGGTATTGCTTTTAGTGCTCTCAAGATTTTGTTCAAGGGTTTAAACGCTTGTTTTATAAGCTCTACAAAGCAATAAAACCAAGTGTAAGAGCTAGATTCACTTTTACATTTTTAAATACATGTTTAAATTCACATTTTGTTGCACTCAATCCTTTTAATAAGGATAGAAACAAACTGTAAAATAAGATCTACAGGCTTAAAACTAAAGATTAAGTTTGCAGCTTTAGATTAATTAAAAGGAATGCTTATGTTATCTCATCTTACCTATCAAGCTATTGCCATGATTATCTACATGGTTGCCATGATTTTAATTGGACTACTAGCCTATAACCGCACTAATGACCTAGACGACTACTTGTTGGGCGGAAGAACTCTGGGGCCTATAGTGGCTGCCCTTTCTGCAGGCGCTGCAGATATGTCTGGCTGGCTGTTAATGGGTCTACCTGGTGCTCTCTATTTAAGTGGTCTTATTGAGGCCTGGATTGCCGTGGGGCTTACTATTGGAGCTTGGTTTAACTGGAAACTAGTAGCTCCGCGCCTGCGTGCTTACTCTCAAATTGCCAAAAATTCTATTACTATTCCCTCTTTCTTGGGTTCTAGGCTTCATGACTCTTCTCAGTTAATTCGCCTGGTCTCAGGTGTAATTATTTTAGTATTTTTTACCTTCTATGTTTCATCAGGCATGGTTTCGGGTGGCACCTTTTTTGAGTCGTCCTTTGGCATGGATTATCACTTGGGTATGGTTATAGTTGCTGGTATCGTAATTGTCTATACTCTTATGGGTGGCTTTTTGGCTGTTTCTTGGACCGATGTTGTTCAAGGCCTAATGATGCTTATTGCCCTTGTTTTAGTTCCCTTGGTGGGAATCATGCATCTTGGCGGGGCTGCTGAGCTTATTAGCGCAATTAAAGCGGTAGATCCTACAATTCTCTCCCCTACTCATGGCTCACTCAAGGCCGCCAGTCTTATAGGAATAATTTCTGCGCTCGCCTGGGGTCTGGGTTATTTTGGCCAACCTCATATTATTGTGCGTTTTATGGCACTGCGCTCTATTAAGGAAGCAAAGCAAGCAAGAAGAATTGGTATTGCTTGGATGATATTTTCTATTTTGGGTGCAGGAATGACCGCTTTGGTTGGCGTTGCGGTTTATCAGCACGATAAGGCCCTGCTCCCTAATGAAGAATCTGTATTTATATCACTTGGACAGCTATTGCTTCATCCCTTAATTGCAGGCTTTATCTTAGCGGCAATTTTAGCTGCCATCATGTCAACCATATCCTCTCAGCTGCTAGTAACTTCTTCTGCCCTGGTAGAAGATATTTATCGCGTTTTCTATAAAAAAGAGCTCAAAAGCAATGATGGAATTTTATTAGGACGCATAGCTGTTGCCCTAGTCTCTATAGTTGCAGCCATTTTAGCTTGGGGACGTAGTGACACCATTTTGGCGCTTGTAGCCTTTGCTTGGGCAGGTTTTGGTGGCTCATTTGGACCTGTAGTACTTTTATCTCTCTATTGGAAAAAGCTCAGTGTTCCAGGAGCTACTTGCGGTATGATTGCTGGTGCTGCCACTGTCGCCCTTTGGGGAAATATGAGCGGCGGTATTTTTGACATTTATGAGATACTTCCAGCTTTTATAATTAATTTTGTTGTCTGTATTCTAGTCTCTAAGCTCACGTACAAGAAAAATGAGGCTTTAGACCAGGAGTTTGATCAGTCCTTAAAAGAGCTTAAGAATCTAAGATAAGGCTTATAACGAGAATTAAAAAAGGAGCTGATCTAGTTTAATCTGAGGCTCTATTCAATATTAGATTGCCCTATATTACCGCTTTGGTTCTATCTACTGCCGATAAGCCAAAGCGGTATTTCTATTGACTTTTTATCACGATAAGCTGACTTATCAATCAAGCTACTAATGGCAGTATCTACAAGGTTTTCAAAAGTTAAGACATAAAAAATGCCGACCCAAGAACTGTACTTGAGTCGGCATAATTAGATGCTACATCAAAGCTTAAAGCTTTTGATTAGTCCTCATCCTTAAGGAACTTCTTGCGAAGAGCAAACACCATACCAGAGAGCATAGCCAAGGCTGCGGCTAATCCAGTGCTTGAGCTATCGCCAGTCTTAGGCAAGGTCTTGCCCTTGATTGACTGAACGTGGTCAAGCTTAGACTTAGATGAGCTATCATCACCAAGGCCAGAGCCTGATGTGCCGCCATTGAGTGAGCCACCATTTCCGGTACCAGTGCCAGGCTGGCCAGATTGAGAGTCGTCTTTGCCCTTAACTGTTACCTTCTTAGGATCAGACTTGTTGCCGTCACCGTTTTCTACAGTAACTTCGATCTCACCTTTGTTGATAGGCTGGAGAGGACCGATGACAAGCTTGCCATCTTTGTCTTCTACCTTAATCTCAGGATTACCTGGAACAGACCAGTTACCATCTTTGCCCTTTTCAATGGTGATAGTACCATTTCCTGGGATCTTAGCTTCAATCTTAGTTACATCTTCAGCTGGAGGATTAAGCTTAAGCTCAGTATCACCTTCAGTTGGAGCAGTAATCTCTGGAACTACTGGCTTTGCAGGAGCAGGAGTTTCAACCTTTGAGAAAACGGGTTGCAAAGGTGAGCCAGGGATAGTGAGTTCAGTATCCCCATCTTTGTACTTAACAGTTACATTAGGAGTTCCTGGAGTTGTAGAAGTAATGGTAACGGTATAAGTTCCATTTTGGCCTTCCACAGGATTTCCCACCACAAGAGTATTATCATCGCTAGTAAGCTGAATCTTGTCTTTAGCACCAGTGATAGGATCACCATACTTGTTTACCAGGGTAACGGTAACAGTATGAGGGGTGTTTCCATCTGCGGGAACAGGATCACCATCTACTTCTGCATTTGACTGATGATCTCCAGCCTCAATATTAGGGATTGAGGTCTTAGAAGGATCTTTGCCTGCAGTAATTGAAGACTCAGTTAAAGGATCACCAGATGCGCTTGTGCCATCATATACCTTAACAGTAGTGGTCTCACCAACATTACCAGCAGGAGTGGTTAAAGGAGATCCATCCTTGCTTACAATGTTTCCGTTCTCATCGGTTTTAGCAGGAACAGTAATCTCATTACCATTGCCGGTCTTAATAACTACGGTAAGATCACGCTCTCTGAGGGGGTCGCCATCTTCTGTCTTGTTAGTAACCTTACCACCAATATTAATTGGAGTACCCTCAGCAGGCTTAGCTGGCTCACCTTGAGCAGGGGTTTGAGGAGTTAAGGTAAGGTTTGCGTGAGGTACAACAGGAGCAGGGGTTACCTGAATACTTTCTTTAGGAGAGGTGCCTCCTTCGTTAGATGCCTCAGCAGTTACATTTCCTGGCTGGATAGGAGAAGGAACTGTGACACTAATCTTTCCTTTCTCACCAACCTTGGCTGTAGCCCCACCATCAGCTGTCCATGTACCGTCGCCTTTGTTGGTAAGGGTAATATCTGGGTTTCCAGGAACCTCAAGCTTAATGGTGGTAACTTCACCTGCTGGAGGAGTTACAACAACTGTAGTTGTTCCTTCTTGAGGAGCTTCAAGTCCTGGCTTTTGAGGAGCAGCTGGAATCACACGAGAAAACTCAGGATGTACAGGAGAACCTGGAAGAGTGATGTTAGAGCCGTTGTTGTTGTAGGCAACACTAATTTCTGGTGTTCCTGGAGTGGTAGCTGTTACTGTTACGGTATAGCTTCCGTTTTGTCCTTCAACAACTTCTCCTACTGTTGCGCTTCCATCTTGGTTGGTAAGAATGAGCTTATCTTTAGCACCAGTGATAGGATCTCCGTATTTATCCTTAAGCGTAATGGTAATGGTGTGGGTGCTAGTTCCATCAGCTGGAACTTGACCTTCTGTTACCTCAACTGTGGATCGATTGTTTCCTTCCTCGATGTTAGGAACGCCTACCTTAGAAGGATCTTTGCCTGCAATAATCGAAGACTCAGTTAGAGGATCTCCTGTAGTTGCGCTGCCATCATATACCTTAACGGTAGTGGTCTCACCAACATTACCAGCAGGAGTGGTTAAAGGAGAACCATCCTTGCTTACAATGTTTCCGCTCTCATCGGTCTTAGCAGAAACGGTTTGTTCAGGACCATTGCCGGTCTTAATAACTACGGTGAGATCACGCTCTTTGATGGGGTCGCCATCTTCTGTCTTGTTAGTAACCTTACCACCAATATTAATTGGGGTACCCTCAGCAGGCTTGGTGGGCTCACCTTGAGCAGGAGTTTGAGGAGTTAAGGTAAGAGAACCATGGGGTACTACCTTCTCAGTAACAACTTTGTCACTAGGGATGGTAACCTTAGAATCATCCTTAAGGGTAATCTCTACATCACCATTGTCCTTAACAACAATGTTGTTGCCACGAGTGTTCTCATCATCACCCTTGATAACGTCCTTAAGATCCTCATTATTAACAATCTTATCTTTTACATTATCTTTATCATCAGGGGTGAGATGATCTTTATCATCAACTTCCTCTTTTGGAGTAAGTTCGAAGTCTTTAAATGGGTCGTTTTTGTCAACCAGCTTACCACGCTCAATTGCAAGCTCAGGGTGCGAGAAGAGCGGGCGACCATCAAAGCCATCAGACCATGAGGTAAGCTCAAGCTCACTGCCCTCTGGAATTACAGGCTTGCGGTCTTTCATCTTGGCAACAAATCTACCGTCAATTGGCTCATCATTTTCACCATCAAGAACAATGGTGTTGTTGTATTTGTTATAGCCTTGAAGACCTTCATCCGCACGACGCTTAAAGACCTTACCAATAACAATCTTGTAGTGACCGTTTTCATCGGCAATAGCTTCACCAATTGCCTCTGCAGCACGCTCACCATTTGCATAAGGGTAAATTGCTACAACTGAATTTGGAGTAGCCTCACCTTCAATGATCTCACCAGGGATACCAAAGAATTTACGATCAGGAAGGGTTGGAGGAGCAACGGTGGGGTCAGTACCGGATACCTTATACATTCCGTCATATACGGTAAGCAAAGGCTTATCCCACTTCTTTACGTCTCCGTTACCGTTTTTATCCACGTCACCGTCTTTTTTACCGTCACCGTCGGTGTCAGGATTGTTGGGGTCAGACTGTAAGAAGTACTCAAGACGATCAGTAAGGCCGTCGCCGTCTGAGTCCACGTCTTTAGCGTCACTATGAAGGAATTGCTTCATGAATACGCGAACGTCTTTACCGTTCCAGTCATATGAATTGTAGAAACCAGCTACATAGGTAGCGTGCTCACCCTCATAAAAACGTCCTGGATCACGCTTGGTGGTAAATTCCATGGTAACCCAGGTACCCTTATAGTCATATTCTTTGGAGGTATAAATATAGGTTGAAAAAATAAGACCCGCATCATTTAACAAGGTCTCAGAAGCTCCAGTACCGCGAGTTCCTTTGTCTTTTTCAATATAGCCAAAACGGAAGAATGCGTTGTTATCACGGTCATCTTTGAGAACAAACTTCAGGTCTTCAATATTGTCGGTACCCAAAGTAAGATTACGCTCACGATCCATTCGAATGGCGCCTTGTAGACGACCTGCGTTACCACCATTTGGGTATACAGGGTCAGTCCAATACTCCTGACTATATCTGGTTGCCAGTGGACCCACATAGGTAGAGGCAGTTCCATCAGGCTCGTTCGAGTCAACTTTTCTACCATGTACTTTAATGGTTACATCGCCATCTAACTCAAGGTCATCAGACATTACTAAACCGATGTAGGGATTAGCCTTGAAACCACCTGAATTGTAATCGCTTCCATTATAAGGAGTGCGCGAATCATCCATCCAGAAGTTTTTATCGTTATAAGTAATACGCCAGGTTTGTTTATACTCATCATCTTCATCAGAAATAGCTTCTACAAAAACATGGCGTCTCATCTCTTCCTCATCCATGAGGTACGATTTGGTCTCGTATCGACCAAAAACACTACCGTCATAGTGACCAAGGAACTGATTTTCAAATTGCTCTTTAGTAAGTTTAGGAGCAGTGTGAGTAACTGGCTTTGAGGCAGCTCTTTCACCAGCAGCCCTATCAGTACCCGTAGGTTGAGCAGGAGCCTCAGCATTAGTATCAGGCTGAGTAACAGCTTCCTCAGCTTGTACAGGAGCAACCCCCCCCAGCATCAAAGAGCCGCCAACAAGCACACCAAAGGCAGCTCCAACGATGTAGGATTTTGTTGAAATCCTCATCCTTTGAGAGTTAGCAGGTAAAAAACGTCCTGCTGTTTCTTTCCCGTGCAAGATCTGCACCATCCCTTCTGGATTTGACAGTTGTTTAATCGACCGGAAATTTTTTATCATGCGCATTAACACAGTGTCAATTTTGCCCTCTAAAATGTTGCCGTCTTCAAAATTTCTTTATAAATCCTAGAGATGCCATCGGGATAACGTCAAAATAAAAAGAACCCAAGAAAGGATTATCTTGAGTTCTATACTTTGTTATCTTTTGTTATAGATTAAATTAGAGAGTTTGCTTTTGATTTAAGCGTATTATAAAACCGCATATAAAGTCTTGGAATACAAGTTTTGAGAAGATCAATCCCAAAAGAAACCTTAGTTAAAATTACTTAAATTTATCTAAGCTCTCATCCTCAAGCCTATAGGTAATCCACTCACTCATAGCTCGCGCTCCTTGTTCTTCATAAAAAGCCTGAGCCTTGGTATTCCAATCCAAGCAGACCCATTCTAGACGGCTATATCCCAGCTCAGCGGTGATTTTTGCAACATCTGTCAAGATTAACTTACCTATTCCCTGCCCTCTATATAGTTCATCCACAAAGAGCTCTTCTAGATGCATGCTGGGTGCACACTGCCAAGTAGTATATTTTTCAAAAAAGAGACTAAAGCCCACGGGTTTGGCTAAGTGTTTATCGCCATCACACATTAGAGACAGATTCTCTGGGGCTTGCCCTTCATCAACAGCACCGTCAATAAGATAGGCAAAGCGCACACGTGCAAGATGACGATCAAACATAGCCTCTATGCCTTCTAGATCTGCCTGACACTCATCAGGTGCCTTCTCAAATAAGGCCAGCTGCTGTATAAAATCTAAGGTTTGAGCTGCATCAGAGCGGGTAGCTTCTCTTATATAAAGCTGCTGATTTGAATTCAATTGATATACAGCTGGCTTTTTTGTAAGCTCGTCTGTCCAGCTTAAAAACTCTTTCATTCTATCTCTCACGCTCCCCCGCATTTTGCTGCCAAGTTTTTACTCTTACTTATCTTGATCTATGTTCTTGATCTATGTTCTTGATCTATGTTTCTGTGTATCAAACCCACTATTTCAGACTGCTGTACAAAGCAAGTTATGATCTCATATGCGCTAGGAATGCCTGAGTTCTTTTATGCTTTGGGTTTTCGATAAGCTCTTTTGCCAAGCCTTCTTCAACAACAAGGCCCTTGTCCATAAATAGGGCTCTATCAGCAACAGCTTTAGCAAAGTCTATCTCATGAGTAACAATTACCATGGTCATATCTTCTGCTGCTAAAAGCTTCATAACCTGTAAGATCTCTTGAGTAAGCTCTGGGTCTAGAGCACTTGTTGGCTCATCAAAAAAGAGGATGTCAGGATCTAGCGCCAGGGCTCTGGCTATAGCAACACGCTGCTTTTGGCCACCAGATAGCTGGTATGGATAAATATCCTTACGTTTTGCTAAATCCATTTTTTCTAGCAAGGCTAAAGCTTTAGCTTGGGCTTCTTCTTTACTCAACTTTTGTACTACTCTTAAAGGCTCGCTGATATTTTGTAGAGCATTATAGTGAGGAAAAAGATTGAAGTCTTGAAATACCATACCTCTGCGTCTACCAATTTTGGCAAGTTGCTCCTTTGAGCAATAGACTGCCTGCCCCTTTTCATTGGGTCTACAAGCTTCAAGCTCTCCATAAGCAAGACGTCCTGTATCAAATCTATCTAAGAGACTTGCACACCTCAAAAGACTTGATTTACCTGAGCCAGAAGGACCTAAAATACAGACTACTTCACCTTTTGAAACGCTCAATGAAAAATCTTGTAATACCACTGTTCCATCAAAGGACTTAGAAACATGCTGCATCTCTAAAACTGGCAGGTCTGCTTTATCCTTAAACCCATTTGACTTACTACTTGCATCAAGTTTTTGATTAGGCTCTTGCTTAGGCTCTATATTAAGCTCTTCGTTAAGCTTTTGCACGCTTATATCCTTTACCTTACAAAACTTCTTCTCTTAGTAACTTATCTAAAATACGCAAGACGCTTTTCTATAAGTTCCATAATCCATGCCACCAATGCGTTGAACACATAATAAAAAACGCCAGCTGCAATAAATGCTGTCATAGTTTTTTGAGCTGCAGCTATTGCTTTTGCCACTGTAAACATTTCTGAAACTGAGAGCACAAAGGCAAGTGAGGTATCTTTTACCAAGGTAATAACCTCATTAGTGACAGGCGGAAGAATGTGCTTTACAAATTGAGGGAAGATTATTTTGCAAAAACACTGCAGACGGCTATAACCTAAAACCGCTGCCGCCTCATATTGTCCAGGGCTTATCGCCTGTAAACCTCCACGATATATCTCTGCAAAATAAGCCGCATAGTTAATGATGAATGCTATCATCACAGCAATAAAACGGTAGTTGGGAGACAGCGGTATACCAAAGATGTAATAAGGCGCAAAATAGACAAACATGAGCTGAAGCATTAAAGGCGTGCCTCTCATGATTGAGATATAAATACGCACTGGCACGCGCACGAGTGCAGATTTTGACATGCGCCCAAAGGCTACAAGGAGACCCAAGGGAAGCGATCCCAAAAGTGTTAGAGCAAAGATAATACTAGAGGTAAGCATGCCATCAGCAAGCATGCTTACCAGTGTTGTTATTGTCATAATTTACCCGAATATCTATCTAAAGATCTGCCTGAAAGACTATCTAATAGCCGCTATTATTTGGCGATACGAGTTACATCAGAGCCAAAGTACTTGCTTGAGATCTCAGCTAAGCTTCCGTCTTTTGCCATTTCTTCAAGTGTTTGCTGTACCTTATCGCGCAGCTCAGTATTATCCTTTTTGAAAGCTACACCATACTGCTCTTTTGCAAGCTGTTCAGGAAGAATGTAAAAATCTTCTGGGCGATCCTTAATTTGGTAATTAGCTACCGTAAGGTCCATAGCCAAAGCATCAGTTGCACCAGCTGCAAGATCTTGAAAACCAGTATTGTAATCTGGTACTAAAGTAAGCTGCTTAAAGCTGTTGGCAAGCTCTTTATTTTCACCCTCAAACAGGTGAAGCGCCGCAGAGTCAACCTGTGTTTCTACATTTTTACCAGCAAGATCTGCAAAACTTTGAATACCACTATCTGCTCTTACCACAATAACCTGAGCGTTATCCATATAAGGACTGGTAAAAGCATAAGCATCTTCTCTACCTTGGATGGTAAAACCATTCCAGATGCAATCTATAGTGCCAGCGTTAATCTCTGCGTCCTTTGCATCCCAATTAATGGGCTGAGCTACAAAGGTCCAGCCCTGGCGCTTGGCCACTTCTTGGGCTACCTCAAGATCAAAACCTGTATATGCACCATCATTTCCCACAAAGCCAAAGGGAGGGAAATTTTGATCAAAACCAACAACAAAGCTTGTATCGTCATTATTATGATGGGTCTGAGAAGCACAAGCGGTTAGGGCCAGCATAGCGGCCATTACAAAGCTTACTAGTAACAGCGTCAATGATTTTGTTTTAGTAATCATTTGGTGCTCCTCTCTTAATTAGAAATAAATAGTTCTTTCCTACACTAAAGGAGAAAGCTATGCTAAGCAAGAATAATTTTTAAAATACTTATAAAATAGGCGCTTTGCCACAAGTCCCCCACAAGTCAAAACGACTAGAGAGGCACTCAAGATCTCAAAACTCAAAACATAAGGCTTAAAACCTAAACTTAATGCTCATGTACGGTAAAGAAGCAAGCAACCGAAAACAATAGATAGACCGCCAGCACTACACTATTCCGAACCAAAGACCAAAAGATAAGCATTTTGAGAAAATCTAAACTTTTGGATTTTCCTA